>CAZOFX010000001.1:0-108068 GCA_964579055.1 uncultured Pirellulales bacterium
CCGATTCGCTCGAAACAAAAGTCGGTGTGTGCATCGCCGGCGACAACGTCGCGCACATGGCCGAAGAGCTGATTGCCGCCGGCGCCGACCACATCTACGCGATCGAGCACAAGCTGCTCAAGGAGTTCGATCCGACGGCCTACCGCAAAGCGGTTTCCGATGCGATCGACAAGTACGTGCCGCAGATCGTGCTGTACGCAGCGACGCCGCAGGGACGCATGCTGGCTCCGATGGTCTCGTACAAGACGGGCTGCGGCCTGACCGCCGACTGCACGGGCCTCGACATTCGTGACAGCTCTCGCAAAGGCGATATCGGCCTGCTGCTTCAAACCCGTCCGGCCCTGGGCGGGAACGTCATGGCGACGATTCGCACGAAGAACTCCAAGAGCCAGATGGCGACGGCCCGGCCCGGCGTGATGAAGCGGATCCCCGCCGACCCCAAGCGCAAAGGCAAAGTCATCAAGCACAAAGTCGAGTTGACCGATGAGGACGTCAGTCTCGACATCATCCAGACCGAGCTGGGCAGCGGGCAGGTCAACTTTGGCGCCGAAGCCATCGTCTCCGGCGGCAAAGGCATGCAGAGCCGCGACGGCTTCGACCGGCTGCTTCACATGCTTTGCGCGGAGATGAGCAGGAAGCTGGACACCGCTGTCGAGTACGGCGCGTCCCGCGCGGCGGTCGAGCAGGGTTTCGTGGAACGCGTTCACCAGGTCGGCCAGACCGGGACCGCCGTCGGCCCGAAGCTCTACGTCGCGATCGGCATCTCGGGCGCCATCCAGCACATGATCGGCGTCGCGAACACCGAGACGATCGTGGCGATCAACAGCGACCCCAACGCACCGATCTTCAAACAGTGCGACTACTATATCGTTGGAACCGCCGAGGATGTGATCCCGGAGCTGGCACAGGCTCTCGACAACGCGTGAAATGCCACCGGTCCTATTGGTCCCATCGGACTTGTTCCCTGATTGATTGAGGAATGGAAAGTGCCGAACAACAACGAATACAACAAGGTCTCGGTTCTGGTCGTGGGCGCGGGCCCGGCCGGCCTGTCGACGGCGATCCAACTGCGTGTCCTGCGGCCCGACATCGACGTGTGCGTCATCGACAAGGCCCTCGATTTGGGAAACCACAATCTCTCGGGCGCCGTGCTGGAGAAGGAGCCGCTGCACTCGCTGCTCGATGCGGCCAAGCCCGACTGGCGCGAGACCCCCGAGGCCAAAGATGTTCTGGCCAACGTGATCGACAAAGACGACATCATGTTCCTGCTCGGCAAGAACATGTCGTTCAATATCTTCTGGGCCCTCAAGATGGCCCGATCCATGGGCATCGGGTGGGGGCAGATGATCCACCACGGTGACTACTCCCTCTCGATCAGCAAACTCACCAAATGGCTCGGCGGGATCGCTCGTGAGAAGGGGGTGGAAGTCCTGACGGGATTTGCCGCCGACCACGTCGTGCTGGACGGCGCGGGGATTGCGGCCGGGGTCAAGCTGATCGACCAGGGCGTCAACAAGGAAGGGCACAAGCAGCCCAACTATGTCGAGGGCGAGACCATCGAGGCGACGTTCGTCGTGCTGGCCGAGGGCTGCGACGGCCTGGTGACCGAGCGGTTTGTCGAAGCGGCAGGCTTGAAACGCGAATCGCACCAGCTCTACTCGCTCGGCGTCAAGGAACTAATCAAGGTCACACCCGAGCAATATGCGAACTTCTCTCGCGGCCGCGTCGTGCACGCGATGGGCTATCCGATCTGGACCCCGGTCATCGGGCCCGGCATGTTCGGCGGCGGGATCGTCTACGCCGGCGCCGAGGACAATCTGGCGGTCGGCATGATCGTCGGATTGGACTGGAAGTATCGCAATTTCAACGCGCAGGATGCGCTGGTCCGCCTCAAGGAGCACCGCTACATCAAGCCGTTCATCGAGGGCGGCACGGTCGTCGAGGCCGGCGCCAAGATGATCCCCGAAGGCGGCTGGTACGCGGTCCCGCGCGATCCGCACACCGGCAGCATCGGCAAGGGCAACGTCATGATCCTCGGCGACAGCGCCGGTTTCGTGAACATGCTCAAGATCAAGGGCCTGCACAACGCCATCGATTCGGGCATCCAGGCCGCCAGAGCCATCGTCACCTGTATGGACAAGCCCGAAGGGGCCGCCCGGCGGTACACCGACAACGTCGAGAATTCGAACATCGCCAAGGAGATGACGATCGCCAAGAACTCGCGGCATACGATTGCCAAGTTCGGCCCGTTGCAGGGCATGCCCCTGTCGGTGCTGGGCGGCTGGCTGCCGAAGTTCAAGGTCGAGCCCGACTACGAGATGATGACGACCGCGCCCTATCGTCTCAAGCCGAACCAGAACTTCGACAAGGACACGTTCACGGCGGTCGCGGCCACCGCACATCGCGAGGAGGAGCCCTCGCACCTGACGATCCTCGACAGGACGATCTGCGAGACGAAGTGTACGCCAGTCTATGGCAGTCCGTGCATCACGTTCTGCCCGGCCGGCGTCTACGAGACCATCCACGACGAGGTCAAGCCGGCCAACCCCTCGAACTGCCTGCACTGCAAGACCTGCCAGCGCAAGTGCCCGTTCGACAACATCCGCTGGACCGCCCCCGAAGGCGGCGGTGGCCCCCGCTACAAACGCATGTAAGATCGGCGCTTCTCGCGCCGGCGATATCAAGGAACCACGGGCGAGGCCCTCCACGACCTCGCCCGTTTCACTTCCTGCAATCTCCGGTGATCCGGCGACTGTTATCAGTCGCTGGCCTTGCCACAGTCCCGTGGCGTCGTTCTGCCAGTCACGTGATCGCATTCCCTTCTCGGGGCCAACCGCCCGGCCCGATGGCAGCGGTTCACAACAGGCAGATTCATCTCCATGAGTCCCGCCAGCGGATCGATGACGATCCATGCGATGAATGTCGCTTTCAGCGTCACCGTTGCGATGTAGATCAGATGCCTGCTTGTCCCGGGAGCATCGTCGGTTGCGGCAGCGGCGCACAGCCCGGCGAGCAACGGAATCGACACATAAAGGAACATGTAGTGGCCGGTGCCGGTCAGGGGGTGCTCGGTTTCCGTACGTCGCGTCCCGCGGATGCCATGAACGAAGGCAAACAGATAGACGGAGATGAGAAACAGGAGCATGCTGGTGGAGTACCCGGACAGCGAGAAGGCCAGCCACCAGTTGCACCCCGCTCGGCGCAGTCCAACCAGAATCAGATAGCCGACGCACGTGACCAACCAGACCGTCGCGACCATGTGGATTCGCTTGAGCGTCGTTTTCGTCGGCGTGTCCGTGTCGCCGGGTTCCGCCTTCTCGGCACTTGTGCCGATCAAGGGAGTTCCCAATCCGTCGTGAGATTCGGAAGACCCTGTCTGAGCCGCCGTTGACCGGCGGTTGTGATCTGCTTGCCCTGTGTCGTCAGATGTTTCAACCCGGTCAGACTCATGAGTTGCTCCAGACCCGCATCGGTGACCTTGTCACTGGTCAGGTCCAGCCACTGCAACTGGGTAAGACCTCTGAGATAGGCCAGGCCCGTGTCCGTGATCTGCGTATTCTCCAGTTCCAGGAATTGCAGTCTGGCGAGGTCCTGGAGGTGAGCGATGCCCGCATCAGTGATCTGGGGGCCGGCCAAGGCCAATCCCTGCAATCTCGTCATGCCCGCCAGATGGGCCAGGCTGTCGTCCGTGACCTGGGTATTTGCGAGGACCAGTCCCCTCAGGCGAGGCAGATTTTTGAGATAGGCCAAGCCCGATCCTGTGATTCTGGGACTCCCCAAGAGTAGCGCCTGCAATTCGGGGAGGTTGGCCAGATGGGCCAGGCCAGCGTCGGTAATCTGGGTCTTGAGCAGGTCGAGGAACTGCAACTTCATCAGACCGTGGAGATTCTCCAGGCCGGTATCCGTTATGGGGTTGCCCTGCACCGACAGACACCACAGTCCGACCATCTCCTTGAGGTGGGCGAGACCTGCATCGGTAATCTGGGTGTAGCTCAGGTCCAGAACTTGCAGCGACGCCATCCCAGCGAGGTGGGCGACGCCGGCGTCCGAGACCTTGGCGAAAGGCAGGCTCAAACGCTCCAACTGAGTCAGATTCCGCAGAGGGGCCAGACCCGCATCGGTGATTTGGGAAGAGACCAGATCCAGGTACCTCAGACCCGGCAACCCCGCGAGATGCTCCATGTCCGAGTCTGTGGCCATCGCCAGTATGAGGCCGGGAACGCTGTTCGCGTCCAATTCACGGATGAGCCGGTTCCAGTCGTGCACCGGGGCCGAGGGCAGCACCCACCAGATCCGACCGGCGGGAATCCCCACCGGAGCATCGCCGGGCGTATGGCCAACGTGTTTCTTCGGTCCGGCCGCGATGATGGCGGGATCCAGATCCGGAAGATGAGGGAGAGTCTCTTGAACATAGACGTCGAATGTCAGATCGGAACTGAAAGTCCGCGCGGCAGAGCGAGATCGGCTCGCCGCTCCGACGCGGTTCTCGCTCTCGGGCTCGGCCGGCTCTTCCACTCGATCGATGACGGATATAGAAGGTCCGCTTATGGCGAAAGCGTCCACGAGAGCATCGGCCATCGCGCCGGCGGCCGAGCGAACGGAATCCTCCCGACCCGAAGCGATCTGTACCATTGCTACATACCGGGGCGGGCTTTGCACCGTCTCCCGGACCAGTCGCGGCGGCAGGTCCTGCTCGCTCATGATCCTGCCGTCCACTATGTAGAAGCACAGTACGACCACATTGGCGCCTATGGGGGGATTGTGAAACCCGTGCATGACACAACTCAACATGCGATTGGAGGAGGTGACGATGCTGGCCGGGGCGGTCCGATCCCATACCCAGCCGTTGGCGGCGAAACAGACTCGCGGATCGGCACGCCGGACACCGGACGGAAACGACAAACTGCACGTCACATACAGGTCGGCCCACTGTTGCGTGTTCGCGTTGGTGTAACGCCGGTTGATGAACTCGTCCGCAACGTTGCTCTGCACATACTGTTGTACGGCCGAGGGAATCTCTATATCTATTCCCGTCCAGCCGTTTAGTGCGAGCGGGAATTCTGCCAACGGTCTTGGGAACGCATGGGGCTCCCTCATGTCTCCAGTTGCAGGCTGTGGGTTTCCTCTGGCTACCAGCACCAGGGTTGTCGGGACGGTCAGAATGGCCACCAACAGGATGATGAGCACCGTGAGGCCGCTGGGCCTTCGACAGAATTGTCTTCCCGGTCTGAGCATGGTTTTGATCCTTTCCTCGAGATTTCTCGCCGGTCCGACCACCGCCAACGAGGGAACGGGCCGGGTCGACGTCTCCGCACTCATCAGGGTCTCCACCACCGCGTGGCAATACTCTCTCGCTTCCGTTCCCAACTGGGCCACCGCCATCTCGTCGCAGCATTTCTCCCGCTCTCGCCGGATCTCGCGGTTGGCCCACCATACGAATGGATGGAACCAGAACAGGCCCTGGGCGAGGGTCTGTAGCGCATTGACCGCCGCGTCGAAGCGAAGAACGTGGCTCAGCTCGTGGGCCAGCACGTGCTTGCGATGTTCGCGGTCGCCGATCTTCAGGAAGTTGGTAGGCACGTAGATGCTGCCACGCATCAGGCCCCAGACGAAGGGTTGGCCGATCCCGTCGATGACCCAGATGGGAGGCAGGGGCCTTCCGCCGGCAGTCGAGAGCAGCGTCTCTGTCTCCTGCCGCACCTCGTCAGGCAGGGGCCGGCGCCTTGTGTGGAGCCAGTGACGACCCCGTATGGCTCTGAGCAGGTTCATCGCCAGATACAGACCTGCGCCGGCGATCCAGGCGATCCCGGCATACAGCCGCAGGTCCGATGGCCTGCTCGGGCGGTTCCCCACGCGTGGCGGATTCGCTTGCTCGACCCGGCCCGGTTCCACGACGGCATGTGGTCGTGATGGCGGAATCGACTCCGTCGCGATGCCGGCTTTCTGCATGCCAAGCGTATGCTCGACCGGCGCGGTCTCTACGACGGTGGGTGTGGCTGCCTTCTCGGGCAAAACCCTCAGCGGCACCGCGAAGAACGGCGGGACGAGGCACTTGGCCAGGACGATCAGCCAGAGCAGGTAGCGAATGTGCGCGGTCTTGTGTCGCAAGGCCCATGTTGCGGCGGCTACCGCAAGGGTCAGTGCGGCGATCTGCCAGCTCTGCGCGGCCAGATACCGCACCAGTTCGGTCAAATAGAGATTCATCGTTGCACCTCCGCAGTGAACGAATCTATGGGTTGTCGATGAGCTTCTTCAATTCGTCGAGGTCTTCGGCTTCGAGATGGCCGTCTTTGGCCAGGAATTGCATCAGCGGCCTGGGGTCGCCTCCGAAAAGCCGGTCGACGAAGTCGAGCACGGTTCGCCGGACGACCTGCTCCCGCCGGACCGCCGGGACGAAGACGTGGGCTTTGCCTTCGCTCTTGTGCTGGAGGTAGCCCTTTTCTTCCAGGCGGCGTAGCAGGGTTTGTACGGTTTTGTAGGCGATCTTCCGCTCCGGCGGCAGGGCCTCGCAAACGCCCTGGACGGTGGCCTCCTCAAGCTGCCAGACCAGCCGCAGGATCTCGGTTTCCGCCGGACTCATCGCACGCAAGTGCTCCTTGGTCATAGTCATCTCCTCTTACAAATGTCAGATATGATTATCCTACAAACGTAAGACTTGTCAACAGGAAAAACGAGAATCTTCTGCAGACAGCGGCACGTGCCGAGAAACCGTCCGGAATCGCCCACGATGGGTTGCCGCAGGGGCTTGTTGCAGACAACCATCGAATCGCGTAGAATTCTCCGCGTCGGACCCGGACCCGGCCGCCTGGGGGACGGGACGGATGTATGCCGTGGTGCCATGCCCAAAGGGAGATTCCTTCATGGTCACGCCGGCGGGCGGCGTACAGCAGCTTCCTTGAAACGAGGTGTGAATGGCCAAGAAACCGAAAGCCAAGCTGATCATCGACGGGCGCGAGCTCGAACTGGACATCATCGAAGGCACCGAGGGCGAGCGCGCGATCGATATCACCAAACTGCGGGCCGAGACCGGGTACATCACGATGGACCAGGGCTACGCCAACACCGGCAGTTGCATCAGCAATATCACGTACATCAACGGGGAAGAAGGCATCCTTCGCTACCGTGGCTACAGCATCGAAGATCTTTGCGAGCGGTCCACGTTCACGGAGGTGTGCTACCTGCTGCTGCACAACCGGCTGCCGACGCTGGAGCAGCGGGAGAATTTCTCGCGACTGCTCAACGAGCACTCGCTGCTGCACGAGGACATGCGCCACCTCTACAGCTTCTTCCCGGGCGACGCGCATCCGATGAACATCCTCGGCACGATGGTCAACGCGATGAGCAGCTTCTACCCGAACGTCGATCTGCTGTCGATGCGCGACAACATCGACATGACGGCCACGCGTCTGATCAGCAAGATCCGCACCACCGCCTGCTACGCCTACAAGAAGAGCATCGGCGAGCCGGTCGTCTATCCGAAGAAGGAGCTGAAGTACTGCGAGAACTTCCTGCGGATGATGTTCTGGTCGCCGGTGAACAACTACGAGCTGCGAGAGGACCACGTCCGGGCGCTCAGCGTGCTGTTGATTCTCCACGCCGACCACGAGCAGAACTGCTCAACCTCGACGGTTCGTCTGGTGGGCAGCGCACACGCCAACCTGTACGCATCCATCTCGGCCGGCATTTCCGCCCTGTGGGGGCCGCTTCACGGCGGCGCGAATCAGGCGGTCATGGACATGCTCAGCAAGATTCAGCGTCACGGCGGCAAGATCAAGAAGTACATCGACATGGCCAAGGATAAGGAATCGAGCTTCCGGCTGTCTGGCTTTGGTCACCGCGTATACAAGAACTACGATCCTCGTGCGCGGATCATCAAAAGGATCTGCATGAAGATCCTCGAAGAGGAAGCGGCGCATCAGCCCTTGTTGGACATCGCGTTGCGGCTCGAAGAGGCGGTGCTCAAGGACGACTACTTCATCAGCCGCAAGCTGTATCCGAATGTCGATTTCTACAGCGGCCTGGTCTACACAGCCCTGGGATTCCCGACGAACATGTTCACCGTCCTCTTCGCCATCGGCCGCATGCCCGGATGGATCGCCCACTGGAAGGAGATGGTCCGCGACCCGAAGGCGCGGATCGGCCGGCCGCGACAGATCTACACCGGCATGCGCGAACGACAGTACACGCCCATCGAGGAACGCACGTAAGGGCTTGGTGACATCGGCTGGAGACCGATATGATCGACTTGCTCAGAAATCGGCGGAGCATCCGTCAGTACCTCGACCGTCCGATCGAGCCCGCGAAGATCGAGCGGCTCAAGGAGGCGGCGCTCCGAGCGCCGTCCTCGCGGAACATCGACCCGTGGGAGTTCATCTTCGTCGACGACCACGAGCTGCTGGCGAAGCTGGCGACGTGCAAGCCCCACGGGGCCGGCTTTCTAAAGGGGGCTGCACTGGGGATCGTCATCTGCGGCGACAGTACGCAGAGCGACGTCTGGGTTGAAGATTGTTCGATCGCCTCGATCCTTGTGCAGATGGCGGCGCAGTCGTTGGGATTAGGCAGTTGCTGGATTCAGGTCCGGCAGCGAATGTACGACGACCAGGTCAGCTCCGAGCGGTATATCCAGAACCTCCTGGGCATTCCCGAGCACATTGAGGTTGAGTCCATCGTCGCGGTCGGCTATGCGGCCGAGCGGAGAACACCGTTGCCGGCCGATGAACTGAAGACCTCGAAGGTGCACCTCAACCGGTTCTGAGGCCGGATCGAGAACGGGTTACTCGATCACCACCTCCTGCACGCCGGCCGACCACTTCTCGTCGAGGACGATCTCGATCTTGATCGCGTCGGTCTCGACAGATTCGAACGTCACCTCATTGAATGCGTCTTTCTCAACACCGTAAGAAGCTGCGGTGGCGACAGGCTGGAAGCCGCCATTGGCGTCGCGATAGACCACACGCCACGATTGGGGCACGCGGCAACCGCCGCCGTCGCTGTCGTCGAACCAGTAGACCTTGACGCCGGAGACTCTCTCCTTGCGGTCCCACTCGAACTGAAGCCACTCGGTGGTGTTCTTGTGCGGCCAGAAGTCGAGTTGTCCGGCCGAGGCGTCGGCCGAGTTGGCCGGCACGATCTGGTCTTTGATCGCGTCGAGCGATTTATGAACGAACGAGGCGGTTGTCCTGCTGGTGTAGGCCAGCGTATCGGCCGGCTCCGGATAGGCGGCTTCCGGCATGCGGGCCGGCCAGACGGTCATCGGGCTGCGCCCCCGATGGGCCCATGCGTAGTAGGGAATTGCCGTAAAGCCCTTCTCTTTTGTCAGGACGACGTCTCCTTCGAGCGTGCGTTTCGCGGTCCGGGCTTTGCCCGTGACCACCGTGACGCCGCCCAGCAGATCATGGCGGTGTCTGGTCTTGAGTTGGGCGTCGTCCGAGATCACCAGACTGAGGACCGCGGCGTCGTTGTCATGCCCTTCGAGGCAGAAGACCAACGGGCCTCGCTGAAGGGCCACCTTGCCCCGGTCGGCCTTCACGGCCTCGTGCGCAACGATCCGGCGGACCGGCATCGGCAAACGCAATTCGATCGTATCGCCCTTTTCCCATCGCCGTTCGATGCGGACGTACCCGCGCACGACCGGCGGCGAGAGGCGCTTGCCGTTCACCTCCAGAGTCGGTTCGTCCTTCACGGACTCCACGAATCGGTACAAGTCGCTCGGGACCGCTTCGTTGCGCGCCCAGCCTGGGATGCGGACACAGACGGAGAATGTCTCACTCTCCTGCGGCTCGACATGGATGGTGACCTTTCCTTCCCACGGATACTCCGTCTCTTGCGTGAGGGTCACCGCATTGCCGGTGGTCTGGATCGTGGTGTTTCCGCCGACGAACAGGTTCACATAGATGTCGCGATCCTTGTGGGCATAGACATAGCCGGGGACCGACGGGATAAACCGGGCGACGTTCGACGGGCAGCAGGCGCAGGCGAACCAGGGACTGCGCTCGTCTCCGTCGCTCGACTCCAGCACGTTCGGATAGAAGAAGCGATCGCCCTGCATGGAGATGCCGGACAAGGCGGCGTTGTACAGCGTGCGTTCGAGAACATCGATGTACTTGGCGTCGTCGTGCATGAGGAACATGCGGTGGTTCCAGCAGACGTTGGCGATCGAGGCGCATGTTTCGCAATAGGCGGTCCGGTTGGGCAGCTCATAGGCCTCACTGAAGCCCTCGTTGCCTCCACTGGCCCCGATGCCGCCGGTGACGTAGAGCTTGGTCCCGACGGCATCGTTCCAGATCGCGTCGATGGCCCGAATGTAGTCCATATTGCCCGTCAGTGCGGCGACGTCGGCCATACCGGTGTACAGGTAGGCGGCGCGAACGGAGTGTCCCACCGCCTTGGTCTGCTCGGTCACCGGCTTGTGATCCTGGGCGTATTCGCCGTAGAGCGCGCCGTTGCCGTCGGGGCCGCGCCGACCGGTGCGACCGCGCTGGTCGAGAAAGAACTTGGCCTGGTCGAGATACTTCTCGTTGCCGGTGGCTCGATAGAGTCTGCACAGCGCGATCTCGATCTCTTCGTGTCCCGATGGGTCGGTGCGCTGGTCCGGTGCAAACGTGTCACAGACCAGGTCCGCGTTATCGGTGGCGATCTTCAGAAAGGACGGATCACCCGTGACCTGATAGTGCGCGACCGCCGCTTCGTACATGTGCCCGACGCAGTATTGCTCGTGCATGGATTGGATGTTGGTCCATCGTTTTTCGGGCTGCCTGGCGGGGATCGAGTAAAAAGTGTACAGATAGCCGTCTTCCCACTGGGCTTTGGCCATGACCGTAATCAGCTTGTCGAGGTAGAGCCTCATCATGGTGTCGGGGCGGACCTGGAGCGAATAGGCCGCTCCTTCCATGACCTTGTAGACATCGGAATCGTCGAAGTAGATGCCCTCGTGTTTGCCCTCCCGCAGACCGGCGGCCTTCTCGAAGTTCCGAATGCGTCCGGTTTCCTCGCACTTTCCAAACGCGTAGGGAATCGTCACCGTGCGGCTGGTCTCCAGGCGCGGCGTCCAGAAACCATCGTCGATGTGAACGTGATGGAATGGGACGGGCTTGACGTTGTAGTCCCGTTCGAGCCTGGCTTGGTCCTGACTTGCGGCGTACGACAGGGCCGAAAGTCCGAGTATGATGACAGATGTACACAGACCGGCGTTACTTCTCGTTCGATGTGACATTGCGACCATCCTTTGCCATGAGGGTTATCATGAACCATTCGAGGATCCGATCATACCCGTTGTGAGGATTCCTGCAACCCCATAGGGTGACGTTGTCGACTCCCGCCGACGAGCGCGCGGATTATCGGGCGAGCCACAAGGGCAAACTCGGAGGCGGATGCGCCGAGACATCGGGCATCAGGGCAACAGCGGGACAGAAAACCCTCTTATGGGACGAGAGGGTTGTGAGACACTAAGGTGAGGCGTAGCAGCAGCGATGCGGTAAACAGACTCAGAGGGGCAGTGCTTCTAAGACTCCTTCGGAGAGGATTTCTGCTCGGCGCCTTTGGCCTCCCCGCCTTCGGCTTTCTCCGCCTTCTCCTTCTGGATGGCGTCGTAGATCTCCCTGCGATGGACCGGGATGTGCTTGGGCGCGTTGATGCCCAACCGCACCTTGTCCCCGCGGACATCGACGATCGTGATCTCGACGTCATCGCCGATCATGATGGATTCATCTCTTTGTCTGCTCAGAACCAACATCGTTAACTCCTTTTGTCGGCTGGTTTTACAGTGTTCCCTACGTAAAGCAGTATTTCTGTGTTCGTTTTGTTGACTCTCTACGTTGTCAGACAGCCATGGCGACGCCGCCATACGCCGGTCCCGTATCCTCCCAACAGGGGGTAAGGACATCTATATGTCGGTCAATTGGGCAGGCGAAACCAGAGAATTCTGTTTTTCTTTGACTGTGGGGGAATGGCCAGGGGTCTGCTTGCGTGTAAGAGCCTAATGGATAAGGAGTTAAGGCTCAGGAGGGGGGCAAAAAAAAGGGAATTGTCGGTTGATTATCAGGCGTTTTCGTGCTGCCGCCAGTAGTCATACTGAATCGCCAGCCAGTAGCCGATCACCGAGCCGATGGCCCCAAGGGCCACAATCTGCACGGGCAAGAAAGCGAAGATCGCGTGCGGGAAGCAGGCCGCCGGCTGGGCTTCGGCGAACTTCTGGATGGTATCGGATCGGTAGTAGGCCATCGTGGCAAAAGGGACCACGAGAGCGGTGGCCAGTGCGGTCCAGGCATAGGACAAATCGAAGAACTTCTTGACGACGAACCCGGCCACAGCAAAGGCCGCGATTCCGGCAAAGACAATCTGACCTCGCGGAGGCTGAGCGGCTGGTGCCTTGGCCGAGGTGGGCAAGCCTTGCGCCAGGACCCCGATGAAGAAGTTGGAGAGGAGAACTGCCACGACCAGGGCGAGTAGGCCGATAACTGCAGCGTGGGATTTGAGGCAGTTCTGAAGCTTGGCAATGCCAGCTTTGGAGGTCTGATTGGCACTGATGCACTGGGCGACGACAACACCGGCAAACCCGGCCGCGACGATCAACAGCCAGTAGACCGGTTCGAACAGCAGGGATTGGACAATCCCTTGTCTGGCCTGGGCGGTGGCATGCGATTGGGTCAGCGACAGCATCGGCCCGGAGCGAATGGCCCACGCCGCCAGGCCGAAGGGCACTGCGAGAATACCGATCTCGCGGCCGTGAGGCCAGGCCACGAAGAAGCTGATAGCGCCGACGGCAAAACTCAGGGCCAGAAGCAACAGAGTGCCAACGAAACCGATGTCGCTCGACCGGACGGGGGACATGGGATCGTCCGGAGCCGCCAGAGGCCAGGCGAAAACGCCGATGACCACGATGCCCAGTGCAATGACTGCGCCGATGCGTAACTTGTTAATCCAGGACAACTCCATAGTTACATCTCCTAAGGCCGCGCTGAAGTTATCATCAAAAAGCCGTTGCGTCAATCTTGCTTTGGCGGGCGGCGCGGCGTACCGGGACGGGACTGTCACAACAGGGCATCCGCCCGAAGGGGATCACGGCCGGCCTGCGGCATCCGAGCGGAAACCATGTCAGCACTCCGGAGAGGACGCGGAGAATGCTCCTTTGTATTTTTTTTCGTTTTTGACGTCATTTTTATTGGCCATAGGACGTCGCGGCGATAGCATGGCAGGCATGTGAAGGTGTATGCTTTCTTCCCTCGAAGTCTACCCCTTTTTCACAAGCAGAGGGAAATCGCATTACAGGCCCGCTGGGCCTAAGGAGAAGAGCAAGTGGGTACAGGCACGGTAAAATGGTTCAACGCGGATAAGGGATATGGATTCATCACTCCGGATGATGGTGGCGACGATCTGTTCGTGCATCACTCCGAAATCAGGACCGAGGGATACGCCACCCTGGACGAAGGCCAGAAGGTGGAGTTCACGGTCGGCCAGGGCAAGAAGGGCCCGTGCGCGACCAACGTGATCCCCGGCTGATTGTCAACAAGACTCCAGAGTCTGGAAGGCTCTGCTTTGCGGCAGGGCCTTTTTCATTTCCGGCGCACTGCGTCTTTCGATTCCCGCTTGCGCTGCCTCAGATGGGAATGGGCATTCCCGGGTTGAGTGTCAGCGAATAGTCTCGTGTCCTTCTGAAAGAGGATGTTCATGACTGCGCGGCGCACGTTTTCGGCGCAGGCAGCAGAAGTTCAGATTCTCCGGCTGCACCTGCTGTAGGGTAGACCGATCCCGGAGATCTGCGAGCGCTACCAGCTCAACCCCAACGTCTTCTATCGCTCGCAGAAGGAGTTGTTCGACCATGGGGCCGCCGCCTCGAGCGGGCGGACAACGGCGTCACACGGTCGGCACACGCGAACGTCTCTGCAAAGGCACAGGGAGACGGGCGGGAGTTGAGGTGGGAAAAGCTCTCCAGGCGAGCCCGGCTCTTGTGCATTCGGATTCACACTTTCGTCCAGCGACGGGGCCGATTAGAATTCCCCGGTTCTTCGGAGGCGCCCGATCCGGCGCCGCAAGCCTTTGTTGAAGTGCAGGTGAACTGCGATGTACGCATTGGGAGCCATTCTCGTCTCGTTGCTGGCCTTGGTGGCGCTGCTGCGATTCCGGGTCAAGATCGGTCTGTCGCTGGTGGTGGCTGCCGGCGTGCTGGCGGTCTTGCTCGGCGTGACGCCGCAGGCGATGTGGGCACAATTGGTGGACGAGTGGAGGAACAAGGCACTGACACAGACGACTCCTTATCTGTTCGTGTCGCTGACGTCCCTGCTGCTTCTGGTCAACGTCGTGGGCGAGGCGATGGGGCAGATCGGGCTGTCGGCGCGTCTGGTCCCGGCTATGCAGGGGCTGTTCCGCAGCCGTCGGGTGGCGCTGGCGGCAATTCCGCTGATGATGGGGATGCTGCCGACGCCGGGAGGCATCATGCTTTCGGCGCCGATGGTGCGCGAAGCGGGCGACAAGATCGGCGTCGACCGCAGTCGCCTGGCGGCGATCAACTTCTTCTTTCGCCATCAGTGGGAGCCGGTCTGGCCCCTGTTCCCGGCGATCCCGCTGATCCAGGGCATGCTGGGCGTCTCGGCCGGAAGGCTGCTCGGTCATCACATCGTCCTGACCGTCGCGGGAATCGTTAGCGGAGTCGTGTTTCTGCTGCTGGCCGGCATTCCGCCCCGGCAGCGCGAACACATGGAAACCCGGGCCGGCCTCGGCTCGCACACGAAGGACTTCGTGAATGCGTTCTGGCCGATTGCGTTCACGGCGATTCTATACGTCGCGCTGGATGTGCCGCCGGCGATCGCGATCTTCCTGGCGATACTCGGCCTGCTCCTATTGCATCGGGTGAATGTCCGGCGGTGGGGCGGGATCTTCAAGGCGGCCAGAGAGCCTGACATGGTCCTGCTGCTGTTCGGGGCGCTGTGGTTCAAGCTGAACCTCGAGGCCGGCGGCGCGGTCCCCAATGTGGTGGGCTTCTTTGCCCAGCTCCACATGCCCGTGGCCTTGATCGTGTTCCTGCTTCCGTTCCTGGTGGCGGCCAGCACTGGCGTGACGATGGGCACGGTGGCGATCACGTATCCATTTCTGATGGCCTATATTACGCAAGGGGGACAGACAAATCTGGGGCTGGAGACGCTGGCGTTTGCGGGCCTGCAATTCGGCCTGACGATCAGCCCGATCCACCTGTGCCTGGCGCTGTCGGCCAGCTACTTCAACACGCCTTTGGCACGCATCATCCTCCGTGTCCTGCCGCCGGCGCTGTGCATTGCGGCCGCCGGCTTCCTGATGGCACTGTCCGCCTCGTGAGGGGATGACGGCTCAGCGGATGCGGATCGAGCCGACGTTTGTGCGGAGCGTGACGTCTCCTTCGGCGCTGCCGAGTGTGGCCTTGATGGACTTCTGGATCTTTCCCGTGATGGTCAGTGGCCGGTCGGCGTCGATGGAGCCTACGTTGACAGTGGCGGCCAGGCGGGCGGACATCTCGGCCGGCCCCGTGAGGTCCACATTGCCCACATTGGTGGTGGCGCTGATATCGAGTGCGGCCGGAGCGCCTGCCGCATACGCCGCATGGATATCGCCCACATTGGTGTGAAGATCGGCATCGCCTCCCAAGTCGGTGCAGCGAATGGCGCCGACATCGGTCTTGGCGGCCACGCGATCGCTGAAGCCCGTCACCTGGATGTCGCCCACATTGGTGGTGCAGTCAAGGGCCATGCGGGCGGGGGCCGTGATGGTGAAGTCGACCGCAAGCTGGTTGCGGCCGAAGTCCGACGGCTTCTCCGCCTTGATGACGAGGGTCCGGCCGGAAGGCTCGGCCGCGATCTGCACCTCGTTGACGAGGGCCTCCGCCTCTTCCTCCGTCTTGGCCTTGACCGTGATCTCGGCGGTGACCTGCACCTCGCTGACGTCGGCGCTCTGGAGCGTGATGGTTCCCACGTTGGTGCGGACGTCCAGGCCGGTCACGTCCGCCACGGGAACGGTCAGGTCCTCGGCTCGCTGGGCCTTGGCCCGATAGTCGTTGCCCACGTTGACACAGCATCCGACGAAAAGCGCCACGAATACGAGCGTGCCGACAAGACTGATTCTGGCCATACGAGTATCTCCCATCTGAGGTTAGTCTGGAACCAATACAGCTCTGTAGTCGCTGCCGGCGGGCGATTATTGCATCCGAATTTGAGGTTTTCAAGGCGGAAGCTCGTTTTGCTTTGACCCCGCGACATGTGCTCGGTATGGTCTGAGACCGTTAGCGAGGGGGAGTTGACCGTAAAGACGTTGGAGGTTTCGATGCCTGATTTGACCTTGAATGGCGATTACCGACCCATTTTGAACCTGCGGCAGACGGAGCAGGCCATCAAGTTCGTCAAGGATTTCTTCCAGGACCACCTGGCGGCGGCGCTGAATCTCCAGCGGGTCTCGGCGCCGCTGTTTGTGCGGAAGGGCTCCGGCGTCAACGATGACCTGAACGGCGTCGAGGCCAAGGCCACCTTCCGGATCAAGGACGACGGCTACAGCGAGGCCGAATGCCTGTTCTCGCTGGCGAAGTGGAAACGGATGGTGCTGGCCGATTACGGGTTCGGCCCGGGCGAAGGGCTGTACACCGACATGAACGCCATCCGGCCCGATGAGGAGTGTCTGGACAACCTGCACTCGGTCTACGTCGATCAATGGGACTGGGAACGCGTCATTCGCCAGAGCGATCGAAACCTCGACTTTCTGAAGGCCATTGTCCGGTCCATCTACGCGGTGCTGCGCCAGACCGAGGCGGTTGTCTGCGAGCGATATCTCCACATCGAACCGATGCTGCCGGCGGAGATCACCTTCGTGCACAGCGAAGAGCTATTGGAGCGCTGGCCCGATCTGGGGCCGCGCCAGCGGGAGGACCGGATCGTACAGGAGCGAGGGGCGGTCTTCGTCATCGGCATCGGAGGCGAACTGGCGGACGGAACACTCCACGATGGGCGCGCGCCGGACTACGACGACTGGGTGACGCCGACGGGCGCCCGCACCCGGGGGCTCAACGGCGACATCCTGCTGTGGTATCCGCTGCTGAACCGGGCCTTTGAGATCAGCTCGATGGGGATCCGCGTGGACAAGAACAGCCTGCTGCAACAACTCGAGATTCGCCGGGCTCTGGAACGTCGCCAGTATGAGTGGCACAAGCGCCTGCTGGCGGGGGAACTGCCTTTGAGCATCGGCGGCGGCATCGGCCAGTCGAGGCTGTGCATGTTCTTCCTGCGCAAGCTTCACGTCGGCGAGGTTCACGCCAGCGTCTGGCCGGCAGAGATGGTTGCCAAGTGCCGTGCGGCCGGCATCACGCTGTTGTAGTCCGCACTCGATCTCGTCCGAACCACAAATAGAAAAGGGGATGGCTTTGGGCCATCCCCTCGATTGTTCTGCACCTGTGATATCGCGCGTCCATCAGGGCAGCGGGATCTGCTCGGGCTGGGCCTTGGAGCTCTTGATCTCCGACGGCACTGCGGCGCCGCTGTCATCGGCCCTTCGCTGCAACTGCTCGATCGCGGAGAGAAGATCCTCGGTCTGGCTCTCGCTGCTGCTCTGCATCTCCTGGATTCGCTCTTGCAGGCCGGTCTGAGCGTCTCTCAACTGGACGAGCGAATCGCCCAGAGACTGTACATCCTGGCGAACCGTCTCTTCAAACTGCGTCTGTCGCTGCGACTTCGCATCGAGCAGGGTGTTCAGATCGTTGAGGCTGCTCTGCAAGGTCCCCTGAAGCTTCATGACCCGCTCTTCGAGGGACGCGATGCCCGTGGCCATCGCTTCGATGTTCGCCTGGGCGGCGTCGAAGCGTGTCAGCCACTGCTGCTGGCCCTGGGCGATCTCGGTGAGTCTGGCGACCAGTTCCTGGCGGTTGGTCTCGAAGGCCCGTTCGAGCTTGCCCTGATTCTCGCCGACCGTGAGAACGTCACGGGCGACCTGCGTCGTTGTGGCCGTGACGGTCTCAAGATGGCTTGCCACCTGCTGTTGGCCCTCGGTCATTGTCGATAGCTCCGAGGCAATCGCCTGCTGGCCGGCCTGTAAGGTCTGGGCCTGCTGCACCTGGCTGTCATGTCCGGCCAGGACGTCCAGTGCGACCTGCGCGGTCGTTGCACCGATCGTATCGAGACTCTCTCTGATCTGCTGCTGGTCCTGTGCGGTGGCGTCGAGTCCGGCAACGAGCTGCTGGTGGTTGGCCTGGATCGCCTGCGTCTGTCCGGTCTGAATGTCGCTGACGGTCAGGACGTCGAGAGCGGTCTGGGTGGTGGTGGCCGCGATCGTGTCGAGGCCTTCCCGAACTTCCTGCTGGCCTTGTGCGGTGGCTTCGAGTCTGGCGACGAGCTGTTGCTGGTTGGCCGCGATCGCCTGACCCTGGCCGGCCTGCGTGTCGTGGATGGCCAGCACGTCGAGCGCCACCTGTCCCGTCGTCATGGTCAGTGTGTCCAGACCGCCCTGCATCTGCTGCTGCTTTTGCGACAGATCGACCAGTTGGCCATGAAGCGATTCACCGCTGTCTCGCAGTGCCGCGCCCAAGGTCTGCTGTCCGGACGCAAGCTGTTGCGTTTGCTCGGCCAGGCCGGTGATGCCGGCCTGCATCGCCTGCTGCATCTCGCCCTGCCGGTTGCCCATCGCCAGGACGGTCAGCGCGCTCTGGTTCGTTGTTGCGGTCATGGTGTTCAGGCCGGTCTGGATCATCCGTTGGCCATCCGCCAGCGCAGTGGCGTGAGCGGCGAGTTTCTCGTTGCCGGCCTTGACGTCCTGGTCCAATGCGCTCAGTTGCTGCGAGACGGAACAGACGTCGCTCGCCAATGTTGCGGTCCTGGCATCCAGTGCGCCGACGCTGCGCTGAATGGCGCCTTGGCCTTCGGCGATCGCCGCGAGGCTCTCCTCGCCGTTCGAGACCGCCTGTCGCAGCGCGGTCTGCTCGGATGCAACCGTTGCCATGTCGGCCGACAGCCTGTCCGAATTCTCACGCAGGTTCTGCACGTTGCTGCTGATGTCCTGCTGGTGGTTGGCCAGGTTCGTCAAGCCGGCGGTGACGATCTCGTTGTTCGTCCGGAGAGTGTTCTGAATCGTGCCTTGGCCGGCGACGAGCGTAGCAGTGTTGGTTTTGATAGTCTCGTGCAGCGCCGCCTGCTCGTTGCCCAGCGCGGTCACGTCGGCGGCGACAGTCTGCGTGAGTGAGCGAAGATCGCCCACCTCGCCTCGAAATTGTCCTTGGTGGGTCGACAATGCCGCGAGACTTCCGGCCAGTTGCTCGTGGTTGCCTTCGGTGAGTCTGTGCAGTGCCTCCTGTTTGGCGGTCACCGTGGCGATCAGGTTGGCCAGGTTCTGGTCGGCCTGCTGGAGCTGATGAATGCCAGCGTGCGTCTGTTGCTGGTTGTTCGCGACGGCGGTGATGCTCTCGACGAGTTCCTTCCTGTGGCTTTGTACAAGTTGATGGAGCGTCGCCTGGTCTCGCGCGACGGTGCCGACCGTGGCGTTCGTGCGCTGTGCGATGTCGGCGACCTGCGCGATGCCGTCCCGCAGAGAAGCCTGGTTATCTGCGAGTTGGGCAAGCTTCGCGTTCATGTTCTGGTCGTTCGCGGCCACCGTGTGGCGGAGCTGAGCCTGCTCGTTCTGGACGGCGGCGACTCTGGCGTCAGTGTTCTGGATATTCTGTTCGAGGTTGGCAAATCCGTCTTCGATCCGGCCCTGGCTGACGTGAATCTGGGAAGAGAGTGTGGCCAGCTCTCGGGCGTTGGCGGCCACCATGGCCTGAAGCCTGATTTGGTTCTGCTGCATCCGGGCCATCTGATCGCCGCAGCCGGCGGCGCCGAACATGATGACCAGGAGAGCACCGAACAGGATCGCTATGATAACGGATCGCCTTGTGTCGAGTCCTTTCCTTGCGCTCATCGTGATTCCTTTCTTACTCTTGTGACGACAGGCTTTCGTTTGGCGTCCTTCATGTGCGTCTGGCGTGAAAAATGGTCGCGTCCGCACGGCTGTCCAAGAACGATGTTACCAGTACTGAGAAAGGGCCTATCACCCCTTTTTCTCATCGGTCCGAGCAGTCCGAAAGCTTTACCTTTTATGGGACGGGTGTCACAAAGTGGGAATTCTGAAGGAGATACGACGATTCATGTGCCGCAGGGTTTTTCAGATGGCAAGACCACCGCGGCAGGGCGAACGGTGCAGTCGATGCGGAAGCTGCGGGGCGTGAGGAGGATGGGTGGTCTGGGAGGTTGCCGTCTGCGATCTGTCTGGCTATAATGCCGTCGGCCGGGTCTTCGTCGTGTCGGACGGGAACGGATTGCGGCGCTGCGAACAAGGAAAAGGGAGTGGGTGGAAGGAGCGTGCCATGAGGGTGGCATTCCCGAATCGGATCCGGGGGTGGGTGCATGTCCTGACGATCGCCGTCGTCTTGACGCTGGTTTCTCCAGGGGGCCGAGCCGAAGGGGACGAGGCGCGACCCATTCTGACTTCCGCCCGCGCGAGCAAGGTGGTCCGTGGATCTGCGGGCCGACGAGCGCACGCCATGCGGGCGCCCTACGCCCATTTCGCGGAGATCGAGGTGACGTTGAGTGAGTCTCTGACAGCCGCCGATTTGACGCGGCTGCCCCGGGCGCCGGGCAGTCGAGTGCGTCTGCTTGAGGGAGGCAAACGGGCCACCGCCCAGTTGGCGGCGACCGTTGTCGGGGACCTGATCGAACAGGGGCAGGATGTGACCGTGGTGCGCGACTTCCTTCTTTCCGAGAGGCGCGTCATGGATGCGGAAATACAGGCGGATGGATATCCTGCCGGAGTCTCATTGTACTCGCAGGGGGCGGTCGCGGACAGCAATGAAGCGGACCAAGCCATTTCGGAGTGGGACTGGATCTACAGTAGCATCTCTCTTTCCGGCGCACCCTCGAAGGCCGTAGTCACCACCGTGGATGTGCATTTTGAGATCGTGCACCCGGCGGTCGAGGAATTGTGTATGGACCTGTGCGATGAGACCCGGATGCACCGATGCAACCTGTGGCTTATGAACGACCAGGGGGGCGAGCGTCTTTCTCGAACCGTGACCGGCATCACCGAGTTCGCGGGCGAACAGGCCAATCAGACCTGGGTCCTGCGGTCGACGGACGTGCGCATGGGGAACGTTGGGTACGTCGATTCCTGGTGGATCAAGGTCTACTATGACGGCCCCTGGGATGTGGGGACGCATGACGATCGTGAGCATCCGGTGGTGGTGGAGGGCGGCGCGCCCTACGCGAGCACGACGCTGGGAGCGACCGGACAATTGGCGAGCAGTTGCGGCTACCGGGATGCGCTGGACGTCTGGCATTCCTATACCGCCATGCAGACGGGACCGGTGACGGTCCGCGTCGAGAGCGATGAGTTCGACACGACCGTGGCGGTGTTCGATCCGCCCGGTGCGGAACTGGCCTGCGGAGACGACGATTGCGAGAGCACGAATTCGGTGATCGTGATGTGGATGGCTGCCGGGAAGGAGTACCTGATTCGCGTAGCCGGCTACGAGTACGAAACGGGTGCCTACTCGCTGGTGGTGATCCCGCACGTTCCGGCGCCTGTGGCCAGGCCGGATCGTCCCAGTCCCGCCGATGGGGCGGATGTCGATCAGGTGGATATCGTGCTCTCGTGGAACGATGGGCCTCCTGCCGCCGATGCCGTCGCGACGGATCGGAACACCATCACGTTCAATCAGGTCAATACGCGCCAACTGGCGACCATTTACGGCGAGGATGGTCGCCGGGAAGAATACGAGATGGACGACCCGCTCATCCTGGCCGCGGGCAGCGCAACGGCTGCGCTGATCTATGCCTCGAACCTGGTCGATCAGGGCGATGGCACATTCCAGATGAACGCTCAGTCGTTTGCGTGGTGGTATCAGTGGTTGAATCCCCTCGATACAGGCCACGCGCTCTGTCCGGACGAGCCTTTCCGGGACCAGCCTTCGGTTGGCATGTGCACGGGAGTCCTCGTGGCGCCTGACCTGGTCCTTACGGCAGGGCATTGCGTTTCCTGTGACCGTGCCTCGGACGTGGTGGTTGTGTTCGACTTCGTCATGGAAGATGCGCTGACGCCTACGATGACGGTGCGTGCCGATCAGGTCTACCAAATTGAGGAGATTGTTGGTCACCACGTGGGGTATCCCGATTGGGGTCTGATCCGGCTGGACCGCCAGGTCGTGGGGCGAACGCCGCTGCCGCTGCGTCGGGCCGGGCGGGTGGCCGACGGCCAGCGGCTGCTGGTTATCGGACATCCGTGGGGCATTCCCCGCAAATACGACGCCGGAGCGACCGTCCGGCAGAACACCGAGCCCACGTTCTTTCAGGCGAACTTGGACACGTATCAAGGCAATTCCGGATCGCCGGTGATCAATCTCGACTCGATGGAGGTCGAGGGGATTCTCTGTCGAGGCATGGAGGAGTTTGTCGAAGATGTAGCGCTGGGATGCGACCGGTCTCTGGCGTGTCCGGACACCGGATGTCCGTCCGGCGAGGGGGTCGAATGGGAAGATGTGACGCGGGCCACGACGTTCAGCATGATGGTGCCGGGGTACGATGTGTATCTGGGGACCGACCCGATGGAGATGGACCTGGTAGCGGCCACCCTGGTGGCCGCCCGCTATCGCCCACAAGGGCTGAGGAAAGACGCCACCTACTACTGGCAAGTGGTTGTCCGGCACGCCTATGGCCAGGTGGAAGGGCCGGTCTGGTCGTTTCGCACCGCCCTGAGTCCGGAACGTGGCTCGGGAACGGTCGCCAGCCGGATCGGAGAATGAAGGAATGAACCCTGGCATCGATCGTCGTTTTGTCGCGACCTTGTGCGTTCTCGCGTGCCTGTTCCGCTGCCCGTCACTCCGGGCCGAGGCAGTCTCGCCCGAGCAGGTGCATCGGACGGTGGATGTCTTCCTCCGGATGCGGCAGACGCAGTCGTCGAAGACATCGCCCTGGCTGGCGACCTCCCCAACGAGCAGGACGCTTCGAGACGTGAATGATGTGAGTCTTCGTGCCATTCGCGACGCCGATGGGACCATCCTCGCTTACGTGGTCGACCTGGAGCCTCAGGGGTTCGTCGTGACCTCGGCCGATACGGATCTGACGCCGGTCGTCGCGTATTCATTTCGCAGTGCGTTTCCGGATCAGGTGGACGTTCGCCATCCTCTGTATTGTCTGTTGGCGGCGGACATGCGATCGCGTCTCGCGGCGACAGATGAGTCCGATCGGTCGCAGACAGCGCAGAACAACGCCCAATGGACTGTCTACTCCGTCCAGCGGTCGCGGATGGCGGAGGGCCAGACGTTCCAACAATGGCCGCCGCAAGACACGACGTCCACCGGAGGCTGGCTGGAAACCACCTGGGAACAGGATGCGCCCTACAATGCGCTTTGTCCGCTGGACCCGGTGGACGGCGCGCGGACCTATGTTGGCTGCGTTGCCACCGCAATGGCCCAGGTCCTTCACTACCACCGGCGCTGCGGCGCCGTCTTCGACGCGGACGATTCGTATACGACGGTCAGCGGCATCGATATTGACGCCGACCGCGTCCGCTACGACTTTCCGTCGCTGGCCGAACTCAACGAGGCCCTTGCCCTGGTTCGGTTCAAGTACGAAGCTCAAGTTGACCTCGACAATGCCGATGTTGCGGCTCTGAGTTTCGCCTGTGGTGTGGCGGCTCGCATGGACTACTCCAGCGAAGGATCCGGGGCTTCGGCTTACGATATGGCGAACGGCCTCGTCGAGGAATTCCGGTTTTGCTCGGCCGATTTGGCAGACGATCTGTCAGAGGACACCGCACGCATGCTCCGGGAGAACCTCGCGAATCGGCTGCCGGCAATCCTGGGCATCCACACGCCCGACGGCATGGCCGGACACGCGGTCGTCTGCGACGGCTACAATACCGACGGAGAGTATCACCTGAATTTCGGATGGGGCCGGCCCTATCCAGCCCCGATCGCAGAGGCTTGGTATCGTCTGCCCATCGGTATTCCGCACGCGCTCAATGCCATTTCTGCCGTGTTAGTCAACATCCGGCCGACGGCGCCCGACGTCGAGCTCCGTCCGGGCTTTCTATCCTTCCGCACAGTTCCGGGACAGCCGTCGGAGCCCTTGACGCTGTCGCTCAAGAACGGCTCGACAGCAGCGCTGTTGGTCGACTCGGTCACGTGTCCTGAGGGATTCCTCGCTTCGCTGACCGGTGAGGAATACACAGATCGCATCGACTCGTTCCGGATGTCAGGCGCGGGGCAGAAGGAGACGATTTACGTCAAATTTCATCCGGAATATGCCGGGGCCTACTACGGACTGCTCACCATCCACTACGGTGACGGCCAGGTCAAATATGTGCCGCTCAGCGGCGTGGCGACGGTCGGCGGCACCCGAGTCGAGTCCGGCCATGTGTCGGGGACATGGTCCGAAGCCCGGTCTCCCTACTATGTGTACGGTGACATCGAGGTCACCCAGGGGAGCGAACTGATCGTCGAGCCGGGGACGCGGACTGTCTTCATGGGGCGATACAGCCTGACGGTCGGTCCCGATGCCCGGTTGTTGGCTCAGGGCACGGCCGCTCGCCCGGTAGAATTCACCGCCGGCAATCGCGAGTTGGGCTGGTCCGGCCTTCGGTTTGTCTCATCAGGCGCCGACGACGTGCTGAGCCATTGCTCGATCACGTTTGCGAAGAACGGGATGGAGAATTCCGTTTCCGATCTGCCGTGGGACATCGACGTGTGGGGCGGCGCCGTCTGCTGCGGCTACTCTAGTCCGACCATCACGCACTGCAAGATCACCAACAACACGTGTGGCCGGGCCGGCGCAATCTACTGCCTCCATAGTTCGGCCACGGTCAGCAACACGCTCATCGCGAACAACACCTGCATCGGGGGCGAGGCCCAGAGTGGCGGAGTCTGCTGCTGCCTGGGCAGCGCGGTTCGGATCGACAACTGCACGATCGTCAACAACGTGTCCGGCGGCCTCTTCAGTGAATCCGAGTTGGGCACCGAGGTGACCAACTCGATCCTCTGGGGCAACAGCAACTACCAGATCGAGACCTATGAATCGGAGGTCTCCGCATCGTTCTGTGACGTGCAGGGGGGCCATGAGGGCGAGGGGAACATTGACAGCTTCCCTTGCTTCTTCGACGCCAGCGACGGCGCAGGGGCAGACCATGATGCTTCGGGCTCGAACTGGACGCTTCAGATGTCCTCGCCGTGCATCAATGGCGGAAATGGCGATGTCACCGAGGCTGTCGATCTTGCCGACAACGCGCGGGTACACAGCGGACTGGTCGACATGGGTGCCTACGAGAATCAGTTGGATCTGCCTCTGATCGGTATCAGTCCGGCCGGTACGGCGGAATTCGGGTGTGTCGCTGTGGATGCGAACGCGGTGGCCACAATCACGATCGCCAACACGGGCAAGCTCGATCTCCAGGTCAGCGCCCTGAACCTCTCCGACCCTCGGGGCGTGTTCTCCGTTCTCAATCCGGTCAGCAAGCATACGCTGTCGCCAGACCAGTCGATCGAGGTGAGGATCGATTTCGCTCCGCAGGCCGAGAGGGTCTACTCCGGCATTCTGCACATCACCTCTACGAGCACCAACTCGCCGTATCGAAGGATTGCTCTGCGGGGCACAGGAGGCCTGGGCACCCTCGTTCCGGGCGGGCCGGTCAGTGGCGTCTGGACGAAGGCCGCCAGCCCCTACACCGTCACGGGCGATATCGAGGTTCCCGAAGGACAGACGTTGACGATCGACCCTGGAGTGGTGGTCAGGTTTGCGGGTCATTATGGACTGACCGTTGGCCTGGACGCGACGCTGCGCGCCGTGGGCGTCGAGCACGACCCGATCCTGTTCCGTGCGATCGACACCATCGAGGGCTGGTTCGGCATACGCCTGGTCAGCTCAGGCGACGACGACGTGCTGCGATACTGCCATCTCGAGCATGCCAACAAGTCCTATGCCATGTCATCCGACACGGTAGACCTGATCGGAGGTGCGGTCCTCTGCTGCAAGGCGTACAGCCGGTCGGACGCTCGTCTGATGTCCGGTCCCGCTTCGAGTCCTGTGATCGACCACTGCCGGTTCTCGAACAACCACGCCGAGAGCGGTGGTGCGATTGCCTGTCTCGACGAATCACAGGCCGTCATCACGAACAACACGATCGTCGGCAACACCGCCGATTGGGAGGGCGGCGGCATCCACATCTACGGCGCCGCTCCGACCATCTCCAACAATGTCGTCGCCGGGAACTTTGCCTACTGGGGGGGCGGGCTCTACAACCTCTACGGCAAACCGGCCGTGATCAACAACACGATCGTTCGGAACCGGCCCAACGGACTGCATCTCGGGTCTACGAGGGGATTCGCATCGAGCGGCGGGCTGGAGCGGGCGTCCCTCGTGAACAACATCGTGTGGGAAAACGAGCTGTACTTCGAGGTGGATCCTCCGACGGGAGAGGGGCTTTACGAGGTCCGCTTCAACGACGTCCAGGGCGGTATCGAGGGAGAAGGCAACATCGAGGCCGATCCCCTCTTTGCTGACTCGGCGAACGGGGATTATCACCTCAAATCTGCGGCCGGACGCTGGGATACCCGACTGGCTGACTGGGTAATTGACGGGGCAACCAGTCCCTGCATAGATGCCGGCGACCCGTCGAGCGAGCCCCTGGAAGAACCGGCCTACAACGGCGGCCGGATCAACATGGGTGCCTATGGAGGCACGCCGCAGGCCAGTAAGTCTCCGTAGCCCGTGCTTGTGGGGGCAGATGCCGACGAGGAAAAAATCCGTTTTTCCACCGGATGCTTGACATTCCAGGCAAAATTGGTACAATGGGTAAACAGCGGCAACAGGCCGCTTTGGATTGCCATGGAAGCGGCAAAGACCCGGAAAACGGTACGCGTTAGAGCGCGGCTGCCGGAGCATTGGCGTTTGGGAGAGAACGCCGGGACAACCTGATCGCGGTTGGGGCCGATCGGGGCCGTTCGTTTGATGCCTTTCGGAAGGGATTCCCGAAATTGTTGTGTGCAGGAGCCACGTGCGCGTGCTGCCTGCGTCGTTAGAAACGCTAACCACCCTATTGAGCAGAAGGGGGATGAGAATCATGATACGAAACACACTTCTTTGCGTGTTAGCGGTGGGGGGGATTCTCGCCGCGTCGAGGTTTTGCCCGAATGTGTATGCGGACGGAACCACCATCGTGGTCAGCGACGGTACTACGGGATCGCTGAGCCAGATCGCCCTGAAGGACTCGTTCGATGACAACTCGCGAGCCTGGCTGTGGAAGGAATACTCGGAGGACCCGAACAACATATTCGTCAAGGAGAAAAACAGACGCCTGGAACTCCTCGCTTCGCAGCCGCCCTTCGAGGCGTTCGCCGCGTATGTGGGGAACACCTGGCGACTCGATCCTCGCTATGATTTCGCCATGAGGGTCGATTTTCACTACGATCTGTTGACCCTCGAGCAAGGGGGGTGGATCGGGATTGGCGTGACCCCCAGCGATCAGAACCCGCTGTACCGGCGGATCGAGTTCGGCGCCGGATGTGTGAATCGGTTTCCCAGCTTCTCGTACAGGCAGGTAGACGGGTATTCCACTCTGAGCGGATACACGGAACGAATCGTCAACGATGGGACTCTGTACATTTCCTACGATTCGCAACTCGATGAGCTCTATGTGAGCCCCTGGGGCTATGGCCTCGATCGGGCCTGGGGCGCCTACAGCGATGTGGTACGAGGGACTTGGGGCGGCCACCCGGTCTTCATATACCTCGGAGGGCGATCCACGGGCCTGGCGATCGGGTCGGGGCACGCTCACCTGGACAACATCGTAATCGATTACGGCAAGATCATCGAGGCATCGCTGAAACCGGTCTATCGGTTCTGGTCGCCCATCAACAAGGCCCACTACTATACGATCAGTGAAACCGAGAAGACCACGCTGGTCAACGAACACCGAAAGGAATGGACCTTGCAGGGCACCGCGTTCCGCGCTTTCCCGGATACCTCGGACCCCAATTGCCTGCCGGTGCACCGCTTCTGGTCCGATGAGACCCTATCGCACTTCTATACGCTCAGGCAAAAGGAAGTGACCAAGCTTCAGGAGCAGTATCCCGACGTTTGGACATACCAGGGCATCGCCTTCTATGCCTACCCGGTTGGCAAGCAGCCGGCCTGGGCTGTTCCGGTGTACCGGTTCTGGTCCCAGAGTGCCGGTGCCCATTTCTTCACTACAAGCGAGAGCGAAGCCGAAAAACTCCGCGCCCTTCCGGACGACGTCTGGTACGATGAAGGCATCGGCTGGTATGCGGTTCCATGACCTGTCGGTAGGGTGTTCGTAGGGTATTCTCCGACACGCCTCACAGCCGGACCACGATTGGGCCGCGTCCTTCAGGCGGCACGCCGATGTTCTGCACGCTGGTACGCGGATGGTCCTCTTGCGCTGCCTTCCTGCCCCTCCCTCCTGGCCAACTATCGACTTGAGCAAACGGTGCGGCTTTGGTACAGTGAAGCCCACCGGTCGCCGGGCCCGAACGGCGGGCAGCCCGGGCTCTGTCGTTTTCGGGCCGGATTCAGGACGAGAATTGAGGTAACAGAATGGACGTACTGCTGATCGGCAGCGGGGGACGCGAGCACGCGATCGCCTGGAAGTTGAGACAATCCAAGCAGCTCGGCAAACTCTATATCGCGCCGGGAAACGCAGGCACTGCCCTCTGCGGGCAAAACGTCGCCATCGAGGACAACGACGTCGCATCGCTGGTGGACTTCGCCCGGACGCACAAGGTCGGTCTGGTCGTCGTCGGTCCGGAAGACCCGCTGGCCTCGGGAGTCGTCGACGCGATGGAAGCGGCCGGGATCAAGGCGTTCGGTCCGAGTGGTGCGGCCGCGCAGTTGGAGGCTGACAAAGCGTTCGCCAAGCAGATGATGCGCGCCAGCGCCGTCTCGACCGCTGAATCACGTGTGTTCGACCGCTTCAGCGACGCGAAGGCGTACATTGCCAGTCGCGATGAGCCCGTGGTGATCAAGGCCACCGGCTTGGCCAAGGGCAAAGGCGTCATCGTTTGCGACGAGCCGTCCGACGGCATTCTGGCCGCCGAGCGGATCATGGTCGACCGCATCTTCGGAGCGGCGGGAGACCACGTGCTCGTGGAGGACAAGTTGCTGGGAGAAGAGGCCTCGATTCTCGCGTTTGTGGACGGGCGAAACATCTACCTGATGGAATCGTCGCAAGACCACAAACCGATCGGCGACGGTGATACAGGTCCGAATACCGGGGGGATGGGGGCGTATAGCCCCGCGCCCGTGGTCACGGACGAGATGATGAGCCGCATCTCGCGAGAGATCCTCGTGCCCATCGTGGATGCGATGAATCGCAACGGCACCCCGTACAAGGGAGTTCTCTACGCGGGGCTGATGATGACCAGCGGCGGGCCGCGCGTTCTGGAATTCAATGTGCGCTTCGGCGATCCGGAGACCCAGCCCATTCTGATGCGGCTCCAGAGCGACCTGCTGGAGGTTTTCCTGGCCGTTTGCGACGGACGACTGGATGAGGTTTGCCTCCAGTGGGACCCGCGCCCGGCCGTGTGCGTCGTGATGGCGTCCGGGGGATATCCTGACGCTTACGCCAAAGGCAAGGTCGTCACGGGAATCGCAGAGGCGGAATCCCTTGGGGACGTGGTTGTCTTCCATGCCGGGACGAAACAACAGGACGGCAGCGTGGTCACCAGCGGTGGACGCGTTCTGGGCGTGACGGCCCTGGGGCGGGATACTGCCGCAGCGAAGGCGCGGGCCTATGAGGCCGTCGATCGCATTGCTTTCGAAGGGGCGTATTGCCGTCGCGATATCTCCGACAAAGCGATTCGGCGGTCGCGGTAGGGGCGGCGATTCGAACCGCACGTGGATTCTCATGGCTCGATCCATACGTTCCAGCACGGGAGCAGATTTCACCAAGAGGGGATGGCGTCGCCGCATCCTCATCCGTGTGTTGGTCCTGCTCGCGGTTCTTCTGGGTGCCGTGGTCGGCGTCGGAATATGGGTGGGCAAGGCACTGCCCGGGATTGCCGCCGCGGAGATCAGCCGACTGACCAACACGCAAATCGAGATGGGAGCGTTCGATTTTCACCGCAATGCCTCCGTATCCATCGATGGTATAGTGATTCGTCCCGAACGCGGGGAGCTGTTCTACGACGACACGATCCTGCGTGCCAAGAGCGTGTATGCGAAATTCAGCGTGGGCAGTCTGTTGTTGTTGTCGCCTCAAGTCAAGGAGATTCATGTCGAGGACTTCGTTCTCGACGTACAGCACGATCTCGATTCCGGAAGATGGAACATCGGTGACCTGCGGCTGAACACCTCTTCGGGCAAAGGCGGGAGGGCGCCGGTCGTTGCTCTTCGGCGAGGTAAGCTGCGTTACTGCAAGGCGTCCGGCGGGGAGACGGAGGTGGTGACCTCGGTGCCGGTGGAGGCACGCTTCGGATTCCCCGGCGTCAGCGATGGCAGCTACGGCTTCGAGATCAAGACGGCCAAGCTCTCCGGCGGCTACGGGGACAGCGCTCTGCGAGGCTCCTGGAGCCCCGGGCGATTTGAGGTGGCCGGGGGCCTGTCCTCGACGGACATCCCTTCCCTCGAACGGGCCTGGGCCATCGACGTGTTGGCCGCGGACCTCCAATACGATCGTTCCGGCGTCTACGAGCTGAGTATGCAGGTCAGGGATTTGCACAGCAAGCATAGCCCGGAAGTCGATGCCTTTCGGCTGATAGCGACGGACCCCTCGCAGCAGTCCGGGGCCATGGCGGCCGCCCAGCGGTTTTTCGCGCGGTATCGTCCATTGGGTCGCGTTGCATCGATCTGGCTCCAGGCACGCGGCAATCTCCACGCCCTGCATGAGAGCGAGGTCACGGGCCACGTGGTGTGCGAGGATATGTCTATTCGAGACGGCCGGTTTCCCTACGCCATCGACCACCTGGCCGGAACGGTGGAGTTTACCCAGTCCGCTGTGACGCTGAATCAGCTCCAGGGCAAGCACGGCGAGGTGGATGTGCTCATCCAGGGCTGGTCTAGGGGACATGGCGACCACCGACAGTATCAATACCAGATCTCCAGCGGCAATATGATTCTGGACGAGGACCTTTATACAGCGCTGCCGCCCGGCCAGAGGCGGCTCTGGGATATGTTCTCGCCCAGCGGAGTCATCAGCGTGGACTATCGGCTGGCTCGATCGAGCCCGTCGGACAAACGCAGCCATATCGCCATCGACCTGCGCGGTGTCGACGCCGCATACGAGAAGTTCCCGTATCCCCTGCAGGACATGACGGGAGGAGTATACTTCGATCGGGAAAGGATCCTCGTGACCGATGTCGTCGCGTCAGGGCAGGAGCACCGAATCAGGCTGGATGGCCAGGTCACCGATCGCGGCACGAGTCGGCCGATCTACAATATCACCATCGATGCCAACGGCATCCCTCTGGACGCCACGCTGAGACAGGCCATGCCGGAACAGTATCGGGTTCTGGCCAAACGATTCGACGCTACCGGAACCGCGCGAGTCCGTGGCAGGATCTTCACCGCCGAAGACGTCAACAGCCCGGATCCTGTCCGCTTCGCGGTCGACGCCTCCGTTGCAGATGCTTCCCTGAAGATGGATTCCTGGCCGCTGGTGCTGACGGACTTGTCGGGCGAGGTCTCCATCACGCCGGATTCGGCCACGATCAGGGACTGCGTCGGGCGATACCGCCAGAGTGAGGTCCGGTTGGCCGGAAGCATGCAATTCGCCAGGGCGAACCAGCCGGGGCAGTACCATCTGAACGTGACGGCGAAGCAAACGCCCCTCGACGAAACGGTGCTGGGGTTGCTGCCGGAAGCGGCTCGGCGACATGTTCTTGCATTCCGCCCGGAGGGGGCGGTGGACGTCACCATGGGCTACAGCAAGGTCGACAGCAACCAGCCGGCCGACTTCACGGCCTCCATCATGTGTCTCGGAAACAAGATCGATCATGAGAAATTTCCGTATCCTCTGCAGAACGTCAGAGGCACGATTGCCGTGGATGCGAAGGCTGTGACGTTTCAGGATATCGAGGCGACGCCAACGCTCCAGGCCGATCCGTCTCTGATCCCTTCGGTGCGCGTCAACGGGCGTCTGAGTCTTGTGGCTGAGAGCCGCGGAGAAGGGGCCTTCACCGTGCGAGCGCGTGATATCCTGTTCACGCCGCAGTTGGGCGAGGCGTTGCCGAAGAGCCTCCAGGGCATCTATCGCGATTCCTCGCCCAGAGGACCGTTCCATCTGGATCTCGGGACACTGGAGGTTTCGGGGAAAGACCACAAGCTCGTTCGGCTCAGCGGCCGGATGGACCTGCGCCCGTGCAGCTTCCGTATCTCCGGCACGGGAGCCGAGGTGTACGGGACTCTCGGCATTGAGGCGGCGTACGATACGAAGGCCGGGTTCTCGTCGGGGCAGATGCAGTTGGCGGCGGACCGGTTCAACGTCAAGGGCAAGGACGTGACCCGTTTGAACGCCGAACTGGTGTACGATCCGAATGCGCATGTGTGGTCGGCAGACCACTTCCTGGGCGACTGCTACGGGGGCCATCTCCTCGGCAGTCTCCGCATCGAGCCGGTTGCGACGGGCGTGGTTCAGTATCTGGCGACCATCGGCCTGGTCCGCGTCGATCTCCAGAGATTCCTCCTGGGCGGCAGACTGGATCCAGCGGCTCAGACGAGCGCCAGCAGCGGGACGATGAACGCCACCCTGGGGCTGGGGGCCCGGATCGGAGACGGCTCTTCTCGTCTCGGCGTCTGCCGGATCAATGTGGCAGACATGCAGGTGGGAAGAGTCTCGCCGCTGGCCAATCTCCTGGCCGTATTGAGTCTGACGGAGCCGACAGACTACGCGTTCGAGCGAATGTTGGTGGAATCGTATCTCAAACGCAACAAGCTGTTGATCAGCAAGTTCGACATGTCGGGCAAGAACCTGGCTTTTACCGGCAGCGGCACCATGAATCTGCGCGACAGCGACGTGAACCTCACGCTGACCGCGCGCGGTCGGCGCGTGGCGGCGGCCAAACCGTCGATCCTCCAGTCGCTGACCGAAGGACTCGGTGGGGCGGTCGTTCGCATGGAGGTTACTGGCAAGGCCGACAATCCGAAAGTGGAAACCAAGACCCTGCCCGTGATCGAGGACTCCCTGAAAATTCTGGGAACGCCGCAATGAGGCAGAGGGGAGAATCCATGCTGCGTTCGTTCGCCTAACTCGGCACCGGGGTGGGTTCTTCCGACAGATTCGGTATCGTCGAATGCCATGAGACGGGCCCTCGGGGAGGGCCGGTCTACTCGTCCGAAGCGATAAGGCGGTCCGCTTCCGATGGGCCATCGCGCTTGACTCGCCCGGTCTGGAGGTCATATGAACGGCAACTTGAATCGACGCCGGTTTCTACAGGTGGCGTCCGGGTCTCTGACGGCGATGATGCTGCCGAAACGCTCCCTTGTCGCCCAGGAGGTCCGCCGGGAGGACCGGCCGAATCTTCTCTGGATCAGCACGGAGGACATCAGCCCGGACCTGGGCTGCTACGGTGATTCCTATGCGGTGACGCCCCATCTGGATCGGCTGGCTGCCGAAGGCGTGCGGTACAACAACGTGTTCTCTCATTCGGGCGTCTGCGCACCGACCCGATCCGGGATCATCACGGGGATGTACCCGACGACGATCGGGACGCATCACATGCGCTGCGCGGGTGTGCCCCCGCAGGAGGTCAAGTGTTTCCCCGAATACCTGCGGGCGGCGGGCTACTACTGCGCCAACAATGTCAAGACGGACTATCAGTTCGACCCTCCGCTGACGGCGTGGGACGAATGCAGCGGTAGCGCGCATTGGAGGAACCGCCCGAAGGACAAGCCGTTTTTCGCCGTCGTCAATTTCACGACGACACACGAAAGCCAGATCCGCAACCGGAGCGATGCGATGCTCAAGCGACTGGCAGGCTTGGGCCCGACGGAGCGGCACGATCCCGCGCAAGCGACGCTGCCGCCATATTATCCCGACACGCCCACGGTCCGGCAGGACTGGGCTCAGTACTACGACCTCATCACCCTGATGGACAAGCAGGTCAAGCAGGTGTTGGATGAGCTGGTGCAGGACGGCCTGGCCGAGGACACGATCGTGTGGTTCTGGGGAGACCACGGCCGGGGGCTGCCTCGCGCCAAGCGATGGATCTACGATTCCGGCCTTCGCGTGCCGCTGATTATTCGCGTTCCCCCGAAATGGCGCAAACTCGCCATGCCGGACAACCCCGAAGCGGTCGTTGCGGGGACGGTCAGCGACGATCTGATCGCCTTCGTCGACTTCGCCCCGACGATGCTTTCGCTGGCGGGAGTGGATATCCCTTCCCACATGCAGGGCCATGCGTTTCTGGGACGCCGCAAGGCCAGGCCGCGGGAGTACGTCTTCGCCGCTCGCGATCGCATGGACGAGGCCTATGATCTGATTCGTGCCGTGCGGGACAAACGCTTCAAGTACGTCCGCAATTACATGTGGTACGTCTCGCGAGGACAGGACATCCGCTATATGAACGAGATGCCCACGATGCAGGAGATGCGACGGCTTCACGCCGAGGGCAAGCTGGAAGGTCCCCAGGAGCAGCATTTCGAACCGACCAAGCCGATCGAAGAGCTCTACGACATTGTCAGCGACCCTCATGAAGTCCGCAACCTGGCAGGCGACCCCGCCTACGCGGAAGTACTGGAGCGGCTGCGAAGGGTGCACGAGGAATGGTACAGAGACACGCAGGACGTAGGATTGATTCCCGAGCCGATCTTCGACGAGTTGAAACGGCCGAACGGGCAATACGAAAAGACGACGCCGCCCGTCGTTGTCAAGCAGACAAGCGATGCGAGCGAGGGGGTGACCGTGACGCTGGCTTGCGCCACGGAAGGGGCCTCCATCGCATATCGCATTGGCGGCGACCCCAAGGACAGGACGGGCTGGTTGCGGCACGCGCGCCCCATCTCGCTGAAGGCAGGTGAGGTGCTGTATGCGAAGGCCTGCCGCATCGGTTTTCACGACAGCGATCTGATGACGTTCCAGCCGGGCGATCCCGCCGCCGACCGACCGGCGCCCGTGGGTACCGAGCATTGGCGGGGCAAGATCGACACGGCTAACCTGCGTCAGCGGCTCTGGAAACTCAAGGAGCTTGACCACAAGGGCGCCAACGCCGTCTATTCCTATCTGCCGTACCTGGACGACGCAAGACCATCGATCCGGTACTGGGCGATCGTGGGATTGCACGCCGCCGGCAGGTTCGAGGCCGATGTCGCATTTGCCCGGACGGCGGTGAAGGCCCGGCTCGCCGACGTGTCGATGGTGGTTCGCGTTGCAGCCGCTCACGCGATGTGCGACTGGGACGCCGAGGACACGGGGCTGCCGGTGCTGGCGGATGCCTTGAAACATCCTGCGGACAAGGTCCGTATGTTTGCCATCGTCGCGCTCGATAAGCTGGGACTGAAAGCCCGACCGGTGCTGGCCCAGATCAAGGCCGCGGCGAACGATTCCGACGACTATGTCAAGCGTGTGGCTCTCACCGCGATGGCCCGCCTGGAAGGCGCATAGCGCTGTATCATCCGGGGGCTTCGGTCCGTCGTGCGAGTCGCGATAGTTGCGCCCGAGCGCCGACGGTCCGGTTCCTGATGCGCGGTGTCGTTGCGCCGGCAGGTTCTCTCTCTCGCCTCATGCCCGTTTCCTCCGGAACGCGAGGGCGTGGATCGTGCGTCGATCCTTGATGTACTTACGTTCGTAGTTGGTGCCTGTCCATTCCCCGTCCACGGCGCCGGCCGGACGCACGAATTCGACTTCCTCCAGTTCGTCTCGCAACTCCGAGGTCACCTGACGCATCTGCGCGAAGTATTCGGCATGGTCGGTCGTCAGTTGGATTCGCCCGTCCGGTTTCAGACGCGCGATCAGCATCTCCAGGTTGTCCCTCTGAACAAACCGGCGTTTGTGATGGCGTTTCTTCGGCCAGGGGTCGGGGAAGTAGATGTGAAAACAGTCCACCGACCCCGCGGGCACGTATTCGCGCAGGAACGCCGCCGCATCGGCCCGGATTATGCGGACGTTCGCCAGCTCCCAGCGTCCCAAGCGGTCCGCCGCATACCGATAGAACTTGTTCGCCCATTCGATGCCGAGATAGTCCACCTCGGGATGCGCTTTCGCCTCCTGGACAAGAAATGTCCCTTTGCCGGATCCGATTTCGATATGAAGAGGTCCGGGACGTCCGAAAACGCCGGCAAAACCTCCCCCGGCCGGCAGATCTTCCGGTTGCAGTACAATCGAACGGTATTCTTTAAGGGTACGTCCCATCGCCTGATCGTGTTCAAAACTACCTATCCTGCACCCGGCAGCAGGTCTTTTCCGCTGCATTATACGGCAAGTCCAAAATGGAGTGAAGGTGCGGATAATTTTCTGCTCCCTGCGTTACTAAAGTGTCGGATAGCGGCACACGATGATTAGGCAAGTGAACTCTTTTGTGGGCCGCGGGTGGGTCAGACTGAAACGAACCTGCCGGCACGGAAAGGAAGTCGAAGGATGATACTTCAAATGGTCAGGGCGAAACGGAGGCAAGTCCTCGTCGACATCAACACGCAGAGGGACTACCTGCTGGCCGACGGCGGCGCCTGCATCCGAAACCACCGAAGAGTGCTGGCCCACATTCGCCGCATGATGGCGTGGGCCCGGCGAAGGGATATTCCGGTCATCTCGACGTGCGAAGTCTACCTCGAAGGCAACAACGGCGATCCGAAGTACTGTATCGACGGCACCACCGGCCAGGAGAAGATCAGCTACACGTTGATGCCGAATCGGATCAGTCTTCCGGCCGACGGCAGCACGGACCTGCCACGCGACGTGCTTCGACGCTATCAGCAGGTCGTGCTCCACAAGCGGTGTGTCGATCCGTTCGACGAGCCGCGAATCGATCGTCTGCTCAGCGAGGTCTCGGCGTCCGAGTTCATCCTCATCGGGGCCTGTGCCGAAGGGGCCGTCAAGGCGGCGGCGCTGGGTCTGCTCCAGAGAGACAAACGCGTGGCCGTCGTCGTGGATGCCGTGGGCTACCACGACAATCGCGAGGCCAAGATGGCCTTTCGCAAGATGGAAGCCAAGGGGGCCCGTCTGATCGAGACGCGGCGTCTGGCCGGCTCGTCGCATCTGCGACAGGTCGGTTGTTGCCGTTGCGAGAGCTGTCAGCGTCTGGGTCTGAAGGTGGGCGTTGGCGAGACGCAGGAGAATTAGCGTTCCCGCCATTTCTCCGGTTGCCACCCTCGAAGTGCCTGCCCGCATCATCCGTATCGATCCATGCGCTGAGTGTTCCATTCTCATCGGGCTGCAATTGCCCTGCCTTCATCCCGTCGGGTTCTCTGCCCTTCTTGATGCGACTGCCGGGGAACGAATCTGCGTAGAGTTTTCGCGACTGCTTCCTGGCGGGGGAGGGACTGGTGGAAGGCCCCGGCATTCGGTATAATAGGGGTGTCGAAGTGAATGTGACCGGTCTACGTGCAAAGGAGCAGACATGAATCGGACCGCAGCAGCCCTTGTCCTTTGTCTCTATGGAGCCGCCATGGCGAGCGAGCCCAATGAACCCTCATCCGATCCTCATTGCCTGATTAAGACAACCAAGGGCGATATTGTCGTCCGGCTGTATGCCCAGGAGGCCCCCAAGACCGTCGAGAACTTCCTCGGGCTGGCCGAGGGGACCAAGGTGTTCATCGATCCGGTTACGAAGCACAAAGTCCGAAAGGCCTACTACAACGGTCTGACTTTTCATCGCGTCATCAAGGAGTTTATGATCCAGGGCGGCTGCCCGCTGGGAACCGGGGAGGGCGGGCCGGGCTATAAGTTTGAGGATGAGATCAACGCCGACGCACTCGGACTCGACAAGCTGAGTGTCCTCGACGAGCAGAGCCGACCGCATCCCTGGCTCAACATCCGGTCGCAGGAGGATTTCAACAACACCGTGCTGCGTCCCCTGTTTCAGGCCATGGGAATCACCTCGGACGAACAGCTCGCGGCGCGTCAGGAGGAAGTGAACCAGCGCGTTCAGGCGATGAGCCTCAAGGATGCGTACGTCAATCTGGGATACAAGTACAACGGCAAGCTGAAGTCGCACGCCCCCAAACGGGGTTGCCTGGCGATGGCCAATTCCGGCCCGAATACGAACGGTTCCCAATTCTTCATCAATCTGGTGGATACACCCTGGCTGACGGGCAAGCATACGGTTTTCGGCGAGGTGGTCAAAGGCATGGACGTGGTCGATCGCATCGGCGAGGTTCCTGTGACCGGCATGCACCTGCCGATCGATCCGGTCCGGATCCTCTCGATCCAGCGCGTCGAGCCTGAGAAGTAGAGCCTGCGCCTCGTGCTGGGTCCGGGCCGGTCTCTGTGGTTGCTTCGCACGGCAAGGAAAGGAGTCCTGCATGTCCGCGTTGGTCATTCGATGTGGATGGAAGCTGGCGATTGTCTTGTTGCTGGTTCTGTCTTTGTCCTGCCAGCCAAGCCACGAGACGCCGCCGGCGCCGGTTCTGGAGGAGTCGCCGGAGGCTGTAGCGCCGACGCCGGCAGCATCCGACGCGAACGGCCTGACGCTCAATGAAGCCGAGTACTTCGAGAAGATCGGCCTCAACGTCATGGTGTTCAGCGACTTTTATCCGGAAGGGCACCAGGGTGGCGTGAGTATCATCCAGAACGGCGTCCGCGTGGCGGCCAACGGCGACGTCCGTCTCGAGCCAGCTCCGGGGCAGTGGCAGCCGATCCCCAAGCTCGACAAGCGTGAGGTTGACACCGAGAACCAGACGATCACGGCGTTTCTGAGCTACCCCGACCCCGGTCGCGATCGCAAGGGATTCAATCCGATCATCTACCCGGACCTCCACCTCTCGTATCGTGTCAGCGTCCGGCCGGAAGGCGAGGCATTTCGGATCGTGGTGGATCTGGACGAACCCCTTCCCGGAGAGTGGGTCGGCAAGGTCGGTTTCAACCTGGAGCTGTTCCCGGGCGAATACTTCGGTCGGCCATACTACATGGACGACCGGTCCGGGATCTTTCCGAGGCAGTTGAATGGCCCGATGTACGTTGATGAAGACCACATTCCCCAGGCCGAGCCGCTGGCCAGGGGCCGCCGGCTTTCCGTCGCGCCTGACAGCCCGGCCTTGCAGATGACCATCGAGTCGGTAGACGGCACGCTGGAACTGCTGGATGGCAGGGCGCAGCACAACAACGGCTGGTTCATCGTGCGTTCGACGCTGCCGGCTGGCACCACGGCCGGCGCCCTGCAATGGAGGATCGAGTGCAGCACGCTGCCGGACTGGCGATACACCCCGGTGGTTCATGTATCCCAGGTGGGCTATCACCCCAGGCAGGAAAAAATCGCCGTGATCGAACTCGACAAGCGAGACGGGGACTTCAAGGAGGCGGCACTGCTGAGGGTGGCCCCTTCCGGAAGCCGCGAGGAAGTCCTTCGCACCCGGCCCGAGGATTGGGGCGATTTCCTGCGCTACCACTACCTGCGATTCGACTTCACCGACGTCAACGTTCCGGGTGTCTATCTCGTCCAGTACGGAGATCAGCAGTCCAACACGTTTGCGATCGACGAAGAAGTATACGCGCGTCACGTCTGGCAACCCACCCTGGAGTACTTCCTGCCGGTCCAGATGTGCCACATGCGCGTCAACGATCGCTATCGTGTCTGGCACGGCCTCTGTCATATGGACGATGCCTTGATGGCGCCGGTGGATCGGAATCACTTCGACGGCTACGTGCAGGGGCCTTCGACGCTTACGAAGTACGAGCCGCAGGAAGCGGTGCCGGGATTGAACGTGGGCGGCTGGCACGATGCGGGCGACTACGACCTTCGCGTCGAATCCCAGATCGGAACCGTGCGCGTCCTGTCGCAGGTCTATGAGGCGTTCGGTGTCGATTATGATGCGACCACGATCGATCAGGAGCATCACCTCGTCGAGATGCACCTGCCTGACGGCGTCCCGGATATCCTGCAGCAGATCGAGCACGGCGTTCTGAGCATCCTCGGCGGCTATCGAAGTCTGGGCCGGCTCTACCGGGGCATCATCTGCCCGACGATCCCGCAGTATGTTCTGCTCGGGGACGGCTCGACCATGACCGACAACCTTTTCTACGACCCGAACCTGCAACCCGACGAAACAGACGGCGAGCGGTCAGGCAAACCGGACGATCGCTGGGTTTTCACAGAAGAGAATCCTTCGCGCGAACTCAACGTTGCGGCCGGGCTGGCGGCGGCTGCGAGGGCGCTGAAGGAGTACCGGCCCGCTCTGGCCGACGAGTGCGTCGAGGTGGCCCAGGCAATCTACGAGGCCAATCGGGACGTGAACGACAGGCGGGTTGCGAGCCAGAAGATCGAGGTGGCGGCGGAGCTGTTCCTCACGATGAGGCAGCCGGAGTATCTCGATGCCCTGGTCGCCATGCGGCCGGAGATCGTCCGAACGATCGACCGTAACGGCTGGGTGCTCGGACGCGTGATGGAGCACATCGACGATGCGGAATTTCACGTGGCGGTCAGAACCGCCGTCACAGAATATCGCAAGAGGATCGAAGATCAAGGCAAACAAACACCGTTCGGCGTACCATACCGTCCCAACATCTGGGGGGCCGGCTGGGGCATCCAGAGTTTCGGCGTGCCGCAGTTCTTCCTGCACGAGGGCTGGCCTGACGTCTTCGACACGACGTATCTGCTCAATGCCTTGAACTTCGTCCTGGGCTGTCATCCGGGCCCGAACACCGCCTCGTTTGTCTCCGGGGTGGGGGCCAGGTCGTTGACCGTTGCCTACGGTGTCAACCGCGCCGACTGGAGCTATATTCCCGGCGGTGTCGGGTCGGGGACCGCGTTGATCCGCCCGGATTTCCCCGAGCTGAAGGAGTGGCCGTTCTTCTGGCAGCAGTCGGAGTACGTGATCGGCGGAGGCGGCTCGAACTTCATGTTCCTCGCTCTGGCGGCCCATCACCTCCTCAATGAGCCGTAGGAGACCCGTCGGGGATCCATTTCTGGCGAGGGCTTCTCATGAGTTGAACTCGGCGCTGGGCACTTCGCGGACGGCCGGATCGACGTTGAAGTAGTCCTCGCCCTGGAAGCCGAAGGCCCCCGCGATGAGATTGCTCGGAAACGTCTCGCATTTGTTGCGGTAGTCGCGAACGTTGCCGTTGAAGAATCGCCGGGCCGCCTGGATGCGGTCCTCCGTGTTGACCAGTTCCTTCTGGAGTTCGAGGTAGTTCCGGTCCGCCTTCAGTTGCGGGTAGTTTTCCACGACGAGCATCAGCTTCTGCAGGGCCGCCACCAGTTGATTCTCATCGACCGCCTGCTGATTCGGACTGCCCTGGCTGGCCATGCACTGAGCCCGCAGTTGTGTGACGCGCTCAAAGATCTCCTTCTCGTGAGCGGCGTAGCCCTTGACCGTGGCGACGAGATTCGGAATCAGCTCGTAGCGGCGCTTCAGCTCCGTGTCGATGTTGGCCCATGCGTCGCGAATATGGTTGCGCAGGGCGACCAGAGTGTTGTACGTCAGCACCACGTACAGGATCGGCAGCAGGACGACGGCGGCGAGCAGGACGAATGGCACCCACATAATCAACTCCGTGCAAACAGGTATTCGGGCAGCAGAGAACGGACCTGGATCAGTCTCTGCAGATTGGGTTCGATCTGCTCGGGTTTCAGCCGGCGGTTGAACGAGATCGCCAGCGCGTCGCGCTCCATCTCGATCGTGAGGTCGCGATGGGCCAGCAGGTATTCGATCATCCTTCCATTGCACACATCGTACGCGAATTTCTTGTCCTTCGAGCGAACGCAGAACGTGCGGCTGAACTCGTGCGACTCAAAATCGATGTCGTCGTAGCCGATGGCCTGGGCGATCTTCGAGAAGAACCCTTCCGGCCCGATGGTCAATTCGGGAAACGACGCCGGCAGACGCAGCAGGAAGAACGAGAGGTAATGATGATGCGTTTCCTGATGCCCCTTGGAGTCGGTGGAATGGGTCTCGTAGTGATAGTCGAAGATCGTGACGTCGTGGTCCTGATAGCGGCCCGCCAGAACGTTGAAGGCGTAGCGATTGGAGCCCTGCCGGAGCTTGCCGAGGAATTCCAAGCGGCGGGCGAGGTCCCGATCCTTGCCCGGGTCGAAGTGCAGACCCAGCCGGGCCGCCAGGGCGAGCATCTCCTCACGTCGCCTCTTGGCGGCCGCATGTCCCATGATCGCCCCGACGATGATCAGGGCGATGACCCCCACGATGACGACAACCTGCATGCTCGGTGTCTCCCGTTCCTTTTCTTGCGTCACCTGCCGAGATTCCTGCTGCGCACGCGAGGCAGATTACCACATCTGCCGGCCGGTCAAAAGGATATTTGGTTGATTGCAGGACGCCGTCGGCGGTAGACTGACGCCTTCGATTGAGATGATGCACGACGGCCGGAAAGGAGTGTGGAGCCGATGCCCAAGACCAAGATCGTGGCAACGTTAGGTCCTGCCAGCGCCAACGCGACGGTGCTGCGGAAGATGTTCATGGCGGGGCTCGACGTGGTCCGCCTGAATTTCTCACATGGCACGCACGCCCAGCATGGCGAGGCCATCGAGCTGGTCTGCCGGCTCAACGCCAGGTACCGCCGTCACATCCGCATCATGCAGGACCTGGAAGGATTCCGCATTCGCGTGGGGCGGTTCCACGGCAGCAAGACGCGGGAGCTGAAGAATCAGTCCATCGTCTGGCTGACCAACGACGAGACGGCCTCGGGTCACAAGACCATTCCATTCGACTATGCAGGCGATCTGACTCGAATCCGGCGGGGCCAGCTTATCTTCATCGATGACGGCAACCTGATTCTGCGTGTCAAGGAGAGTTCCGCGACCAGCCTCAAGGCCGTCGTGGTGGAAGGGGGGATTCTGAAGGAGCGCAAGGGCATCAACATGCCCGGCGCGGATCTGGCCTTCGGCGCCATGACGGACAAGGACAAGCGAGACCTGCGCTTCGGCATCGCGCGCCACGTCGATTTCGTCGCGCTGTCGTTCGTGCGGAGCGCCGCAGACGTTCGCGAAGTGGCCGAGATCGTCAAGCCGCCCCTGCCCAAGTGCCGCATCGTCGCCAAGATCGAGAATCGCCAGGCCATCGACAACATCGACTCGATCATTGCTGCGGCCGACGGCATCATGATCGCGCGGGGCGACATGGGCGTGGCCATCCCGATCTACGAGGTCCCCATCGTCCAGAAGCGCATCATCCGCAAGTGCAACGAGGCGGGCAAATTCGTGATCACCGCTACGCAGATGCTCGAGCACATGACCGAACACAGCCGGCCCACGCGTGCCGAGGTCGCCGACGTGGCGAACGCCATTCTCGATGGAACCGACTACGTCATGCTCTCGGGCGAAACCGCGGCGGGGAAATTCCCGTCCGAGTCGGTCGCCATGATGAACGAGATCATCAAGTTCACCGAGAAGGCGAGGGCCTCGCTGAGCTGATCGGTCGGCGACGCCGAGGCGCTATGGCTCGGGTTTGACGAACGCCGCATCGGCGTAGTCGCCATCGATGGCGAGCTCGATCATCGGGTCTTCGACGATCGCGGCATAGTCTGAAGGCCCCGCATCGGTGTCACCGAATCGGAGGTTCGGGCTTGAACTCCACCTCGACCAAGTGTCGTCGGGGCTCTGGATCCGAAGTCCCGCGCTGGCGATCGTGGTTACGATGATCACAATCGTGGCCACGGTGACGATCGACATCGACACCAGTGCAATCACAGAGGGAACCACCCCGGCCGGCCACCGTTTCCTCAGGGTCCGAGAATCTGCCGGCTCGAAGCGAGACCAGAGCCCATCCCAGGGCGAAGACGGTGTCACCATGGACCTGCTGTGTGATCGTTGGCTCATGACCGACCCTCCATTTCCTGCTACTTAAACCATACACCATTTTGGAGGCGATGGAGGGCGAATTCCGGTCGTGTCTTCCTGCGGTCAGATTGTCGAGACGGCCTGGAGCCAGGTCCGGGCCATCAGCGCGGCGCCGGCGAGCGTCGGGTGCACGCCGTCACCGGCCCAGTAGGCCGGTGTGGTCGTCCGCACCGCCTCGTCGAACATCGTCTGGAACGGGATGAACACGGCATCGAAGGCGCTCGCGACGCGTTTGGCCGCCGCCCGATAGCCGTCAAAATCGGGGAACCACTTCTCGTTCACAGCGCCGCAGCGGAGCACGAAAGGCTCGCAGACCACCAGTATCGCGCCGGGAAGCTCGCGCTTGGTCCGTTCGAGAAGAGCACGATAGTCCCGCTCGTAGACCTCGATCGTGCCGTCGTACTTGCCGTCGAGCTTGTGCCAGATGTCGTTGACCCCGATCAGGATGCTGACGACGTCGGGCTTCAGGGCGAGGCAGTCCTTGTCCCACCGTTCAGCGAGCTGGAACACCTTGTTCCCGCTGATGCCGCGATTGTAGATGGTAAGTTTCGCCTCTGCGTGATTGGCCAGCAGGGCGGCGGCGGTGAGGAAGGCGTAGCCGGTTCCCAGGGCCCTGGCATCGTTGGCGTTGCCTTCTCTGCCCCTGTCACGGCCCGCGTCCGTGATGGAGTCGCCCTGGAACAGGACGACGTTGCCGGACCCGATCCATCCGCCGCCTTTCTTCCCGGACAGCCGCGCCGCCGGACTGGAGCAGCCGGATGCAGACCACAGTGATGAGGCGGCCAATGTGACGGCAGTCGTCGCCGCGGTCCTGCCGATGAATTCACGCCGCGTGGTAGTGCCCTTCGTTGCACCGGATTCCGTCATGTTCTTTCTCCTTATTCATGCCAACCCGTGTCACGACCCGCCCGCAACCGCGATCACCGCAGACGGCAAGCATACAGGATACTGAGTGTTGCCCTCGCATGCCAGTGTCTCTTCGTCATGTGTGACAGCGGAGAGCGATGAAGCGGTTGTGGACTACCCGATGCGGTGATCGCAGGCGCGGTGCAGCCGGCGGGGTCCGGCGAGCCTGCGGCCAACGATCTCTGAAGTCATGGCCGCAGACGTCGGGAGGTTATTCGCATGCTTCTCTTTTCAGGCGGGGCGTCACATTGGTGTACCAAGCTCCCGGGCCCTGTCGATCGTCTGACGATTGAACCGGGCAGATGATCGGCCGTGATCGTTCCTGCCCACTCTCCCTGTCCTCGAAGCCTGCCGTGCCAACAGGAGCACGAAGAAAGAAGTCACCCTCCTCTGTGGGGAAGGACCTCCTCTTCTCGACTTCACGGCGGGCTCGGTGAGGAACTCTCGCCGGGATTGCCCGCCGGCTCGTCTGTGACGGCCGGTCTGGCGTGCGGCCGACACAATCCTTACTGGGGGCAGAAGGTTGCAGCGGCACACAACGGCATGGGCCGCAGCCACAGCCGTCACAGCGGACCGTGAAGGTCTTCATCGCCATGCCGCAGAACACCGGCTGCCGATAGCAACTGTACGGAAAACACCCACAGCCCGTATAGTTGCACCATACCCGAACCACCACCGTATACCTGCCGCAGGTCGCTTCACTGAAGACCGTTCCCTGCGTCGGCACGACCGAACTGCCGCATGTGCACGCACAATCGATGTAGACGTCGGCATAGAGAGTGTTGTCGACGTAGGTCTTGTCCACGCCGGAGTAGGTGCACGCTCCGGAACATGTGATTTGCGTGCTTCCCGTGATGGGTTGACCGCAGGTGATCTCATCGATCGTGATGTTGATCCTGCAGTAGCCCAAGGCGGTGCTGCTGACGCCGAGCACCAAGAGCAACAACAATCCGTACTGTCTCATAAGTCACCTCCGTGCAAAACAGACTTCTGTCGCCTATTAAGATCGGCCCTTCCCTCACCGATCACACTTGCGGAATGGCGATTCGAGAAACCACCGCACGTTCCGTGCGCCGCGCATAGGGTCAAGGTACCCTAATCTCAGAACGGTTACTCGAAGGGAGTATCCGCTTTCTATACGGGGATCAATTGTGGTGACTACGTATTTTGCCGCGATAGATTCCGGAATGCCGCGACGCCTCATGCTGCTAAAGCAGGGCTCACAAGTCTGCCCCCAGGGCGTCCTATGAAGACGCGCCAGGCTCTGCCCGTGCAAACGATCGGTCCTTGCGGCCTGGCTCTCGATCCAGCGCCCGTCTGAGTAGGAGGCTTTCTATCTCACGCAGAGTCTCCATATTAAAAGAGGAGTTTTCTTCGCCGATTTCCGTTGACAACGGATGGCGTTCGATGCAAAAAGACTCATGGGGATGTCAGGGGGATGAAAGGGATGTTGACCTGCTGGAGCCAGAGAGGCCGTGCGGGTCTTCATCGGCGCGTCGCTCCATCGCAGGTGTTTCTCATCACGCAGTGTCTTTGGGAGTTATCGCTCTTCGTCGTGGCGAACAGCCGCGCGGGAGAAAAAGGACAAGCATGCCCTGAAATCGCGTCGTCTGCCGGATTCGGACTGGATCCGCGCGATCATCAAGCGTGGTGCCATGTATAGCACCTCGTTGCGATTCGATGCGGCCGTGTATTCAGACCTGCTTGTCAGGCGGCGCGATCCGGGCCGATGACAGGATGGTCGGGCAGGCAAAGGGCAGGCTTGCGCAATGTGGCGAGGGGATGGGCCGGATGGACAGGGAGACGTCACCTGAGTCACGGTTGAACCGTCGACAGCTTCTGTCGACCGATCGCCCAACAATGGGCGGTGTGGAGTCTGTCCATGGTCGTCAAACACCGGCCGGACGCAGGTGTTTGGAAAGACGGCGCGGTGATGTGCGGGCGGTGGTGAATGCCGACGGTCGAGGCGGAGCGGGCGTGACGCATCGAGGTTGCGATCAACGGAGTCGATTGAATCGAATCTCCACGGTGCCGGATGAGAGGTGGGATTCTCTCCTGGAGTGCACGTCCGACCTTGTCGTCGTAGTGGATGGCAATGGTCTTATCTCGTACGTCAATCATGTGTCCGCGGGGCTGGTTGGAAGTCGAGAAGGCGTCGTTGGCCGCAGTATCTACGATTTCCTGACGGCCGAATACCGTGTGAAGGTGCGGGAATCGATCGCTGGCGTGCTCCAAACGGGGGAGGTGGTCCGCCAGGTCGTCTGCTTCTCTGCCAGCGGAAACGGCGCCCTCTGTAGCGAGGCTCACATCGGGCCAATCACCCAGAACGGGCGGGCCGTGGCGGTGGGCATGTTCTTCACGGATATCACAGAGCACGAAAGACTCCAGGCCCGGCTGAGAGAAAGGGAGAGGCTGCTGCGGTCCATTGTCAGGGCGGTGCCTCGGATGATGGACATCGTGGAAGGTCTGATTCGTCATGGGATGGACGTGAGCGAGCCGGCGCGAAGAGCTCGGGAGCTTGACCTCTGCCGCGCGCAGATGATTCAGATTGGACGGCTGGCGTCGATCGGCAAAGTCAGTTGCAGCCTGATGCAAAGCCTCCCTCAATTCCTGACGGCGATTGGCATGCCTGTGGAGAGCGCCCTGGCCAGATTGGATGGGGCGCCGTCTCGCGAAGACGCGGGACGGGACCTCGACGCGGCTCTTCGAGCGATCGGTGCCTTGGCGGCCCGAGTCGAAGAATTTCGCAGTTTTGCCGAGACGGGCTCGCGCAACCCCTTGGTTCATGCTGTGGATCTGGCCGCGAGCCTGGCGAGGGTCGTACGACTGCTGGAGGTACGGGCTCGAGGGGCTAACACGGTGATTCGTATCGGCAACGGCGACGGATGGCCGCCGGTGCGGATGGCCGAGGGAGATGCCGAGCAGTTGTTTTACGCTTTGATCGAGAATCTCATGCGCTTTGCCGACGGGAAGAGGCACCATGGCATCACCGTTGGCCATGAGGTGAAGGATCATCACATTGAGCTGCATTTCTCCGGCGACAATGACCTTGTCGAGAAGGAGGATTCGAGTGTCGCGTCGGATCGCTCCTTCCAGGCGGAACCTGCCCCCCAAGCCGTGGACCTGGGGCTTCACGTGGCGTGGGATATTGTAATCCGAGCCGGCGGAACGATCCGGCGGGAAAGCACCGCCGGATTGGGTTCCACGTTTTTCGTCTGTCTTCCGATTCTTGATCGTGTGAGTGTGCAACGGGGTCAGAATGGAGGAAAACGAAAGACAACATGTCTTCGTCGTCGATGACGAGCCTGAAGTGTGCGAAGCCTTGCGCCGAACGCTGGAACAGGCCGGCTACGAAGTTCGCTGTTTTGACTCCGCTGCTGCCTGTCTTGTGAAGATGCGTTCCGCGCCGTGCGATCTGCTCATCACGGATGTGGTCTTGCCTGGCATGGATGGCATCGATCTGCTCGGCGAAGTCAAGTGCAGAATCCCGTCCCTGCCGGTTCTGGTGGTCACGGGCTACGGGAATGTGGAGATGGCCGTCGAGGTGATGGCAGCGGGGGCGTCCAGCTTCCTTCAGAAGCCTCTGGAGCGAGATTCCTTTCTGGCGGCTGTCGAAGCGGCGCTGAAGCACAGAAGGCGTGCGCGCGAGGGGGTGCGCAAGCCGCTGACCAGGTCCGAGATCGAGGTCTTGCGTCTGATCCTGGACGGCAAAGGCAACAAGGAAATCGCAAGGCTGCGGCACCGTTCGGTTCGAACCATCGAGGATCAACGCCGTCGAATCATGCACAAGTTCGGCGTGGACAACCCGGTCGACCTGATCCAAGAAGTTGCCATCGTGAGGATGCCGAGACAGTTGCATCGAGAGCAGTTGTCGTTGCCGTTCGACCGCAGTTAGTCCGCCTCGTTCCGCGCCCTGGTCGTGCGCACAGCGCGCGTTCAACGAACACCCTTTCCTCTCCTCCTCGTTCGGATCCTCCGGCACATCCCTGATCTTGCGATCCGAGGGCTTACGGGGTTTCCACGTGTGTTTGAGAAGGGCAGGGCCGGATTGCCGGTGAATCCCCGTAGCTTCCACGATTGCCTGTGGCAGCGCTCGAACGTACTGTTCGGTGTGTTGTGGTTCCGTGGCCAACAGCCGCTTGGGGGCCGCAAGGCGCTCGCGGCTGATGTAGGGAACGGAAGAGGTGCGTGGGCCTCGGTGCAGCGTGTGTGTATCGAGGGGGTGATGCGGGAGAAAGGGATTTCAGATGTTTGCCCTGAGTGATTGGGGAGGAAGGGGCGTGTGTGGGCACGCCCTGAGGTCGAGGGGATTCCAGAAAGCCGCTGGGCGGAGGACCGCCTCAGGTGCGGATGGACATGACGCCGTCCGGCCGCGGCTCAGGACACATTTCGGGGGCAATTCCCTGCCCGCAGCAAGTATCCCAAGTTCTCCTGTCTCTTCATGGTTGCGCGCCGAGCACAGCAGTCGCTCCAGACTCTGCCGTTCTCGCTGATCCTGGTTGTGGCAGTCGCAGGTTGTCTCGCCATGCCTTGACTGCCTGTCACCGTGGCTCCGGCCGGGATGCCCAATAGGCGATGCAGCCGACGGGGACGGAGTCTATCCGGACGAAATCAGCCGCCTTCGCGGAAACACGAAACACGAAATCCGAAACAAATTCGAATGACCGAAACGCGAATGTCTCAAACCGCCGGCCACAGGCCGCTTTCGAATTTGAGGTTTTGGCCTTTCGTGCTTGTTTCGGGTTTCGACATTCGAATTTCGGATTTGCACAGCCGGCAACTGTCAACTGTCAACCACCAACTGATCCCTAACGAGTTCTGATGGACACCTGCATCAGCGTCTATTTCGGTTCGGTCATCGTGGCTTTGATCGTCACGCCGGTCGTGATCTGGATCGCTCCCCGGATCGGCGCGGTGGATCGGCCGGGTGTGCGCACCATTCACGAACGGCCGATCCCTCGCATCGGCGGCGTCGCGATCTTCCTCGCCGCGATGAGCCTGATCGTCGCGGTCCTGTGCATCGACAACGTCATCGGCGAGGCCTTCCGCGCCAAGTGGCTGCAGATGACGATGCTGTTGTGTTCGGCGAGCTTCATCTTCCTGGTCGGACTGGTGGACGATCTGCGAGGACTGCCGGCCCGCATCAAGTTCGCCGCCGAACTGCTGGCGGCGGTCGGCCTGTGCCTCGTCGGCATTCGGATCGAGACCATCGGCCTGACCAGCGAGCTATCGCTGGAATTAGGCTACGCCGGCTGCGTGCTGACCGTGCTGTGGGTGGTGGGCGTGACCAACGCGGTCAACCTCAGCGATGGTCTCGACGGCCTGGCGGCGGGCATCTCGGCGATCGCCTGCGGCGTAATCGCGGTCCTGGCCATCCACGGCGGCAACACGATCATGGCGATCCTCGCGCTGGCCCTGGCCGGCAGCCTGTCGGGCTTCCTCGTTTTCAACTTCAATCCCGCCAAGGTCTTCATGGGCGACTGCGGCAGCCTGTTCCTGGGCTACACCATCGCGGCCTCCAGCGTGATGTGCATGACCAAGTCCTCGGCGATCGTGGGCCTGGCGCTGCCGGCGCTGGCGTTGGGGATACCGATCTTCGACACGCTGTTCAGCATGCTGCGGCGGTTCCTGGAGCGGCGCAGCCTCTTCGCCCCGGACCGCAGCCATTTCCACCATCGGCTGCTGGACATGGGCCTGCGGCAGCGTCACGCGGTGCTGGCGATCTACCTGCTGACGGTCCTGTTCACCGGCCTGGGCCTGTTCATGATGGTCTGCCACGACATCAGCGCTCTGATCGTCTTCGCGTGCATCCTGCTGCTGGTGGTGCTGGTCTTTCGCGTGGTCGGCGCGGTGCGCCTGGGCGAGACGCTGGCGGGCCTGAAGGAAAAGCACGCGCTGAACCAGTGCTGCCGGCAGGAGAAGGCAGCGTTCGAGTACCTGGAGCTGCGCTTCGATCAGGTGCGCAACGCTAGGCAGTGGTGGGAGGCGGTCTGCGAGGCCGCCGGCCGCATGGACTTTGCCTGGGTCTCGCTGAAGACGATGCATCCGGATGGGCGGATCGAGGAGGAGATCTGGCGGGCGTCGGAGCCGAAGGGCGAGGGCCTGCGTTTGGTGACGGTGACAATCCCGCTGGCTTCGAGCAACGGCGACCCGCCCCGGCGGTTCGAGATCGCCATTTGGGCCAACGGCTCGCTCGAAGCCGCCAACCGCCGCGCGACTCTCTTCGGCCGCCTCATCGACGAGCACAGTCCGGCCGCCCTCTGCGGCGGTCGGGGCGGAAGCCTGACAGCGGTGTGTGAAACGCGCAGAGGGCAGGGGGCTATTGCCGGAGGATCCTCCCGAATGGAACGTGCAATACTCTCCGGCCAAACGCAGGCGGTCCAGAGAGAGGACTCTGATCCTGGCCTCGGCCAATGATTGCTCCCCCGAAGACAAAAGAGAGCCTGTATGACTCCGCCGTGACGTACCCTCCCTTCGGAGAGGTGATTCGCGTGACGGCGAGTCGACCGGCGCGAGTGCCGGTGCTGCGAGGGATCAAGAATGCCTCGTACCTGGCTCTCGGGAACCTCGTGGCGCAAGCGATCGGCCTGGTCGGGTTCGCCTACATCGCCCGTGTCCTCGGACCGCATGACTACGGCACGTATCTTACGGTGGGCACCTTTGTCGGAATGTTCGATGTCTTTCTATTGGGCGGCTTGAACAAGGTCATCATTCGCGAGGGAAGCCAGGATGTGTCTTCCATGCGCCGTCCTTTGGAAAAGACGATTGCCATACGAAATCTGTTGAGTCTGGCGGCTGTTGTGGTGTGTATCGTGTCGTCTTTCTTTGCGCCGTATGACGTCCGGACGAAGCTGTACATCGTTCTGTTCAGCGCCCAATTGGCTTACACCGGACTACAGGGGTTTCTCCAGACCATCTATCAGGCTACGGAGAGGATGCGGTACATCGCCATTTTGAGTGTTGCGAACAGAATTCTGTCCGTCGGCCTGTCGATTGTCTTTCTGTCTCGCGGCTATGGACTTCTGGCTCTCTTTCTGATCCTGCTCGGGTCCGATCTGGTTACGACACTGGCGACGTACAGACATTCGCAGAGTCTGGTGCCTTTCCGCTTCTTTTCCAGGATTCAATTCGACAAGAGGTTATTGAAGCCGGCCGTGGTCTTTTCCTTGTTGGGCTTCATGGCGTTCTTCGCATCGAGGATTGACCTGCTGATGATCTCCTTCCTGGGCATGGCCGAACAAGTGGGAGTCTATGGCGTGGCCTATAAGATCGCCCAACAGGGAGAGATGCTGAAGAATGTCTGCGCCGTCGCTTTCTTTCCGATTCTGGTCAAGCGCTTTCACGAAAGAGCCATGGATAGCGCGGCATTGGCCCGGTATTCCGTCCTCTTCTTTGCAGGCGTGCTGGTGTTGTCTGTCGCGGCCTTCTTCGCCGTCCCGGTTGTGATCCGGATCCTGTTTGGTCCCGACTATGGGGAGTCGGGCGTGATTCTGCGCGTGTTGATCTTCTATCTTGCGTTTGCGTGGGCCACGCTCCCTTTTACCTCCCTGCTCCAGGCCACCGGCAATGAGCGGTATCTGATCCTTCCCACGCTGACCCTGGGCGGATTGAATATCGTCTTCAACTACGTGTTGTTCGTGCGATATGGACTGATCGGAATCGCCTATTCCACGTTGATGGTCGAGTCCATCGGTTGTGTCCTCTATTGCACGGTTGCCTATAGGGTTCTGAGAAGGCAGGGTCATCTGGTGTGACGCGATGAGAGTCGCATTCATCAATCAACCCTGGAATGCCGCCGATCCACCCGTGGAATCCGGGTCCGTTGCCATCTGGGTCTACGAGGTGGCGCGCCGATTGGCTCGGTCGTGTCAGGTCACCGTGTACGCCAATCGCTGCCGAGCGGAGAAGAGGGCCGAGTGTAGTGGAGGCGTGTACTACCGATACGTATCCACCTCTCTTGATCGTCCCGTGCTTCGCGCGCTGCATCTCGCATCGGACCTGTATCGCCCGGCGTATCCGTATTTTGCCCGCTGGCTGCACTATCTGGGGTATGCGGTGAAGGCGTCGCTCGATCTGCGAAGAACCGGGTGCGATATCGTTCACGTTCAGAACCTCTCTCAGTTCGTCCCCATTATCCGGGCGTTGAATCCAACCATCGGGATCGTCCTGCACATGCACTGCGAGTGGCTGACCCAACTCGATCCCGGGGTGATCCGACGGCGGCTCGAGAAGGCGGATTCGGTCGTCGGGTGCAGCGAGTACGTCACGGAGAAGATTCGTCGTCGTTTCCCCGAGATGGCGGGCCGTTGCCGGACGATCTACAACGGAGTGGATGTCCATCCCCATGGCACCGGGACCGCCCGGAAGGATGGGGCCGCCCCGCGCATTCTCTTCGTAGGCCGAATCTCGCCGGACAAAGGACTGCACGTCTTGCTGGAAGCGTTCCGCAAAGTCGTCCAGGAATATCCCGCGGCGCAACTGGACATCGTGGGACCCCAGGCGGCGCCCCCTCTGTCGTCCGTGTTCAAACTGACCGATGATCCGAAGGTGTCCGCGTTGGCGTCATTCTGCCGCCGGGACTATATGACCTGTCTGAAAGAGCAGGTAGCTTCACAGGGGATGGAACGGGTGTCGTTCTCGGGGGCCGTTCCTCACTCTGCGTTGGCGGATCGCTATGCGGCCGCGGACGTCTACGTCCAGCCGTCATTCACAGAGACCTTCGGCGTGCCGATTGCCGAAGCGATGGCAGCCGGAGTGCCGGCTGTTGGCACACGCGTCGGCGGCATACCGGAGGTCATAGAGGACGGCACAACGGGCTGGCTGGTGGAGTCCGGAGATGCCCAGGGGTTGGCCGACGCGATCCTCCGCCTTCTTGGTGACAAGGATCTGAGACGGTCGATGGGGATTTCTGCGCGCAGGCGCACCGTGAATCTGTTCTCGTGGGAACAGATCGTGCAAGACCTGTTGAACCTGTATCACAGTGTGAGCCGGACACATGAAGAGCTGTTTCTTGAAAGCCCGGGCACGTCAGCTCTGTCGCCAGGCGCTCAACCGACGGGCTGCCAGGTGCGATGAGGAGGATCTGAAACACAATGCTATTGTGTTTTCTCCTCATTTCGACGACGAGACACTCGGCTGCGGCGGGACCATTCTCCGGAAGATGAAGGCCGGAGCGGCTGTCCAGATCGTCTTCATGACAGACGGCAGCAAGTCGCACACCCATCTGATCTCCGAGGAGCAGTCCAGGACGATGCGAAGGCGTGAGGGACGTGCGGCGGGACGGGCGCTGGGTCTTCAGGACAGCGATATCGTCCTCCTGGATTTCGAGGAAACGAAGTTGAAGGAGCATTCAGAAGCGGCCTGTAGCCGCGTTCGGGAGATCCTGATAGATCAGAGGCCGGAGGAAGTGTTCATTCCCTATCGCAAAGAGCCGCTGTTGTGGTCGGCGGATCATCGGGCGACCAACCGGATCGTGGTCTCTGCCCTGAAGGCTATCGGCAGGAAGACGCGCGTCTACGAATACCCAATCTGGTTCTGGTGTCACTGGCCTTGGGTGCGGTTTCCACTGCGTCGCCGTCGAGAGATCATCCGGCATTGGATCGACCACAGCGTGCTGCGCAGCGCGGATTTGCTGTGGGATTTTCGATGCGCGATTCCCGTGAAGGAGTTTGTGGAACGCAAGCGTGCCGTTCTGGCTGAGCACAAATCGCAGATGACCCGGCTCATTCCTGATGTGCAGTGGCGAACCCTGAGTGACGTAGCGGATGGTGAGTTCCTGGCCTGCTTCTTTCAAGACTGTGAGGTCTTTCATACCTATCTTCTTCCACATGGGAACAGGGATTCTGCGAATGTCTGATTCTGTCCCCCGTCTGACCATCGGGCTTCCTGTTTACAACGGCGCCGCGTTCATCGGCCAAGCCATAGAGTCGATACTGGCTCAGACGTATGAGGATTTCGAGCTGGTCATATCGGACAATGCTTCCACCGACGGCACGGAGGCGGTCTGCAGGACGTACGCGAAGGCAGACCGGCGGGTGCGCTATGTCCGCAACGAGACGAACATCGGCGCTGCGCCAAATTACAATCGCCTCCTGGGGATGTCGCAAAGCAGATACTTCAAGTGGGCCGCCCACGATGACGTGTTGGCCCCGGCGTATCTGACGCGATGTGTTGAAGTGCTGGACCGTCGTCCGTCCGTGGTCGTGTGCCATACGGAGACCATCTACATCGATGAACACGGGGCGGCCTGCGGAACCTTCGACGATCGCCTGGATTTACGCTCTCCCAGACCTCACGAGCGTTATCGCGACTACCTGTTCCGTCCATATCCGAGATGCAACGCGATCTTCGGTGTGATCCGAATGACAGCGCTTCGCCAGACGCCTTTGTTGGGATCGTATCTTTCCTCAGACAGAGTCCTGCTCGGAGAACTCGCTCTTCGAGGCGAGATCTACCGAGTTCCCGAGCCGTTGTTTCTGAGACGGGACCATCCTCATCAGGCGTGGAAGGCGAATCCGACTCGGCGAATGTTGGAGGCGTGGTTCGATCCCTCTCGAAAGGGGAAGATCACCTTTCCTTCCTGGCGGCTTCTCCTCGAACATGCCCGGGCGGTTATGCGCGTGCCGATGGATGGGTACGAGCGGCTGCTCTGCCTGAGGCAGTTGGGCGCCTGGATTCGGCAGAACGATGGAACCCTGGTGAGAGATCTGTTGTTGCGACAGCCGTGACGGATTCTGCGCTGTCCGATCGCGGGGCAGACGGCGGTTTTGCACGTGCCTGCGTCCCTGCACATCGTGCGAAGGCGGCGGCACGCAGGATTCATGCGAAAGGAGAAGCACCCATGAAAGTGGCGATTCTTGCCGGAGGAAAAGGTTCCAGGCTGGCAGAGGAAACGCAGATCCGGCCTAAACCGATGGTGGAGATCGGGGGCAAGCCCATCCTCTGGCACATCATGAAGATCTACGCGCACTTCGGATTCACCGAGTTCGTCATCGCATTGGGCTACAAAGGGGAGTACATCAAGCGGTACTTCGTGGATCTGTGCCATATGAGCAGGGATCTGACGGTCCGATGCGGCACCGGCGAGGTCGACGTGCACGGGGGAGACCGGGTCGACTGGACGGTCGAGCTGATTGACACGGGCATCGAGACCATGACCGGGGGCCGCATCAAACGCCTGGCCCCTTATGTCGGGCCGGAGACCTTCATGCTGACGTGGGGTGACGGCGTCTCTGACGTGAATATCTACGGTCTCTTGTCCTTCCATCGATCGCATGGAAGACTGGCCACCATGACCACCGTCCGTCCGGTTGCACGATATGGTCACGTCAAGATTGACGGCAACAGGATCAGTGAATTCTGCGAGAAGCCGCAAACGGGCGAGGGATGGATCAATGGAGGGTTTTTCGTTCTGGAGCCCGGCGTGTTCGACTACATTGAAGGCGACGAGATGCCCTGGGAGAGCAAGCCGCTGGAACGGCTGGCGAGAGACGGCCAGCTCATGGCCTACAAGCACACCGGCTTCTGGCAGTGCATGGACACCCTTCGCGAGAAGTACATTCTCGAAGACCTGTGGAAGTCCGGCAAGGCGCCGTGGAAGATATGGGAGGACGCCGGCATACGGACGCGCGCGTATCCGGAGCGGAGGGACACCACGAAGGCGACCATGGCCCAGGTTATAGGAGGTTGAACGATGCGTGTGCTCGTCACGGGATCTCAAGGGTATATCGGCACGGTGTTGGGTCCGATTCTCCAGGATGCAGGGCATGAGGTCATGGGGCTGGACAGTGACCTCTACAGGCGATGCACCTTCGGACAGAAGGTTCCGGATATCCCCTTCGTCGAGAAGGACATTCGGGATGTCGAGAGGTCGGATCTCGAAGGATACGACGCGATATGCCACCTCGCCGCCTTGTCGAACGATCCCTTGGGGAATCTCGATGCGGATCTGACCTATGCCATCAACTACCAGGCCTCCGTCCGTCTGGCCGAGATGGCCAGGGAAGCGGGCGCGGGGCGGTTCATCTTTTCCTCCTCCTGTAGCACCTATGGGGCCGCCGGCGATCAGATACTGACGGAAGAGTCTCCGTTCAACCCGGTGACCCCCTATGGCCGGTCAAAGGTCCTGGCGGAAGGCGAAATTGCCCGACTGGCCTGTGACACGTTCTCTCCGGTCTTCCTGAGAAATGCCACGGCCTACGGCGTTTCGGCACGCCTGCGATTCGACCTCGTGCTCAACAATCTGGCCGCCTGGGCCTACACGACGGGACAGATCCGGATGAAGAGCGATGGCAGTCCGTGGAGGCCCATCGTTCACATTCAAGATATCTCGCGTGCGTTTCTGACGGTCCTGGAGGCTCCGCAGCCGCTCATCCATAACGAGGCGTTCAACGTCGGACTGACGGAAGAGAACCTCCAGGTTCGAGAGATCGCGTCGATCGTGGGCCAGACCATTCCGGGTTGTCAGATCAGCTTCGCCGAAGGCGCTTCGCCCGATTCTCGAAACTACCGCGTCAACTGTGACAAACTGCCTCGGATGGTGTCCGCCTTCCGGCCTCGTTGGAACGCCCGACGCGGGGCCCAGGAACTGTATTCCGCATACAGGCAGCACGGGGTCACTCTCGAAGAGTTTGAAGGAATACGGTTCCAGCGCATCGCCCACATCCGCCATCTGCTGGAGACGGGGCAGCTCGACCGGACCTTGCGGTGGAGGCAGGGCACGTCCCGTACCATCCAGACGCGCGAATGCGAAGGCCGCGCGGGGACTTTGGCCGCAACGACACACGAAGCGAAGAGCTACACATAAGGAGTGCGGACATGTTGAATGGCGACAGACACGTTTGCCGCGTCTGTGGAGAGGCGGATCTGGAAGTCTTCCTGGACTTGGGGGATTCACCGCTGGCGGACCGGCTGCTGACGAAAGCGCAACTCGAAGAGAAGGAGCCCGTGTATCCCCTCCAGGTGGCTTTCTGCCGGAACTGCACGCTCGTGCAGATTCTGGAGACGGTCGATCCCGAAGAGCTGTTCTGTAGAGACTACCCGTACTACTCGTCGGTGTCCTCCAGCCTGCTGGAGCATTCGAGGCAGAATGTGCTGGAGCTGATTGCCCGCCGCCGGCTCGGCCCGCAGAGCTTTGTGGTGGAGCTGGCGAGCAACGATGGGTATCTGCTTCGCAACTACGTGGATGCGGGCATCCCATGCCTCGGGATCGATCCGGCCCAAGGGCCGGCACAGGCCGCCGAGAGAATGGGAGTGCCCACCCGCTGCACGTTCTTCGACGAGGATTTGGCCCGGAGCCTCTGCGCCGAGGGTAGGAAGGCGGACGTGATTCATGCGAACAACGTGCTGGCCCATGTGGCAGACACCAACGGATTCGTGGAGGGGATCCGGCAATTGCTGAAAGACGACGGCCTGGCCGTGATCGAGGTTCCCTATGTGAAGAACCTGATCGACCACTGCGAATTCGACACGATCTATCATCAGCATCTGTGTTACTTCTCCGTGACCGCCCTGGATCATTTGTTTCGACGTCACGATCTCTATCTCAACGAGGTCCGGCCTCTCGCCATTCACGGGGGATCGCTTCGGCTGTACGTCGAGCCCCGCGAGGCAGTCACGTCGTCCGTGAGAGACTATCTTGCCGACGAGAAGGCCTGCGGAGCCGACACCTTTGAGTATTACTGTCGTTTTGCGCAAGCGGTGGCGAATATCAAGAACAGGCTGCGCAGCCTGCTGACCGGCCTGAAATCCGATCAGCGCCGGATCATGGCTTACGCGGCGGCGGCCAAGGGCTGCACGTTGCTCAATTACGTGGGGATCGACCGGAACTGGGTCGATGCGATTGTGGACAAGAATCCCCACAAGCAGGGCAAGTACATGACGGGGATGCACCAGCCCATCGTGCCGACCGAGCAGGTATTGGAGAAGATGCCCGATTACCTTTTGCTGCTCGCGTGGAATTTCAAGGACGAAATCATGAGCCAGCAGAGGGAGTATGTGGCGCGTGGCGGCAGGTTCATCATTCCCATTCCCGAGCCGACGATCGTCTGACCAGCGTTTCGTCGAGCCGACGTCTTCGGGTGGGGGAGGCGACGTTTCACGCAGAATCCGGGCCGTCTTGACGAGCCGTACCGACAGGAGCTGGCATGAGAACACATACTTGTAGTCGTCCCGACCGCGTGTCTCTTGAGACGCGAGCCGACACACATCATGCGTGTCCGAGTTGCGGAGCGGCCGACATGCTCGGATTTTATCGTGTGGACGCCGTTCCGGTTCATAGCTGTCTTCTCATCTCCGATCGAGACGAAGCGATGGCGTATCCGACGGGACAGTTGTGCCTGAGCTTCTGTGAGGCATGTGGTTTCATCAGCAACACGTCCTTCGATCCGCATGTGCAGCACTACTCCGCGCAATACGAGGAGACGCAGGGATTCTCTGCCCGCTTCCGGACGTTCGCCGAGGGGCTGTGCGGCCGGCTCATCAACGACTACGACATCCGGCGAAAGCGGATACTGGAGATCGGCTGCGGAAAGGGGGAATTCCTGGCCCAGATCTGTGCGATGGGCGGCAATCAGGGCATCGGTATCGACCCGGCCTATGTCCCGGAACGCGATCCATCCGGCCGGGCGTCGTCGGTGACCTTCATCCCGGATTTCTATTCTCAGCGATACGCCCATCTGGAAGCGGACGTCGTATGCTGTCGACACACGCTCGAACACATCGGCCGCACACAACAGTTCCTGCATACGATCCGCGACGCCATAGGTGAGCGGAAGCAGACGCAGACGCTCGTGGTGTTTGAGGTTCCCGACACGCTCAGGATTCTGCGGGAAGGCGCGTTTTGGGACCTCTATTATGAGCATTGCAGCTACTTCACGCCGGGGTCGCTTGCCAGGCTCTTCCGGGCGACCGGGTTCGACGTCGACCAGTTGTACCTGGATTTCGACGATCAGTATATTATCATCACCGCGTACGCCTCGAGTGACCCGACGAATCTCTCTCCGCTCGAAGAAGATGTGTCGTCGCTTAAGGATGTCATCGAAGGCTTTGCGCGGACGTGCGGCTCTGCTCTGGCCTACTGGACAGACGCATTGAATCGAGCCCGCGAGGGAGGCAAGAGGGTCGTTCTGTGGGGTTCGGGCTCCAAGGCGGTGGCCTTCCTGACCACCCTGGGACTTGACGATGCAATCGGATGCGTCGTCGATATCAATCCTTACAAACACGGCAAGTTCCTCCCGTGCACCGGTCACGAAATCGTCTCGCCGGAGTCTCTGACCGAGTACCGGCCCGACGAGATCATCGTCATGAATCCGATCTACTGCGATGAAATCCGGCGGGACCTGTCACGGTTGGGTCTGACGGCGGAACTGCTTCCTGTCACATCGTGCGTGCCTTTCTGAACGGAACGGGTGAGCGAATGAGATCATCGGGATGTCCGGTCTGCGGCGGCCAGGAGGGGAAGACGATCTTCGCATGGGAGCGCATGCCGGTCTTCTGCAATGCCCTGCACGAGATGCGGGAGCAGGCGCTCCGTACCGAGCGGGCAGCCATGCGACTCGTGCTTTGCCATCGGTGCGGTTTCATCTACAACGCCGCCTTCGAGCCGCAGAAGGCCCAGTACGGCCCGCATTATGGGAATCCTCTGTCCGCTTCGCCGCACTTCCGCAAGTACGCGACGGGTGTCGCTGAAGAATTGATCCGGAAGTACAGCCTTCATGGCAAGGAGATCGTTGAGATCGGCTGTGGCGACGGCTATTTCCTGAGGCTGCTGTGTGACATCGGGCGAAATCGCGGGATCGGGTTCGATCCGAGCTACGATCCGCGCAGCGCATCGGCCGATCAAGAGGTGTCCGGAGTGCGGATCGTGGCGGACACCTATTCGCAGCAGCACGAGCAATGCCATCCCGCGTTGGTCTGCTGCCGCCACGTTCTGGAACACATCCACGATCCGCTCGGCTTCCTGAAGGAGCTGCGCAGGACGCTCGACGAACGAGACGAATGCATCGTCTTCTTCGAAGTCCCCGATGCCAGACATACGTTTGAGCGCGGCGCGATCTGGGACATACTCTATGAGCACTGCAATTACTTCACGAGGGAGTCGTTGGAGCGGGTGTTCGAGGCGGCCGGTTTTCAGGTGATCCAGACGCGCGAACGCTACGAGGGTCAGTTCCTGACGATCGAAGCCGGGCCGGCCCCTGCGGCGAAGAGCCACAGGGAACGAGCAGACGATTCCGGCGACGTGCAGAGTCAATCTGTGGAGTTTCAGGACCTCTTTCAACGCACGGTGGATTCGTGGCAGATGCGGATCGCCCATTGGCGGCAGGGACGTCGGCAGATCGTCGCGTGGGGAGCAGGAACGAAAGGGACCACGTTTCTGAACGTGCTCGATCTTTCTCGCGATACGCTCGAATATGTCGTGGACGTTCATCCCCGCAAGCAGGGGAGGTTCATTCCCGGTACAGGGCAGGAGATCATTGGGCCGCCGTCGCTGGCGCGGCATCGGCCGGACACGATCATTGTCATGAATCCCCTTTACTTGCGAGAGATACAAGGGATTGCCGCCCGATACCTCACCGACGTCACGTTCGTTTTGGCGTCGGACGCAATGTGTCCAGTGCCTGCGGGCTGCGGCACAAGATAGACGGAGCTACACGCCATTGGCGTCAGACAGGAGTACCCGATGATGAAGTGGAGGCTGAGATGGCCTGTATGAGAGACGGCTATTCGTTCGTCAGGGTGTGTCCATGCCGAAGAATGGAGATGCTTTGGATGCTCCTGCCTCTGTTCCTGTGTCTGGCCGGCTGTAGCGACAATGTGCATTTGCCGACGGCGGATCAGATCACCGCGTTCGAAGCGGCAGACCCCATCATCCCGCCGATAGACATGGATCGCATCAACCGAGCCAAATTGCACACTGGCCCTTATCGTGTAGTGCCCGGCGATGTCCTTGAGTTCACGATGCCCGCCTTGCTTCGCGCCGTCTCCGGGGCCGAGATTCGTTCGGCCCGAGAACAGAACGGCAGAGATGAGCCGTTCATCTGCCGCGTCAGCGATGAGGGGACCATTGCTCTGCCGGCGGTGGGCGAGCTGGATGCTGCCGGCAAGTCTCTGGCGGAGATCGAGGTGAGCGTGGTCAGGGCCTACGCGTCCTATGCGGTCAACCGGCCGTCAATCTATGTGCGCGTCCTTGAATACAGGACGGCCAAGGTCTACATCGCGGGAGTCGTGGAGAAACCGGGGGTGTACACCCTGCGCGCCGATCAGATGACGCTGGTTTCGCTGCTGACCGAGGCTGGGGGCATTTCCGCAGGGGGGGCGGCGGTGGTACGTGTCATCGGATCGGAGGCCCGACGGAACGCCCTACAGGAAGGTGCGGCACGTCCCTTGCAGAACAAGGCTTGGTTAGAGCCCAGTCCAGCCCCACCCGCACGAACTGCCGCCTCAGCACGAACGGAGGGCACTGGTTTGTCGACGCCTTCGTGGGGCTCGGCGTTCATGGCCGCCTCGCCGCGAGCTGTGGCACGGGCACGCGCGACGGACGGGGTGGCGACGTCTTCGTTGGTTGAGCCGGGGCCAACCGAGGCGGGTAACGGAGAAGACCGGTTTTCTTCGGAGCCGGAGCCATCTGCGTCGACCGACGCTCCGAACCTTAATGGAACTCCAGGTCCAGAGGAAGGAGCGGAAGACGGGGCCATCGTGCTTCCCGTCGTAGGTATGAATGTCCCCTTCAAGGACGTGGCGCTTGCGGAAGGTGACACGGTGGTCGTGGAGCCGGTCCAGATGCCCTTGATCTCGGTCCTGGGACTGGTGCGGAATCCGGGGAATTTCGAGTATCCGCCGCATGCACGCTATAACCTGGCGCAGGTGATCGCCCTGGCGGGAGGACTGGACATGGAGGTCGATCCGCGTTATGCGACCGTCTACCGGCTGCAGCGTGACGGGACCATTCTGCGGCTGGCTTTCAAGCTGATCGAGGACGAGCAATACACCGATCGACTCAACGTATCCGTAAGGCCCGGCGACCTGGTGGCCATCGAACACACGCCGCGCACGCGCACCACCGCGTTCATCAACAGGGTGGTGCGACTCAGCGTGGGCACCTGGGTCGACCTGGGGGATCTGTGGGATAACGACTGACGGCAGAGTCCGGTCAATCTGGGAGGACGAAGATGGATACAGAAGCCAGCAGGAGCCCGCACCATCGGCCCGCAGAGATGCCCGCGGACCATTGGATGCCTCCAGGGATCCTTATCGAAGCGTTCCGCCGTCATCCGCTGATGATCATGGGCGCAGGCATTCTGGCGCTGGTCGCAGCGCACCTGTTACTCCGACGCGTGACGCCGCTCTATGTCAGCACGGCGCGCGTCTACGTCGAGCAGGAGATTCCGAAGGTGATCCAGGACGCGGAACGAGGGGTCATGACCAAACAGGACAACTACCTCTATACCCAGGCGGAGGTGTTCCGATCGAATCCCGTGCTCACCAGTGCGCTGGACTTGCTGGACACGGAGCAGATGAAGACGTTTGCCGAGGCCGGCGACAAACGCTCCGCCTTGCGCGATGGCCTGGAGACCGAGGTCGGCAAGATGGATGGGATCATCAATCTCTCGTTCAAGGGGGCCCATCCCGGGGAAGCGGCCGAGATTGTCAACGCCGTGGTCGATGGCTACGTGGCGTTTCATGCGGCGCAGAAGCGTGGCGCGGCGGCCGCACTGTTGAAGATCCTGGGAGAAGCGCGGGTTCACTATGATGCCGACGTTACTCAGAAGTACCAACGGCTCCTGGAGTTCAAACGGCAGAATGAGAATCTGGCACTCGGCTCGGACCAGGCCAACAATGTCCTTCTGCGTCAGATGGAGCAACTCCTGACGCAGCGGAGCGAGGCGAAAACGGCCGCGCGCCAGGTCAAGCACTTCTATGACACCGCCCTGAGCCTGGCGGAAGATCCGGCGGCCCTGCGACAACTCCTGGAGGCTCGGCAGGGTCGGCGCATGGATGACACGGCCACGAACAAAATGGCGTTGTTGCAGGCCGAACTGACGCGTCTCAAAGGGGACAGAGCCGATGTCCTGCTGGAGCTGAAACCTGAGCATCCGGCCATTGCCACCCTGGATGCCGAAATCGAGCGGGTGCAGGGAGAGATCGCCGAACTCGACCGGTCGTTCGTCCGGAGCCACTTGGCCATCCTCCGCCAGGAGTATGCGGCCGCCGTGCAGAGAGAAGAAGAACTGGCGGCGCAATGTGAAGCGCAGCGTCAGCAGGTCTTGCTGCTGAACGATGAGCTGGCTCAATACGCCAGGCTACAATCCGACTACGAGGAGGCCAAGGATTCCTCCGGGGTCCTGGACGACCGGATCAAGGAGCTCAGCGTCACCGAGGGGGTAGGAGGATTGACCGTCACCATTCTGGAGCGGGCGACCGCCGCCAGTATGCCCTCAGAGCCCAGGAAAGCCAGGCTTACGGCGATTGCCCTGTTGCTGGGCTTGTGCGCCGGCGTGGGGCTGGCGCTGGTCCGTGAGTTGTGCAACCAGAGGCTGCGCTCCTTGCAGGAGATCTCCTCGCTGCTGAGGCTGCCGGTGTTGAGCGTCATTCCTACGATTCGCCCGCCTATGCGCAGCGGGATCCTGCGGGCACAAATGGTACGCATTTGTCCGACGGGGCCGGAAGCGGAAGCGTTCCGCCGGCTGAGGACCCCTCTTCTTCTCGGCACCTTCAACGGACACGCCAAGACGGTGTTGGTTACTTCGCCGGTCTGCGGCGAAGGCAAGACCACGGTGGTCAGCAACCTGGCTCTGTCTCTGGCCCAGGCCGGCCAGAAAGTGCTGATCGTGGATGCGGACTGCCACACGCCCAGACAACACAAAATCTTCAAGAAGGACCGGCGGCAGAAGGGGCTGAGCTCCGTTGTGGCCAACCAGGTGAGCCTGGAGGACGCGATAGAGCCCAGCGGCACCGATGGTCTGGACATACTGACCTGCGGCCCGGATGTGTCCAGTCCGAGCGAGATGCTCAACCACGAGCGGTTTCGCAGGTTGATCGCCACGCTGGCCGGCCAATACGACCGTGTGCTGATCGATTCACCGCCGGTCCTGTCGCTCACGGACGCGCAGATCCTGGCCGCTCAGAGCGATGGAGTGATTCTCGTCCTGCGTGCGGGGACCTCGACGCGAAGAGACAGCGTCCATGCCTACGCCGAACTGGCAGGAGTCGGCGCCCGTGTTCTGGGCGTAGTGGTCAACGCCGCACCGCGCCGGCGCAACAGCTATCGCTACAGCGGATACTACCAGCATCGTTTCCCGATCACGGCCATCACGTCGGCGGACCACGATGTGGCGGACAGAAAGGCTCTTCCGTTTGATTTGTTATCCGGGCGACAGATGTAGTTCATCAGAAAGCACATGCGACGGGATGTGCGAAACTCGCGTTCGAGGCTCTTCTCGAGGAGGGCCACTCAGATAGAACGATTCCTTGGTGATCAGGTTGCCGTTGCGAAATAGGGGAGACCAAGTTGCGGGGCAGGGGAAGATGCGTTTGTTCTGGTGCCATCCGTGTCTGATGGATTATCGCAAACCCCTGTTCGACCGGGTGCAGGCAAGGTATAGGGTCAGGTTTTTCTTCGAGCGGCAGGGCCAGATCGACCATCAGTACGATGCCGTCTACGGCAGAAAGAAGCTCTGCGGCCACCTAGTGTCTCCACATGACATTGCTCAACTCTACAGAGGCATCAAGGACTGCGACGTGTTCATCAGTTCGTTTCTGTTTGCGGGTCATTCCATCGTGGGCATGATCATCGCGAACCTGCTGGGAAAGAAGATCGTCGTATGGGAGGAACTGTCTTGTTTCTTCGGGGGCATTCGTCCGACGATAAGGCGGTGGGCGACGATCCGGATGGCGCGATACGTTGACGCCTTTTTTGTCCTGGGCGAGCCACAGCGACGCGCTCTGTGCGAGCTTGGGGTCCCTTACAGCCGGATATTCATCGCGAACGAGTACCCGGGGCATGACTATTCGGAGATTGAGCCAAGCCGGATGGATTCTCTGGAGCCTGACGGCAAAGAGGTCATTCTCTACCTGGGCAGATTCATCCCTGTTAAGGGCGTTGATTATTTGCTGCAGGCATACCGTCTGCTTGAGAAGAAGCGCTCCCGGGTTCTCCTTCTCCTGGTCGGGTACGGTCCTCTGAAGGACAAACTGACCAAGCAAGCGGGAGACCTTGGCATAAGGAACATCAGATTCCTGGACCCCGTCACTGACGTCCGTCAGAAGAAATATCTGTTTGAGATCAGCAGGATGCTTGTCGTGCCCTCTGTCATCCAGAGGCGTAGAGGCGTCGAGGGAGGTCCCTTGGTCGTGTTGGAAGCCCTGTCGGCCGGGACGCCCGTTCTGGGAACGGACGGGCTGGTCAGCAGCACGCAGTTCATTTCCGACGGCGTCAATGGTTTCGTCGTGCCTCACAGCGACCCCCAGGCTTTGTGCGAGAAGATGGAGGAGATCATCAATTGGGACGATCCCCAAGAAGTGCGGAGGAGAGTGCGAACCGGGTTCAGAGACATCAAGGGCTTCGACAATCAATTCAAGACCCTCGATGACGCTATTCATCACTGTCTCACGGAATCGCCATGAGGAAGGTCTGCATATTGGTTGGCTACTATCCGATCAACCGAGGGGGGTCGGAATATCAAGCGTATCTGTTGGCCCAGACGCTGCGCGAACGATGCGAGACGTTCTACATCTCCGTGGGACAGACCGAAGAGGGATGCTTTGTCGATCGCGGCGTGAAAGTGTATACCCTTCGAAGCCCGCGCTTTCTGTGTCTCAAGAACGTATTCTGCCTTCTGAAGTCGAGGATCTTTGCCATCCTAGAGCAGGAGCGTCCGGATGTTATCTACCAGAGAGTCGCCTATTCGGGAACCGGGATTGCGGCGATGTACTGTCGCCGCAGCGGTTGTCGGCTGGTGTGGCACATTGCCAGCGAACGGGACGTAATGCCCGGCTTCGGCAAGGGGGACCGTTGGAGAATCGTGAGCTATGCGGAGAGACGATTCCGGGACTACGGAATCCGAAACGCCGACGTCATCATCGGGCAAACCGGACATCAGGATGAATTGCTTCAGGAAAACTACGGCCGAAGGTGTGACCTGATTGCGGGCAATGCACATCCAGAACCATTGGAGGTGATCCGGAAGGAGGAGCCCATTACCGTGGTCTGGGTAGCCAATGTGAAGCCGCTGAAGCAGCCGGAGATGTTCATCCGCTTGGCCAGGACGCTGCATCGTCGTTGCGAGGCGAGGTTCGTAATGGTCGGCAGGCCGGCATCCGGACGTTATCAGAAGCAGCTTGAGAAAGCCATGGAAGGGCTCCTGAATTTCCACTATCGGGGTGAACAGTCCATCGATGAGGTCAATCTCATGTTGGCGAGAGCCCACGTGCTTGTCAACACGAGTCTCTATGAAGGTTTCCCGAACACGTTTGTCCAGGCGTGGTTTCGTCGCGTGCCGGTGGTCAGCCTGAATGTGGACCCGGACGACGTATTGAAGAAGGAGGGGCTGGGGTTTCACAGCCAGTCGTTTGAAGGCGTGACCCGAGACGCAGAACAACTGATCACCGACCCGCGTTTGCGGGAGTCGATGGGAACAAAGGCACGTGAGTATGCGCTGCGGCATCACTCCGCAGCGCCGAATCTCGCCAAGATCGCGTCACTTCTTTGCGGTGTCCAGTAGGTGGGTGTCTCGTGGCGGGCCATGTAAGATCAGCCCTGGTGATTCTGAATCCCCGGCAATTTGGGTATCACCTGGATACCTACTACTATGCGAAGTACGCCGGAAAGCAGTTAGATGTCAGGTATGCCTGTTTCGATACGGGAAGCCCCAGACTCAATCTGGACGGAGTGACCGTCACGTACGTGCGACACGGAGGATGCAAGCCTCTTCGCTATCTCCGGTTGCTCGCGGTGTTCGTGCGAGAGGTCCGGCGGTGCCGAGGAGTCGTGTTCCTCAACTACTTCCCCGGTTGCAGCCTGTTGCGATGCTTCGGCCCGGGTGCCCGTATGGTTGTGGATATCCGCACGAGTTCGATCCATCCGAATCGTCTCATAAGGCGGTGTGGGAACGGGTTGATGCGGTGGGAGTCGCGACTGTTTCGGAACATCTCCGTCGTATCGGAGGGCTTGGCGAAGCGGCTCCACCTGCCTCCGGACAAGACGCATGTCCTTCCGTTGGGAGCAGAGAGCACAACCACGACGGAGAAGCGGTTCGATCGTCTCGACCTGCTCTATGTGGGAACATTCGACGGCCGGCGCATCGAAGATACGGTGATCGGACTGGAGCGCTTCTTGCTCGACTCGGGCGGCAGAGTGCCCCTTGCGTATACCATCATCGGCGATGGCCATAACGGGCAGCGTGAGAGGCTCCAGCACCTGGTCCGCCAGCGCGGCCTCGACCGTGTCGTACACCTGCTTGGCTACGTGCACAGAACGGAATTGAACGACCTGTTTGCCCGTTGCAGCATCGGCGTTTCGTACGTACCGATCAATGATATCTACGATTGCCAACCGGTTACGAAGACATTCGAGTACCTGTCGGCGGGTATGGCGGTCATCGCGACGGCAACCACGGAACATAGAAAGGTCGTCAAGCGGTTCAACGGCGTGTTGATACAGGACACCCCGGAGGGTTTTTGCCGTGGGCTTCAGGAAGTCTACGAGCGGCGTCACGAATTCGATTCAGAGACGATTCGGCTCTGTTGTCCGGAGTCCTCGTGGGAGCGCATCGTCCACCTGAACTTCATCCCATACATTCAGAGCATCTGCCCATCGCGACTCACAGCACCTCGCCAGGATGATGTACGTGATGGATGATTCCAGTGTCTCTGATGTACGCGTCAAGACCGATGCGGCGTTTCCGGTCCTTCTATCGGTCTTGTTCGTGTTCGTCTATACACAAGGGTATCTTGAGCGATCCGGCTTGCCGTCCGGGATCGTGAAGACTCTGGTCGAAGCTCCGGTTCTTCTGATCCTGATGCATGTGGTCAACAGGGGGCTGTGGCAGCCTACGCCGGGCCTCTTGCTGGTCGGCTTGTATACGGTCTGGGCGGTTGTCTCTGGGATATTCAGTGGCGACGGCGTCCTCATGACGTTTCTGTACGTCCGGTATGTTCTGTACGGCTACATCATCTTCGTGGCGGTCTTGACGACGCCGTTGACTCGGTCGGCGGTCATGCGGATCAATGGGATTATCATCGCGTTGTTCGTTTTCCAGATTCTGGCATCAGCTCACGAAGTGTTCATATTGGGCGAGCGCGTCGAAGCGCATGTCGGCGCTCTTTGTGCCGAAGGCGGGGGGCTCGCCACGGAGTTTCCATTGCTTGCCATGGGGCTGACGGTAGCGTTCTATCTTCTCTGGCGTGCCAACCCGCTGCTTCTCGTGTTGTCCTGGGCATTTTTCCTGGTCGGCTATGCCAGTGGCAAACGCGCCATATACTTTTTGGGTCCCTGTCTCTACGTGTGCATTCTTGGCTGGTACGTTATACGGGTTCGCAGCTTGCAGGCCCTGAAACGGTCGCTCGGTGGGATTGTGGTTCTTCTGTGTCTGGTGCCGCTGTTGTTGCTGGGGATGTCGAGGAGTCATGGAATAACCGATGCGACTTGGAGTCGCCCGTTCGAGCGGATCACCTACGCGCTGCATGCGGCGGTTCGGTATACCACCGCACAAGACCAGGCGGGGCGGACCATGGGCAGGACGGCGACGAGTCGACGCGTTTTCGCTACGCTGTGGAGCGAAGACGCAGAGACGGTGCTTTTCGGTTGGGGCCCCCGAGCCGCGAGGATCGGAGCCGAGGAACGTTATGAGAAGCTCATGATTACCTACGGTATCGCCGGCTGGGCGCGAGACGTGATCTGCATCGGCTGGCCAGGGGCATTGCTCTATGTCCTCCTGCAGTTTCGCCTCTTTCAGTGCCTTCAGAATTCGTTTTCGCGACGGGTTGATGGATACTGGGAGGCGATGCGATTCGCGGCGGAAATCGCTTTCCTGGTCATGCTGGTGAGCTACTTCACCTATTCGTCCTCGTTTCCCGCGGGTGGTCACCTCAGCTATGTGTATTTCTATCTGTTCGCCATCTCGATGTCTCCGATCCACAGACATCTTGCCTCTCGACGCGAATGGTCAAATGGCGAGGTCGGCGCGGCACCGACGGAATGGAGAGCCTGCGGCATGCGAGATGAAGCGGGCGGGGGCATGGGGACATGAATTCGGCCGGCGAACAAAAGGACGTTGGGCTCGTTCTGTGTGTCGGGGTGGATCCCACCTCCAGAGGCGGAATTGCGTCCGTGGTTCAGGCCTACCTGAACGCGCATGAGCACGTCCCGAGCAATTTCCGCTTCAAGGCCATCAAGAGCAGCTTTTACGAAGAGAGAGGCTGGTGGTGTGAGCCTCTGATATTTGCCCGCGCGGTTTGCCAGATCCTGTGGTACTGTCTTTTCGAGAAGGTCGTGCTGGTGCACATCCACACGTCGCACAAGTACAGCTTCGCGAGGAAGTCGATCTGCGTTTTCCTGTGTCGAATCCTCAGGAAGAAGACCATTCTGCACATCCACGCGAGCAACTTCGAGGGCTTCTTCCTGAGCCGGAGTTTCTTCGTGAACCGCTGGGTGGGATACGTTCTGCGAAAATGCGACCTCGTACTGGTGTTGTGCAGGGATTGGCAGCACAAGTTGACAAGTGCATTTCCCGGCGTTCGCGTGGATACGTTGGCCAATCCGGCCGCCGTGGCGATACGGTCGTCGCAGAGAGAGCGCGGTCATTTGTCCGACGGCCGACTGACGCTGCTGTTCGTGGGATACCTCCGATCCTCAAAGGGAATTGAGGATATCGTGGAATTGGCGCGATTGCTGAAGAACGAGGGGCGCAATCGTGCCAGGATCATCGTGGCCGGTAAAGGTGCTATGGAACGATGGTTGCTCGACGCGATACGGACCGAGAAGCTGGAAGAGTACCTGGAGTTCAAGGGCTGGGTGCACGGCGAAGCCAAAGAGAGGTTGTTTCTGTCGGCCGACGTGTTTCTTCTTCCGTCGCATGCAGAGGGAATGCCGATGGCCATACTGGAAGCAATGTCTTACGGTTTGCCGATCCTGGCCACCAGGATCGCCGGCATTCCCGACATCGTTCGACCGGGCTACAACGGATATCTCTACCGTCCGGGCGACGTCGCGGGTTTCCTGACAGGCGTGAAGAAGGTGATGGGCGATTCTGCGCTGCGCGACAGGCTGGGCGCCAATAGCCTGACGGAGGTGCGCCAATACAAGCAGGAAATCATATTTGCCAAGCTCACCGACTTCTACTCCAGAGCTACGAATGGCAGCGTGCGGCGTTCCGTCCCCATGCCGGTTGCGTGAGTGAAAGATGGTGCCATGAAACAAGTCACGCAGAAGCTCAAATCTGGAGAACTGACAGTTCAGGATGTTCCGTTGCCCCAGGTCGATCCAGGAAGCCTCCTGGTGCGCAATCACTACTCGCTGATCAGCGTGGGGACCGAAGGTTCCACGGTGAAGGCCGCGCGCAAGAGCCTGGTCGGAAAAGCGAAAGAGCGTCCGCAACAGGTCAGGCAGGCCATCGATGTTCTCAAGAAGCAGGGGCCCGTACAGACCTATCGCGTCGTCATGAGGAAGCTCGATTGCTATTCCCCCATGGGATACAGCTCTGCAGGCGAAGTGATCGACGTGGGCGAGAGAGTCGTCGGCTTTCACATCGGGGACAGAGTCGCGTGCGCCGGCGCCGGATATGCCAGTCACGCGGAGGTCATTTGTGTGCCGGAGAAGCTTTGCGTGCGGTTGCCGTCGGACGCTGACCTGAAAGCGGCCAGCTACAACACCTTGGGAGCCATTGCTCTGCAGGGCATTCGTCAGGCCGATCTCCGGCTTGGCGAGAGCTGCGCCGTCATCGGGCTGGGGCTTCTCGGGCAGCTTACGTGTCTGATGCTGCGCGTCAGCGGCGTCAAGGCATTCGGGGTTGATATCGATGAATTTGCCGTGGAGACCGCACGGGCCCACTGTGCCGATCATGCGTGGTTGCGATCGGCCCCGGAAGTTTCATGGCAGGTTGAGGCGGCCACCGCCGGCCTTGGCGTGGATGCCGCCATCATCACGGCGTCGACACGCAGTCTCGATCCGATCAACTTTGCCGCTCGGATCGCACGCAAACGCGGCCGGATCGTCGTGGTCGGAGAGGTGCCGACGGGTTTTGACCGCGATCCCCATTGGTACCGGAAAGAGCTCGAGCTCCTGATGTCCTGTTCCTATGGGCCGGGGCGTTACGATCCGGACTACGAAGAAAAGGGACGCGATTATCCGGCCGCGTATGTCCGATGGACCGAGAACCGCAACATGGGGACATTTCAGGAACTCGTTCACAGCGGGCGGATTGATTTGGCCTACCTCACGACCCATGAGTTCGATCTGGAGGAGGCGCCCGACGCGTATGACATGATTGTGAACCGGTCGGAGCCCTTCCTCGGGGTGATGCTTCGATACGATGTCCAGACCCCTTTGAAACACCAGGCGATTGCCGTTCGCAGATCCATTCCGATCGGCAGGGTGGGGATCGGTTTCATCGGCGCCGGCAATTACGCCCAGAGCAATCTGTTGCCCCATATCCCGAAGAGGGATCCGGACGTTGTGTGCGTGGGGGTTCTCAGCGGAAAGGGGCCAACCTCCAAGCGAGTGGCCGAACGGTTTGGTTTCGAGTTTTGCAGCGGCGACGCGGCGGATGTCCTTGCGAATCCGGAGGTGAACACGGTATTCATTGCCACGAGGCATAACAGCCATGCGGAATACGTCATGCGGGCCATGCAAGCCGGCAAGCATGTGTTTGTCGAGAAGCCGCTGTGCTTGAGCCCCGAGCAACTGGCTGCGATCGAGAAGTTGTGGCAGCAGCGACCGCAACTGCGTCTGATGGTGGGATACAATCGGCGCTTCGCGCCACACGCCGTCGAACTGAAGAAGCGCATCGGTGATGGTCCCGTGTCCATGATCTACCGGATCAACGCGGGGGCCATTCCCGCAAACACGTGGATACAGGACCAGGAGATTGGTGGAGGCAGGATCATCGGAGAGATCTGCCACTATGTGGATTTCCTTGTGTGGATGGCCAGTTCACTGCCGCGCAGCGTGCATGCGACTGCGATGCCGGACCCTCACGGTCTCAACGACACGATAACCATCAATCTCTCCTTCGACAACGGCTCGATCGGGACCATCTGCTATTTCGCCAACGGATCACCCCAGTTTGCCAAGGAATACATCGAAGTCTACTCCGGCGGCTTGACCGGTGTGATCCAGGATTTCAAGAGACTGCGGATTCACGGGGGGGGAAGCCCGTTGCACCAGCGCTCGTTCAGTCAGAACAAGGGCCAGAAATCCATGCTGCGGCAATTCCTGCAGAGCATCAAGGACGGCGGCATGCCCCTGATTACTCCCCGGGAGATCGTCGCTGTGACGAGAGCATGCTTCGCTGTCGTTGAATCCATTCGCCGACGAGAAGCTGTCTTTCTGTGAGGTTCTTACCCGTGATTGATATCAGGCCTTATCTACATGACCTCCTTTCCCATGTGGAGCGAATGGATTATGCCGGGTACGACCCGTATGACGCGCTGAACAGCCCTCTGCTCCGGCGTCTGGGCAAGGAGAGCAGATGCGTGCGCATGGGGCTGACGCAGTTGATACGGCGGTCCCCCCTCAATGTCCGCCCGCTTCTTGGGATTCAGAGGGGGCACAATCCCAAAGCCATCGGGTTGTTTCTGTGGGGGTATTCGAGGCTCTATGCCATGACGAAGGGACCCCGTTACCTGGAACGGATCGACTATCTCCTCGATCTGTTGACGGGGCTGCAGAGTGCGGGGTACTCGGGGGCCTGCTGGGGCTACAACTTCGATTGGCAGTCGCGGACGTGCTTTCGACCTCGGAAGACCCCGACCCTCGTCAACACCTCTTTCATTGCACATGCCCTCTTGGATTGCTTTGCGTTTACCGGCAGAGAGAGGGCCCTCGCACTGGCCGTGTCCACCAAGGAGTTCATCCTTGGGGACCTCCAGAGAACGGCAAGGGACGCCACATTCTGCTTCAGCTACACACCCGTGGATACAGAAACCGTGCATAACGCCAACCTTCTCGGGGCTTCGGTTCTCGCGCGTCTGGCCCCGCATTGTGAGGATGACCGGTTGGTGCCTGCGGCGGCCGCCAGCCTGGACTATTCCATGAGGCATCAGCGCGATGATGGATCCTGGTTCTATGCAGACACGCGCGTCCAGAAATGGATCGACTCTTTCCATACCGGTTTCAACCTCCAGGCGATTCGATATATGCTGGAGGCGGGATGGGCATCGCGGTATCTGCAGGCGTACCGCAAAGGGGTCGAATACTACGCCACGAGTTTCTTCCTCGCGGATGGGACACCGAAATACTATCACGACAAGGTGTATCCGATCGACATTCACGCGCCCACCCAGGCGATTGGCTTCTTCTCACGTGAAGGTCCGAAGTATCAGGATCTGACGGACAAGGTTCTTGGTTGGATGCTGCGCCACATGTACGGGGGGAACGGGTGTTTCCACTATCGCAAGGGCAGATTCCTTACCAACCGGATCTCTTACATGCGCTGGTCTCAGGCGTGGGCCTTTCACGCATTGACGGCGTACTTGTTCCATCGCCGCCCAAGGGCGCAAAACGATGATGAAAGCCCTGCCCTGCAAAGGGAGATCCAGCACACCTATCACCCGTATGAGGTTGCACATTCTCTGCAGGTGGTTGCGGATCGCTCCAACAGATCGTTGATTCGTTGAGTTCGTCCGAAGCGGTGGACGAAGCGATCCGACAGAGGGCAGCGGAAACACCCTCCAAGAGATGGGCCTTTCGCCTGGGTCGCTCGAGTCTGTTGCCCCTGACATGCGTGCAGAAATCTGAACGAATTCTCCGTTTGGCCAGCCCGATGGCCCCGCAAGTTCCGATAGAACTTCATGGCCGATACAGACCTGCGGTATCTCGAATTCCGAAATCCTCCATTCTGTTCTCTGCGGCAATGGAGCATGGCAGTTGGGTGTTTGGGCCGGACGTCGGCAATTGCTAAAGTCTATAGGAGTGCCATACGCCGGTCGATGAATGTGGTAAGATGTGGCCGCCTGTTTGAATTGGGGGGCTGACCACCGCGGAGGGGAATGCTGAAAGCAGCCCGTTCTCGACTGGTGTGTTCATTTTAGGGGGTAGGAAGCCATGATAGCATTTTGCGCAACGCGCTACGCGAAACGGTGCACGCTGGCCGCGCTCATGTGGTTGCTGGCCGGTGTATGGAATGCAAGCGGAGCGACGTATTACGTGGATGCCCAAGGCGGCAACGACGGCAACGACGGGCGAAGTCCGGAGACGGCCTGGAGAACGATTGGACGCGTCAACAGCGCTTGGGGGGCCCTCCAACGAGGCGATGACGTGCTGTTCAGGAGAGGGCAGACGTTTACGGATGCCACGTTGAGTGTGGCCGAGGGCGCTGGCGGGACGGATTCCAATCCGATGGTCATCGGGGCCTACGGAGCCGGGGCCAAACCGGTTATCGACGGCAGTGCCAACGATCTGTACGCCGGGATTTTGTTTTGGGAGCCGGATGTCCATTATGTGACCGTCGAGGATCTGGGCATAAGGAATGTAGAGCACGGGATCTCGGTCTATACGGACCCCGTCTCTCATCTGACTTTCTCCCGCCTGGACATCAGTGATGTGAGCCCGGGCAACGGAATCATGCTCCTGAGCGTAGACACCTATGTGATTGAGGACTGCGCGATCTCGAATATCGGCAACGCGGGGATCGCCATCATGGGAAGCCCGCCACCCAAAATCACCAACGGCATCATACGGAACAATGTCATTCACGACATTGTGACAAACGATGGAATTACCCTGCACCGAGACGGGGAAGACAACCACATCGGCTCGAATCATCTCCTGCTCAACAACACCGGTTACAATTGTGCAGAAGAGGCCTTCGACATCACCTCGGGCGACCGGATCACGATTCGAGGATGCGAGTCGTACAACAACGGCAACGGCCTGATGATCTCGTGGAATCCGAGCAATATCTGGATCGACAAATGCTATTTTCATAACGACCGGAGAATGGGAGTCGTCGTTGGCGATTCTCGCGGCGTCAGGATAACCAGTTCCATCCTCGAAAACGCAGGGTACCACTCTCTGACCGTGGGAGACTCCAGTGGCGAAGGCCGTCCGTCCGAGAATGTTTCGATCCACAACAATCTGATCGTGCATTCCGATGATGCCTCGATCATTGACTTCTATTCCGGCACCTCGAATGTCGATTTTGCCAACAACATCGTAGTCTCCACGCACTCTGCGGCGAGCACCTTTGTCGTGTATGTGGGGGGGACCGCCGAAAGCACGCAGAGCACCTTCCGAAACAACATCTGGTGGCAGGAGGGACGGTCGCCGTTCAACCTGGGACAGAACAGCCGCTTTGAAGACCCGAGATGGGTGGACATCGCCGGCCGGGATTATCGCCTTCAGAGCACGTCCAGTGCCATCGATGCCGGCGTCGACGTCGGTATTGCGTCCGACTACGAAAGTAATCCCGTTTACGTGGGTGCGGCCCCCGACATCGGTGCGTTCGAATACGCTTCCGCCGGGACCACGTATACGCTGAGCGTCGGCGGGACGCATGGCACGGTCACGAAGACGCCGAACCAGAGCAGCTACACCGCCGGTGCGACGGTGACGGTGGAGGCGATTGCGGCGGACGGGTATGAGTTCACGAGCTGGTCGGGGGACCTTTCCGGCAGCACGAACCCGACCATCGTTACGATGAATGCAAACAAGTCGATCACGGCCAACTTCGCCGAGGTGGCCCCGACCACGTATACGCTGAGCGTCGGCGGGACGCATGGCACGGTCACGAAGACGCCGAACCAGAGCAGCTACACCGCCGGTGCGACGGTGACGGTGGAGGCGATTGCGGCGGACGGGTATGAGTTCACGAGCTGGTCGGGGGACCTTTCCGGCAGCACGAACCCGACCATCGTTACGATGAATGCAAACAAGTCGATCACGGCCAACTTCGCCGAGGTGGCCCCGACCACGTATACGCTGAGCGTCGGCGGGACGCATGGCACGGTCACGAAGACGCCGAACCAGAGCAGCTACACCGCCGGTGCGACGGTGACGGTGGAGGCGATTGCGGCGGACGGGTATGAGTTCACGAGCTGGTCGGGGGACCTTTCCGGCAGCACGAACCCGACCATCGTTACGATGAATGCAAACAAGTCGATCACGGCCAACTTCGCCGAGGTGGCCCCGACCACGTATACGCTGAGCGTCGGCGGGACGCATGGCACGGTCACGAAGACGCCGAACCAGAGCAGCTACACCGCCGGTGCGACGGTGACGGTGGAGGCGATTGCGGCGGACGGGTATGAGTTCACGAGCTGGTCGGGCGACCTTTCCGGCAGCACGAACCGGGCTTCCATCACAATGAACAGCAACAAGTCCGTCACGGCTGTCTTTACGCGAGCCATCGTCGACGATGCGCCGCCGGTGGCCGTTGCCTCGTCTCCTCAGGCTGACGCCGTGCAAGTCCCCCGCAACTCGTTGGTAGCCGTGCGCGTCTCCGACGAGGGGGAGGGTGTGGATGCCGACACGGTCACCATCTCTATCGACGGCGCGACGGTGTATTCCGGCGGCGGGCCTCACTACGAAAGTGACGCGGCCATTTGCCGCCGCACCGGCAGCAACACGTCTTACACGTACAACTATCAGTCGGAAGCGGAATTCGCCTTTGGCGAAACGATTACGGTGCGAGTCAATGCCGCCGACCTGAATGGCAATGCCATGAGTGAATACGTGTATTCGTTCAAGACCGAAATGTGGGCCTTTGGTGGCAACCGGCGGGTCAGTTGGGGACCGGAGGGCCTGGATAAGGGACATCCGGCGACGGCGTCGGACAGCGACGGCAATCTCTGGGTGGTCTGGCATGCGGGCCCCGCCGGGCAGCGGGACATCTACGTAAGCAGATGGGGGCGGCAGGACGACCGCTTTGCCGAGCCGACCCGTCTGACCTCGGATGCCGCAGATCAGGCCAATCCGGATATTGCCATCGGTGCGGATGACAAGCTCTATGTAGTCTGGCAGGACAACAGGCGAGGCAATTGGGACATCTGCCTCAGGACGTCATCGAACGGGGCCGCCTGGTCCGCAGAGACCCGCATCACCGATTCCGACGACGATCAGACCGCGCCGGCGATCGCGGTCGACAACGCCTCCGGCTGCCATGTCGCCTGGGAGGATGATGCCGACGGCAATTCGGACATCTACGTAACCAGTTCGAGCGACGGCTTCGTCTCGCAGACTGCCGCTCGAGTGACCTCCAACACATCGAATCAGAGCGATCCGGATATTGCCGTGGATGCTTCCGGCAAGGTGTATCTCGTCTGGACCGATACGCGCAGCGGATCGGGCGATATCTACGGCGCCGTGTCCAACAACGGTTCCTGGACTGAGGTCGCCCTCGTAACGGGCACTGGCAATCAGTACGCTCCAGCGCTGGCCACGGAGACGGCGGGGGCCTGGCTGCATCTTGTGTGGGTCCATGAGGCGGCCGGAGGCAGCGACGTTCGCTACGCCGCAACCGAAGGCATGCCGGCCAGTCCTCTGGTGGGAGTCGATCTCGCAGACGATACGTCAGGAGCGGATCAACTTGCTCCGACCGTGGCAGTGGCCGGCCGTGTCGGCAGCGGACTGAAGGTCTTCGTGTGCTGGCAGGACTGGAGAAATGTAACGGAGAACAGCCAGGACACCGACCTGTACCTCGTCGAGGTCAAGGAAGCCGACGACACGAACGTGCTGGTGGGGGATGGCGGGATCGGTTCCGGGCAGAGCGCGCCGGCGATCGGCGTCGATTCCCAGGGGTTCCCGTATGTCGTCTGGACGGACGATCGAGACGGCAACGCCGAGGTCTATCAGGCCGGAACGACGTCGTGGGATCCCGAGGTTCTCGCTTCGCAGGCAGTAACTGCATCGACGGGCGGGACAGTGGGTGCGGCGGCACCCTCGAATGTCGACGATGTATCGGTGGTGATTCCTCCGGCGGCTGCCTCCCAGGATGTGACGATCACCGTCACGAGAATACAGAATGCCCCCGCCGTGCCCTCGTCGGGTGTTCTCTCGTACGAGTTCGGACCGAGCGGCCTGCAATTCAGTCAGCCGGTGACGATCACGATTCCTTATGCCGTGGCCGAGTTCGGTGACGAACAGCCGACGCCCTGGTGGTACGATTCCAGGACAGGGAGCCTGAGCCAGGAGGGCATCACGGACATCGAACATGTGGCCCTGAGTCCGACCGTAGCGGCGATGCGCTTCAAAACGACCCATTTCACTCCCTACTACCTCATCTCCGCATCGGCGATGGACGAAATCGCCGCCGGATCAGCTGGTGGGGGGTGTTCGCTGTCCTATGGAAACAACGCGGATCCCATGGCGTACTTCGTTCCGTATCTGCTGATCGCGTTCATCATGGCAGGGTTCCGGATCAGAGATGCCCGACGGCGCGCCAGGCTGCGCTGAGGTCAATTCCAGCGGGTGGCAGGGACCGAATCTCTCGAAGGTTGTCCCTGTCACCAGACCCTCGAAAGGGGGCCGCTGCCCTTTGTGCGCCTGAAGAAAGGCCGCGGACGCCGGGACGCTGCGTACTCATCTCTGTCATAACACGGTCCACCTCTTCGCGACCCGGGGGTGTTACCCCCTGGTTTTCTCTTTCAGGCTATGCTACTCAACACCCGCCCATCAACGACACAGGAGTACGGAAGGATGATTGCAACTGCCCCCGAACGCATTGAGATCATGGAGGTACCGGTCACCGTCTTTGACTCGTACGAGCACGCGAGCCGCTCCATCATCCAGAGCGTGCTGCAACGACGCCGGACCTCGTGCGTGGCGATCAACCCCATAAAGGTCTATACGGCCTGGAAGGACAGGCAGCTCTCGGCCATGATCAACTCCGCTGAGTTCTGTGTTTGCGACGGGATCGGCATGGCCGCCGCCGTCCGCCTTCTGTATGGACGGGCGATCCACAGGATCACCGGAATTCAGTTGTTCTTTGATCTTGTGACCCACGCGGAGGCGAAGGGGCTGAAGATCTTCCTGTTGGGAGCAAGACCGCACTCGAACGAGAAGGCGTACGAGAAGCTCCGCGAGCAGTATCCGAGGCTACAGGTTGTTGGCCGGAACGATGGATACTTCCGTGACAGTGAGGCCGTGGTCCGGAAGATCAATGACTCGCATGCGGACATGGTCTTCGTGGCCATGGGATCGCCCCATCAGGAGAGGTGGCTTGCCCGGAACCGAGACCGGATCGATGCGCACTTCTGCATGGGTGTCGGGGGCTCCTTTGACGTGCTGGGCGGTACCGCGAGACGCGCCCCTCGTGTCTTTCAAAGGACAGGGACCGAGTGGCTCTACCGCCTCATCGTGCACCCGCAGCGTCTCCACAAGCAGGTCGTCCTGCTGCCGTTTGCTTTCACATTGCTCTGGCGGTTTCTTGTGGCAAAGGTGACGCGCGTGTCGCAGGTCAGTCTGGTGCGACCCTTGAAGGTTGGACGGACCATTCGGGTCGGCGGGTTCCTCCCGGATGGCGCCGCGGATGCAACGAGCCCAGGCAAGGCTTTGAGTCAGAAGATCTGAGGACGGCTCTCGGCAGCGCTATCGTGCGCTCCATCGAGCAAGGGCGGTCCTGACAGTCTGTGATTCCTCTTTCCTGACCTCGGCCCTCGGGTGCTTTTCCTCATTTTGATCTTTTTCTCCCTGACCCCAGGGGTTCTCCCACCTAACAACAGGGCCCCTGGGCGTCTTTTATTCTCGCTGGCGAATTACACTCCGTGAGCCCAGGGGGCTCCTCGCGTAGTCGGGGGCCCCCGGGGCGTCTTGCGGCATCACGGTCTTTTTCCCCTGACTCCAGGGGCCCGAGCAACGCTGTCTTACGGATGTGTATCGGCAACATGCCGGGAACAGGATGAAAACTTGTGGGCCGAGCGGTTCTGTCTGCGGCTCTGCCAACCACCCCCCCAGGATCACCCCACGCCCGAATTCTCCGGCCTGTAAGCATAAGGCATGTATTGACAACTATTTGTAGAGGCCTCGGTGCGCACTGAGAGTCCCTGTGGCAGTGATTCTAATCCGCTGTATGGCCGGCCGGCAGTCACTTGTGATTGCCGGCCTTTTTCGTTAGTGAGGGAAGCACTGGGCCCCGCGCGAACGCCCGGTTGTGGTTTACCCGATGCGGCGGTCGTAGGCGCGGTAGAGCAGATCGAGCTCGGCGGTCTTGGCGTCGTAGTCGCGCTGAAGCTGCCCGATGTGATCGGGGTTCTTGTAGATGTCCGCGTCGCCGAACCGCTCTTTCATCTCTTCGATCTCATGCTCCAGTTCGAGAATCATCTCCTCGATCTGCTCGGCGGAGTACTTGTTGAATCGCTTGAGCTCCTCGGGTGTCGTAGTGCGGGGCTTCTCGCTGTTGGCGCTGCCGGAGGCACGGCTTTTGCGCGGCGCGTCCTTGGCGGATCGTTTGGTCTGTTGCTCAGCTTCGTTGCGTTGGCGGACCAGGGAGGCATAGACCGAGTAGGCGGGCTCGCCGACGACGAATTCGGTCTGACCCAGGCAACGATTGCCCAGTGTGTCCGTTCCGACGACCAGGAGCCTGTCGACGACGCGGTCGAGGAAGTAGCGGTCGTGGCTGACCGCGATGATCGTCCCGGTGTAATCGTCGAGGGCGGTCTCCAGCATTTCACGGCTGGCGATGTCGAGGTGGTTGGTGGGCTCGTCCATGACGAGCACGTCCGGCTCGGTCAGCACGAGCTTGCAGAGCATCAGGCGATTGCGCTGTCCTCCGCTGAGGTCGCCGCACTGCTTGAACACGTCGTCGCCCGAGAAGAGGAAGGCGCCCAGGCGGCTGCGGACCTGCTCGGCCGTAAGGTCCGGCCGGACGCTTCGCGCCTCGTCCAGCACGGAGTTGGCCGAGTCGAGAATGTCCCCATGCTGATCGAGGTAGCCGACCCGAAGGCTGGCGCCCACGCGAATCGTGCCGGCCGACGGCTCGATCTGACCGAGGGCCAGCTTCACGAGGGTGCTCTTGCCGGTGCCGTTGGGACCGGTGATGCCCAGCCGCTCGCCGCGAAGGATGTCGAAGGTCAAGTCCTCGAACAGTGTCAGATCGCCGAACGACTTGCGCAAGCCCTCGCATCGCAGGACGATGTCGCTGGTGCGGCTGGTCTTGCGGAATGAGAAGCTGATCGTCTTCTGGTCCGTCGGCTTGTCCAGGAAATCGGGGTTTTCCTTGAGCAGACGCTTCAGGCGGGTCTTGCGGCCTCGGGCGGTGCCGCGCATGCCTTCCTGGTCCTTGTTGCGGGCGATGAAGTCGAGCGTCTTTTCGACCATCTCGACGCGCTTGGTATGCTCCCGCTCCTGCTGAAGGCGCACCGTCTCCTTGGTCTGCGTATAGGTTCCATAGCTGCCGTTCCAGACCTCGGCCTTGCGGTTCTCCACCTCGACGATCTTGCAGACGACCTTGTCGAGCAGATAGCGGTCGTGGCTGATGAGGATCGCCGCCCCGCGATAGGTCGCCAGGAATCGCTCCAGCCACTCGGTGGCCTGGAGGTCGAGGTGGTTGGTCGGCTCATCGAGCAGCAGCAGGTCGGTTTCGAGCATGAGGACTTGGGCGAGGCCCAGCCGCGAGAGCTGCCCGCCGCTCATCGCCGTGGTCTTGGAGTGGTGCAGTGCAGGCTCGAATCCCATCGCCGCCAGGGTCGCGTTGATGCGAATCTCGTATTCGTAGCCTCCGGCCAGCTCGAAATCGCGGCACAGGCGGTCGTACTGGGCCATCTTGGCCTGGAGGGCCGACCCCGTCAGGCTTTCCATCTCCTGGGAAACGGTATGGATGCTGGTCTGGAGCTTCAGCAGGTGGTCGACGCCGGCGTGCATCTCCTCCATCACAGTCCGCCGGCCGCTGAAGGTGGCTTCCTGAGGCAGGTAGCCGATGCGAAGGCCCTTCTGCTTGATGACGCGCCCCATGTCGGGCTGGATGGCCCCTGTGATGAGCTTGAGAATGGTGCTCTTGCCCGAGCCGTTCGGGCCGACCATGCCGACCTTCTCGCCCGGGTGAAACGCCACGGTCAGTTGGTCGAGCACGACCTCCGAGCCAAAGGCTTTGTGGATGTCTTGTAGGGTAACGATGGCCATCAATCGCCAATCCAGTGGGTCCGTACGGTGCGGCACGCAGCAGACCAGAACCTGCTCTCGCCCCCATTCCGTAGGACGAACCGCATATCCTATCGGCCTGGAGCCCCCGATTCAAGCAGCGAGCGGCTGTTTTGACGAGATGGCGACCTCTGCTCCGCCTGCGGGGCGGGCGGGCCTGGGGCAAATGGGCCGCTGTGACCCAAAACTTGCTTGCGATACCGGCCTGAACGTGATTAACTGCCAATAATCAGCCTTTGAAACACGTCTTACGGAGAGTACGGTTGGTCCTGAACCTGCAAACCGAACATTAACATCGAGTTTGGAGAACCGAGCATGACGCACAAGCAGAAGTTGACACGACGAGAACTCCTGAAGAGTTCAGCCGTCGCGGCTGGAACTCTGGTCCTGACGGGAGCGCCCGGGCCTCTCGCGTACGCCCAGGGCAGTGACACGATACGGGTCGGCGTGGTCGGCTGTGGCGGACGAGGCTCCGGCGCCGCGCATAACTGCGTCGAGTCCTCCGCCGGCGTGCAAATCGTCGCGCTGGCGGACACCTTCGCCGACCGGATCGAGAAGCTCAAGGGTGACTTCAAAGTGCCCGATGATCGTTGCTTCGTCGGCCTGGACGCCTACAAGAAGGTGATGGCGCTGGACGACGTCAACTTAGTGATCCTGGCAACGCCTCCGGGCTTCCGGCCTGTCCAGTTGGCCGAGGCCATTCGACAGGGCAAACACGTGTTCATGGAGAAACCCGTGGCGGTTTGCCCCGCGGGCGTCAAGATGGTGATCGAGGCCTCCGAGCTGGCCGAGCAGAAGGGTCTCGGCATCGTCGCCGGTACGCAGCGGCGTCACCAGAACGAGTACGTCGAGACGATGAAACGCGTGCTCGACGGCGCCATCGGCGAGATCGTCTCGGCCCAGTGCTATTGGAATATGGGCGGGCTCTGGTGTCACAACCGCGAGGCGGGCGAGAGCGACGTCGAATGGCAGATTCGCAACTGGCTCTACTTCACGTGGCTGTCGGGCGATCACATCTGCGAGCAGCACGTCCATAACATCGACGTGGTCAACTGGGCCTTCGGCGACGTGCTTCCCGAGACGGTGCACGGCATCGGCGGCCGGCAGTTCCGCACGGGCGCCGAGTATGGCCACATCTTCGACCACTTCGGGGTCGAATTCACCTATCCGAACGATGTGCGGACGATCAGCACGTGCCGCCAGATCGAAGGGACGGCCGGCAACGTCAGCGAGCGCGTCGTCGGCACCAAGGGCTGGACGGATTGCAGCGGCCGGATCGAGGGCGAGAATCGCTGGCGCTACCGAGGGCCGCGCAGCGACGCCTATGTCCAGGAGCACACCGATCTGATCAAGAGCATCCGCGACGGCAAGCCGCTCAACGAGGGCAAGCGCATCGCCAACAGCACGCTCTGCGCGATCATGGGTCGCGAGTCGGCGTACAGCCGCCAACAGTTCAAGACGTCGTGGTTCACGAGCCGGTGCACGCTGGATCTGCTCCCTCCGGCCGATCTGAAGCTCAGCGATTCCAAGCCGGTGCCTGCCGTGGCGATCCCCGGCCAATATGAGTTGGCCGGCTGGACGCAGCAGGGACGCCGGAATCGCGGCTGATCCGTGTGAGACGAGAACGCTAAGAGATCGAACGAAGGAGATAGCGGATATGGCATCGTCAGACAACGATAAGAGCACACTGAGGAAGAACGTCGCGACGGCCGGCGTGGTGGCGACGGCCGCCTCAATCGGCCGAATGGCCTATGCCCAGGGCACCGGCAAGATCAAGGTCGGCCTGCTGGGCTGCGGCGGGCGGGGCAACGGCGCCCTGGAGCAGTGCCTCCAGGCCGACCCCGGCATCGAGGTGATCGCGATGGCCGACTTGTTCGAGAGAAAGGTGCGAGGGACCCGCGACAACTTCATGAGGAAAGAGCAGTATCAGGGGCGCATCAAGATCGACGACGATCACATGTTCTGGGGTTATGACTGCTACGAGAAGCTGGCCAAGTGTGAGGCGGACCTGCTGCTGATGGCGACCGCTCCGGCCTTTCGCGGAAGGCAGATGATGGCCGCGATCAAGGCGGGCAAGCACATCTTCACGGAAAAACCCGTCGCGACCGACGTGGCCGGCTGCAAGGAGGTCATGGCCGCCTCGAAGCTGGCCAAAGAGAAGGGACTGGCGATCGTCTGCGGCACGCAGCGCCGCCACGAATTCAGCCGCATGGAATTGATGAAGCGCATCCACGATGGCGCGATCGGCGAGCTGGTCGGCGGCCAGTGCTACTGGTATGGCGGAGGCATCTGGTTCCGCGGCGCCAGTGACGGCATGAGCGAACTCGACTGGCAATGCGAGAACTGGTATCACTTCACCTGGCTCTCGGGCGACCAGATCTGCGAGCAGCACATCCACAACATCGACGTGCTGAACTGGTGTTTCAACGGCCCGCCCGCCAAGTTTATGGCGGTCGGCGGGCGCCAGTGGCGCGACGCCAACCAGGACCAGGTCCGCACCGCCAAAGAAGTCTGCCGCAAGTTCACCGGTAGCGAGGACAACTGGCAGAAGTTCAACGGCGACATCTGGGACCACATCTACGCCGAGTTCGAGTATCCCAACGGCGCCCGTTGTCTGAGCTTCAGCGGCCACAGCCCCGGCACCGGCCGCAACGGCGAGAAGATCGTCGGCACCAAGGGCACCAGCGACTGCAACCACAACATCACCGGCCAGAACGCCTGGACCTATCAGGGCGAGAACGTCGACGGCATGCTGCGCGAGCACATCGACCTGATCCAGAGCATCCGCAGCGGCAACGTGCTCAACGAGGGCCAGCGGATTGCCGAGAGCACGCTGACCGCGATCGGGGCGCGCATCGCCGCCTTCACGGGCCAGGAGGTCACCTGGGACTGGCTGATGAACGAGTCGAAGCAGAGCCTTGTCCCCAGCCAGGCGGATCTGATGGCCGGCAAACCTCTGTATCATGCGGTTGCCACGGGATGCGACCCGTTGGTCTGACGCGACGATGGCTTGATTGACATCCAAGGCCCGATGTGCCGGACAGTGGTCCAGCCGTCGGGCCTTCTTCTTTCTGGTCTGGAGGACCGGCCATGTCCTTGCTGCTGTGTCTGCTTGGCCTGCTGTCCGTTGCATCGGGTGGCAGCGGCGCGCTTCTGTCTGCCGATGGAGATGTCCCGGAGACCCTCCGCCCGTTCTTCTCGCCGCCGGCCGCTCTTGCGGGCGATTTCGGCGCGTATCGATCTCCTTTGGAGTTCAACGACGGCTCGCGCGTCCGCACCGTTGAGGATTGGCGGCGGAGGCGAGAAGAGATTCTCGCGGCGTGGCGAGAGCTGACCGGTTCCTGGCCCCCGCTGATCGAGAATCCGAAGGTCCAATACCTGGACGAGATGCAGCGAGGTGATCTGATCCAGCACAAGGTCACTGTCGAGATCGCGCCCGGCGATCAGACCGTGGCAGGGTATCTGCTCGTCCCCAAGGGCAAAGGGCCGTTTCCCGCCGTGCTCGTGGTCTACTACGACGCCGAGACCGGCGTCGGATTGGGCAACGAGCTGCGCGATTTTGGATACCAGTTGGCCCGGCGGGGTTTCGTGGTTCTGTCGATCGGGACTCCGGCGTTCGCCAATCTCAATGCCCCATACAAGCCGCTTTGGGACGTGCCTGCCGGGCGGCCTCCGCTCCAGCCGCTCTCGGCGCTGGCTTATGTGGCGGCCAACTGCCACACCGCGCTGGCGAATCGGCCCGACGTCGATCCCGACCGGATCGGGATTGTCGGCCATTCGTACGGCGGCAAGTGGGCGATGTTTGCCTCGTGTCTCTACGACAAATTCGCCTGTGCGGTGTGGTCGGACCCCGGGATCGTTTTCGACGAGGCGCGGCCCAACGTCAATTACTGGGAGCCGTGGTATCTCGGGTGGGACCCGAAGGTGCAGCGACAGAGGGGCGTTATCAGCGAAGCGAATCCTCGCACCGGTCCCTACAAGCAGATGCTGGAGACGGGCCGTGACCTGCATGAGTTGCACGCGTTGATGGCGCCGCGTCCGTTCCTGGTGTCAGGCGGCGCCGAGGACCCGCCCAAACGCTGGCAGGCGCTCAATCACGCCGTCGAGGTCAACCGACTCCTGGGCTACACCGATCGTGTGGCGATGGCCAACCGGCCCACGCACGACCCGACCATCGAATCCAACGCCCAAATCTACGACTTCTTCGAACGCTTCCTGGCTCCGTGACTACGAGCCAGGAGAGGGCGTTCGATGCCGGGCTATTCGTACGCGTACCACGCGATGCACTCGTAGATCCAGACGTCCGAGTTCTCGAGGATCATCTTGTCCTTCTGCGCCTCGTCCGTCGTGTAGAAATGGCGCTGCAGGACGTCGGACCAGAAGCGATAGACCGGGATGGTGCCGGGCACCTGTTTCCCGACCGCAAAGGCCCAGAATACTTCGCCCTCGTAGGCCCAGGTGTAGGAAAACCGGTTGACGAGCTTGTCCCGTTCCCGCTCGCTGATGGTGTAGAAGTGCGTGTTCAGGGGCTTGGACCAGAAGCGGTAGACCGGGGCGCTGTTCGGCTCGAATCCCGCCGGAAGGGCGTGAAAGGCAACGCCCTGGTAGGTCCATTCCTTGGCGTGCTTGTCGATCAGGTCCTCTTTTTCCTTCTCATCAGCGGTGTAGAAGTGACTCGATAGGGCAGGTGCCCAGAATCGGTGGACTGCCAGACGCGACGGAGTCCCCGCGCCGGAAACGTTGTACTCCACCGTCAAGGTGGCGCCGTCCAGCGTCACGCGGTGACCGACCAAGTCTTCCTCGCTGTCGATGTCGATGAAGATGTAGACTTCGTTGTCGGCCCAAAGCTCGTCAAGAACCTCGCGTGGCAGGTCTAAACGCGTGGTCTTCCACTCACGTCCATCGGTGCCTTCCAGCGTCCCGATTCTGACCGAGTTGGCATAGACGATGTCGATTTCGGGGCCCTCCGGGTCATTGGCATCGACGTCCCAGGCGCTGATTGTCACGTAGGCAGAGAGGATTCCCAGGGCGTCGGAGGGCAGGAGGTTTCGAACCCGGTGGGTCCAACCCCAGTCTTCCAACATGCCTCGGTGGTAGGGCGAATGATCCGCAATTTCGTCCGGAGGCAGGAACCAGGGCTCCTCGAAGTCGCCGTTGGCGGTGTAGTCGAGGGTGTGCTTGATGGTAGTGGTGCCGGCGTTCGCCGCACCGGCCAGCAACAGAAGACAACCCATCAGACCCAATACGCGTGCCACTTTCATCGTATGCTCACCTCCTACCAAAGATTCGGCAAACAAGGCCGGGAAGAAATCCAGTTCCCCCTGAAGGCACATCAAGCCGTCCACACGGCATCGCCTGCACCGGGATACCGTCGCGTACGGGAATCCCCATGAACTGTATATTGCCTATTTTACCACAGCGACAGGCGGTAGTAAAGGGTTCTCTGCATCGCCGAATGCAATGGTGAATCGCAGGCTTGGCATCTGCGGAAATGAGTCTCTTGTAAGGCATTGTAAATAAGAACGTTATGTGAATCCTACGGTGGTGACTTGTGGTGCATCGCGCCTTCGTCGACGGGATTTTTTCTACGGTCCAGGCTGCCTCCAGGCATCTGAGGTGTCGGATCCAGACGCTGACGATGCCCCGGTGCGTGAGGGGGATTCGCGTTGACAGGCTTGTGAGGTGCCGATAGGCTTGCCGCGGCCTGATGGAAGTGGAGGTCCGCATGCGGAAAAGCCTCTCGGTCTGTGTCTATGCCAACGCGATCGTCATCGTTGGTCTGTGCTTCTTTATCTTCGTTCTGCCTGCCGGGACCGTGATTCGCAGCCTCCACGACTCGGGTCTGGACGGAACCGCCGTGCCACGCCGCGTCTGGCGCTGGCACCGCGCGCTGTCGCCCAGGTACGCGGAATGGGCCCGCCGCAGGGTGGCGTCGGGAGCAGCCTACCGACTCACCACTAGCGACATCGCCGGCACGGAGTGGCCGCTGTTCGGCTCGGTCTTCTATCTTTGGGCGACGGAGAGTCTGCAACAGGCGTTCGAGGAGAATCCGAGGCTCGCCCCATCGGCGCCGAAGGACTATGCCCGCGATGCGATCGCGGCGGCGACGGCGCTCGTGGCCGACCCGAACCACGCCGGATGGGTGCGCCAGCACTGGGGCGACAGGTACCTGGAGGCGGAGAACCTGTTCTACCGAATGCTGTTGATCAGCGCGCTGACGAGCTACCAGAAGCTGTTGGGCGACGCGAAGTACGAGGACCTTCTGCGATCGCAGGTCGAGTCGCTCGCGGCCGAGCTGGATGCGTCGCCTTACGGTCTTCTGGATGACTATCCCGGCCAGTGTTACCCGGTCGATATCGTCCCGGCCATCGCGGCGATCCGGCGCGCCGATGCCGTTCTGGGCACGGACCATTCTGCGTTTGTCGCCCGCGCCATCAGAGGCTTCCAGGACACGCGTCTGGACATGCACACCGAACTGCCCGGCTATGTCGCCAGTTCGAGAACGGGCCAGGCCCTCGACAGCGCCCGGGGCGTTGGACTGTCGTTCATGCTGATCTGGGCGCCGCAAATCTGGCCCCAGACGGCCCTGCTCTGGTACGACAAGTACGAGAGCCAGTTCTGGCAGCGGGGGGGCTGGCTGGCCGGCTTTCGCGAGTATCCCAAAGGGATCGAGGTCGGCTGGTTCACGATGAACGACGTGGACGCCGGACCGGTGGTTGCCGGCTTCGGAGTCGCCGCCAGCGCCTTCGGCGCCGGCGCCACCCGCGCGATGGGTGACACCGACCGCGCGTATGCCCTCGGCGCCGAGGCCATGCTCGCCGCCTGGCCGCTGCCGGATGGGACGTTGCTTGTGCCGCGAATGCTCTCGAGCTTCTCCGATGCGCCCTATCTCGGCGAGGCCGCGACGCTCTTCGCGCTGACGAGGCGACCGCTCATGCCTGTCCGCAGGGAGGCGCCGCCGTCGGTTCCCTGGATCGTCTATGCGGGTGTCCTTGCCTTTCTGGTCGTCGGCTCCGGCGAGATCGCGGCGTCCCTGTGGGTCGTCCGGCGCTGGCGACGGGATGCGGCACGTCGCGACGTGCCGCTACCGTCGCTCCAACTCGCCGTGTGGCTGGCGCTGATCCTCGCGGCCATTGTCGCTTGGTTCGCCTTTGCCGGTTGGCTGGGCCTGGTGCTCCTGCTGGCGGCGCAAACGCTGCCGCGATCAACGCGGCGTCACGATGTCGTGGCAGAAACGGTCGAGCCGCCGCCCGCCGATTGAGGGACATCCACGGCAGGGAGGCTGGTTTATCGCTGTCGCGGCCGTCGTGTCGGCGTCACGGGCGTCCGGGCCCCTCGTACCGCCATCTCAATGCTGTAGAGCGACGTGCGCGCCGTGATGAAGAGCGTCCTTCGGCCGGGTCCGCCGAACGTGACATTGGACGGGCCCTCGGGGACCTTGATCTCGGCGATCTTCTTGCCGTCGCGGTCGTAGACGGCGACGACATTCGTGGTCAGGTAGACGTTGCCCCGGCTGTCGATGCTCATGCCGTCGGAGCCTTCGGACGCGAAGAGCTTCTGGTCCGCGAGCGTGCCGTCGTCGTTGACGGCGTAGGCGAAGGTCTTGCCGGCGCCGTGGTCCGTGACGTAGAGCGTCTTGCCGTCCGGCGTTCCGATCAGGCCGTTGGGCCGGACCATGTCACTGATGACGCGGATCACCTTGGCGCGGTCCGGCGTCAGGTAGTACACATGCTCGCCGTCCTGCGGCAGGTTGTCGCGGTTGCCGTAGCGCGGGTCGCTGAAGTACACGCCGCCCTTCGGGTCGATCCACAGGTCGTTGAGACTGTTGAACGCCTTGCCCTCGTACTTGTCGGCCAGCACGGCCGGCGTCCCGTCGGCTGCGATCGAAACCAGACGCCCGGCGTCGCCTTTGCCTTCGCAGACCAGCAGGTTGCCCGCTTTGTCGAGGTACAGGCCGTTGGCGCCGTTCGAGTTCTCGCGGAACGTGCTGAGCTGTCCGGCCTCGACCGACCACTTGAGGATGCGGTTGTCCGGGATGTCTGTGAAGTAGACGTCGCCCCTGGCGTCCGCCGCCGGACCTTCGGTGAACTGGAAGCCGCCCGCCAGCTTCTTCACCTCCGCTCCCGGCGCGACGACGCCGACGTCCTGCGCGCCGCACGCGCCCGCCGCCACGACCACCAACGCGATTGCCAGTGTCCTTGCCATCCTCGGTGCCTCCTTTCGTTTTTGACTGAGTCTACCGCTCGCCTCGCCCGCCGGCAAGGCTCGCCGGACGAGCCGCGTCGCTCGTCCCTCGTCGCCCGTCGCTCGCGATGCGAGCAGGGCTCGCGTTGAAGCGTAGAAGCGTGGGAGCGTAGATGCGTTTGGGGAACCCTCCGGCTTCCCGTCTCCAGCCTCCAGCCTGACAAATTGGCTTTGTTTCGCACGCTTGCCTCGTTTGGATCATTCGGTTTTCGGCCTTGTCTCGGATTTCGGGCTTCGTGCTTCGGGTTTGCCGGTTCCGAATCGGCGGAACCGGCCGAATTGGCTTTGTTTCGCACATTCCCCTTGCCCTCCACACCCATCTACGCTTCTACGCATCTACGCTCCAACTGCCGGCCGCTAGCGGCCGCAGGATTGGCTTTGCCTTCTCGTCCCGATCCGCACTCTCAGCCCAGAAACGCCGAAATTGGCTTTGTTTGGCACGCCCGCCCTGCGGGCCAGGCGCGTCGCTCGTCCCTCGTCGCCCGTATCTCGTGCCGCCAGCAGCGGTTTGTGTAGATGCGTACAAGCGTGGGAGCGTAAATGCGTTCACAAGAACCTCCAGTCTCTCGTCTCTGGCCTCCTGTCCTGTACCAAATTAGTTCGATGCACATCATATCGTCTCTGCCCATCCTGTCAACCAAAAACCCTCCCATTTCTTGGAGGGCGTGGATTTTGCCTCCAAGCCCGACCCCGCAGGGCAGAATGTCCTAATCGTTCATGGCCCGCGCGCCGATGAGACCATAAGAGGTTCTGATGGTTGACCGGTCAGAGGCAACGGGCGGATATTCAGCGTGCCGGGGAGGTCACGATGGCCATATACTCCTTTCTCGATCTCGCGTACGATGTGTTGAGGGAGACCGTAGCACCCTTGACTACCAGGGGATCTGGCAGGCCGGGAGAGGAGGAGGGCCTGCGGCCAAGATCAGGACATCAGGCAAGACGCCGTGGCAGAGTCTCGGCTCGCAGCACGCGATAAGGTCAAGTTCTCGTTCGCAGGCAGATTCCTCCACTACGGTCGGAATGACATGCGGGACTGGGACATGTATGGACCGGTGACAGGGGACTGAACGGTCGGGAACGATCAAGGGACCGCGAGGGATGGGGGGCAGCAAGCGACAGACGAGCCGATCCGGACGAGTAATGAACCGCCCGTCCTACAGGCCTCTTGTTGCAGCGAAAACGATTTACCTTCTTGTCATTTCGACCGGAGCGAGGCGGAGTGGAGAAATCTCGTTTCGCCTGTGTCTGAAGCTTATAATCGGTGTATGCCTGGAAGCAAGACCTATTATGTCCATATCATGGCCAGCCGTTCGCGTACGCTCCAGCCGGGTGTTACCGGCAACCTCAGACGTCGGGTGTGGCAGCACAAGCAGGGCGATGTCCAGGGTTTCACCGAGCGATATCACATCGACAGTCTGGTCCACTTTGAAGTCTTTGGAGACGTGTATGCGGCCATCGCTCGGGAGAAGCAGATCAAACGATGGCGGCGCGAGAAAAAGGTGACCTTGATTGCGCAAGACAATCCAGATTGGCACGACCTCAGCGACGGCTGGTATGAATAGCACCTCGGCAAGAACAGTCTCGCATGGCGGGGGCCGGTCGAAACACCTGGCCGCAGACCAGACGTGCTTCTGGTCTATGACAAGATTCCTCCACTGCGGTCGGAATGACAAGGCAGGGCCTTGTGAGGCTGCGTCAGCATGCAGGGCAGACGCTATGGGAATCGGATTTTGGCGAGGTAGATGCTGGTTTTGGCTTGGTGGGTCGAGTCGTAGCTGACGTGGAGCAGGTCGTTTCGCCAGAGCAGGCCGGGATAGCTGGTGCCGTCGCACTTGCCGACACCGCGAGTCGGGCAGCCGGCTGAGACACTGCCGAACTGACTCTATGACCATTCCTGGCCTCCTGATTCCACGCGACCATCGCACTTCGTAACCATCGGCCAATTCAACCCGTTACAATCCGCTCCCTGTCGACTTTGCATTTGCCCTGCGGCCGGACGAGGTCATGGTTGCCGACGTTGCGGCCGATGACTATAATGAACAAGTTGCTGATCGAACGGACTGACGATCATTGAAAGGTCGTGGCGATGCTACTGTGGCTGTTTCGTGGGGTATTTATCGTTATTGTGGTCTCCGTGCTGGTGGTCAACGCCTCATCGGTCGAGCTGAGCAAGACTGAAAACTCCGCAAGCTGGTGGTCGGTTGTAATCAGCGGGGTAGGCCTGGCCATTTTCTTCCTGTTCCTGGACGTCCTGACACCCAAGCGCAAGCTCAGTGCTTTGGCGGGCGTGTTCTTCGGACTCCTGGTCGGAATCTTCATCAGTGGCGCGCTGGCCAGCGCCGTGGACATGATCGGAGAGTCGTACCGGATTCAGATGGTCGAGCCGGCCAAGGTCGCGATCAAGTGGATGCTCGGCATCTGCATCTGCTACTTCACCATCAGCATCGTCATGCGCACGAAGGACGATTTTCGTTTCGTCGTGCCGTACGTGGAATTTGCCAAGCAGACCAAAGGGGCGCGCCCGCTGATCCTCGACACGTCCGCCATCGTCGATGGGCGAATTTACGACCTGTCGGAGAGCCGTCTGTTCGACGCCCCGATCATCGTGCCGCGATTCGTGCTCAACGAGTTGCAGCTCATCGCGGACTCGGCGGACAAGCTCAAGCGCAACCGTGGCCGCCGGGGCCTGGACGTGCTCAAGAAGATGCAGTCCAGCCAGGTGATCGAGGTGGAGATCGACGAGACCGCCGTCGCTGAGACGGAGGAAGCCAAGGGCGTGGATCAGAAGCTGATGGTCTTCGCCAAAGTGCACAACGGGCGCCTGGTCACCACCGACTACAACCTGACGAAGGTCGCCCAGGTTCGCGGCGTCGACGTGGTCAACATCAACGATCTGGCCAATTCGCTCAAGGTGGTGGCCCTGCCGGGCGAGACGATGCAGGTCAAGATCGTCAAGCCGGGCGAAGAGGCCGATCAGGGCATCGGCTACCTCGACGACGGGACGATGATCGTCGTCGAAGGTGGGCGCAACAAGATCGGGCGGGACGTGCAGATCAGCGTGACCAGTTCCCTGCAAACCTCGGCGGGCAAGATGATCTTCGGACGTTTCGATTCCTTCGCGTCGTCGGACCGGCCTAACGACCGGCCGGAGCGTCCGTCCAATCCGCGTTCAAACCGCATGTCCGCTCGCTCGTGAAGCGGAACACCGCCTGTCTTGTCGAAGGCCGGTCGTATATTCCCCTGTCCGTGCCGTTCGGGTGCTGACGCCGGGAGGTCCTGGAGCGATCGAGAGGCGGCCGCAGTGAACCCTGGAGGCTCATGCAAAGGATCTGGAACAAGCGACAATCGATCTTCCGGCGTCTGAAGCTGACGCCGGCCACCGAAATGCTGCTGCTGGCGGTCGTCGTCGGCATTCTGGGTGGATTCGGCGCCCTGGCGTTCAAGAAGCTGATCATCTTGTTTCAGGTCGTGTTCTGGTCGCAGCCGGACATGTCGCCGGATGCGCTGTTCGCCGTGGCTTGGTACCGCCGGCTTCTGCTGCCGGCGGTCGGTGGCGGAATCGCGGGTCTGTTGATTTACTTTCTGGCGCGCGAGGTCCGGGGGGATGGTGTCGCGGAAGTGATGGCAGCCGTTCTCACCCGCAACAGCATCATCCGCCCGATCGTGGTCATTATCAAGTCGTTGACGTCGGCGATCGGCATTGCCAGTGGCGGGTCGCTCGGCCGGGAAGGGCCGATCGTGCAGGTCGGAGCCGCCATCGCTTCCGCCGTCGGGCAGGTGTTTCGATTGCCTGCCGTTCCACTGAAGACGTTGGTCGGTTGCGGCGTGGCGGCGGGCATCGCCGCGACGTTCAACGCACCGATGGCGGGCACGTTGTTTGCGATGGAGTTGATCGTCGCGGATTTCGGCCTCAGCGCCTTTACTCCGATCCTTGTCTCCGCGGTGGCCGCCACGGCCGTGACGCGCCAGTTTCGCGGCGACATCACCGAGTTCACGCTGCCGCTGTTCACGATGGTTTCGCCCTGGGAGTTTGGCTTCTATCTGCTGCTGGGTCTTCTTGCCGGCGTGGTGGGCTACGCGTTTTCGCGGAGCATCTACATCGCTGGGGACGCTTTCGAAAAGACCCGGATTCCGTTGTGGATTCGACCGGCCTGCGGTGGCCTGCTGGTGGGCGTGATCGCGATCTTCTATCCGCACATCATGGGCGTGGGTTACGAATCGATCCAGGTCCTCTTCGAGGGCCACTTGACGTGCGGCCTCGCCTTTCTTCTGGTGGGCCTGAAGATCGTCGCCACGGCGATCAGCATCGGCTCGGGCGGTTCCGGCGGCGTGTTCGCGCCCTCGCTGTACATCGGCGCGATGCTGGGCGGCGCCTTCGGCTACGCGGTCCACCAGTGGTTCCCCCAGGTGACGGCCTCGCCCGTCGCCTACGCCCTGGTGGGCATGGCCGCGGTCAACGGCGCCTGCGCGCTGGCGCCGCTGTCGGCGATCGTCATCCTGGCAGAGATGACCAACGAATACGCCATGCTGCTGCCCTTGATGCTCACGGTCGTCATCGCGTCGTTCGTGGCGCGCAAGCTCAGCGCCGAGTCGATCTACACCGAGAAGCTGCGTCGCCAGGGCATCCAGGCCCATCACGGCGAGGACCTCAACGTGCTCCGCGCCATCCCGGTGAAGGCGGTGCTGCGCAACGACGAGGCCTCGGTCTCCGAGAAGGCGCCGTTCGACGCGCTGGTCCGTCTGGCGCTGGAGATGCACCGCTACGTGATCTTCACGCTGGGCGATCGCGGGCGGCTGACGGGTGTCATCTCGCTGGCGGACCTCAAGCACATCCTCAGCGATCCGGACGAGCTGCGTCACGCCTACGACATTGTGGACTTCAAGGAGCCCATCGTGCCGGTGCGCGTCAACCAGTCTCTGGATGCGGTCGTGGACCGCTTCGCCGAGACGGGTCTGGACCGCCTGCCGGTGGTCGACGATGAAGGCCGCCTGGTCGGCTCGGTGGTTCACAGTGACGTCCTGCGTCGGTACAACCAGGAGGTGGCCCACCGCAACATCGCGGTCGAGCTGGGCGCCCGCATCGCGGCCCACGATCCGTCGCAGACGCTCCACATCGGAGGCGACACGATCGTCACGGAGATCGAGGTCCCCCGGTGGATGTCCGGCCGCAAGCTGGGCGAGCTGCAACTGCGGTCACGCTACCGCGTCTCGGTCTTCATCGTCAGAGAGCTTCAGGAAGGCCGGCCGGCCTGTTCCATCACGCCCAGCGCCGACTACACCTTCCGCGCCGGCGACCTGATCCTCGTCAGCGGCACCCACAAAGACATCAAAGCCCTCCAGGACAACCTGTAGCCTCGAATGCCGCCCTGTCTGCCCGCCTGTTCGTAGTGACGCCGTCAGGCGTCATCCCGTCTGTGGTTGGGTATGCCCTTACGGGCACTACGAACGAGAGCTTGCGGAGTTTGCCGATGGCTCTTGTCTTTGGGACGCGGGATGAGGTAGAATAGGTTCTGTGGTGACGAGAGGCATGAGCGCTGGTCTGAGCGACGGAGTGTATGTCCTGAGAGAGCCTTTTGGAGGGATTGTAGCGATGACGAGGCGAAGCGGATCGAGCGGGTTGACGCGGGCGGATGTCCTGGTGCTGGTTGTGGCGGGTGTGTTCTTGCTGGTCCTGGCCGGACCGCTGGCGTCGATGCCCCGCCACCAGGCGACGCGGGCGGTGTGCGGGGCGAACCTGGCGCGGATCGGCAAGGCCATGCTGGTCTACGCCAACGAGTACGAAGGCGTGCTGCCTCGCGCCGGCGGGCCAACAACGCGATGGGGTGGGCCGGTGATATGGACCGCTGTGAATCGGCACATGGCATACGGCGTCTCTGTCGACGGCGAAGGAGGCAGGGCGACGATCAGTTCCTGCTTCTACCTGCTGATCAAGTATCTTGCGGTGCCGCCGAGGGTGTTTGTCTGCCCGGCCGATAGGGGTACGACGGAATTCAAACTTGCCGATGAGGTAGTCTACAGAGCGGACTTCAGACTCGCCGATGCGTGGGATTTCGGGGCCTCTCCGGCCGACAACTGTAGCTACACCTATCACATTCCTTTCGGCAGGTATGGCCTGACCACGTCGCGCGATCCGAACCTCGCCGTGGCCGCCGACCGCAATCCCTGGATCATCAGTCCTGCGTCCTATGCACGAGACTTCGCCCTTTTCCAACCAGATATATCACCGTACAATGGCACAATCAGAATGGCGCGCAACGGCAATGCCATTTCGCACGAGACGGACGGACAGAATGTCTTGTTTCTTGATGGTCGCGTGACCTTCGAGCATCGCTCTTTCTGTGGGCTCGATGATGACAATATCTACGCGAAGGCCTCGTCGTATGTGAAAGGTGATGCCAAGGGATCCATGGCAGTATACGCTCCTGATATGCAGCCGATGAACGACAGGGATTCGTTGCTGGTCCATGACCCCCATATGTTTGCCTATACATCCGCAGCACGCTGAGACTGAGATTGATGGGTAGTGTCAGACGTCCCAGTGGAGGGTCTCGTCGTTCTTGTAGAAGAAGCGTTCCTTGCAGCGTCAATTGCCCATCTGAAGGACCTGAGGGCTGTCAGGTTGCGAGGAACTGCCGCAGGTCGTCGTTGTCGATCTCGTGCCAGGAGTTGGGCGTCACGTGGAGGCTGACCTGGCCCTCGGCGCCGAAGGCCTTGTAGATCGTGCGCAGCTGTGCCAGAGCCGGTTGCACGGTCTCGTTGTAGGAGGCCGAGTTGTTGTCCGGCCCCGGCTGGTCCAGCTCGCCATAGTGCAGGCGGATCGGGCGGGGGGCGTTCAGGCCTGCGATGTCGCTGCGGTCCATCCAGTTTAGAACGCCGGGGATGCCGTGCGCCGGCGCATTGTAGCATCGCGAGAAGATGCCCTCGAACGAGCCCATCGTCCCGCTGGCGTAGATCTTTCCGACCCGCTCGCTGAAGACGGGGTAGGTGACCGCCAGGTCGCCGCCGTAGGAGATGCCCGCGATGTCGATGGTCCGCACGCCGGAGTGCTCGGCCAGCCACATCTCCCAGCGGAGCAGGTCCTCGATGGTCTGGCCGATCACGGTCCGGCCGTAGAGGAACGCGTCGGAGATCAGCGTGAACTGCCGGCCCCGCTCCGACCGCCAGTAGTCCAGGCAGTAGTCCGGGTCGCCGAAGGCGACGTCGCCCAGCGGGCCGAACCCTCGCAGGGCCGGGCACAGCACGAGATGGCCGGCTTGGGCCAACCGCAGGGCGAATTGATGGTGGTAGTCGTCGTGCATCCCCACGCACGGCTCGACCGCGCCGTGGCCGTGAATCGTCATGACCGCTCTGTCGCACTTCGCGTTTGCCTCGCGAGACAGCAGATAGGCGGGAATGGAGAGGTTCGCGTCGACCTGCATCACCCACGCCTCGATGTGGACGCCCTGGTGCTCGGTCGACCGGACGAGCTTCGCCCGGCACGGCGCCGGCTTCGAAAAGCCGATCAGCTCGGCCAACTTGTCGCGGCACGCCTCTCGCCACGCCTGGGGCGTGCCTTTGAACTTGGCGAACGACAGGCGGCGCTGGGCGCCGCTGTGATGGAATCTCAGCGTCAGTTCCTCGCGACGAATGAAGAACTCCTCGCTGACGGATTCCTTGTTTTGGGTCTCCGTCGCGTGAGCAGGCGTTGTGGCGAGGGCGTCCCGCCCTTGCATCGCGGGCAGTATGCCCGCGACACAGCCGGCCATCCGGAGGAAATCGCGTCGTGTGTTCTGCATGGTGGTCATCGGCCAGGTCTCCTGTCAAGCCGTCTGGACGTCCAGTTCCACTGCCGAAACGGATGCCGCCGGGAAGCTCCAGCGTCCATCCTGCGGCAATGGCTTCTCCGAGAGGACGACGCCGTTGGGCTCATCCCGGATGATCTCGTGTTCCGGATCGCCGGCCAGCTCGAAGACCTGCCCCGAGGCGATTCGCATCCCAGCAATCGCGATCTGGGTCGCGACCGACCGCTGGCGGTTTGTGTTGACCACGTGCAGGAACAGCCGGTCGTCCCGCCGGCTGGCGGTGACGTCGAGCCCGTCCGGCGTCCGCGTGACATCGACCGCCTGGTCGCCGGTGTGGTGGCGGTACAGGCACATCACGCGCGCCACGGGCATCATGAAGGACTGCCCGCCTGGCACGGGAATCATGGCCGCATTGACCTGCCAGCGGGTCCCGCAGAAATCGGCCAGCGTCGCGATCTTGAGCCGGTCGCCGTGCCGCTCGTGGACGTTCAGCAGGCGGGCATTGGCCACGCCGGCGGCCCAGCTCGACAGGACCTCGCACCGGTTGCGGCCGGGCAGGGCGAAATGGCACTCGGTCATCGCCAGCGGAGTCGGGTCGTCGCCCACCTGCTCGCGCATCCAGCGGATGCGATTGTCGTGAATCTTGTGGGCGTTCATCAAATGCTCCCACGTTCGCGCCGGGTCCTTGCGGTATTCCGTGTCGCGCAGGGGCGAATCGGCCTGACCTTGATCGGGGTTGAACATGTGGTGGAAGGCGATGTACTGAAGGTGCTCGCCGGCGATTTCGAGCATTTGTTTGGCCCAGCCGCTGTCGCCCCAGCCGATCAGCGTCAGTTTGGGGTCGGCCTGCCGCATCGCCTTGGCGAAGGCGATGGTCCGCCTGGCGGCCGTTTCGCAGTCGTAGCCGTCGCGGTCGTACGACGTCTCGTTGCCGAGCTGCCACATGCGGATCGGGCAGGGTCTGGCGATCCCGTGCGAGCGTCGCAGCCGGTCGTCGGGATCGTTGCAGTAGCGAACCCATTCGGCCGCTTCCTCCGGGCCGGCTGTGCGGATGCTGCCCTTGGGGTCTCGCTGCCAGTACTTGCGGCCGTCCGATTCAAAGTTCACGCACATCAGCGGCTCGGCCTCCACCTGCCGGCAGAAGTCCACGAACTCGACCGTGCCGACCTGGCTGGTGTCGAGGCCGCCCCAGCACATGTTGAGCATCGGGACTCGTTTGTCGCGCGGGCCGACCGCTTCCTTCCACCGGTAGTAGGAGCTGAAGCAGCCACCCCAGCGCATCATGGCCGGAGCCAGCCGGCGGGTCACGTCGATCACGTCCTGCCGCCAGCAGTCGCGCCCGAAGTCCCAGGCGGCGGCCACCGACCCATCGGTGGTGCCCAGGGGCTCCATGAACTGCATGTACAGGTACGGCGATAGGTCGAAGCGCGGCTGGGGGTCGATGACGATCGCGTTGGGTGTCTCGGCCACATAGGCTGACCGGATGCTCCACGCGGCGGCGGTCGCGCCCATCGTTTTGAGGAATTGACGTCTCGTGCTCTGGATCGGTCTCATAGATGGTCTCCACGGCCGCACGGATTCGGTGGCGATGTCGCCCGGCGAATCGAAGGCGTTCTACCAAAGTTGTTGCTGAACCGAGTCATCGACGGGACCGCTCTTGCGCGGTCGCCTCTTCGTGGCGACGATGTCGATCGCGCTGCGTCGGCAGGCGGACTCGGGGCACTGGCCGGTCCAGCAGTACAGGCAGAGCTGATGTTTCGGCTTACCGATAGCCTCGACCATGTCGTCCACCGTCTGGTAGCGCAGTGTCGTGACGCCGAGGTCCTGCCGAACCCCCTCGACCATCTGCTCGTACTTGGCGCTGGTCGAATCGATGTACGGCGAGACGTCCACGATGTCGTGTCCTTCGATCCGGCGGATGGCCTTGCGGGCCGCCAGCTCATCGATGGAACGGGTCGACAGGTTGAAGCGGCAGGGGAACAGCAGGGGTGGGCACGCCGCCCGGACGTGCACCTCCCGGGCGCCGCAGTCCCAGAGCTTCTGAATCGCGTAGTTTCTCAGTTGCGTCCCCCGAACGATCGAATCCTCACAGAGGACGATGCTGTGGCCCTCGATGACCTCTTTGATGGGGATCAGCTTCATCTTGGCGATCAGGTCCCGCGTCTTCTGGGAAGGGGGGGTGTAGCTGCGTCCGTACCCCGGCGTGTACTTGACCAGGGGCCGGCGGAACGGCTTGCCCGATTCCATCGCGTAGCCCAGCCCGTGGGCCAGTCCCGAGTCGGGTACGCCGCAGACCATATCGGCGCCGATGTCGCCGTCCCGTTTGGCCAGAAGACAGCCGCTTCGCTCGCGGACCACCTCGACGTTGATCCCGTCATAGCTGGAGGCCGGAAAGCCCGTGTAGATCCACAGAAAGGTGCACACCTGGACGGGACGCTTCCGCCCCGCCTTGCGCTGCACGATGCCGTCTTCGCTGATCAGGAGGATCTCGCCCGGCTCGACATACTTGACGGTCTCAAACCCGAGGTTGGGAAATGCGCTCGATTCGCTGGTCACCGCCCAGGAGCCCTTGCCTCGACCGACCACGAAGGGGGTGTAGCCGAACCGGTCCCTGGCGACATAGATGCCCGCTCGGGTCAGCAGCAGCAGGGAGCACGACCCCTCGATTACGCCGAACATCCTCTCGATGCCGTCGACCAGGTCGGCGCCCTGATTGATGAGCTTGCCGATCAGCTCGGTGGTGTTGACCCCCTTGCGGCTGACCTCGGAAAACGAAATCCCCTTGCGCAAAAGCTGGGCGGCCAGTTCCTCGGCGTTCTCCACCCTGCCCGCGGTGGCCAGGCAGAAGGGGCCGAACCGCGAGTTCAGGTAGATGGGTTGCTCCTCGGAGGCGCTGATGACCCCGATGCCTTTCTTGCCGATCATCTGGCGGCAGTCGTCGAAGAACTTTGATTTGAACTGGCTCTGGCTCAGGTCGTGAATGCGCCGCGAGAACTCGTCGCCCAGGACGGCCAGACCCCCGAATTCCGTGCCCAGGTGGGAGTGATAGTCGGTACCGTAGAAGAGGGTTTCGCAGCAATCCGCCTCCGAGACGACGCCAAAGAGACCGCTCATTCAAAATCTCCCGTTTGGATCGAGGTGCAGAGCCGCTTGGCCACGTCCTTCCGGCATGGGCTCCGACTGTTCCGTAGTTCCAGAATACCAGGGTTCCCGGCGGAATTCAAACGGTCGCTGGCAAGTTTCCAAGGCAGGGGGCCTGTTGCGGTCCTGGGCAGGGGTCTGCCGCCGGGCCTTTTTCGGGGCCGGGCGGGCCGATTGCGACCGATAGCCGCGTCTGAATATCTCTCCAGGAGGACCTAAAAAAAAGCTTGCCTTGAATTCGGTCGGTGCGTATAGTACAGGTTTTCATGTAGGGCCGGTAAACGATCTTCTCAAGGAGACTGTTCGGTGAAGACTGAAATACTCGATCACGTTGAGAGCAAGAGCCTCAAGAACGCCCTTCCACACTTCGAGGTGGGCGATACGGTGGATGTTCACTGCCGGATCAAGGAGGGCGACAAGGTCCGCACGCAGATTTTCACCGGTACGGTCATCGCCCGACAAGGGCGGGGCATCAACGAGACCTTCACGGTCCGGCGGATCGTGAACAACGAGGGCGTCGAGCGGAAGTTCCCGCTCCAGTCGCCCAATGTGCTGGACATCCGTCCGATCCGCAGCGGAAAGGCCCGCCGGGCCAAGCTGTACTACCTGCGAGGCCGCACCGGTAAGGCCGTCAAGCTGGCCCATCGCCACAGCAAGCACACCGTCTCGAAATAAGGTCCGCAGGCCCGCCGCGCGGGCTCTCGGCACAGCGATTGGCAACTGGAGGCCGCAACGATTTGCGGCCTTTTTTCGTGGTAGCATACGGTCGCTCTCGCGACGCGTGCAGCGAGACCTGAAGATGCGGGGACGTCTGACGTGGTGTTGTTCAATCGACGCAGGTTGCTGGCCGACCGGGCCAGACTCGGCCGATGGGGCGAGAAGCGAAGCGAGCGGTTCCTGAAGGGCAAAGGGTTCAAGACGCTGGCGCGCAATTTCTCCTGCCGGACCGGGGAACTGGATCTGGTCATGGTCGATCCCGACGGCGTCATCGTGTTCGTCGAGGTCAAGACCCGCGCCGGCGAGCGGTTCGCTCCTGCCGAGGCGATGATCACCCCTGGCAAGAAGGGCCGGGTCAAGCGAGCCGCCCGTTATTTCCTCGCCTGCCACGGAATTCAGGACCGAATCTGCCGTTTCGACGTCATAACCATTGTTATAGGTGTTTCGGGCCCCCCCGAAATCCGCCACTACGAAGACGCCTTCACCCTGTGAACAGGGTGCGGTTCCGTCCTTGATTTGCTAAGATGCCGTGCCGGAGATCGTGGTTCTCGCATCGGAACGACATTCTATGTGTGGTGGCCAGTTGGATCGGTGATTCGCATGAAGTTGATCGACACGCATTGTCATTTGACGTTTGAGCCGTTGGCGGACGACGTGCCGGCGGTCCTGGAACGCAGCCGGCAGGCGGGCGTGACCGCCTGGATCACGGTCGGGACAAGCCTGGCCGACAGCCGCAAGGCGGTTGGACTGGCAGGCCGGCATGAGAATCTGTACGCCTCGGTGGGGATTCATCCGCACGACGCCAAGGAAGCCGACGGGCCGGCCCTGACGGAGCTGAGGGAGCTTGCCCAGAGCGACAGGGTCGTCGCCATCGGCGAGACCGGCCTGGACTTCCACTACAACTTCTCCAAGCAGCCCGACCAGAGGCGGGTCTTTGCCGATCATCTGAACATCGCGAAGGAGTTGGGCTTGCCTGTCATCATCCACTCGCGCAACGCATTTGACGAGACGCTCGAGATCCTCGACGATCACGGAAACGGGCTGAAAGGTGTGGTCTTCCACTGTTTCAGCGGGTCGGCTGACCAGGCCAGGCAGCTTCTGGACAGGGGGTACCACATCTCATTTACCGGCGTCGTCACCTTCAAGAATGCCCAGACCGCCCGCGAGTCAGCCAAGGCGGTGCCCTCAGATCGGCTGATGGTCGAAACGGACTGCCCGTACATGTCGCCGGAACCGGTTCGCGGTCAGAAACCGAACGAGCCGGCCCTGATGCTCCATACCGCCCGTTTCCTTGCGGAGCTGAAGGGGCTTTCTGCCGACGAATTCGCCCGGCAAAGCACGCAGGCTGCCATGCACTTCTTTGACCTGCCACTGGAGGCCGATGTGTGACTGTGGGATAGGCGGGCGGTATGGGAAGAGCGGATTCTGCCGTTCCAGGCTGTCATATATCGGACTTGCGCATCTTTTGGCTAAGTGTCCAAAATCATGTTCGGTGGCGTTTCTCAGTATAGAAACGGCCGTTTCGCGTCCTTCATTTGACTTTTGCCCGCATCGGACCCCTATTTAATAGCCACGCCTCTGGAACCATTGAGGCCGGCCCTTATCTCTACCCGTGGCCTCGACGGGGTGGAGGATTTTCCATAGAGAGCGGCTCTTCAGGAAGGATGTGCGTAGGCACTGATGGCAGGGATCTTCGACCACGCGGCGATCAGCCGTGTGCAGCAGGCAAATGATATTGTCGACGTGGTGGCCGAACACGTCAGTCTCAAGCGGAAGGGTCGAGAGATGGTGGGTCTCTGTCCGTTCCACGAGGACCATCGGCCGAGCATGTCCGTCAGTCCGTCCAAGCAGATCTTCAAGTGCTTCGCATGCGGCGCCGGAGGAGATGTGCTGAAGTTCGTCCAGATGCGCGAGAACCTGACGTTTCCGCAGGCGGTGGAACGTCTGGCCGAGCGTGCCGGCATCCAGTTGGAGTCTCGCCGGTCCGCAGCGCCGCAGCGTCGCGATCCGGCTTCGGACGTGGATCCGAATCTGTTGGCACGGGTGAACGCCTGGGCGACGAAGTTCTTCCACCAGTGTCTCAACGATCCCGAGCGCGGCAAGGTCGCGCGGGATTACCTCGCCTCGCGCAGGATTTCTGCCGAGAGCATCACTCGGTGGAACCTGGGCGTAGCGCCGAATGCGGTCGATGCGCTGGCGAAGGCGGCAGGCCCGAAAATCCCGTTGCGGCTGCTTCAGCAGGGCGGTCTGGTGGCCGGCCCCGGCCAGGACAAGTTCGTCCACCGTCTGATGTTTCCGATCAATGACGCGACGGGACGTTTCATCGGGTTCGGCGGGCGCACGCTCGGCGATGCGGGCGCCAAGTACATCAATTCTCCGACGACACCGCTGTTCGACAAGAGCAACACCCTCTACGGTCTCGAACAGGCCCGTCATCAGATTGTCGCGACGGGGACTGCGGTCGTCGTCGAGGGCTATACCGATGTGATCATGGCCCATCAGTTCGGCTGCACCAACGTGGTCGCGACGTTGGGCACGAGTTTCACGACGGGCCACGGCCGGACGCTGCGGCGCTATGCCAAACGCGTCGTGCTGGTGTATGACAGCGACGTCGCCGGGATGGAGGCGGCCAATCGGGCCCTGGAGGTGTGCCTGTCGCAGCGGCTCGACATCAAGCTGGGTTTCGTTCCGGAAGGCAAGGACCCGTGCGATTTCCTCCTCGTGGCCGGTAAGGAGGCGTTCGAGCGCATCGTCGAAGGGGCCACGGACGTTCTGCTGTTCAAGTGGGACCGGCTGCGGGCGGCTTTCGAGGGCGGCGACTCGCTCGCCAGCCGCAGGACGGCTTTGAATGAGTTCCTCCAGGCAGTGGCGACGGGGCTGGCGGCGAACAACATTCCCGTGCTGGAGAGCGGTCTGATCGTCAACAAGCTCTCGAAGATCATCGGTCTGACGCCGCGGGAGATCAACGCGGACCTGAGCCGGCGGATGGGTCGGGTCTCGAAAACGATGAAATCCGATGGCGATCGTCGGGATGGGGCCGAGCCCATCGACTGGGGCCGGGGCCTTCATGCGGCGGCGCAGCGGGAAGTGCTCGAAGTGCTGCTGAACGAGCCCGCTCTCTTTCACGACCGCCAGGAGGAGATTTCCGAGTCGCTGTTCAGCGTCCCGATCCTGCGGCAGGTCGCCGGGGTGCTGCTGGACGCGCTGCGATCGGAAGACGATTTCTCCCTGCCGGGGCTGCTGGCTCGGATCGAGTCGGTGTCCCTGGCGGAGGGGCTGGTGGCGCTTCAGGCGGCCGGAGAGGAAAAAGGCAACTATGCTTCCCGGCTGGCGGATGCGGTGGAGGTGCTGGAGAGATATCGGAAAGATTCTCAGACCATGCGACTGGATCCGGAAGGAAATGAGGTCCGCGGTGGCGCCGAGTCGGAGGCGGCTTCGGCAAGGCAGAACCCCCACAGTCTGGGCCTGTTGTGAGCCGGTCACGTCCGGTAAGGACACCGGACACGAACTGCGGCGCAGGAAGGGCCGTAACAGACGGGAATTCAGGTGTTGAAACACTGGAACCGGCGGTAGCGTCAAACTTGGGTGATGATTTCGGGCGTTTGCACTTTGGCTTTAGTGGAGTCGGTATTGTGGCGAAGAAAGTGAAGAAGTCCAAAAAGGCGGCAGATATGAACCAGACGCAAGTCAGTGAAACGACCGACACGCCACAGACGGAAGAGCCGAAGGCGCAGGACATCGAGCAACTGATCAAGACGCTCATCGCCAAGGGCAAGAAGCGCGGGTACCTCACCTACGAGGAGATGAACGACGCGCTGCCCGACGATGCCGTCAGCCCCAGCCGGCTCGAACGGATTCTCGGGACGCTGGACGAGATGGGGGTGCGTCTCATCGACGAGAGCGACGTCGAGGCGCACGAGGGCCGCAAGGCCGGGGAGGAGTTCGAGGAAGACGCCGAGGCGCCGGAAGTGGAGCCGGCCGAAGAAGAGGATGCCCACGAAGAAGACGAGACCCTCGAAAAGGAACTGGTCGAGGGAGAATCTTCCCGCCGCATCGACGATCCGATTCGCATGTACCTGACCCAGATGGGGCAGATCCCGCTGCTGACCCGCAAGGATGAGATCTCGCTGGCCCGCAAGATCGAGATCGCCCGCATGGCGTTCCGGCGCAAGATGCTCCAGTGCGACTACTGCGCCCGCAACGCGGTGGAGCTGTTTCAGCAGGTCTACGACGGGTCGATGTCCTTCGACCGGACGATCAAGACCGGAACGACACCGTTGACGGTCAAAGGGGTGATCCGCAAGCGCATGGTCGCCAATCTCAAGACGGTGACGGAGCTTCTCGACATCAACCAGACGCTGTTCAAGAAGATTGGGGCCAATCCGGAGGGCGAGGAGCACAAAGTCGACGCCAAGCGGCTGCGCCGGAATCGACGCAAGATCGCGACGCTTCTGGAAGAGTTGAGTCTTCGCACCAGCCGGATCCAGCCGATGAAGATCAAGCTGCACGGCGTCTGCGAGAAGATGCGCCAGCTCGAGAAGATGATCGCCACGGGCATCAACGAGGTGATGACCGCCGACGACATCACCGCCGCCCAGCAGGAATTGGCAGGCCTTCAGGAACTGGTTCTGGAGACGCCGGACCTGCTCGAAAAGAAGCTCCGATCCATGGAACGCGTTTTCACCCAGTACGAGGAGGCCAAACGGACGCTTTCCAGCGCCAACCTCCGACTGGTCGTCTCGATCGCGAAGAAGTACCGCAATCGCGGCCTGAGCTTCCTCGACCTGATTCAGGAGGGCAACACCGGCCTGATGCGCGCGGTCGACAAGTACGAGTACCGTCGCGGCTACAAATTCAGCACGTACGCGACCTGGTGGATTCGCCAGGCGATCACGCGGGCGATTGCCGATCATGCCCGGACGATTCGCATCCCGGTGCACATGATCGAGACGATGAGCCGCATCCGCAGCGCCTCCAAGGTCCTGCACCAGGAGCTCGGCCGCGAGCCGACGATTGAGGAGATCGCCAACGAAGTCGGCATGTCCGTTCAGGAGACGCGACGGGTTCTGAACATCTCCAA
>CAZOFX010000001.1:108078-117510 GCA_964579055.1 uncultured Pirellulales bacterium
AGCCTGGACCGGCCCATCGGCGACAGTGAGGACTCCTACTTCGGCGATTTCATCGAAGACGACGACGTCGATTCGCCGGTGGCTTCGGCGACCCAGGAGATGCTCAAGGAGCGGATCGACATGGTCCTGAAGACCCTCTCGTACCGCGAGCGCGAAATCATCAAGCTTCGATACGGCATCGGCGACGGCTATACCTACACGCTCGAAGAAGTCGGGCGGATCTTCAAGGTGACGCGTGAGCGCGTGCGGCAGGTCGAAGCCAAGGCGATCCGCAAGCTCCAGCACCCGGTCCGGGCGCGCAAGCTCGAAGGGTTCCTGGACCACAAGTCCGCCTGACCGCATCGGCATGTGACATGACACGTCCGGCCGGAGGCTCCCAGATCCTCCGGCCGTTTCATTTCAGGGTTTCCTTACCTGCCTTCTTCCAGGATGCGGGTCTCACGACCTGCCGATGCGCCAAAGGCTCGATTCCAAGGTGATTGGCTACGCACTTGAGCCAACGACTCTCATCGTGGAGACCTTGGCCGGGCGATGTCCAGAAGTGGTGACATGGCTGTTGCCCTCGCGGCCGCCGGTTCCGATCTGTGCCGTGGGGCCTCCGGTGCCCCGGGGCAGGCAGAAGACGACACGACCGACATCTCGGATGAAGGAGAGCAGACATGGGCGTGGAGAACTGGTCCGAAAACGTGGTCCTTGTCAGCCTGCCGGGCGAGCCGCAGATGGTCGAGGACCTGACCGACGTGGCCGAGTGGATCTGCGACCGCGAGGACTGCGACGTCGTGGTGGACTGTTCGCAAATCGACCGGATCGGCCGATCGAGCTGCCGGTTGCTTCTGGAGCTGCACAGCGCGCTGACCTCACGGGGGCATCAACTGCTGCTCTGTGGATCACAACCTTCCCTCAAGAAAACGTTCACCCCGCCGGCCCTTGCCCATGTGCTGCGATTTGCCGAAGATCGGTTCACGGCGCTGGCGAGGCTGGAGCTGACGCAGCCGTAGCCTCTCCCTTCGAATGTGCCCCTTTGCCGGGTGGTATGGCAGGAGATGAGGCCGTCTCACGTGAGGCGGCCTCGTCTTCGACTTGACGGGCCTCGTTTCGCATGCGTCCTCGGCCGAAAACCGAAGCCCCCGGCCGGACGATCCACGATCCTCCTTGTTCCCCCACCGGCCCGAGAAAAAAAACGGTCCGCTAAGGCAACAGCGGCTGCGGTTTGTTATATTGGTGGGCACGGATTGTTTCCCGATACGGGCTTCAACGCCACCGGCGCGTGTGCGGTGGTTCAACCAGACATCGGATTCCAGAAGGGAGGATACCATGAAGACCAAGAGCATCCTTTTGTTGTCGGCGGCACTGACGGCGATCCTGGCGTTTCCCGCCGGGGCGCAGGACAGTCTCGGCGATATGGTGTACCAGGGCGGATACGATTGGCTGATCGGCCGGTGGGTCGCCACGACCGAGGAAGGCCAGAAGATCACGTTCGAGCAGAGGTGGGCGCTGGATCGGCGCGCCGTCGTGACGACGTCTCAGATCGGCGACATGAAATACTATGGCCTGATCATGTTCATCCCCTATCGGGAGGAGATCGTTCAGGTCGGGGCTGACAACCAGGGCGGCGTCTGGAACGGGACCTGGCGGGACGAATACGGCAGCGCCGTCCATCGGATGGAGCAGAAGCGACCGGATGGCGAGACTCGCAGGATGGAGATCGTTCACACACGGGTCGATGCCGACACGTTCAAGGCCACAGCGTATCCGGTCGACAGCAGCGGTTCCCGCGCCTCGGAGCCGTGGGCGACGCTGACGTACAAGCGTCAGAAGGCAGATGCATCGGAGGCAAAGGCTGCCGAGGGGAGCGCCGGCTGGAGCGATCGGACGACCCTCGGAGACCTGCTTTCGCAGTACGGCTATGAATACATGATCGGCCGATGGCAGGCCCGCAACGACGATGCCGACACGGACATCGACGTGCAGTACAAGTGGGCCCTCGACAAGAACGCCGTGCTCGTCGAGGCGAAGATCGATCAGTATGAGTACTGGGGGATGATCGCGCTGGCGCCGTCGGGCAACGAGGTTGTGCAGTTCGGCGCCGACAACCGGGGCGGGACCTGGAAGAGCACCTGGTCTGAAAGCTACGACGGCGCCGTCAACCGGCACGAGATGCTGCGGCCGGATGGGACGAAAGAGACGATGGAGCACATCTACAGCAAGATCGACAACGACAGCTTCAAGGTCAAGGAATACGCGGTCGAATCGGGCGGTTACCGGGCTTCGAGCCCGCGCGGCGAGACGACGTTCAAACGTCGCGCCGCCGAGACATCACAGAAGTGATCGCAGGGACTTTGATTGAACTGGGGGGCCCGGCGTCCGATGGATGGCCGGGCCCTTTCCCTATCTGGTGACAGCCCCGACGGGCATCGGGATCAGAAGCGGAAGCGCGCTCCGAACATGTAGATCGGACCGCCGAAGTCGAAACCCGAGTCCTCTTTCTCGATGTCATACTGGAACTCGAACAGCAGTTCCGCGTTGTCGTGGATCGCCACGTTCACGCCGGCCATGACGAATGGAAAGAATCCATCTCCCAGTGTCTCCGTGTCCTCGTCGCGGTCCGCGAAGGTGATATAGGTGCCGGGGAAACCCGGATCTTCGATCGTTTCATAGTAGTCATCCTCCCAGGAGTCGAGGAACCAGAAGTAGCCGACGCCGGCGCCGAGGTAGGGCCGGATCGGGCCTTCCTGTCCCAGGGGATGCAGCCGGGCGGCCAGGCGGACATCGATCAGGCTCAGCTCGTCGGTAGAGTACAGTTCCCACACTGCACCGTCATCGAAGACCCCACTGTCCGCGTCCTTGTGTTCGCCCAGCGAGGAACCACCGACCGACAGAGCGAAATCGAGATGGTCGTTCGCGAAGAGCTGGCTGGCCAGCTCCACTTCGTACCGGGTCCGCGTGGTGTCCTCCAGGCTCACGGGGCTTTCGAAGGTCTGGACGCCCACTTTGAAGGCGACGCCGGGGCCGTTGCCGGCCAGGGCGCAAGTCGTTATGCCCAAAAGTATTACGAGCGTTGCGGCCGGCAGGCATGTCCCGGAATGGGTCGGGACCACCGCTGCCGATGGTTCTCTGCTGGCTGAGTGCGTCGGTTTCATTTTCGCTGACCTCCTTCAAAAGATTCCACGCCGTCAATCGTAACTGACTCTATCTCCAATTGATAGAGGCATTTTGACATACGGTGGTAACGGGGCGGCGGATGCGTCCAACGGTTTCTCGCGGCGCATGTGGCCCGCCTCGGGTGACGCCGCCCGCGATCTGAGGGCTATGGCAGGGGGGCGTGTCAGAGCTTGGCGCCGCAGAACTTGCAGTGCCGGGCGTCCGTGTCATGGCTTTCAGCGCTGCAGTTGGGACAGGCTTGCGTATTGGGCGGCGGTTGCCGCATGCTCGCCCGTGGCGCTGTCGAGCATGACTACCAAAACGCTGAGCAGGATCACGACGATCAGAGCGATGTCGAACCACTTGCCGGCGGGGGTGTCCGCCTCGAAGATGATCTCGAACAGGCGATCCCGCCATGAGCGATTCGATTTGTGCCGGACTTGTGCGCGCACCTTCAGCCGCTCCATGGCCGGAATGCGTTGTCTTCCACTGCGCCCCGATGGCGTGCCTTTGATGAATCAGTTCGATTCTGATAGCATAGGGAAGGTGTGGATCGTTCAAGCGACTTCTGATTTGGCCCGCTCCGGCGCAGCGGCTCAACTGGAGGCTGGGGCGGTGGAGGTTGAGGGCAGTCAGTGAATACGTGGCAGCGAGTCTCACTTGGTCTGGCAGCGGTGGTCCTGGTCGCAGTTGTTGCCGGCATATTTGCTCTCCGTTCGTCCAGGGGAACTCGGCGGCCGACACAGTCCGATCCTGCCGTCATTGCTGTCGATCCGTGCAGTGTCTTGTCTACTGATGTACCGACTTGGCGGGATGGGAAATCATCCGAGCCGATCGCGCGTGTTGCCGATGCCAATCAGGCGGTCGTTCGCGAGCCGGATGATACGGAGCGCGCCGGCGCGGATACTGGCCCGATCCCACCAATCCACACGACCTCACATGCCAGAGCGGTTCCAGAGCCCGGTGGTACGGTTCGAGGCAGAGTGCTCCGCCCGGATGGGACGCCGTATGTCGAGACCATGGAACTGATCGAGATGCTGCGTGTTCGTGTCCAAGGGCCGGGGTACGAGCGGGCCTGTGCGATCGACGGCGCGGGTCGTTTCGAGTGCGCCGGGCTGGACGCCGACCGGTACGCGGTGACCGTGGTGGATTCGGCGGCTCCGCATCGGATTCTCTGTCACGGCGTGCTGGTGGACGTCAGTCCGAAGGCCGCGTCGGGAGAGGTTGTTCTGGTCCTCGGTGCGGAAACGACCGTCACTGTCCGGGCCCTGGGTGATCTGGACCATCAGCCCGTGCAGGCATGCTCCGTCGTGGTCAAGTCCACCCTGGGGCCGGCTGCCGCCACCGGGAAGACCGACAGTCAGGGGTCTTGTGGATTCAGCGTGGCGGCTGGTTCGTACCGCGTCTACGCGCTCGCGTGGGACCAGGGGCAGTCGGTCGAGGTTTCGCCCACACTTGTCACCGTCAAAGCGCCTGGTCCACCAGTGAGCGTGGAATTGCTGGTGCCCCAACGCGAGCCGGAGAAGAACCGGATCGATATTGCCCTGGTGGATTTGGAGGGGCGTCCGCTTCCCGGGTTTGTCACACTGGAGGGGGTGGTTTCCGATCCGAATGCCGAACCAGCGGCGCGGTTGTCTGTCCCGGAGCCGACGTTCCAGCCGCCGGGAGGACTGCTTGGCAGTGCCTGCGATGCGTCGGGTCTGCTTGGCCGGCGGTTCATTTGGCGCAAGGATGCTCGGAACACGGAAATGACGCTCGTTCTGGAGCCCGGCGCGACGATTGTCGGTCAAGTAGTTGGCGTGGACCGCAAGCCGGTGGCTGGCGCTCGCGTGAGCCTGGGAACCCTGGTGCTCGACAACCGCTGGACCGGGCTGCTAGACCCGCTCCTTGCCGCGACCGCCGATGCCGACGGATACTTCCAGTTGCAGGGCGTCTCGGTGGGTCCAAGGGTCAGAGCCATGGCCTTCCTTGGCACGCTCAGCGGCCGTTCAACGTCCCTCGATCTCAAGGCAGCCGACGTCGCCGACGCCGGCGAGATCGTGCTGACCGGCAGCCAGCCGGGCTCGGGCATCGTTCGGGGGCGGATTACAGACGAGCAGGATTCGCCGGTGGCCAATCGTGCCATCAGAATGGGAATAGGACGGGCCAGCCAGAATCTCGTCACCGACGCCGACGGCTGCTATACGCTGACGGACATGCCAACCGACCGATCTATTACCATCACGATCGACGTGCCTTCCTACGGCACATGGTCTCGGACGACCACCGCAGACGACTATGCCTGTGATTTCCAGCTCGTTCCGCAGGGTTGGGGCGCCCTTGGGTACGAAGCGCCTCCATTGGTTGCCGATACGTGGTTCAATCACGCAGCGATCACCCTCCAGGAGGCCCGGGGGCGGGTCGTGCTGCTGACGTTCCGCAACTTCGCGATGGACCGCGATGTGGGTCTGGCGACGATTCGCAGTCTGCTGGAGGAGTTCGGCTCGAAAGGGCTGCTGGTCGCTGCGGTCTACGACCACCTGCCCGGCGGAAGTCCTGTTGCGGAGGATATTGTCACGACTCACCTCACGAGCCTCTTCGAAGGGGCGCCCATCGCCGGGGTTCTCGACTCGGACCCCGATCTCGTGGCCGACCTGATGCCCCCGGGGCGGCCTCCCGGTGTGACAGCCGGAGCGACGCACTGGTTGTACCAGGTCCACGAGCGGCCGGTCTCTTTCCTGATCGACAAGAAGGGCATCGTTCGATTCTGCGAGCCAAGGGAGAACAATCTGCGAGAGAGGGTCGTAAGACTGCTTGACGAATAGACCGTAGGGGCGAATGATTATTCGCCCCTACCAGCCCTGCAAGTGTTACCCGTGCGGCAAGGCGTGCCTTATAGCTACGGCTGAAGAACTCCAATCAAGGACGTGGCTATGAACCTCGTGCTGGTCATCCTGGAAATCGCGGTGCTTCTGACGGTTCTCCTTGCCTACGGCAGGGACTAGCGCGAGGGCTGCGCGATTGCCTTCCATCAGCTCGCCTCGGCGAGCGCCTCCTCGATTTCACCGATCAACTCAGGACTGAGCGGTTCGACCTTCGAATCATACCGGCCGACCACGCTGCCGTCGCGCCCGATCAGAAACTTGTTGAAGTTCCACGTGACCGGACCGGCACTGCCGCCTGTGGGGACCGCCTCCGTCAGGAACTTGTAGAGGGGGTGGATGTCGTCGCCCTTGACCGAGATTTTGGCGAACATGGGGAAGGTGACGTGGTAGTTCGTGGCGCAGAACGCCTTGATTTCGTCTTCGGTGCCCGGCTCCTGGGAGCCGAAATTGTTGGCGGGAAAGCCCAGCACGACCAGCCCCTCGGCCCGATACCTCTGGTAGAGCTGCTCCAGACCGGCGTACTGAGGCGTGTAGCCGCACCTGCTGGCGACGTTGACCACCAGCAGGACCTTGCCGCGGTAGGCATCCAGTTTCACAGGGCCCCCGTCAATGTCGTTCAACTCGAATTGGTAGATCGGGCCGGCCTCCGCGGCGGGTGGTTCCGCCGTCTCCGGAGCCTTCTGTTTGCAGGAGGAACACTGCATCGCCAGTGATATCCACAGCAGATACACTATCGCTCTGTTCATGGCACGACTCCTAAGGCCCAGGTCTCTGTTCTCTGTGCCGCCCTCAGTGCGGCACCGAATAGAAGTACTTTGATCGCCCGGCTGCGTTCATATCCACGAAACGATTTCACAATCTCCCGCGAGGCGGCAGCCTTGCCGGCGGCGTCCGGAGAGACACAGGCCTGCGGCATGCAATCAATCCAGGAAATCGCCCAGGATCAGGATCGCGCCGGCGTACCAGACCGTTCCGTCGAAGCGTTTCGGGTCGTCCATGGTTTCGTTTCGCTGGCTGAGAATCCTGGCCTTGTCGGGCTGCTCGGGATGGATCGTCAGCGTGATTTCGTGCTCACCTGCATCCATGGCTTTGCCAACGGTCAGGCAACTGAGCCGGTGGTAGGTGCAGTAGGCATCGAAGCGCGGTTGTACATAGGCTGGCTGGTTGTCCACCTGGATCGAGACCTGCCCGCAGTCGGGACCCACCAGATCGTAGATGCGGATCACGCTGCCGCGAACGCGGAACCGGATCGATTCGCCGGGCTGGTCCGCCTTCCACACTTCCGGCAACCTGTCGCCGAATTGCTTGGCCATCGCATCGGTCTGGTGGGCCAGCTTCCTCCAGCCCTCGCTGAGTGTGGCACGACTCAAGGGGACCATTTTCGCCTGCTCCCAGTTGTCCGAGACGAACGGGTCGCCCAGCGGGTGAGGCCCGGGTTTGCCTGCGTCTCGAATCCTTGCCATCGAGCGTGCGACCGCGTCGAGATAGAGCTGGTGCCCGGTGTCGACGTAAGGGTGGACTGCGTCGGGCGAGAACAGAATCTTGTCGCCCAGGGCCGCCTTTTCCTGTTCGGTCGCGGGCTTGGGGCCCTGGAAGATCAGCTTGCCTTCCTTCTCCAGTCGCGCCACCTCCAGGCCCATGTGGATCGAGGGGATGGCGTGGTGCTCGGCGATCTTCTCCATCGCACTGGCCGCGCGCGGGAATAAGCCTTCCTGGAGCGTTTGCAGCATGTTGCCGGCCAGGGTGTAGACGAAGCAGATGTCCGTGGTCGGGTCGTTCCTCCAGGTCTGCCGGACGATGCCTTCCATGCAGCGATAGATCTGCTCGGGCGGCGCGCCGCCGTCGTTGACCGCGAACTCCACGAACAGCAGGTCGGGCTTGTGGTCCAGCACATCGTGTTCGAGACGAAAGACGCCGAGGTCCGAGCCGGTCCCGCCGATGGCGGCGTTGATCTCGCTGACCTTGGCCTGCGGGAACTGCTCGGTAAACCACGCCAGCGTCTTGGGTCGCCAGCCCGCCTGCGCGGTGATGCTTCCGCCGAGGTAGCCGATCCGCACCTCTCGGCCCGCCTGGAGTTTGGCCAGCACGTTGGGCAGGCCGCTCCGGGGGTGACATTCGACCGCCGGCGCCAACGGCAGCTCGGCGCCCGGACTTCGCAGGCTGATGCACGTGCAGAACAGCAGGGCGACGCGAGCGATTCTCATGGGATGCCCCTCTCTTTCGTACAATGAAACAGAGGCCGCGCCAGTAAGCGCGGCCTCCGAAAACGCACTGTGTCACATCGGCATCGATTTACTTCATCACGAAGGCCAGTGTCGGGTCCAGCGGATAGCGTCCGAACTGCTCGCCGTAGATGGCAATCCCGCCCGCAAGGGCCTCATCGGCCTCCAGACGGATCACAATCTTGCCTTCCTCGGCGGCCTTGTGGAGAACGCGTTCGGGAATCTCCGCCGTGACGAGGTATCCATACGAGCCGGCCTCGTTGAGCTTGCCGTCGCGCTTCTGCGCGTGCCAGGACAGGATCCCGCGATGATCGGCCGGATCGTCGGGCAGATCGACCGTCGCGACCACCTCGCCGCCGATCCGAATGCGGACGGCGCTCGGATGCACGGTCTCATCCGTCATCGGATACGAATTCGGGTTCAGGCTCGGATCGTGCGTGCCTCTGCCTCGCATGTAGTCGCCTTCCTGCTTGCCGGCGCCTTCCTTGTCCTTGCCGAAGAGCTGCTTGGCCGAGATCTCCGCCCGGAAACTGGCGGTGTCAATCTCATCGACGTCCAGATCGTCAGGCCAGGACACCTGGTACTCGAAGTACCCAGCGCCCGCGCCGTTGACCTTGAGGCCGTCGAACACATTCCACTGCTTGACGGGCCATGCGGCCTTGGCAAAGCTCTTGGGCTCGATGCGCACGACCTTTACCGTGCGGTTGCCTCGCGTCAGCGTCTCCTGTCGCGGCTGGGCGCCGTCGCGCACCGCGAACGTGGTGAAGTTGCGTCCGAGCACGACGCCGGACCGGTCCTCGATCTGGACTGCCAGCACGACCACGGCCGGTTCCTCGGGCATCGTCACTTCCAGCGGTTCGACGGCCCCGCACTGCCACGCGCGGTAGGGGATATTGCGCCGCTGGACCCGCCCGAAGTTGCGCTCGCGGCCGAAGCTGTCCCAGCCCCGCAGGGTGCCTCGCAGGACCAGGGCCTGTCCCGCATGCGCGTCGGTCAGGAACGAGACGTACAGCGGAACCTCGACATTAGAACCGGGCTTGACCTCCTGGCACAGCTCTTCGCCCATCGCGATATAGACGTCGCCGTGCAGGTCGCGCAGGCTCATCCCGGGCATCAGCTCCTCCATCCCGGTGAACTTCTGTGAGCGGTCGAATCGCCAGTATCCGTTCCATTCGTTGATCACGTCGTGGTGCTCGGTGTAGAGC
>CAZOFX010000002.1:0-115700 GCA_964579055.1 uncultured Pirellulales bacterium
GTGTTCTCCCACGAGAATTGCAGCGCGTTGGCGCCTTCTTTGAGCGTCAGCGCCCGGCTCTCGCGGGCGAGCGTCATGTCGGCGCTGTTGTAGATCGTCAGTTGCACGGTGTCGCGCGTCGGCAGCGTGGTCAGATCGACCTTGGCCTGCACGACGCCGGCGGCCGCAAGTACCAGAAGAAATGCAATCACGCGTTTCATATCACTGCTCCTAAGCAAGATGGTGGGCGGTGCCCACCCTACAAGGACATGGCGGAATCGTCAGTTGCGGATGTTGCGCCGGTGGTAATGCATGGTCAGCTCTTTGACCGCCGGTCCGGCGTCCGTCCGCGCGGGAAGCTCGATCTCGAACTCCAGCGTCCCCGCGTCCTTCTTGACGTACTTCAGATTGCACTCTTCCATGTCCCATTGCCCTTCGATGTGCTGGATCATCGTCAGCATCGCGGGGCTGTCCTTGAAGTTCTCGATCTTGGCGGTGATGATCTCGTCGGTGTCGTACAGCACGACGCGATCGGAGTCGTTCTTGCGGAGGTTGATCTGGGCGTCGCGCATCTTGCGCTGTGTGACCACGATGTCGCGGCTGTCCCCGATGTACAGTTCCATCTTCTCGCCCACCGGCACCAGCGGTGCGTTGTCTTCGCCCAGGAAGATCGTGCTGCCGTGTCCATCGTCCTGGAACAGGCGCGCCTTGCCGCCCCACATCGCGAACTGGCCCAGGCCGCTGGTCGCGTCGTTGAGGATGCGGTAGCTGACCGGGACGCCGACATTCTGGTTCTCCAGTTGCTCGGGGTCCCAGGGCAGCCTGGCGGCGTCGAAGGTCCAGATCTTGCGGATCGGGACGGTCGGGGCCTTGAGGAACAGCACCTGCTTGGTTTCTTCGTGGTCGATGCCCTGCTCGAAGGCCTCGCCGTAGTCGAGCAGGATGCGGGCCTTGTCGAAGTCCTCGCCCGAGAAGTTGCGCAGCACGACATAGCTCTTCAGATCGACCTTCGTCTCGGCCTTGTCCGCGACCGCCTTATAGGTGATCAGCCGGTCGATGTTGCTCAGCAGGTAGCTGATCCGCACCGTCTCGGCGTAGTCGCCCCCGCTGCTGATCTCCCAGACCAGCGCCGCTTCACCCGGCGGGTAGCTGACGCTCAGCAGGTTCACGCCGTCGGGATGGTCGAGAATCTCCAGGCGGATCGAATCCTCGTCGATCTGGACGCCCTTCCAGGAGAAGTCCACGCTGTTATGTCCCTTCTGCAATGTCAGGACGCGCTCCTCCTCGATGAGCGTCGCGTTGGGGTTGTCCAGCCGGATGATGGTCGCGGCCCGCTCGGGCAGCGCCACCAGCTTGATCCGCGCCTGGGCCATCGAGCTCGCAATCAGCAGGGCGACAATCGCCGACAAAACCAGTCTCTTCGCATTCATGTTTCGATCTCCCAAAAACTCAACGTTGTGCGTTCTGTTCTCTCTGGATCAACACTTGCTCTCTCACACCGTGATACGTTGTCACGGTGTAGGTCAATACCTCTTTACTTCGCGGCCCGACCGTGAGTTTGAACCGGGCGTGGGTCACATCATGTTTTTCATACATCGCCGTCGGATTCTGCCACTGCAATTCCCATCGCGGCGTGTCGAAGCCGCGCGTGATCTCGATCTCCACCGGCAGCGTCCGCGCATTGGCGATCTCGACCTTCCACGTGCGGACCTCGTCCCAGCCGGTCACGTTGCCCTTGCTGTCGAACGTGTGGTTCTCGGTTCGCAACTCCATTAGCACCGGCTCGACCTTCACAAGTCTGGCCGGACCGAGGTTCAGCTCGACCTTCTCGCCCACCGGGATGTACTTCGTCTCCGTGCCACCGACATACGCCAGGTGTTTCTCATCGTCGATCCGGCCGTAGATCTGCACGGCACCGTCCGGCAGCGGCGTCTCGCCCAGCTTGTGCTCCGCGTCGTTCACGAACGAAACGAACCGAATCGGATCGGTCCCCCACCGCTCTTCGTCGTATTTGTACAGGCTGGCGACCGCGATATCATCCGTCTCGAACGACAGCAGCCGCTTGCCCCATTCGTTCGGAATCGTCTCGGTCCCTTCGATCGTATAGAGGAAATACTCGCTAAGCCCTTCCTTGACGATCTCCTTGCGATCCAACTCATCAAGGACCTGGCCCTTCCATTCATATGAGAGTATGCGATTAGACACATCTTCATTCCGAAGCTCGGCGTCGTCCAGACCCAAGCCGCCGACCGCTCCTTGCGATCGCGGGTCGTCATAGGCATACTGTCTCCGGGCGAGGTCGCGGATTTCGTCGAGCAAGTGAACCTTGCCGACGATCAGGCGGGTCCGGGCGTCTTCGTAGTCTTCGCCGCTGGCGTTGTCGACGCGGACGTAGCCCTCCAGCCGCATCGAGCGTTCGTCGAGCGAAAGCGTGCCCATGTAGAAGGCCCGCCAGGAAAGACCGCTGGTCATGTACGTCAGCTCGAACGGAACCTGGCCTTCGATCTCAGACCGGATCAGCCAGCGGCCCAGCTCCCTCAGTCGCGGCGGGAAAACAAGCTGCTGGACCTGGGCCTGATCTCCGTGCTCGGCCGGTTCGAGGCTCAGGCTGGTCGGGTCAATCAGCGTATTGGCCCACATGAACTGGAGCCAGTTCCAGCCTTTCTTCAGCGTCAGGTGGCGCTGTTCGCGGACGAGCGTCAGGTCGGCGCCGTTGTAGATCGTCAGTTGCACATTCTGCCGGCGAGGCAGCACGACCAACTCGATGGCGCTGGCCGGTGCGAACGGAGGTTTCTCATCAATCTCCGTGCGTGGCAGCCTCAACTCCGGAGGAGTTGGGGATGGTCTTGAAGCAGCGCCATCCCCAAGCTTCGCTTGAGGCTGCCACCCTGCCGTTGGCGCTATGGCGTTGCTGCGCACCGATCGGTCCGCAGCAACGAGCTTCTCCGTTTCGGATGCGCCCGGTACGTCAAGCGTACGTTGACTGAGGTTCTCCTGAGAGAACAATTCCTCGGCCACGCGCTGCGGCGCCTTGCGGCCCGGCCCAAACGTTGAAACGACCAGCAACGCGACGCCCACGATGACGACCGCCGCAACGGCGCCCAGCCAGGGGCGCGCCCACAGCCGCAGGATCGCCGGTCGCCTGATCTCGGTGGCGGCCTCGACGGTGCTCGCAATCAGCGCAGGCGAAGCCCCCATCTCCTCGCGAAGCAGGTCCAGTGCGGAGAATTTGGCCTTCAACCCATCCAGCCTGGCGCGACAGGCCTCGCAGCCGTCCAGATGCGCGCGAATCTCGCTGCTCTGGCCTTCCGAGGCCAGTTCGAACGCGTAGTCGATGAGTTGTTGTTCGGTACAATGTCCGTTCATTTCGTCACACTGATCGAGTCCGGCAGCTTGCGCGCCAATGTCGCAAGGGCCCGGGACATCTGGGTCTTGACCGTGCCGAGCGAGCATCCCATCACGTCGGCCACCTCGCGGTAGCTGAGCTGCTGATAGTAGGCCAGCACAAGGGCGGCTCGCTGCTTGACGGGAAGGCTCGCTACGGCCTCTCTGACCTGTTGCTTGCGTTCTTCTCGGACCAACTCGTCGGCCGGGTCCGGCGCGTCTTCGGACGGGAGGGTCTCCGCCAGCGACGAACCGCTGTCCTGTCCGCAATCAGCCTCCTGATCCAACGAGAGCATTGTTGAGCGTTTGCGGCGTCGCACGTGGTCGATCGTCGCTCGCGTGGCGATGGTGAAGAGCCAACTCTTGAAGACCGGCCCGCGATACGTGTGGGCCTTTTCATGGACCTTCTTGAAGGTCTCCTGAAAAAGGTCTTCAGCCTGGTCTCGATTTCCGGTCATATGGATCAAATACTTCAGCATGCCGTCGGCGTACCGCTCGACAAGCTCGCGAAACGCCGCCTTGTCTCCACGTAAATGGGCGGCCATGAGGCTTTCGTCTGTCACTGGTGTCAAAGCTGCGACTCCAACTACCTCCTCCAGACGATCATCGTAGCCCATCGGTTGACAGGGTATGAAGCAAATTCCGCGCAGAAAGTGCAATGGGTCCTATAGGTCCTCTGCGTCCTATGGGCCCCATGCAGCTCACTCAGGGCGTGTCGAGTGCCCAGTGCACGGCGTTGAGAAGCAGCTTGCGGAATTGCGGATTCCGGAAGTCATCCGGGTGACCGAGCGAGGTGTAGAAGATGCGCGACTGCTTGTAGCGGTTGGTCCAGGCGACCGGCTCGGGCTCCTGGCCCGGGATGGCGCCGACGAGAAGCGGCGATGCGGTCTGCGCCAACGGACTGGTCCTGTAGAGCGATCCGTTGCTGACCAGCGGCAGCCTGACGTCTGTCAGAATGGGATGGTTCCCCACGCCGGCAGCACGCGTCACCGTGCAGACCGGGCCGGCGCCATAGTGATTGTGGTAGTTGCCCCCGAGAACTTCGGCATCGAACGTGGCCCAGTCGGCATGACCGGCCGGGCCGCTCCCGCGCGAATCGAAGGCGTGACTGGCGGTCCGCAGGCCGATCAGTGGGCCACCTCGATCGAGATAATCGTGCAGGTACTTCATCTGCTCGCCGGGAAAGGCCCTGCGGCGCGCGTAGACGATCACAAGGTCGGCCTGCGCTAGAACCTCCATGCCGGAGATTTCGTGCCGGTCCGGACCGCTCTTCTCGGCACTTCCCTGGACGATCTGGCAGGCCAGATTGTGCTCCAGCTCCAGCTCGCGGGCAAGACCGGGCAAGGTCTCGGCGGACAGGTATTCGTCTTCGGCCGAGAGGAAGACCACCAGCGGCCGCTGGTCCTCTGCGAATCGAAATGGCGGCCGGCCCGTCAGGTCTGTCGAGGCGATCGTGGGACAAACATACCGCTCGACGTGGCCCACTACGAGGTCGACTCCCGTGAAGTGATTCACCTCGGGCGGCATGGCCGAGTTGTACATCGCATCGGTCAGGTCGCGCATCAGCACGACGTTCTTGCCGAACCGCGAGAGGTTGCGCAGTCCGAAGGGCCGGCCCAGCACACACATGTTGGTGTGCACACCCATGAGAATGACGTTCTTGATCTTCCGCTGTTCCAGCAGGTTCCATATCTCGACGCCGGAATCGCTGATGGCATCGCCATCCGTGATCTCGATCGCGTCGATCTGCCTGGTCCAGGGTAGCGACGATGGGCACTTCGGTTCGCAGTCGCACCCGCCGTCGGAATGATCGATCGGATAACCCGCCTGCTCCTCGGCCTTGTCCTTCCAGTTGCACCATTTGGCGATGCCGTCCGGCAGATTGGCCGCCCTTGGCGCATCCCTGGCGATCTTGCGCCCAGGGTGGTTCCTGTAGTGCTCCATGGTGTCACTGGGGGCGTGGATGACCAGAACGCCCTTCTGCCTCGCGGTGGACACGACGCGATTCATCACCGGCGCCAGCTCGACGACACGCCGCGATGCGCCTTGGCACCAGTGGTGGTCCCACATGTCGCAGACGATGATCGCCGTCTCGCCAGGATTCCACTGCGCGGTCCGGCACATGACGCGTAAGCCGCCCGGGTCATCGGGTAGCGCCACGCGCGTGCGGAGATGCACCTGAAGTGTCGCATCCTTTGCCTGCGCCCCTGCGTGACCGCAGAGCAGTTGACCGGCAATGAGGATTGCGAGGAACGGCATCCTGGTCGAGGCGGTGAGCTTGAATCGTATCATAGGAGGTACTCCCGTCATGCTGTTGTCTCAGCGGAGAAGCCTATATCAGGGCGGTCCAGCCGCCATCGACGTAGAAGATTTGGCCGGTAATGAAGTCGCCGGCTTTCGAGGCGAGCAGGACCGCCACGCCGACAAGGTCCTCCGGCGTGCCCCATCGGCCCAGCGGCGTCTTGCCAAGCACCCACCGATCGAACTCGGGGTCCTTCCTCAGCGGCGCCGTCAGCTCCGTGGCGATGTAGCCCGGGCCGATGGCGTTGACGTTGATCCCGTAGGGAGCCCATTCGACCGCCAGCGTCTTCGTCAGGCCCAGCAGCCCCATCTTGCTGCACGTGTATGGCGCGATCGTCGGGCGGGCTGCGTGGCAGGCCAACGAACCGATATTGACAACGCGCCCGGGCTTGCCCGCACCGCGACAGTGCCTGCAAAAGGCCTGCGAGAGCACCAGCGCCGACGTCAGGTTCACATCCATCACCCGCCGGAAATCCTCCAGCGAGAGGTCCTCGGTCGGCTTGCGGACGGTCGTGCCCGCGCAGTTGACGAGGATATCTACCCCACCCGCAACCTCCACCGCGTCGCAGAAGAGACGCTCCACGCCGTCGACCTTGCCGAGATCGAAAGCAAGGCTCCACACATGGCGGCCCGTGCCAGCCGCGATTTCCCGGGCAGCGATCTCAAGTTGTTCGGCGTTTCGCGCGACGAGAATCACGTCTGCGCCGTGCTCGGCCAGAGCTCGCGCGATGGCCAAGCCAATGCCGCGTCCCGCGCCCGTGATCAGCGTCGTCTTGCCCGTCAGGTCGAATCGTTGGCTCTCCATGCGAGATAGTAGACCAGAACGCGTCCCCGCTGGCAAGCGGCGGCCCTCCGCAGCCATCCCGGAGGTCCGGCAAGAGGGAGATTTTGGCTTTACAGGGTTGAACTGCCCAGGTAGCATGGGGTAGACTCAAGCGGGGGTTTTCGACTACGAGATAGGCCCCTCCGACAGATGGGGCACGTGGACTGAAGGACACAAGGCATGGCAGGCAAGATCGTTATCGACACCGAACGCTGCAAGGGTTGCGGGTTGTGTGTGGTGGTCTGCCCCAGGAAGAGCATCGTGATCTCCAAGGAGTCGAACAAGAACGGCTATTTCCCGGCGCAGAAGACGGACGGCGACTGCACCGGCTGCGCCCAGTGCGCGATCATCTGCCCCGAGGGCATTATCCAGGTCTGCCGGGACGAGATGGAGCGAATCCGGATCGTGGCCGCGCCCGAAAAACGCGATGCGCCGCGTCTGATCGAGGAGAAGCGGTAAGGCGATGGAGCAGCAAATCCTACGTCTGATCGATCGGATCAAGGGCCATCTGAACGAGACCTATGGCGAAGGGATCAAGCGGATCATCCTATACGGCTCGTACGCCAGGGGCCAGGCAACAAAGGACTCCGATGTCGATGTTCTCGTGCTGACGGCTCCGTCTGTGAAACCCGCTGAGGTCGACGAGAGTCTGAACGACCCCCTGTACGACATGCTCCTGGAAGAAGGCGAACTCGTCTCGGTCATCGCCATTCCCGAGGAGCAGTACAAGAACTATAATTCCCCGTTTATGCTGAACGTGAGAAAAGAGGGGATTGCGGTGTGAAGGAGTTCGAGGACCTCATCAAGAAGGCCGAAAGATTCCTGCACACGGCCGAATATATCCTGAGCACAGCCGATTACGATTCCTGTGCTTCCAGATGCTACTATGCGATGTTCTTCATGGCCGAAGCGGCTCGGGATTTCGTTCAGAAGACCAAGAGCTATCTTCGCCAATGGGCCGACAGAGAGGCAGGAAAGTGAGCGAGCGGATTCTGATGTGTGGCAACGAGGCGCTGGCCGAGGCGGCCATCGTTGCCGGGTGCGACGCCTATTTCGGCTACCCGATCACGCCGCAGAACGAGATCACCGCCTACATGTCCGAGCGAATGCCCCAGGAGGGCCGCGTCTTCGTACAGAGCGAGAGCGAGCTGGCGGCGATCAACATGGTCTTCGGCGCCGCCGCAACAGGCAAACGCGCGATGACCAGTTCCTCCAGCCCGGGCATCAGCCTGATGCAGGAAGGGATCAGCTATCTCGCCGGGGCGGAGCTGCCCGCGGTGGTGGTCAACGTCATGCGAGGCGGGCCCGGACTGGGAAACATCGCCCCTTCGCAGGGGGATTACTTCCAGGCTACGCGAGGGGGCGGCCACGGCGACTATCGCACGATCGTGCTGGGCCCGGCGAGCGTGCAGGAGCTGGCCGATTGCATGCCCCTGGCGTTTGACCTGGCGGATCAATATCGCATGACCGTGATGGTGCTGGCTGATGGCATCCTGGGCCAGATGATGGAGCCGGTCACGCTCGATCCGAAAGCCCGGCGCCAATTGCCGCCCAAGCCGTGGGCATTGACCGGGATGAAAGACAGAAAACAGAACATCGTACGATCCTTGTATCTGGCCGATGGGGCCCTGGAGGAGCTGAACAACCGGTTCATGGCCAAGTACCAGCATATTCAGGACAACGAAGTTCTCTGCGAGCAGTACATGGCCGACGACGCCGAGATCGTCGTCGTCGCCTACGGCATCGTCGCGCGGATTGCCCGGGCGGCGGTGGATCAGGCTCGCGAAGAAGGGATCCGCGCCGGAATGATCCGTCCGATCACGCTGTGGCCCTTCCCGTCCGAGCAGATCGGCAGCGCCGCCGACACGTTCCGGATGTTCCTGGCGGTCGAGATGAGTTGCGGCCAGATGGTCGAGGACGTACGATTGGCGGTGGCGGGCAAGTGTCCCGTCCTGCTGCACGGACGACCCGGCGGCGGCGTACCGACCGCCGAAGAAGTTCTGGAGAAGATTCGGCAATTGACGATTCCAGCCGGCGCGGTATAGCTTTCCTGCTTCCCGATGTTCATCGGGATTCGATTGCTTGCACGACGCCGCAAGGCAGAGAGATATGAATACTGTGTTCCAGCGAACACCTGTTTTGAAGGATTGCCCGACGCATTACTGTCCGGGCTGCGGCCATGGGATCGCCCATCGACTCCTGGCCGAGGTCATCGACGAGCTCGACATTCAGGACCGTACGATCGGGATCGCCCCGGTCGGCTGCGCCGTGCTGGCGTACAACTATCTCGACGTGGACATGATCGAGGTGGCCCACGGTCGGGCGCCCGCCGTCGCGACGGGAATGAAGCGGACCAATCCGGACAAGATCATCTTTTCCTATCAGGGCGACGGCGACCTGGCGGCCATCGGTACCGCGGAGATCATCCATGCGGCCCACCGCGCCGAGCGCATCACCGTGATCTTTATCAACAACGCGGTCTTCGGCATGACAGGCGGTCAGATGGCGCCGACCACGATGCTCGGCCAGGTCACTGCGACCACGCAGCAGGGTCGCAATCCGAGCAATGGCCAGGGTTACCCGCTCCAGGTCTCCGAGATTCTGGCGCTGCTGCCCGGCACGGTCTACGTCGAGCGATGCGCCCTGAGCGGCGTGCCCGGCATCAAGCGCGCCAAGGCGGCCATCAAGCATGCTTTCCAGCTCCAGATGGACGATGCGCCCGGCCTGTCGCTCGTGGAGGTGCTCTCGCCGTGCCCGACGTACTGGCGCATGTCACCGGCGAAAGCCATGAAGTGGATCGAAGAGGAGATGTGCAAGGCCTTTCCGATCGCTCGGTTGAAGGGTTGACGATGGCATCGACAAACGGATTGTACGAAGAGGTCGTCATCGCCGGCTTCGGCGGTCAGGGAATCATCCTGGCGGGCAAGCTGCTGGCCCAGGCGGCCATGAAGGCCGGGCTGGAAGTGACCTACATGCCTTCCTACGGCGCCGAGGTTCGCGGCGGGACCGCCAACTGCATGGTAATCCTGTCGAAGAAACCCATCGCCTGTCCGATCGTCAGCGCGCCGACGGCCCTGGTCATCTGCAACAAAGCGTCGCTGAGCAAGTTCGCGCCACGACTGCGGCCCGGGGGGCAACTGATCTTCAACAGCTCGTTGATCGAAGAGGTTCATTCCGTCCCGGACGGCGTGCAGGTGATCGGCGTGCCGGCCGAAGAGATCGCCATCCAGGCGGGCAGCCCCAAGAGCACCAACATGGTCATGCTCGGGGCCTACCTGGGCGTTCGAGGCCCGTTGACGGCCCAGCAGGCCGCCGCAGCGCTGGCCGACGTGCTGGCCGAGCGGCATCACAAGACGATCCCTGCCAACAGCGAAGCCCTGCGGCGAGGCGCCGAGTTCGCCGCTTCCCACGTATAACGTCCAGACAGGAAACGATTCGGCCGGCCGGCCAGCCGCCGGAGATCGCGCATCGTCCCTGCGCGAGAGGCCAAACGCACGCCGGCTCAGAAACCGGTTGACACGTGCGGAAAACGCGAAACAATGACACCTGGGTTTTCGGTTGCACAACGGTGAGGAGACAGCATGATCGACAGGCACGGCAAATCAATCGGCTGGAACACAATCGCCATCATCCTGGCACTGTATGCGGTGTTCGCCTCCTGCCAAACGCGCACAACGAGCGCCCAGGAGGCGAAGTCGCTGGCCGGAACGTGGCGGTTCCGAGCAGAACTCGATAACGAGGGCCTGACCGAGCGATGCTTCGAACAGGTGCCCTCGCAGAAGATCGATCTGCCCGGGTCGATGCAGGAGAACGGCTACGGCGACGAGGTAACCGTCGAGACGGCGTGGACCGGCCAGATTGTGGACCAGTCCTGGTTCACGACGGAGAAGTATGAGCCGTACCGCCGGCCGGACAACATCAAGGTGCCCTTCTGGCTGACTCCGGCCAAACACTACGTCGGGCCCGCCTGGTACCAGAAAGAAATCCACATCCCCGGCAAGTGGAACACCAAGCGGATCGTGCTGTTCCTCGAACGATGTCACTGGGAGACTCAGGTCTGGGTCGACGGCCGGCCGGTGGGCTCGGACAACAGCCTCAGCGCGCCCCACGAATACGATCTCGGCGTGCTCGGCAAGGGCCGGCACATCCTGACGGTCTGCGTGGACAACACGGTCAAGGTCGGCGTCGGCGTCAATGCCCACAGTGTCTCCGACCATACGCAGACCAACTGGAACGGCATCATCGGCGACATCGAACTGCGAGCGTACGACGACGTTCGAATTGCGGACGTGCTGGTCTATCCGGACGTCGAGCACCGGGATGCCAAGGTTCGTGTCACCATCGCCAGCTACAGCGGCGAGTCGAACGCGGGGACGCTGACGCTTCAGGCAACGAGTTTCAACTCGAGCCGAAAGCACAAGGTCGCCGAAACGTCGGTCCTGTTCGCGATGGAGGATGTAAATCAGACCGTAGAGATCGATTATGCGATGGGCGACAATGTGCTGCTGTGGGACGAGTTCTCGCCGAACCTGTATCGCCTGAAGGTGTCGATCGAAGGCAAGTGTTTCAGAGACGAACGGACGGTCGTCTTCGGCATGAGGGAATTCACTACGCAGGGAACGCAGTTCGCCATCAACGGGCGCAAGACCTTCCTGCGCGGCACGCTCGAATGCTGCATCTTCCCGCTGACCGGGTATCCCCCGACGGACGTGAAGGCATGGCGCAAGGTGCTCGCCGCCGCCAAGGCCCACGGTCTGAACCATCTGCGATTTCATTCGTGGTGCCCGCCGGAAGCGGCGTTCCTCGCGGCCGATGAGATGGGTGTGATGTACCACATCGAGTGCGCCGCCTGGACCAACAGTGGACCGACGATCGGGGACGGCGCGCCCATCGACGAGTGGATCTACGCCGAGTCGGACCGCATTCTGAAAGCCTATGGCAATCACCCGTCGTTCTGCATGCTGGCCTACGGCAACGAACCGGCAGGCGACCGTCAGAAGGAATACCTCGGAAAGCTCGTGGAGCACTGGAAGGGCAAGGACCCGCGGCGCGTCTACACCAGCGGCGCGGGCTGGCCGATCCTTCCGGAGAATGACTACCATTCGACGCCCGGCCCCCGAGGTCATCAGTGGGGCGCCGGCCTGGCGAGCCGGTTCAATGCCGAGAACCTGACCACCGACTTCGACTACGCCGATTTCGTCAAGGACTATCCGGTCCCCATCGTTTCTCACGAGATCGGACAGTGGTGCGTCTATCCGAATCTCGACGAGATCCAGAAATACAAGGGCGTGCTGAAGGCGAAGAACTTCGAGATTTTCCGCGATTCGCTCGACGCGCAGGGCATGCTCGACCAGGCCTGCGATTTTCTGATCGCGTCGGGCAGACTCCAGACGATCCTCTACAAGGAAGAGATCGAAGCGGCTCTGCGAACGCCCGGCTTCGGCGGATTCCAACTGCTCGATCTGCACGATTTCCCGGGACAGGGCACCGCACTGGTCGGTGTGCTCGATCCGTTCTGGGAGTACAAGGGCTACGTCAAACCCGCCGAATACCATCGGTTTTGCAGCGAGACCGTGCCCCTGCTGCGCATGGCCAAGTGCGTCTGGACCAATCATGAGACGTTCGAAGGGCAAGTACAGATCGCCCACTTCGGACCCGCTCCGATCCAGAACGCCGTTGTCCGTTGGCAGGTGCGGTGTGCAGATGAGCGCCCCATGGTTTCGGGTCGGTTTCCTGCCCAGGATATTCTCCTCGGCAACGACAATCGCGTCGGTGCGATTGAGCTCGATCTGGCGCGGGCCCAAGCGCCGACGAAACTGGTCATCGCCGTGGACATTGAGGGAACCGACTACAGCAACTCGTGGGACCTCTGGGTCTATCCCGGCCGCGTCGATCTGCCAACGGCACAGAACGTCCTGATCGTGGAGCACCTGGACGTCAATGCCCTGCGCGCGCTGCGGGAGGGGCGAAACGTGCTGCTGATGCCGAGTCCCGAGAACGTTGCGAGCGACGTGCCCGCGGGGTTCACGACGATCTTCTGGAACACGCAGTGGACCAACGGCCAACCCCCGCACACGCTGGGAATCCTGTGCGACCCGAGACATCCGGCTCTGTCGAGCTTTCCCACGGAATTCCACAGTAACTGGCAATGGCAGGACCTCATCCGGAACTCGAAGGCGATGGTGCTCGACGCGTTCGGCGCAGAGCTGGAGCCGATCGTCCAGGTGATCGACGACTGGAATCGCAACCGCAAACTGGGCCTGGTCTTCGAAGGAGCCGTCGGAGACGGCAAGCTGTTGGTCTGCAGCATCGACTTGCGGACCGATCTGGAAAAACGGCCGGCCGCCCGGCAGATGCTGCGCAGCCTGCTGGACTACATGGACAGTGCGGCTTTCCAGCCGGAATCGACGCTCCAGGTCGAGACGCTCGACGGGCTGCTCAAGAAGCAGTCCTGGCAGTAGAAGCCCGGCCGGCAGCCGAAGCCGGTCGCAGAACCTGACTTTCTCACGGACGCAGGGCAGACAAGACGCTGGTTTTGCAGTAGAATGCGGCCCTCGCTGAAAATGGACCGACAAACAGGACAGGGAACATGACGAAACAAACTGGAAACAGAAAGTCACGTGCGATATGCAGCTTCTGCGGCCGGGCGGGCAGCCAGACCGACACCCTCATCGAAGGCCCGGACAATGTGTTCATCTGCCCCGAATGCGTGGAGCTGTGCCACAATATCATCAAGCAGAACCGCCGCCAGGGCACGGTGCCGCGGCGGAAGATGAAGGAGACGCCCAGACCCAGAGAGATCAAGGAGTATCTCGACCAGTACGTGATCGGCCAGGACAACGCCAAGAGATACCTGTCGGTCGCCGTCCACAATCACTACAAGCGGCTCCTGCACAGCGACATCGGCGACAGCGACGTCGAGATCGACAAGTCCAACGTCCTGCTGATCGGCCCGACCGGCTGCGGCAAGACGCTGCTGGCCCGGACGCTGGCCAAGAAGCTCGAAGTGCCCTTCGCGATCTGCGACGCCACGACCGTGACGGAAGCCGGCTACGTCGGCGAGGACGTCGAGAACTTCCTGCTGAGGCTGCTCCAGGCGGCGGACTTCGACATCGAGGAGGCCCAGCGCGGCATCGTCTACATCGACGAAATCGACAAGATCGGCAAGACCTACCAGAACGTCTCGATCACGCGCGATGTCTCGGGCGAGGGGGTCCAGCAGGCCCTCTTGAAGATGCTCGAAGGGACCACCGCGAATATCCCGCCCCAGGGTGGCCGCAAACACCCAGAGCAATCGTACATCCAGATGGATACGACGGAGATCCTCTTCATCTGCGGCGGGACCTTTGTCGGCCTCGAAAACATCATCAAGAAACGGCTCGGCCGCAAGATGATCGGATTCGGCTCCGAGCTGTCGGGCCAGTCCGACGAGAAAGCCGATCTGAGCAGCGTGCTCCAGCAGGCGATCCCGGAGGACATCATCGAGTTCGGGATGATCCCGGAGATGGTCGGACGCCTGCCGGTGATCGCGACGCTCGAGGCCCTCGACGAGGAGGCCCTCATCGATATTCTCACCCGGCCCAAGAACGCTCTGGTTCGGCAGTACAAACGATTCTTCGAGATGGAAGACGCCGAACTGGAATTTACCGAAGACGGCCTCCAGGCCCTGGCCCGCAAAGCCCTCAAACGCGATACCGGCGCCCGAGCCTTGCGGTCGATTGCCGAGGAGATGATGGTGGACCTGATGTATCAACTGCCCGAGGAGCCCAAGCCGGCCCGATACGTGATTACGCGGGACATCGTCGAAGGCAAGGCCCCCCTCGTGGCGGCGAAGCAGCAGGTCCGCAAGGAATCCGCCTGACGCAGGACTCTTCTGCTTCTCAGGCCGAACGATCCATTCCGAGAGATGGCAGCGATGCCATCTCTTCTTTTTCATCCCGACGGGGACTGGTTACTGGCTGGACGAACGGACTAATCCAGAACCTCGACCTTGGAGTAGAGCGGGAAAAGCAGGTTGTAGACGAGAATCGCCTCTCCGTTGAACATGCGGATGCAGCCCCGAGAGCCGGCAGTACCGATCTGCTCGGGCTCTTTGGTCCCGTGGATGGCGAATCCCGTCCGTCCCTTGGCCTCGCCGTCGATGCCGTCCAGGGCAATCCACCGCGAACCCAGGGGATAGTCCGGATCGGTGGACTTGTACACTCTGCCGGAGTCCGGATCGGTCCACGTCGGCGCGACGAGCTTGCCGCCCTCCTGCACGCGCCACAGACCGGTGGGCGTTTCGTAGCCGGTCCGGCCCAGGCCCACCTTGAAGCTGCGAACGTACGTGTCCTGCAAGTACAGGTCCAGGGTGAACGTGGAACGATACACCTTGGCGTGGAACGGGCCCTTGATGAGCTTGATCGTCTTGCCCGCCGGAAGACTCTGCGGACGGGGAATGTTGTTGATCTGCATCAGGATCTCGTAGGGAACCTTGTTCCGCCGTCCGATGACCTCCAGAAGATCGCCGGGCTGGACCGTATAGTTGTCGCACAGGGGATCACCGGCAAAAGCCGCCGGACCGAACAGCCATTCCTTCGAGAGCTTCGCCAGTTCCTCCTTCACCGTCAGACGCTGGTTCGGCGGCATCGGCATCGAAAGCGCCTCGTTGAGCTTGTTCCGGGCGGCAATGACCTGCCTTGGATGGGAATTCAGCATCGACATTGCCTCCGCCACCACAGCCGTCACCTTCTCGTCGGCCGGCGGCGCCGCAGGCATCGGCAGATCGGTAGCAACCGGCGTGGGCTGGACCACGTCTTGAGAAACCGAATCCTGCCTCTGGGGCTCGGAAGGCGTCTGTTCGGGCGTCTCGGCATGTGCCGGCGCGGGCGCCGGGCGCGTGGCAGCCGCCGGAGCTTCGCCGGTGTCGATGGCCGCCAGTCTGGGCGTGGCCCGAGCCGGTTCCGACGTCGGATTGGCCTGGCTCGTCACCTCCCCTGCGCCCGCCTCCTGAGGGGTCGATGAATCACCTCGGAACATCAAGAATACGACAATCGCGAACACCGCCACCGCCGCGACGAGGTAGAGCGTGTTGTTTCGTTGTCCGCGTTTCCGTCCTGGACTGGAAAACCAGCGAGCCATCCTATGCTCCTTTCTGTTGGTCGCAACCAATTATTCCCTCGTCCGTTACCAGGAAATCGACAGGCTCGTCGGTCTCGGTAACGGGAATGGAATCCACTACTTGTTCGATAAAGGCAAAGCCGCAACGTGCGGCGGTCAACATCTTGTTGGCAAAGAACCGGTCATAGAAAGCCGCCCCGCGCCCCAGGCGATTGCCCCGGCGGTCGTAGCCCAGCGCCGGCGAGACCACCAGATCGATCTGGTCAAACGGAATCGGCACACCGTCCACGGGGTTTCGCAAACCCAGCGCCCCCGTCGAGAATCCGGTCTCCAGCGAGCAGATGCCCACGGGAATCATGTGCCGCTGCTGCCAGGAGATCTTCGGCACGGCCACGGTCTTTCCGAGCTGCCAGGCATGCAGGATCGCCTCGGAGGTATCCACCTCCTGGGGCAGCGACAGGAACATCATGATCGTCGAGGCCTCTTGGAATCGCTGCGTAGCGATCAGGTTCCGACATGCCCTCCTGCTCTTGTCCTGACGCTGTTCATCCGATATGGCAAGCAGGCGGTTCAGCAAGTGGCGGCGCAGCTCAACCTTGTCCATCCCTCGGCCTCTGATTCCCGTGCGGTCCTGCATGCTCGACCGTCCTGCTACTATCTATCAACCTTCGCAGTTCCTGTAAATAATGGCCTATCGTTTTTTCGTATCCGGCGTTCTTCGGCGCGTAATACCGCTTGGGCGTCCCGGAAAGGTACTCCTGGACCACGAAGCCGTCAGGATAGTCATGCGGATATTTGTATTCGGCCCCAACGCCGGCCTTCTTGGCGGCGGCATAGTGCGAATCCTTGAGGTGTCGCGGCACGGGCCGCGTCGGCTCGGTCTTCACGTCGCTCATCGCCTTCCAGATCGCTCCGGCGCTGGCGTTCGACTTCGGCGCACAGGCAATGTAAATGGCCGCTTGGGCCAGAACCAACTGGGCCTCCGGCAGCCCGACGAACTCGGAAATCTGCACCGCCGCACTGGCCAGGACCGTCGCCATCGGATCGGCATTCCCGACGTCCTCGGCCGCACAGACCGCGATCCGCCGGGCCACGAAACGCACGTCTTCACCGCCGGCCAACATGCGAGCCAGCCAGTAGACCGTGGCGTCGGGGTCCGAGCCACGCATGCTCTTCTGGAAGGCGCTGGCCAGGTCGTAGTGCGTATCCCCCGTGTCGTCGTAGAGGATGGCCTTCTCCTGGATCGACTCTCTTGCGACTTCCAGGTCGAATCTTATCGGTCCGCCCTCGGCGCCGGACGCCTGCGAGCGGACGCCGACTTCCAGCGCCGTCAGGGCTTTTCGGCCGTCGCCATCGGCCATCTGGGCCAGAAAGCGCAACGCTGCCGGGTCCGCCTCGATCGCCAGCGAGCCCAGACCCCGCTCGACGTCGCACAGAGCCCACTGAAGCAACTGAACGATGTCTTCGACAGTCAACGGCTCGAAGCGAAACACGGTGCTGCGGGAGATCAACGGCCCGTTGACCGAGAAGTACGGATTCTCTGTCGTTGCGCCGATCAGCACGATGACGCCGGATTCGACGTCATCGAGCAGCACGTCCTGCTGGGCGCGATTGAAGCGGTGAATCTCGTCGATGAAGAGGACCGTTCGGCCGGCGCCTGTGGCCAACCGGTCTCGGGCCTCGGCCAGCACGTCACGGATGTCTTTGACCGCGGCGGCCGGGGCGCTGAGATAGCGAAACCGGGCGTGCGTATGGCGCGCGATCACCGCCGCCAGAGATGTCTTGCCCACGCCGGGCGGTCCATGGAAGATCAGACTGCTGAGTCGGTCCGCGGCCAGCATGCGCGTCAGGAGTTTGCCTGGCGCGAGAAAATGCCTCTGGCCGACGAACTCCGAGAGGATTCTCGGACGCATCCGCGCCGCCAACGGTGCGGCGGAATTCAGGTTGGCCTTTTCCGAAGAGGCGAACAGGTTTTTATCGGCTCTATCATCGCGCATCGTCGCCATTATACGATGGGTCGACGCGAATGTCGAGCGGATTTCTCCTCTGATCTGTCAACCGCGCAAGAGTCGCGTTCCGCTCACGGGGGAATTGGGGGACATGCACAGACTTTCGAAACTGCGATCGCCTGTGCTTCACAAGCTGCGCGTCTCCGTCGGCGAGTCCACGCCAATCCCTCGTCTCCGCGCGCGATCGGAATGCAATGTCACGCAGTCGAGCGCAAGAAAAAAACTTTCGTTCAAAACAGGAATTTCAGGAGCACTTTTCTTAGGTATCCAAAGCATCCATGCCCCCCAGGTAACCGAGCGGTCCTCGCGTAAGAACCGCCGAGACTTCACACCATCGAAACGTGTCTGTTCGACGCCAGAGAGGACGCCGACCTCGGCGGGATCGTAAGCTGTTTCGCTCTCGAATTTTGCTGAAATCCTGCACGTCACGACCTGCGACACAACTTCAGGAAAAGGGCTTGACTCCACGCACGAATCTGTGACAATGGAAAGCGCATCGACGACTTCGTGCGGCAAAAAAAGTCGGGGGGCGATGGTTTTTTTTATTTGATTTTCAGCGCTCTGCCGATAAACTTCTACAGGTACCGACGGACACGGTACGGAGTCTGAAGGCAGGAGTTGTGTTGAGATGAGAGTGAGAGACAGGCCAATGGACATCGGGCTTGATTGTTGTTTTGTCGTGTGGTTGTAGTTGGCTGACCAGAAAGCCAGTGTGAGTGCAGTTTTTGAAAGGGAAGTATCATGAAGCGTTGGTTGATTCTGTTTGTGGTAGGTTGTTTGGCTGTCGCAGGTGCGGCAAACGCCGCCGTGCAACAAGGGGACACGGAACTCGATGCGCTCGGCGCCTGGATGACCCAGAATGGGGAAGACAGTTACCCCGACACCGATATCCTCTTCCTGTCGGTGGGCGTCGGCTACTTCGTGACGGACAACATCCAGGTTCAAGGCGCAGCGTTGGGCGCGTGGACCGAGATCGCGGACAATGACACGGACATCTGGGCGATCGGCGGGCGCGCGAAGTACCACTTCATGCCGACGAACCAGTGGGTGCCGTACGTCGGTGGCCAGGTCATGTGGGCGAACGCCGAGGACGATGTGGATGACGTCGACGGCGTCCTGTGGGGTCCGGTGGCCGGTCTGCGGTACGAGTTGAACGCCTACAACGATTTCTTCGTCGAGTACCAGTATCACATGTGGTCTGGTGACATCAACGACTTCTTGGATGATGGGCACGCCCTGTTCGTCGGTCTGATCCATCAGTTCAAGTAGGATTGGAGGACGGAGAACCGAACTATCGGAATCTCTCGAATTCTGAATGCAGAGCTGCGAGTCCCAGGGACTCGCAGCTTTTTTTATGCCCGCGTGTGATGCATCACACGACCCGGAACACCCTGCGATGCATTGGAACGGCAGCTTGACGGTGGCGCACATACCTTGTAGACTCCGCCATGCAATCATCGAGCATCGAGGTTCGGCCGCACATTCGACGGTGACGGATGTTCGATGCACCGCTCGATGTGTGGATGAACGGACGCTTCGCTTACGGGAAAGGAATCGCCGATGAAGACGAACCGGGGCATTCTGGGCATCGTCCTGTGCCTCGTCACCCTGCCGGGATCGGCGGTGCGCGGCGCCGGCCCGATGGGCCCGCCGATCGCCACCCTGGAGGAAGGCCAGTGGACCGTCGGCCTTGAGTACGGCTATGCGGAAACGGATCTGAGAGCCCACGGCACGTGTCTGACCATGCCCGAAGGCGAAGACGCAGTCTACAGTGCGGAGCGTATCGATATCGGCGGGCTGACGACCCGCATGGTCTTCGGCAACCTCGCCTACGGCGTCGTGGATACCTGGGATCTCTTCCTCCGAGTCGGCACAACCGATGCGCAGGATCACGTGAACGTGCGCACCGCTCCTTTCAGCGGCAGCGCACGGCGGTTCCGTTACGACGGCGGTTACGGCCTGGCCTGTGGGCTCGGCACCCGCGCGACCTTCTGTCACTGGGGTCCCTGGCAATTCGGCGGAACCATGCAGGTGACCTGGCTGGACGCGGGCGAGAGCGACCTGGTCTGGTCCGACCCTGAAGCGCCCGGTTCTACGGCGGTTGGCTCGATGGACATCGACCTCTGGCAGGCGCAGATGTCCCTGGCCGCAACCTATCAGATCGACACCTTTCGCCTCTGGGCGGGACCCTTCCTGCAATTCGTGCAGGGGGATTTCGATCGCCGTGGAGAGACCTTCACAGACGAGTTAAGCACGGGACACTTCGCATGCTCCAGTGACATCGAGGAGACGTCCCAGGTGGGCGTCCACTTCGGAATGATCTGGGAGGCGTCCAATCGAACGAGCTGTTGGGTGGAAGGTCAGTACACGAGTGACTCGTGGGTGTTCGGCCTCGGCGCCGCCATTCAACCGCAGCAGTTCTGGCCCGGCCGGTGAGGCACCGCGTGCAGAAACTCAACCCTTCCGATCGGCCATGAAACGAGCCGTCGCAATCAGAGCGTCCTTCCCGTCACCATCCGGGATCACGGCCAGAGCCTCGATCGCTCTGTCCACGTAGCGCCGCCCATGCCTGCGCGCATAGTCCAGACTGCCGTGGAGATCGAGCATCCTTCTCAACTCATCCCGCGACCGAGACGAGTCGTCCAGCAAGGCGAGCACGTCGGCCCGTGCCGAGGCGCCGACCGCGCCGAGCAGGTGAATGATCGCCAGGGTCGGCTTGCTCTTGGTGACATCCCGCTGCGCCGTCTTGCCGGTCTCGAGTTCCTTGCCGGCGATATCCAGCAGATCGTCTTCGATCTGGAAGGCAATGCCCGCGTTCTGTCCGTACCGCGTCAGCGCTTCGGCCTGCTCGTCCGAAGCCCGTGACAGCAGCGCGCCAATCCGGCAGCACCCGCTGAAGAACGCGGCGCTCTTGTCTGTGATGATGCTGATGTACTCCGATTCGGTCAGTTGCCAGTTCCGCCTCTGGGCCACCTGCCGCAATTCCCCTTCGCAAACACGAACGGCGGTCTCCGCCACGACCCGGGCCAGGGCCGGATCGAGATCGACGGTCATCTGGAAGACCCGGCTCAACACGAAGTCGCCCAGCAGAACCGCCGACTCGTTGCCCCAGAGGTAGTTGACGGTCGGCGCCCCCCGCCGGGTCAGGCCGTCGTCCACCACGTCGTCATGGAGCAGCGTCGCGTCGTGGACCATCTGCATCATGGCGGAGACGTCGATGTGTTTCTTCGCAATCGGTCCGAAACACCGGCCCGCCAGGAGCACCAGAGCCGGCCGGATCATCTTGCCGCTCCGCGCGATGAAGTGTTCGAGCAGCGGTGTAATCTCCTGGGCCCACTCGGGTCCCGAGAGCGAACGCTGAATCAACTCGGCCACCTGCCCCAGATCGGCGTCCACCAGGCGAAACGACGGGATGTCCTGCCAAGGCATGTTTTCAGTTGCGTTCATGTCGATCGGTGATTCCCACAGGCGGCATGCACGTCAGGGACGGCCGGCTACTGCCCTTTTCCGCGCGCATAGTTGTCAAAGGTCTCTCGCAGGCGCCGCGTGGTCGGTCCGGGCTTGCCGTCTCCGATACGACGCCCGTCGATCTCCACGATCCCGATGACCTCCGCCGCCGTGCCGGTGAGGAACAGCTCGTCGCACACGTACAGATCGTATCGCGTCAGGTTCTTCTCCACGACCTCGATCCCCAACTGCCGGGCCAGACGGATCACGACTCCACGCGTGATCCCCCCCAGCCCACCGGACTCGACCGGCGGAGTCAGAACCGCGCCGTTCTGGACGATGAAGACGTTGTCGCCCGTCGCCTCCGCGACGTAGCCCTCGTGATTGTACATGATCGCTTCGGGCACACCCCGGTCCAGGGCCTCGATCTTGGCCATGATGTTGTTCAGATAGTTGAGGCTCTTGACCTGCGCGGGAAAGGCCAGAGGATGCGTGCGAATCGTCGTGGCGCTGACGACTTTCATGCCCTTTTCGTACAGTTCCTCGGGATAGAGCTGAATCGTGTCGGCGATGATGACGATACTGCTATTCTTGCAGACGAAAGGGTTCAACCCCAGCGTGCCGACCCCGCGCGTCACGACGAGACGCACGTACCCATCGCGGATTCCGTTGGCCTTGACGGTGGTTTCGACGGCGTTGGAAAGCTCTTCCCGGCTCATCGCAATGGGCAGGCGAATCACGTGGGCGGAATCGAACAGCCTCTTGATGTGGGCGGCCAGCTCGAAGACCTTCTCGTGGTATACGCGAATGCCCTCGAAAACCCCGTCGCCGTAGAGCAGACCATGGTCGAAGACAGAGATTCGGGCCTCGGCTTCATCGACCAAACCGGTGTTCATCCAAATCTTCAACGCCATACGCCAACCTCATGCCTCCAAGTTCACCGCCGGCCGACCGGACCGTGCCGGCCGTGCACACACCGCGTTGTATCCTCTAACTCTGCCTGGGAACGAGCCGACGACCGCGACGGAGACTCTCACCCCCCGACTCACCGACGGGTCAGATCTTCACCTTGCCGTCGGCCAAAGTGATGACACGCTGGGCCCTGCGAGCGACCCGCTCATCATGGGTGACCATCACGATGGTCTGCCCGGCCTGGTGGAGCCGCTCCAGAACCTTCAGGATACCATTTCCCGTCGTCGAGTCAAGGTTCCCGGTCGGCTCGTCGGCCAGCAGCAACCGGGGCTCGTTCATCAGCGCCCGGCCGATCGCCACCCTTTGCCGCTCGCCGCCGGAGAGTTGGTAAGGCTTGTGCCGGGCCCGGTCCTGCAAACCCAGTTGCTCCAGCAATTCCATGGCCCGCTCGCGAGCCGCCTTACGAGTCCCCAGCCAGCCAACGATCCCGCGCGAGACCATCGTCGGCAGAAACACGTTCTCCAGTACATCTAATTCGTCCAACAGGTGGTAGAACTGAAAGACGAATCCGACCATTTCGTTGCGAAACCGGTTCAACTCCCAGGACCGCATCCGGTTCAGATCCTGCCCGTCAAAACTGACCGTTCCTTCGTTGGGCCGATCCAGACCGCCCAACAGGTGCAGCAACGTGCTCTTGCCGCTTCCGGAGGCACCGATCACCGCGACGAACTGGCCCTGCTCGACCGTCAGGTCCACGCCCTTCAGGACGCTGACGCCGGTGGCGCCCATCCGATAGGACTTGTGCAGGCGTTCCGCTTTCAGTATTACAGGTCGTTCACCCATAAAGGTTTCCACCAACACCGGACCGGCCGTGACAGCCGGGCAGGCCGCCCTTCTATAGCGGATTTCTCCCACTGCCACAAGGAAAACCGGGAATCCCGCCCCGGTCTGGGGTTATCTGCCCTTATGAACGACTGCCGTGGAGGGTCTCAACCGGCCGCAGACGCGCCGCACCCCAGGCAGGAACCAGCGCACCGATCAGGCACGCCACAATCGCACAGAACGCGATCACCGCCAGCACGTGGAATTCCACCTCGTGAGGGATTTCGCCGATCGCATAGATGGTCCGGTCCCAGAGCTGGAATTCGAACCTCTTGTAGAGCCAGTCCTCGACGCGGTTGATGTAAGCCAGAAACAGCCACCCGGCTGCAATGCCCGCGATGGAGCCCAGCAGGCCCACGACGAAGGCGAATCCCGAGAACAGCACCATCACGCTGGCGCTGGAGGCGCCGACGCTCTTGAGCACGCCGACGTCCTTGGTCTTGTGACTGACGATCATATAGAAGACAACGAACACGATGAAAACCGTCGTGATCCCGACGAAGCCGAACATGACGCTCATCAGCGTCTCTTCCTTCTCCATCGGGGCGATGAACGCCCGGCGGTACTCCTTCCAGCTCTCGACCGTGACCGTGTCGAGAAGCCTCCCGTCCGGAGCATCGATTCGAGTCTGCTTGAACTGGTTCCAGACGTCGCGCACCCGGTCGCAGCCGTCGCGCAGCTCTGTTCCGTTGCGGAACTTGATGTAGACCGCACTGATTCTTCTCCGCTCGCCAGCCATGCACAGCGACTGCGCCTGCTCCAGCGGAATGTAGACCATCGAACCGTCGACACGGGCAATGCCGCTGCGCGAGTTGTCGCTGTAGTAGAACTGCTGGCTGCTGACGATGGTGGTTCCGGCCATGGCCGGCGCGCCGCGGGCGTTGAGCGGAAAGCAGGTCAGCGAGAAAGCGGTTCTCTGCGGGCTGGCATCGAAGGTGTACTGGCTGCGCGCGTCTCGCCACAGGGCCAGGTCGATCCCCAGGACGCACCCCAGGGCGTTCGGCTCGTAGACAGGGACAAAGGCCTTGGCCGGCTCGTTGGCGCGGTAGTACAACGTCTGGGCGAAGTTCGTGACCCGACTGTGCCGGACCGGGTCGATGCCGAGAAGCTCCACGTAGCGGTCCCGGTCGTATTGGGGACGAAGCAACGCGTAGTTCTTGACCACAGGCGAGACGGCTTCCACGCAGGCCGTTGCTTCGAGAGCCTCCGTCAGCTCCTCGTAATAGGGGAAGCCGACGAGCGACTTGGTTCCGACGACGCAATCGCCAACGAACTCGTGGTTCTTCTGTTTGAACTGCCCGACGAGGCCGCTCATCACCGTCATCACGACCACGACGATGAACACGCACAGCGCCACGGTCAGCACCGCGAAATGCGTGATGCGCCGCTTGAGCAGGTACCGGATTATCAGCGTCAACTTATACATTCACGCAGACGACCGCCTCATTCGTATCGCAGGACTTCCACCGGCCGCGTCATCGCGGCGACGATGGCGGGCGTCAGAGCCCCGACCGCCGCAGCCCCGATCGCCAGAGCGACAATCGGCAGCGCCGATGCCCAGTCGACTTCGTTCGGAATCCGCGTGAACATGTACACGCTGCTGCTCCACAACTTCAGGCCGAACACGACGCGGATTCCCTCTTCTATCGCATTGATGTTCTTCGTGATCGCGTACCCGCCGATGGCGCCGATGGCGGCGCCCACGACGCCCACCGTGATGCCGAACCCCAGGAAGATCCAGGCCACCGAGACGCTGGCGGCGCCGCAGCTCTTGAGGATGGCGATATCGCGCTGCTTGAGCCGCACAATCATGTAGAAGATGCAGAAGACCAGCACGACCACCGTGAAGCTGACCACGCCGAAGATCAGCAACAGCACGCCCATCTGCTTGCGAAGCTCGTCGACGTACTGGCGCTGCATTTCGCGTGCGGTGACGATCTCCGTCGCGACCTTCCGCAGGTACTCGCTCCAGCCCAGTTGCCTCTCGGCGAACACGTCCCACAGCCCTCGAATCTCGGCCACCGCCAGCACGGGATCGATCCCGGGCTTGAGCTTGATGTTGACCGTCGTGGCCGGAGAGTCCTTGTCGGGATAGAGCACCTTCTGAAGGGTCTCGATGGGAACGTAAACGAACCCGGTGTCGAGGTCGTGCACGCCGGTGAAGACGATATCGGCAATGTGAAACGGCACGAGCTTCCGCTTGGGCGTCTGGTCGGCGTCGGAGGCTTCCGCCGGCGTTCCCGTGGTAATGACCACCCGCTGGCCGATCATCTCTTCAAGGACCGCGGCCTGATCGTACTCGTCGGTGTTCGGGTCGGCCTCGGCGACCACGCCGATTCCGACGAATCCTCCCTCGGCATCCGGCGCCCCGGGGACGGCAAACGAAGCACCCTCGGAGGATTGCCTCTGGCGCAGCAGCGCATCCTGGAACCCGGTGACCCTGGCGCGCGCGCCGACCTCGATTCCCCACAGGCTGACAGGCCGCACGTTGCCGGTCCCCACGTGCAGCAGGCCCTGGCTCGACAGCGTCCCGGTGGCGGCCTCGACGATGTCCAACTGTTCGAGCCGTTCGATCAGCGAAGGATACTTCTCGATGGGCCTTCCCGGCGGCCCCGCGATGACCACGTCGCCGAGCATCTCGACCGCGCTTCGCTCAAAGGCGTTGATGAAGCCGGTGAAGAGGCTGGCAACGACGATCAGCAGCGCAACGGACAGCGCCACGGCCGCGATACTCAGGAAGACGATTCGCCGCTTGCGAAGGTACTTCAGCCAGAGGAATAGTTTCAGCATCGAAGAACCAGGATTCTGTGCTCGCCTGCGATCGGCCCGCCTCGAACCCGCCGGGGGGACTACGAGCCCGCGGTTGGCGCGTCCACCGGCTTCAGGAGCGGGAACAGGATCACGTCGCGAATCGTCGTCGCGCCGGTCAGGATCATCACCAGCCGGTCGATCCCGATTCCGAGCCCGCCGGCCGGAGGCATGCCGTACTTCAGCGCCTTGATGAAATCGGTGTCCATGGTCGCCATCGTATCTTCCTGGCCCTTGAGCTGCACCAGGAAGTTCTCGTACTGCTGAGCCGGATCGTTCAGTTCCGTATACGCGTTGGCCAGCTCCATGCCCGCGATGAACAGCTCGAAACGCTCGGCATACCTCGGATCGCTCTTGCTGCGCTTCGTGAGCGGGCAGAGCACCGCTGGATAGTCCAGGACGAACGTCGGATCGATCAGCGCATCCTCCACCGTCGCCTCGAATACCTCGTTGACCACCACCGCATCGTCCATCGCGGACTCGTCGAGTTCCAGCGAACGGGCCTTCGCCCGAAGCGCCGCGATATCGTCGATATCGCAGCCGCTGTGCTCCTTCAGCAGATCGGCGTACCGGGCCCGTCGCCAGGGCCGCGCCAGATTGACGTCGACATCGCCGAACCTGACGGTCGTGTCACTACAATGGGCGGTCACACAGGACGCGATCAGCTCCTCCGTCAGGTCCATCATGACGTGGTAGTCGCCGTACGCCTGGTAGACCTCGATCATGGTGAATTCGGGGTTGTGCCGGCGGCTGAGCCCTTCGTTGCGGAAATTGCGGTTGATTTCGAAGACCCGTTCCATGCCGCCAACGAGAAGCCGCTTGAGGAACAGCTCGGGCGAGATCCTCAGGTACAAGTCGAGATCGAGGCTGTTGTGATGCGTGACGAACGGCTTGGCCGCGGCGCCGCCGGCAATGGCCTGCATCATAGGCGTCTCCACTTCGAGAAAGCCCCTGGCCTCGAGAAACTGGCGGATGGTCGTGATGATGGCGCTGCGTTTTTTGAACCGCTCCATGACCTCCGGGTTGGCCCACAGGTCCACGTACCGCTGACGGTACCGCTGGTCGATATCCGCCAGTCCGTGAAACTTCTCCGGCGGCTGTGAAAGGCACTTGCTCAGGAACGTCAGTCCGTTCTCTTCAACCCAGATTGTGATCTCGCCGGTCCGGGTCCTGCCGAGCTGGCCGGAGGCGCCGATGATGTCGCCCAAGTCGAGCAGCTTGGCCACAGACCACTGATCGTTCAGGAGATTCTTGCTGAGCCCGACCTGAATCGTACCGCTGCGGTCCCGCAGGGTGATGAAGATCAGTTTGCCGATGTCACGAAACAGGACGATCCGGCCGGCGCACCGCGCCCGCTGGCCTTCCTGCCCATCCTGGAATCGGGCCTTGATCGATTCGGCCGGCTCCGTCTGCTCGTAGCGCGATCCATAGGGATCGATCCCCAGCGCCGCGAGCTTCTCGATCTTCTCCTGTCTCTGCTGCTCGAACTTGTCTGTCTCAGTCTGACTCGCCAACGTCCTGCCTTCCGCAATCGCCTCACCTGTCAGTTCGTCACCCGCGCATCGGCCTCGATCAGCTTGGTCTTGACGACCAGCAGGCCCACCGCCAACTGCGGATCGGATTGGAGCGTCTCGGCCAGCGTGCGCTTCTTGTAGGAATCGCCATGCTCATCACGGGCGGCCTGGACGAGGACGTCGTTGTCTCTCTGCGCGCTGAGCATCTTGGTCTGCTCGTTGCTGTTGAGCTTCACCTCCACGTCGGGACCGACCCCCCAGTCCTCTCCGCCTTCCTTTTCCACCGCGTCTCGGCTCTTGACGCGCTGTCCGGAGGGCAAGTGGTAGTACGCCATCGTGTACTTCAGTTGGGCGCCGCCGCCGGGATAGTGCGTGATCCCCTGGACGCTGCCCTTGCCATGGGTGCGGTCGCCCACGAGAACCGCCCGTTCGTGCTTGGGGTCGGCCAGCGCGCCGGCCACGATCTCCGAGGCACTGGCGGAGTCGGAGTTGATCAGGATCACCACCGGATAGTCCGGATGCGTCCCCCGCCGATGGGCATACTCGTAGCTGGGGATCATCCCGATCTTCGGCTGCGTCCGAACGATCAATCCTTCTCGGACGAACTTGTCGACCACATTGACGGCACTGTCCAGCAGCCCACCGGTGTTGAATCGCAAGTCCATGATCAGGCCCTGGAGCCCCTGCGACTCCAATTCGCGCAGAGCCGTTTCGAAATCGCCGGAGGTCTCGCCGGAGAAGCTGGTGATGCGCACATAGCCGATCCGATCGGCCTCGTCGACCATGTACAGCCACGTTCCGGCTTCCGTTCTCTGCCAGCCTCGAATCGTCGGGACGATGATCCGATCGCGCGTGATCGTGATCTCCTCGGCCTTCTCCTCGGTCGGACGTTTGACCGATAGGACAACGCTCGTGCCTTTGGGCCCCGTGATCTTCTTGACGGCGCACATCAGACTCATGTCCTTGGTGGGAACGCCGTCGACCGCCTCGATCACGTCTCCGGCGTCCAGGCCCGCGCGATAGGCAGGCGTGTCCGGCAGCAGACTGGCGATGGTCAACAGCCCCCGCGGCTTGGAGATCTCGATCCCGATGCCCGAGAACTCGTTCATCATCATCTTCTCGAAATCCTGAACCTGTCGGGGCCAGACCATGACGGTGTACGGATCGAGCACTTCCAGGGCTGCTTCGGCAAAATGGGCAATGAGCGGCTGACGGGGCAGTTGCACCGTCGCGTCGTTCAGCGACAGGACCTTGTCGAGGACATCGAGGAACTCGTCCTTGTCAAAGTCCTGGGCGCGCGTCTCGATCTCGTCCCGCAGGCCGGCGAGAGCCACCGACCAGGCGGTAACCTTCTCCGGCGGAGGCGCGGGGGAAGGACTACTGCCGCCGGGATTCGGGTCCTGCACGCCGGCAATCATCAGGACCTGGGCCAACTGATCGCAACGGGCGATCGCTTTGGTCGCCATTTCGAAGTAGCCGATGCTGTTGACATAGTGCAGGCTCAGCGCATCCATAGCCCGCTCGAACATCCGCTTCTCGACCCCTTCAAAACGTTCCTTTCGGGTCTCACACGGGCTGTCCTGAAAGGAACCGGCGATGCTGGCCTTGTCCACCAGCTCGTCGGCGTGATCGGAATACCCGGTGTTGTTGGGGTCGATAGCCGACAGCCAGTAGAAGTAGCCCGTATAGGCGTCGAGCCACTTGCCTTCGGCCTCGAGAATCACGCTGCGATCGACACTGACTTGAAGAACCTTCTGCACAAAGGGATCGGCCAGAAGTGCCGCTTTCTGCTGATCGTTCGCGTATTCCGTCGCCCTGACGAGCACGACCAGAACGTCCGTCACATCGTTGGGCTCGTTCGGCTCGGCGCTGCCGGACGCGTCATCCGAATCGCTGTCCTTCCCCACCAAGACTGCCGGATCGATGGACAAATCCACCACCGCCTGGAGCTTGTCGAGTTCCTTCCGTTGTTTTGCATATGCTTCGGCGCGGTCGGCTTGCCGGCGCTGAGCGATCTGCTCGTACCGGTCGATGATCTGCGCCAACTGCTCGGCGCGCTGCCCTTGGGAGGCTCTCGCCGCCCGGATCAGGTCCACCGCCGCACTGAACTGGCCCTGGTAGATCAGCCGACACGCCTCGATCAGCGGATCGACCTGCACCGGCTGCTCTGTCGCCGCTTGGGTCTGGCCGCCTGCCGTCGCCGGCACGCTCGCGATGGAAACGCCTGACCGGCCCGCCTGCGCCGAACAACTGTAGTCTCCGAACCAGGTGGACAGAACCAGAGTCCACGCGCACGAAAGCAGGATAAGACAGGAAACCTTCGCCCGCCAACTGCTATGGCGGCCCTGTCCGGAATCAGACAGCGACCTTCTCGGATCTTGGGTTGGCAATGAACCGCTCCTTTCAGCTATTGAAGACCCCGGCCGCAACGGAGGAGATCGGAATACAAGAACAGCAGCGATCACGGGCCGTCAGACCCGTGATCGCCGCGCAAGTACATATTCCGCCACCCTCTGAGTCTACAGACATTCCCGCGCTTTTCCGGCGCAGCCAAGGACATGCAGTTTATGGCGAACCATCTCTCGAATGGCATCGCGGCCCGGCCCCAGGTACTTTCGAGGGTCAAACTCCGCGGGCTTCTCCGCGAAAACCTGGCGAATCTTGGCCGTCAGAGCCATCCGCAAATCGGTGTCGATATTGACCTTACACATGGCCATCTTGGAGGCCTTCGTCACCATCTCCTCCGGCACCCCCATGGCGTCGGGCATCTTGCCGCCGTACTTGTTGATCAGGTCCTTGAACTCCTTCAACACGCTGCTGGAACCGTGCATCACCAGCGGAAAACCGGGAAGCCTGCGCCCGATCTCTTCTATTACGTCGAAGGCCAGGACTGGTGCGGTCTTGAACTTGTACGCGCCGTGGCTGGTTCCGCAGGCAATGGCCAGCGAGTCACAGCCGCTTTTCTCGACGAACTCCACGGCCTGGTCCGGATCGGCAATGTGCTTGCTGACGTCGTCGACGCCGACAACGTCCTCTTCAATACCCCCAAGTTGCCCAAGCTCCGCCTCGACGACAACGCCGCGAGGATGAGCGTATTTGACTACCTTCTTGGTGATGGCGATGTTCTCCTTGAACGGCAGGTGTGAGCCGTCGATCATCACCGAGGTGAATCCGTCGTCCACGAACTCCTTGCAGGTTTCGAAAGTATCGCCGTGGTCGAGGTTTATCGCTACCGGGATATCCGGGTTCTCTTTGACCACGACGTCAATGATGGCCTTGAGGTAGCTATTCTTGGCGTATTCTCGGGCCCCTCGGGAGATCTGAAGGATCAGGGGCGCCTTTTCCTCGGCGATCGCCTGGACGATCCCCTGCGTAATCTCCATGTTGTTGACGTTGAAAGCCCCGATGGCATAGCCATTTTTATAGGCCATCTCAAACATCTTCTTGGTGTTGACTAACGGCATAGTCTGCTCCTTATAAAATGTCCTACCTGGTCCACAGTCATCAGGATTCAGTCTTTGGCGATTCCGACAGGGGTCCGCAAGGCCCTCCACCCCTATTGAATCGCTCGGGTTTGCCGGACACGCCCAGCCCTAATACGATTCCGACGCCCCCAACTCCATGTACTGGCGCAAACCGAAGGCCAGCTCCGGCAATCCCTGAGGCCAGAGGCTCACCACAAAGCTCTGTTCATCGAGCGATTCATCGGCACTGAGCGTTATCGCCAGATTCATCCGATGATATCTACGAATCAACGTTATATCACTTCGGATGCCCTCGCCATAGTCAAAATCATATTGCTGCGAGAAAACTGCGGTGTACCTGGGGTCGATAACGTAGGTGGCGGCGAACGTGACCGCATTGGAGCCCTTTTCCTCTCCGCTGACAACCCGACGAAGATAACGGCTGCCAATATAGTAACTTAGGTTCGGCCAACACAGACGTGAGAACCCCACGTCGATCTGTCCGAAGACCCCGCTGTGCATGTCGTAGTACATATCCGCGAGGAGGGAGGTCGTGTCCGTGAGCCTCAGGGCCCCATCGGCTCCGATGTAATTGCGGCGAGGACCAAACATCCCTGTGGCGCGTCGGTCGTGGGGCAGCAGCACGCTTCCCAAAGGGTTCGCCAGGGGGATGAACGGCTGGTTCCAGAGGATCTGATCGGGACCGGTATTGGGGTCCGCCGAGTCCCGGACCCACACGAAGTCCAGGTTCAGCCGGAGCCAGTCGACGGTTCGCTGGCCTTCGGGCCCGATGGGGCCGCGTTTGGTCTGCCATCGCTGGTGGATGCCCAGGTCCAGAACGTCCCGCTGCTCGACGACCTCGTCATCGTGGGTGTACGCGATCGCAGTCAACTGAGGACTGATCACATGCCGCAGTTCATTCAGGTCCCACAACCGCGACCGTACACCCGGGTAGACCCGCCAGTACGGCTGCAACGCCATCCTCACGCCGCCTTCGCCAATCCAGACGGTGTCCTGGGGCTCGACGGCCGAGTCGTCCAGCGCCGACTGAAATCCGCCCCCGTCCTCGTAGCCGAACGTGCCCGCCACGAACGGCACGATCCGCGACCTGCCTACCGTCAGCGGCAAATCGACCTCGTTGCGGGTCATGGTGTACATGAAGAATTCCTCCGACCCTCTCGAAGGTTCTTCCTCGTTGTAGAGATAGCGGTAGCGGCTGACCTGGCTGTCGCTGTAGAACGTCAGGCGATCCTGAAGAAAGGACTGGCCCGTCCAATGGAACTGGCCCGTCGGAATCTCCTCGACTTTGTCGAGGAAGTCGTTCATCCTCGCCTTGCCCAGCAGGGACAGCCCCCAGTTGTCCTCGATCCGTTTGAGGTGCAGCACGGTTTCCTGCTCTTTGCCGACGTTGAACTCGCTGCGATAGTATTGTTCGAGGAAATTCTTGTCGGACAGATAGCTGGTCTCGGCGGTCAGTTGCCAGCCGAAGGGCAGAAAATGACGATGCTGCCATCTCAGGCGGCCGCGCGTGTCCTTGGATACCTCGACTTCTTTTTGGGACCGGCTGAGCCGATCCGGGCCGTCGTCGTCGATCACGTACCCCAGGAGATTGCCGAAGTAGGTCTCGCGCTCATACTCGATATCGACCCCGCCTCCGACACCGCGCTTGCCATAGTAGTCCACCGACAGCGTGCTGTCGGTCCCCTGCGGCTCGCGAAGCCCGAGGATGCGGCTGAGGAACCACTGCGTTTCGACGGATGGTCCATATGTTCTGCTCCTTCCGACTCTGGCGGACCTCAGCGGGATGTCGGGCCTCTGGAGATTGGGCCGAAGCGACGGAAGACCGAACACGGTAGTGTCGTAATACTTGAACCGAACGCCGTCCATCTGGACGTCGAAGCCGGCATCGGCCGATTCGACACCTTCCGGAACGGCCTGGGAAGAGGTGTCGGTGACGTGGAGCTTCTCGGCGGTCACGGACAACTGGGGTGTATGGAACTCGCTCGTCGTCAGGGTCACGTCCTGGGCTTCGAATTCATTCGCGGCCACCTGCCTCAGTCGGCCGGCGCGAATATAGATGGGGATGTTCCGCCTGGAATCGAATGTCCGCATGACCGCGTCGTCAATCAGCCCGCGTTCGTGGCGGAGATCATAGTACAGCTCGTTGGCACGGATGGTCCGCTGGCCCTGCCTGAGGTGAACGTCACCGGCGACGTAGATCTCATCGACCCCCTGCTGCTGTCCCGGCGCCAGATCGGTCGGCGGCCGATTCGCATCGGCCGGACGCCGCCAGAGAACGAGGTTGTCCGCCTCCAACTCGTATACCGTCGCGTCGGCCCCCTGCGCCGCCTGTTGCCACCACGCATAGAGCCGCCCCATGATAGTGGTCACCTCCACCCCATCCTCCCGCGTGATCTCGATGGTCAGGGGGACATCGGTCATCGGCGACCAACTGAGCGTCTGCCCGACTTCGGGTTTGGCGGCACGAGGGCCGGCGGATACGTTCGGTCTGGCAGACGGCGCCGAGCCAGGCTCTGCCGCGAGACGGGAATCAAAAGCCTCAATGGCTTGTCTATACAGGAGGAGCCCTTGCGGGCTTCCTGTTTCGCTCCTGTCAGCCGCGACGAAGACCTCCCCGTCGAGGGCAAACGTCAACACGACTGCCCTGCCCTCTTCGACCGCCGCGACGTCCAGACCGACGCCAGTCAGTGCGGCCGCCTGCTTCCGCGAGAGCGAGCCGTCGAGATACAGCTCGACCTGATACCGGGTGGTTGCGGCCCCCTCGCTCCCGGCGCGGATCGGCTCAATTCTTGCCACCGCACGATCGGCGGCGATTTGCACACCTGCAATCGTCGCATCGAACTGCTCGCGGCAGATCAGAAGATGCTGTCCGGCCTCGTTCTTCTGACCAAGTATGTCCTTGCTGGTGATGTGAAGGTCCTGGACAATCCATCGCCGATGCGACGACGCAAGGACGTCGTCCGGCGACTCGCCCGGAAGGGTCGCCTGGGCGCCCAAGGCGGCCAGCGGCAGCGTCCAAAACAGCATGTTGGCGATCAGCAACGGGTATCGCATCCTGCGATGGTCTCACGAACAACAACTTGGGCATCCTGCCCGACTTATGTTTGGACGAGATTATAGTCGGCCATGGCGGCAAAGCCAGCAAAAACCCCCGCGTGCATCGAAGACCGCTTGATCCGATCCAGGCGTGACGATAAAACGGGCTGTCGGAACACAACGAACCGCACGGAAACGCATAGGTACGGACAACAGATATGGCTCGACAGGACTACACGCCACATCAGCAGAATATCATCTCGCACTACTACCGCAACCTTGACACGATCGCGCTCGCCAAACTCCAGGAACTGGTCACCGAGCTGTATCTGGCCGACAGCGAAACCAAGCGAGACCGGCTCTGGAAACGGGTGCAGCAGGCGATCGCCAAGCTCGGCGTCCCGGCGCCGCTGGCCGAACATATCCTCGCAGCCCGAGACGTCGAAATCCTGGCGGCGAACCTGCAGGACTGGCTCAAGAAGGGCAATTCCGGCGCCGGCAAACGATAGAAGCGTCCTTTGTCGTTGCCCGCGTCACCGGCAGCTTGGCCTTCCCCTGACGCCGCCGGAGCGGTATACTGTAGTCATCCCCCGTGGAAAGGCGCTGGGACGGGTTCGGGGCTTGAGATTTCGGACCGCAGATTGCGGAGTGGCGCCTGGGGATGAACCCGCAATCGGCAATCCGCGATACGAGACGGAGAACGATATGACCGAGGAGTACTCCCCCGCCGCCAAGGTCTACCCTACCGAGAACCTGGGCAAATACAGCATCCTGGACATGCTCAAGTACTTCGAGGAGCACGGCGCCATGCGGGTCTCCGACCTGCACATCAAGGTCAACGCGCCGCCGGCCTATCGCATCGACGGCAACCTCGTCAAGCTCAAGGGTCCCAACGTCACGCCGGAACTGGCCAAGCAGCTCATCTTCCCGCTTCTCCGCCAGCAGAGCATCACCAAGCTCCAGACGCAGCACAGCGTGGACTGCTCCTACCGGCTGGGCTCGCTTCAGTTCCGGATCAACGTCTTTCGCGAGAACGACGGGATCGCGGCCGCCATTCGGGCCCTGTCGCTCGATGTGCCCCCCGTCGAGCAGATCGGCTTTCCCAACGACGTCTGGCACGACATCATCAATCTCAAGCAGGGACTCGTCCTGCTGACCGGGATCACCGGCGCGGGCAAGTCCACCACGATCGCTTCTCTGATCGGACGCATCAGCGAGAAAAACGCCTATCGCATCTTCTCCGTCGAAGATCCCATCGAGTACATTTTCCAACAGAAGTATTCCATCGTCTCGCAGCGTGAGGTCGGCCGCGACGTGCGGTCCTTCCAGGATGGGCTCAAAGAAATGATGCGGGAGGACCCCGACGTCATCTTCGTGGGTGAGATGCGTGACGCCGAGACCATCGCGATGACCCTGATGGCCGCCGAGACGGGGCACTTGGTCTTCTCTACGCTGCATACACGAGACGTCACCGGCTCGGTGACGCGCATCCTGGACTACTTCCCGGAGGGCCGCCAATCCGAAGTGCGCAACCAGCTCTCGCTCGGACTGGCCTATATCGTCTGCCAGAAGCTCGTGCCCCGCAAGAACGGCCAGGGGCGCGTCGTCGCGATGGAGATCCTCAACAACAACTACGCCTGCGCCAACCTGATCCGGACGGGCAAGATCGAGCAGCTCTACTCGCAGCTCCAGACCAAGACGCGGGACCGGCAGGACGAGAAGATGATCACGATGGAGAAGCACCTGTCCATGCTGGTTCGGGATGAGGTCATCGACCTGCCGGAAGCCCAGAAGTGGGCCAACGACCTGAAGGCCTTCATCGACTGCATGCAGCGCGGTTGACCGCCGCGGTCTCGGCATCACCGCGAGCCGGGCAAGATGCCTGCAAGCAACTGCTGGAGAAGTTCCATGGGCAGGCCCATGACGTTGGTGAAGCTGCCCTCGATGCGTTCGACGAACTCGTCGCCGGTCTCCTGGATGCCGTAGGCGCCAGCCTTGCCTTCCCACGTGCGACCGGCGATGTGGCCGGCGATCTGTTCGTCGCTCAGCTTGCGCGGATAGACTGTCGTGACATCCGAGCGGACGATCTCGACGCCGTCGGCCAGTCGGACGAGCGCCAGTCCGGTGATGACCTCGTGAGCCCGGCTGAAGAGCTTCCTGGTGATGCGCTCGGCATCGCGCTCGTCGGCTGGCTTGCCGATGATCTCGCCTTCGCAATCGACGATCGTGTCGGCCCCGAGAACGAGGCGGTCGGGATACTTCGGCGCGACGCGACGCGCCTTGGCCAGGGCCAGCAGTTCGGTATACCGGGTGGAGCTGTACCCATCGGGGGAAAACGTCTCCTCATCAACATCGGAGGGGACGACATCGAAAACGTATCCCGCCTGGGTCAGAAGATCCCTGCGTCGTGGGGAGGCCGAAGCCAGAACCATCCTTGTCGTCGAATCATCCATGCCGGCGCCATCCTGTCGAGAGCAATCTACCGAGCGACCTTGGAGGCATCTGTCTCATCGGCTCGGACGAACGCCATGCCTGCGACGATGCGGCGGCAGAACAGAGAGTACTCCTGCTCCAGACGATCGAAGTCGCTGCCGACGTAGCGTTCGAAAAGCTGCGGCCCGACAATCCGGTTCCACTGAATCGTGCGGGCCAGATTGCGGTCCTCCGCGGTCCGACCCGCCTCCTGGTCCAGGGGCCATTCTCCAAGCAAACCATCCCAGAGCAGCCGATGATAGCGTGTCGCGCGCTTGCCGTGGTCCGCTTCCCGCAGGAAGCGCACCAGGGCGTACGACTGGCTGTAGAACGCCAGGACCGTTTCGTTCTCGTCCGTCGCGAGAACCTCGCCCGGGCTGGTCGCGATCAACTCTTTCAGGAGCATCTGTTTGCCGTTGACCAGGGTCTCACTGAGGGTCCCGAGCCTCTGATAGTTTCGAGCCGCGTCAAAAAAGTACATTCCGTTCTCGTACGCGCAAGTCTCGAAGAGCATGGCGATGCCTTCGTCCAACCAGCTCGGCAGGCGGTACTTGAAATGGCGGCTGTTGAACTGATGCCATCCTTCGTGCCCGATCGCCGAGAGCGTTCTCTTGCGGCCGATATCATACACGACACAGGCCCCGTTGAGATAGTAGGCGCCGGTCTTGATCTTGCAGAAGACCGTGGCCTGGTCGCCCGCGAAGGCATGGGTGAACCTCTCCCATTCTTCCCGTTGGGCGAAAAGGTAGATATCGAACTTCGCGACCGTCTCGATCGGCTGGGGCAACTGGTCGTTGTAGCCCCAGTACGCCGATTCGACATAACCGGGAAGGATGGCAAGCAGCAACGGCTCCAGGAGTGTCGTGAAGATGCAATAGTGATCGGTAGTCAGCTTCAGGCCGGGGCCATAGGGATTGTCCCAGACTTCCACCGACTGAAGGGCCGGGAGATTCTCGCTCTGCAAACGCTCCATCGCCATGATGTGGATATCCTTGGCGCGCACCTCGCTCAGGGATACCGCTGGCGCACGCCGGGACGACGAACATCCAGCCAGGCAGACGATCACCATGAGGGGAACCACGGTGAGCTTCCGAGCCATACCTTCCTCCTCCATGTCCGAGTACTTCTATCACCCCAGAAGAAGCGACCTCCGTCCGGTCCGCCGCAACGACCCACGTTCTGCAATCCTGCGGGCGGCCGGCCCAGGAGGTCACCGGTTCAACGAGACAATCTAACAAAGTATACCAAATCCACCACCATCTTCCGACCAAAATGAAGGCAGCAAGCCCAAGAGGGACCTATAAAAGCGCCGATCCAGACCCAGTCAGCGGCAATAGGTACCGTGTATGCTTTCACAGGTCCCGGAATGCGGCCCCGAACACCTCGGCGGTGAAGAGGAGGACCTGTGTCTTCGGGTCCTTCCACGCATCGGGTCGCAGTCCAGCCTTGTGAGAGCAGCAGTACGAAAGGAACTCCTCCTTGCTCCAGCCGGTCTCCGTCGCCACCTGGGGAAGGAAGCACCCGGAGGAGCACCCTCTCCTGATGTAGATTCCATCGGTCCCAAGACGCAGGCTGAGCGGATCGTCCGTCTTCTCCAGGGGTGACAGAACTGAAATCTCGGCATCCAGCTCATCCACTTCGTCGGGCGTGATCGGGTCGGCCAGGAAACGGGGATCGCTGCTGGCCGAGGCCTTCGCCATCTCAACGACCAGCTCGATCAGCGGCTTGTCCGAGGTGAACTGACCGATACAGCCGCGAAGGCGCTTGTGGTTCTTAAGTGTAACGAAGCAGCCGCACGGGGCGGTCAGCGCCGGATTGTCCGACTGCGGCTTCGGCAGCGCCTGGCCCGTCACGACCGCTCGCACTGTGTCGCGCGCCACCCGCAACAGGTCCTTTTGCTGGGCTTCGTTCATCAATTCGGCCACCAATGTCGGGAGATATGGGAAATCGTCAGTGCAGCCACTTGATTGCCATGAAACCGCCGATCAACAGCACTACGAAGGCCAGCGACAGCCAGTTGAAGTGCTTCTCGATGACAGGTCGGATCTTCTCGCCCTTCCAGCCCATCAGACCGGCTACGATGAAGAACCTGGCCGACCGGCTGATTGCCGAAGCAATGAGAAATCCCGCAAAGCTGATCCGGGCGACCCCGGCCGAGATCGTGCACACCTTGTAGGGCAAAGGGGTGAATCCACAGGTGAACACGATCCAGAAGTCATACTTGGCGTACCAGCCCTCGAATTTGGCGAAATTGGTCTGGGTCAGGCCGATGCCGCCCAGATGCGAGTAGGCCCAAGGCCCAATCGCCGACCAGAGGAACATCCCGATGGCATAGCCCAGCATCCCGCCCAGAACCGAGGCAATCGAACAAGCCAAGGCGAACCGGAACCACCTTCGCGGAGCGCCAAGAGCCAGCGGCGCCAGCAGCACGTCCGGCGGGATCGGAAAGAAGCTCGACTCGGCGAAGCTCAGGATGAACAGGGCCGTCGATCCGTGCCGAGTTTCGGCAAAATGGATCACCCAGTCGTAGAGGCGTCGGTGCCAATGCCACCACGCGACGGTCTTCTTTGCCTGCGGTTCGGCCACAACATCTGCCATAGGAATCCACCAATTCGGGTCGGGACGCTCAACAAGATAAGAAGGAGCGCGTATAATGTCAACCGACAGGTCTGAGGCTCCTTGCACAGAGGGCGCGGACCGATCCCCACACAGACAGAAGAGCGAAAGGCACCGATGACGCATCCACCGCAGTTCGAGCCGCTGGCCGAGGGCCTGCTCGTCAGAGCCCCGGCCAAGTTGAACCTCAGTCTCCTGATCGCTGGAAAGCGTCCGGACGGATTTCACGAAATCGAGACCGTCATGGCCAAGATCGACTGGTACGACGAACTGAGGATCGAGCCGGGATCGCGTGGGATTGATCTGGTCTGCAACGGTCCCCAGTGGGCGCCGGACGGCAAGGAGAACCTCGTCTATCGGGCAGCCGAGGAGGCCTTTCGTGCGGCGGGCCGGGCTGAGAGTGTCCGGCTGACTCTCACCAAGAACATCCCTGCCGGCTCGGGCCTGGGCGGAGCCAGCAGCGACGCCGCCGCGACCCTGATGGGCGTCAACAGGTACTTTGACCTGGGACTGTCTGCGTACCGCCTGGCGGAGGTTGCGGGGCGACTCGGCAGCGACATCGCCTTCTTCCTCGCGGGCCCCTTGGCGTTCTGCACCGGCAGAGGAGAAAAAATAACGCCGCTGGACACCTCGTTCGACTTCTCCGCCCTGCTGATCCTTCCCGACATAAATGTCTCCACGGCAAAGGTTTATGCCAACTACACGCACGAGGACGGCAAATACCGACAGTGGAGCGCTCGCGCAAACGACTACCTCTCCAAAAACAGGGTTGATTTCGTGACAAAGATGTGCGCAAATATGTTAGAGGCAAGTTGTTACCGCGTTTTCCCGGAACTCGGGCAACTGAAGGAGACCATAGAGTCACTTGGCATTGGGCCGGTCTGTCTCAGCGGCAGCGGTTCGACCCTGTACGTGATGCTCACGGATTCGAATGCAGGGCGCCTGGATTCTCTGGGGGACGAAATAGCGAGCAAGACCGGCTGCCGCAGCATTGTTGTGGGCAACAATTCGTGGTAAGGCTTGGCGTGAGGCGAGAACATGGAGATCACCGAGGTCCGGGTCAAGCTGGTCAGGAACAAGGACGACCGCCTGAAGGCGTTCTGCTGCATCACTCTCGACAACGAGTTCGTGATTCGTGACATCAAGATCATCGAGGGCACAGACGGGTATTTCGTGGCGATGCCGTCGCGGAAGATGTGCGATCACTGCCAGAAATGTGGTGGAAAGAACCACCTGCGGGCCCGGTACTGCAACAACTGCGGCGCCGCCCTGCCCGAAGACCGCACCCGAAAGGACCCTCAAGGCCGGATGAAGCTCCACGCCGACATTGCCCACCCGATCAACACGAAATGCCGCCAGCGAATTCAGAAGGCCGTCGTGGCGATGTACGAGAAGGAAGTGGAGAAGTCGAAGCTCCCGGGCTATCAACCCGTCAACCTTGAGGATGACGACGACGATATTCCGGAGACGGCGGGCTGAGAGCCTTCGCGGTCTCGACGGACCGCCGGCAGACGCTGCAAGACAAAAACAGACGTCCCTCCTCGGCCGAATCGGTCAATGCCGGGCACATTGATCCGTTCGCCGAGCGGCGACGGATCACGCCGGGCGATTCCTGACTATGCAGTCAGGTCTTCCAGCACTCTGTCGAGCGCCAGATCGAGCCGTTCCGCCAGATCGTACCTGCCCTCGGTGATCTGCCGCCGAAGCTTCAGGATCTTCTCCCGACGAATCTCCGGCAGACAGGCGATCTGCTTGAGCACCTGGCCGATAGGCGTGTTGTGAATGTTGTCGAGGATTTGTTCCATGACCATGTCCTGGTCCGTTGTCAGATCCATCTCAAGAGGATCCACCCAACGCTCATTGTTGTGTGCGAACGTGCTGGAATCAAAGTCCGGCATGCTACCTACCTTGCTAATAACAAGCCTGAACGAACGAACCCATCGCTATCGATGGAAAAACGCACCACTATATGTTGTAGGTCCCACAAAACTCACTCAAACCTCAAATCAACATTGATATCGACATACCCGGTTTGAAAACTTTAGAGAAGTTTTGCCCGGAATCCTCCCATTCATGACAGAAATCTCCGTCCAAATGCAGGAAAAGTGCCGCCTTTCAGTACAGGTCGAGGCAATCTTCGAGATTGGGACGTCCGAGGAATGGTCTATAGCCCTGGCCGGAGATCGGAATGGTGTGAATCTGGGAAACGTACTATATGTAGTGATGGGTTAAGGAATACCCTGCCGAGAGAAGATATTCCGGTAAGAAGCTGGACAATGATACTGATTGGGCCGGTTCAGTAGTCGTACCGGAAGGTCATGTCCATATCCCACTCGTCGGGCATGCCGGGCTTCTTCGTCAGTTTGAGTCGTTCGCAACTGAGGTTCACCCACATCGACTGGATGGTCGAGAGGAACCTCGCGGCCTGGACGATGCCGACGCCCACGAGGCCGACGCGAGCCTGCTGGCTTTGTTTTTTTCCAGTGGTGACCATGTTTCCGGTATTGAGTGTGTAGTTGCTCGATCGGATGCCACAGAGGTTGGCCACACGGTCGACCGCCTCGGCGTACGCAAACTTACCAAGGCTCTTGGTATCTTTGACCAAGTCGACGCGGCCAGGGTCCTTTTCGATGATGTTCAAAATCGTCTCATTGGCCTCTGCGTACAGCCTTTCATCCTCGCTCCAGGCCTTCTGGGCCCGGGGCAGGTACACGGCCCATACCAGCAGCGGCCAAACGCAGACGAGGATCGGCGCAAGCACGTAGTAGAGTATCGGGTTTTTGCACAGGTCGCGCATGATTCGTCTCCGGCCCTATTTCTTTGGCTCGACCGTGATCGTGAACGTATCCCGGCCGCCCTTTTCGACGTAGCCTTCCTTCTTCCGCGCCAAGCCGGCCTTTTCCATCGCGTCGAAGACCCTCAACGTGCTGGGGCGTCCGGACGTATCGCCGCTGATGACGATGTTCGCGGCACTGAGCGTGACCGTGTCGAGGTGCAGATCGGTCTGGGCCGCACAAGCGTTCAGAGCCTCCATAACCAGTGTCAGTTTTGCCGATATCGTTCCCTGGTCGGCCCCGACGCCGCTCTTGTGTGCGATGATGATCCTCAACGCGCTGGCCAGCTTCTGCGTAGCGCCCCTCATCGTATCAGGTAGCTTCTCCTCACCCAGCATCACCATCAGGTAAACAGGCTCCAGCTTCTCACGCAATGCGGCCCTCTGCCGACTCTTCAGCATGAGTTGCCCCTGCGCGTAGACCCCGCAGGCCAGCAACAGGACCGTCAGGGCAATGCTTAAAAACCGCACCGATTTCTGCAAACGGAGTTTCTTGCCCAGATAAGGCATGTGATCGTTGCGGAAATTGGCCCCTTTGTCCTTCTCCGACTCGGGAAGCGCCGCCCCGTAGGCGATGGCGAAATCCACGACATTGCTGCAATCGGTCAGCTCTCCTCGATCGATCGTCCGGACCGCCGTGAGGTCGCAATCTTCGACCTGGAAGGGGACCTTCTGACCGAGGTTCCCGGCCATCAGACCGTTCCGGACATCGAGGACGCACAGTCTGGGGCTCGAGTCGCTCGCGCCGCTGACGGCCGCCGTGATGAGAGCCTCGCGAACCAGCAGGGCCTTGCGATCCTGCGACGGGCCAACGGGAAACGCCCGCATGAACGAACTACCGTCGGTGTTCTGGGGGCCGATCAGGTAGCCGCGCGTGTCCGAGAGCAAGGCGTGGACACGGCCGGCGCCGTCCGATGCATCGTGCGCCTCAAGGTACCGCGACAGGCACGACACGTCGGGGCAGACCGCCGCCGGGTCGATCCCGTTGCTCTGGAGGGACAGGAGGATGTCCGACAGGATGCTGCGTTGCGCGGTGTACACGTCCAAACCCGCTCCGGCCTGGTCCTTCGAGGCGATGCGGAAGGCCACCGCCATGTCGCTGACGTCCGTGGCCAGTGCCTCCTCCGTGTCGAAACGGACGGTGGCCGCGATCTTCTTGTAGTCGGCGAACTCGCTGTGCACTTTGTGTTGCATGAAGAGGGCGCAATCCAATGCCACGGCCGACTCGGAGAACTTCAGGCCCCGCTCCGCACAGGTCTGCGCGATGCGATCGGCCAGCGTCTGCTGGCTGGGCGTCTCCTCGCCGGTCAGGTCGAGCGAGAAGCACCCGAGCAGCCTCGCCTGTCCCCCTTGCGGGGCGAGACAGACGACGGTCGCCCGATCCTTCCTCAGATAGATGCCTAAACGCGTTCGCGACTCCATGCTCAAGAATCTCCCAAACTCAGGGTGGCTTCGCCTCTGCCCCGACGGGGGCGCACGAAGCGGCCCTTACTTAGTCGGATATCACGGCGATCCGCTTTACTTTGCGTCCTTCCTTACTGACGCCCGCTACCGCCACCGCTTTGGCCGCGCCGCTGACCGCGGTGACCCGTACGGTAAAGACCGTGCTGCTGGTCGTCAGGAACGACCGGCATTTCTCGATGGCGTCGCCATAGCGAAAAATGTCCTTTTTGGCCTCATCAATGTCCGAGAATGGCTGGACGCGCCTGCGCTGGATGATGGCCTCGGCGATCTTCGGCGCATCGGCGATGCTGCCGAAGGTCAAAGCTGCCTCGAGCACGTGCCGGGGCGCCGAGTTGATATTGACGTGCCGGGTCGCCCAGAGCCCGAGGTATTTCATCGCGGACTCGTCGCGGCTGCTGCTGACCACGCTCGGTCTCGTGAACATCTCGGTATCGATCAGAGAGCTATGGAAGAGGCGCGAGAACGCGGCGTTCTGCTGATCCATCTGCTCGGTCACGGTCACGGTGGTGCGGGCCGTACGCTGCACCGTAGACTTCGTGTTTGGGGTCCGGGTCCGCGTCACCCTGCTTCGCAGACTCGCCGGCGGCGTCGCCGCCGCGACCGACATCGCCTTGAACTCGAGGTTGAAGGGCCGGACTTTGGCCACCTCCCCCAGGTCTTCTTTGGCGGCTTTGATCTCGTCCGGCAGGTATCCCATCCACTCGCAGAACGTGACGAAACCGGCGTTGGCCTGGGCCTTGAGCTTCTCTTCCTGGATCATCGCCCAGCCAAGAGGGTACTTCGCGTTCTCGTCCTCGATCTCCACCGTCACCCTGGCCGAACCGATCTCGAACTCCAAAGGCTCCGTCACAAGCGGCCAGCGCGGACCGTAGGGACCCGGGATCGTCGCGGATGCAGTGGAAATCGCTGTGAGGGCATCGCCGGCGTCGTTGGCATCGTTGGCGTCCGTCGAGGCCGCCCTCCTGTTCAGATTCGTCTCATTTCGAGGCTCGTCTTCTCCGGTCAGTCCGGCGGCGACCTCCGCCAGGAGTTCCTGGTACTGCGCCTCGGTCATGGCGAAAACGTCGGAGAAATCCGGCTCGTTCGGATGACTGACCAGCTCGGGCCGAAGGTCGGTCAGCGAGGCCAACGCATATTTCATCGCCGAGGTACAGGCGTATTGCGACTGGGCGTAGTCGACGATGAAACGGTCCCGATGTCGACGCGCGGCCACCTGGGCGCTGAGGGTATACCCCAGCGTCGAGAGGATGACCAGAATCACCAGCGTGATCAGCAGGACCACGCCAGGTCGGTTCCGGAGGCTATCGCGTTCTTGTCGGCTGGACCGATCGCACATCGACTTGTTCGCTTTCCGATTTCCCGGTTTCTGATTCGCCATCCGTTGAGGCATCGTTGCCATCCTGTATTTCGGTGCCCGAACCGGCAGTCGTGCCAAATCGGATCGTCCGCAACCTGTCGACCGCCATTGTCCGGCTGACTCTCGCCTCCTCGGCGACGTCCAGTGTCCCGCGAACCGTCTCGTAGGGCTGGGCAAACGACAGCGTCACTTGAACCCCGGGCGGCGGCGAGGGACTCGACCAGCGGTCCACGGCCCCGTCTCCCTTGGGGACCTCGATCCGGAAGTACGTCACCCCCCGGCAGACGGGGACGAACGAATAGTTGCTCTCCCACTGCTCGCGCTTGGCGTCGAGAAGCTTGTCTTCCAACCCGACGCCGGTTCGGCTGCGGTAGATCACCAGACCCGGGACGGCGCTGTCATAGTCGTAACCCCCTCGCCAGGTGATTTCTTCGAGTGTCAGCTCCTTGTTCTCCGCGTCCTTCAGAATCCGGCGTACGATCAGTTCGCCGGTGATGAACCCGTTGTCGAATCCGTTTCGGATCTGCACGGTGACGTTGCCGTCGGCCCCCACAATCCGGTCGAGGTCTTCGGCGATCCGTTGCAGCACCTCGGCCCCCAGCGACGGGGCCTCGATCTTGCCGAGAACCGCCTCGGCCGCCCGGTTGGCCTGGCCGTAGACGCCCAGAATGGCGGTCAACACCATTGCGCCGATGACCAGGGCCGCCAGCATCTCTCCGAGAGAGTAGCCCCGGCGGAATCTCGATTGTCCGGTTCTCCTGTTCATGACAGATTCAGGTCCTCGATCCCCTTGACCGCTCCGATCAGTTCTGTCGGTTCCTGAGCAATTCCATGACCTCTCCAACTTCCATCTTCTCCAGTTGGTCGTAGGGCAATCCCGTAGCGGGGTCCACGCCGTCGGTGCCCCGGCGAACGTCCGACTCGCTGTCGGTCTCGTCGGCCGCTCCCTGCAGGGTCAGGGCCAGGGCCTCGATGGACTCGACCTGGAGGCCTTTTTCTTCTTCGGTCGGGCTTCCCTGGCTGCGGATGTAGATATCCAGATTGTGCTTGATGAACGCGCCGTCCTCAGTCACGAGCAGCCCGTTCTCGATCCACTTCTCGATTGTCTCGGCGTCGACTCCGGCATAGCCGGCGGCGTCTTCGGCCGTACCGAGAAGCTGCTCGGCCGCCAGCGTCTCCAGGTCCTCCTCCCCCAGAAGCTGTTCGGCCTGCTGGTCGGTCAGCGTGGTGATCCAGTGGGCCAGCTCGACTGTCTGCGTCTGGCCCGACGAATCGACGTATTCAGCCGAGCAGACCGCGCGGAGCCACATCTGCCCCGTCGCCGGCTCGGAAAAGGCCTCCACCACTGTTCGCCAGGCGATGTCGGGATAGCGCTCGCTCGTACCGTACTCCACTTGCTCGCTGAGCGTGTCGGAGGCCAGGAGCTTCTCCAGGTTCTCGCGGGCAATCTGGAAGGCCTCCATCTGGAACGCGGAGTTGGCTGCGGTGGCCATGCACCGATTCATCACGATCAGCACGCTCGAACTGGCGAACGCCAGAATCACCAGTGAGGTGACCACCTCCAGGAGCGTGAACGCCCCCAGGTGGGCACGCCCTGCCGCCCTGTCTGTCGCATTCAACGTGCTGGTTCGTTCTTCGTACATGCTTCGGTTGAGAGGCCGAAAGAAACCTGACATTCAAAAGGAGGATACCTCGTCCTTGGCCTTCGGACGCATCAGTTCCGCATCGCCTTCGAGCACCTGAACAATCGGAACCAACCTTCCGACCGCCACCGTGTGGGCCTGCTCGGCTTCGTCGAGGAAGACCACCTTGCCGCCGTACTGCCAGCCGGCGTGGCCCACGCGAAACTTGGCCTGCCCCTCGTTGGCGTAGGTGCCGTCGTCGAATTCGACATAGGAGACGCGACAACTGTCCCCGAACTGCCCGTCGACAATAATCTCCTCGTCGAGCACCTCGGCGAGGTTCGACGAGCTGATCTGACGCAGCAGATAGGTCTGCTCGGTGACGTCCACGATCACTTCGTACCGACGCCCCGTCTGCGCGGCCGTCGAGGCCGCCATCTGCATGGCCGAGACGAAGCTCTGCACCTGCGCCTTGAACGTGCTGCGCCGCAGCGTGCCGAAGAGGTTCACCTGGGCCATCATCACGAACATCGCCAGCATGGAAAGCACGACGATCAGCTCGACCAGCGTGAAGGCGCCGACCCGCGACTCGGCGGACAGCGAGGCGAATCCGGTCGGCCGTCCGCGGGAGACCGGCGAATCGAGTCCCGCGCCGGGTCGATCAGCGATCCGTGCTGAGCAGGTCCGCATTGTAGCCCTCGCCGCCATCCAGGCCGTCGGCCCCGAGGCTCTTGATCACGAACGGTTTGCCGCTCTCGGGATACAACTCGTAAACGAACTCATGGTCCCATCCGTCGACAGGGAGTTCCGTCGTGTCCAGATAGCCGCCCGGCGGATAATTCGTCACGTCCGACGGCGCTTCGATCAGCACAAGCAGCCCTTCGTCCTCGGTAGGGTACCGGTTGTTCTCCATGTAGAACTGATTGACGGCGCTGGCCAACAGCCGCAGACTGGCTTTCGTGGTCGTCACCTTCGCCTTCTCGGTCTGCCCGACGAAGTTCTTGACCACCACGCCGGCCAGAAGCCCCAGAATGATCAGGACGGCCATCAGCTCGACCATCGTGAACCCGGTTCTGATTTGTCGCCTTTTACTCTCCTTCATAATCCATCGACTCCTATTCCTGATCAGAAGTTTGCCACGGAAATCCGTAGAATCGGCAGGATGGTCGCGTACGCGATGACGCCGACCACCCCCGCCATGACGATGATGATGACCGGCTCGACCGCCGCGCTGAGGCGCTCGATCACTACGTCGGTCGAAGACTCCAGGTTTTCGCTGATGCTCTTGAGCATCGTTTCCAGCTCGCCGCTCTTCTCGCCGACCGCCACCATGTGCGCGATGGCCGGATCGATCACGCCGCTGTCCCGCAACGGCGTGGCGATATCCGCGCCGGCCAGGATGCGCTCGCGGGCGTGCTGGATCGCCCGCTTCATCAGACTGTTGCCGGTGGTCTCGGCGACGACGCGAAGCGACTCGGCCATCGCCAGACCCGAGCCAATCAGGGTCGAAAGCGTCGAAGCGAAACGAGCCACCACGCGCTGCTTGATCAAAGGTCCGAAGAACGGCAGGGACAGGATGAATTTGTCCCGCAGATAGGCCCCGCGTTCGGTGCGGAAGATCTTCCGCAGAATCAGCGCCACCGCGGCCAGGCCCGCGAGAATGACCAGAATCCACCAGCTCATGACCAGGTGGCTGAAATTCATCAGTTGGGCGGTGATCCAGGGCAGTTCCTGCCCGGCCCGCTCGATCTGCGCTCCGATCTTCGGAATGACCTTGGTCGTGAGAATCAGGACCGCCAGGACGCAGAAGCAGATCAGAACGATCGGATAGATCATCGCGGTGACCACTTTCGCCTCGACACGCTGGCGTTTCTCCATGAAGTTGGCGATGGTCCGCAGACTGCCGCCGAGCGTGCCGGTGACTTCGCCGACCCGCACCATGGCCACATAGATCACGTCGAAGTAATCGCGATACTCGTTCAGGGCGTCGGTGAACGATTCGCCGGTCACGACGCGGTCGCGAATCTCCGTCAGGGCCGTCTTGAACCGGTGATCGGAGGTCTGAAGCGTCAGAACGGACAGCGCCTCGGTCAGTTTGATGCCGGAGTTGAGCAGCGTGGCCAGTTGCTTGGTGAAATCGACGAGCTGCGATTTACTGACCTTGCGAAACGAACGGAACAGGGCGCGCTGGCTCTCGGCGGCGGAGGAAATCTCGGTGACGGACGAAGGGTGAACGCTCCGAACGCGCAACTGCTTGCGGGCAGCGTAGGGACTCTCGGCAGTGATCGTCCCCTTGATCTTCTTGCCGCCTGCGGCGATCGCCGTGTATTGGTATCTCGGCATAGAGCAATCGGAATATCAAAACACCCCAAATCCTTCAAGCGCCGGCTTCACACCGACGCTGGGTCCGTCGTGGACCGATCCTACGACACGTCAGCCTGAGTCACTCTCAGGACCTCCGAGACCGTGGTGATCCCGGCCAGGACCTTTCGCGCCCCGTCCATGCGAAGCGTCTGCATGCCCGCCTGGACCGCCGACCTCTTGATCTGTCCGGCTGTTTCCTGCCGGTAAATCATCTCCTGAATCGCCTCGCTGATCAGCATCACCTCGTAAATGCCCGTTCGCCCGCGATAGCCCGTCTGGAAACAGCGCGAGCAGCCCTCGCCGACGAAGAACTGGGCATCCTGGTACTGCTCTGGGGATTCCAGCCCCAGATCTCTCAGCTCGTGAAGCGCCGGTGTCATCGGCCGTCTGCAATCGGGACAGATCCGGCGCACCAGACGCTGGGCGATGATGGCGATCAGCGACGAGCTGACCAGGTAGGGCTCCACGCCCAGGTCCAGAAGCCGGCTGATCGCGCCGGCCGAGTCGTTCGTGTGCAGTGTGCTGAAGACCAGGTGGCCCGTCAGCGACGATTGGATCGCCATGCGGGCGGTCTCGATGTCGCGGACCTCACCGACCATGATCACGTCGGGGTCCTGACGCAGCACGTGCCGCAGCGAGGTGGCGAACGTCATGCCTTTCTTGTTGGCGACCTGAATCTGACTGATGCCTTCGAGCTGATACTCGATGGGGTCCTCGATCGTCAGGACGTTCTTCTCGGCGGAATTGATCCGATTCAGGTACGCGTAGAGACTGGTGCTCTTGCCGCTGCCGGTCGGGCCGGTCACGAAGATCACGCCGTGGGCGCGGTGCAGCAGGGCATCGAGTTTCGCCATGTCCTCGGGCCACAGGCCCAGATCCTCCAGGGCGAGCACACCGGTGCTCTTGTCGAGCAGACGCAGCACGCTGCGCTCCCCGAAGCTGGTCGGGACGGTGCTCACGCGAAGGTCCACTTCGCGCTGTCCGAGCCGCACGCTGGATCGTCCGTCCTGAGGCATCCGGCGCTCGGCGATGTCCATCCCCGCCATGACCTTGATACGGGAGGTGATCAACGGCAGCACGTTGCGGTTCAACGTCAGCACGTCGTACAGGATGCCGTCGATCCGATAGCGGATCTGAATCTTGGTTTCGTAGGGGTGCACGTGAATATCGCTGGCCCTCAACTGAAGGGCGCGAAACAAGATGTCGTTGACCAGCCGAATGACCGGAGGGCGATTGACCACGTCGAGCAGGTCGTCGGAGGCCGAGACCTCGTCGACGAGCTGATCGAGGTTCTGCGAATCCAGCTCTTCCGCGACCTCTTCGATCACGGTGTTGCGTTGCTCGTAGGCAACGTCGATCACCGCCGTGATGGCGGCCCGGGTCGCCACCGCCGGCCGGACCGGCATCCCGGTCATCTTCGAAACGTTGTCCAGCACGTTCGCATCCAGCGGCCGGGACAGAACGACGGTCAGTTCCCCGTTGCTGTCCTCCGACTTGACGCCGATCAGAAAGTGATGCTGGGCATACGTCGGTGGAACCGACTCGATGAATTCCGAAGGAACGGACTTCTCCGAAATCTCAGGGAAATACTGCCAGCCCAGGGACTCGGCAAACAGCTTCAAAACCACGTCTTCGGTGAAGTACGGGCAATTGAGCAGCACCTCGTCCAGCCGTCCCTGCCCGGCGTTCTGGTCCAGGAGATTGGTCAACTGTTCGACGTTGACCAGTCCCGTCCTTTTCGCCGCCTGTATGAGCAGATTCTTCATAGATTCCGTTGCCTGTGCATCTGGACTTCCTGGTTACTGCGCCTCCAGAACCCGCTCCGGCTGGATCGGCTTCGGCTTGATCCCCGGCCAGTCCTGGTGATTCTGAAACTCCTTCTCATGCTGCTCGAAGGCCAACCGGTTCCGCTCGGAGAGCCGTTCCAGCTCCTCCATGGCGTGCCCGGCGGCCAGATCGGGCCGAATCACCTCCGCCTTCACGAAAATATACAGCTTGCTCTGTCGATCTTCGTTGTTGACGCCTCGGAAGAGGGTGCCCACCAGCGGGATGTCGCCCAGGATCGGGACCTTCTTGCCGCCTTTGGTCTGATTCAACTTGAGCAGGCCACCGAGGATGATCGTGCTTCCATCCGGTACGGTCACCGCCGTGTTGAGTTCGCTGGCGGTCGTGTTCGGCGGTTTATCCGCATCTTCGGTCGAAAGGAAATCGGACCGAACCAAGCCGATGTCCAGGCGAAGCAGGTTCCCCTCGCTGATGTGCGGCGTGATCTCCAGGGTGATGCCGGCCTCATACGGCGTATAGTCCGTCGCCGTCTGAATGAGCGTGGTGTCGGTGCCGGCGCCGCCCGAACTGACGGGAATCGACGAGGTCTTCTCGACGTACGTCGTGTCGGTCGTCTTGATCGTGCCCGGCTCGTTGTCGTTGACCAGGATCTTCGGCTTGGCCAGCACGCGCCCGTAGTTCTTGGATTGCATCGCCGTCAACAGGGCATTGACGTGCTTGTCGCCGTAGAACGCTTTGAAGTTGTCGCCGTCCCATTGCATATCGGCGAACTGCGTCCGGTCGCTTTGGGCCAGCTTGTCGAGGATCGAGTCGGAGGTCACCGATGTCGCCGCGGTGCTGCCGGCCACGATAGTATTCGTCAGACCCGAGGTGTAGTTCAGATTGGGGATGCTCTGGATCAGGTTGAGATCGTAGTTGAACGCGTCGGTCTTGGTGATCTCCACCAGCGTCACGTCGATCAGCACCTGCGGACGACGCTTGTCCAGCTTCTGGACCAGGTCGGAAATCCACGTCTGATTCCGCTTGCTGGCGTAAACGATCAGCGAATACGTGTTGGGATCGGGAACGATGACAATTTCGTCCTCGCGCCGCTTGGTGACGGTCGTTTGGATCTTGCCCTCCGCGTCCTGGTTCTGCGTTGTCTCCTGAATGAGGCTCTGGAGCACGGTGGCCAGGTGGTCGGGCGACGAGTTTTCGAGAGGATAGATCTTGTACGGGATCTCATTCTCGAGCATCTCGCTATCGACATAGCTGATGATGGTCTCGATTTGGGCGTGCTGCTCCTGCGTGGCGTTGACGAGCAGCGAATTGGTCGACTCGACCACCACCACCTGGGGCTCGCCCACGGGACCTTCTTCGGTGATTTCCGTCGGCATGGTCGCCGTCGGGGCATTGACGGCGGCCGCCGCCCGCGCCGCCGCGGCAGCCTGTGCCGCCGCCGTCGGGCTGGTGGCGGTCCTGGGCCCTCCGGTCGGGTGACTGGAAGCACTCGTTTCCGGCAGCTTCGTGATAATAGACAACTCGTAGAGCTTGCGGCTGACCTCTTCGGCATCCACGTGCCGGATCCGGTACAGCTTCATGGAGCGCAGGTCCGCCTGTTCGACATCCAGAGTATCGACCAAATCCTCGACCACGTCCAACTGCTCCTTGACGCCGATCATGAGGATGCGGTTCGTCCGTTCATCGGCATCCAGGTACACGCCGGGCTTGGCCGCCAGTTCCTCCGGCGCAGCACCCGGCGTCGTGCGTCGGGCCGCCGTCGCAGCCGTCGCCCGCGCCCGCGCCTGCCTCTGGCGAAAGGCGACTTCGGATTCCCCCGGCAGCTTCTGGAGGGTCGCCGTGGGGTCCTCGACGCCGACCGTCACGGCAACGCTTTCGAGCTGCTCGGCCAGGGCTTTGACCTTCTCCGCCAGATTGGTCGCCATCGTGTATCGGAGCTGGCGGAACCGGAATTTGCGCGGTTCGCCGGGTTTGTCCACCACCTGGAGCAACCGCTCGATCCGCCCCATGCGATAGGCATAGGCCGTGACAATCAGTGTCCTACTCTCTGGAATAGGCGTCACCCCGACGGAGAGCTTCATGCTGTCCAGGAGGTTTTGCGCGGCTACCGTGTCGATGTGCTTAAGCTCAAAGACGCGCGTGACCACCACGTCACCGGCTTCCAGGGGCTGCTCCTCCGGGCCCACGAATTCGGGGTCGAAATCGAGCGCATCGGTAATCGGGACGATGGTGACGATGTTGCCCTTGTGTCGCGTCATAGCCAGATTCTGGAACTTCAGCACGGACTCCAACAGGAGATACAGGTCTCTGACTCTCATCGACCCGCGCAGGTTCCCATTTAACTTGAGTGTCACTTCGCCGGTGATTTTGGTGGGGTCGTAGACGTAGTCCAGATTCATGTACTTGCCCACGAGGTCCAATAACTGAATCACCGGGAGTCTCTCCGGCAGATTCAGGTCGACGACCCGGTCGTCCTCGGTCGTCCGCCGGGGTGTATACGCATTCGCGTCAGACGCGGGCGGCGGGACCTGCGCCAATCCTATGGGCTCGGCGATGTCCAGTGCCGGACCGGCTTCGGCCGGCACGATCTGTCCCGGCTGAAGGGCTATCGGCTCTGCGAGCCTTTCGGGGGCAGCATCCGCCTCTGCGGGAACCGGGACGGGGGTTTCCGGGACAGTCGCCTGTCCCAGGGCCAAGTCCAGGGCCAGAGGCTTGCGCTCCGTCTCGAGGATCCGAGGCGGCAACGTCGCAAAGTCGGGCGTCACGAGGCGATCGGGGTTCAGCTCCGCAGCCCACAACCGCGTTTCGAGAAGCTTGGTTTGCATATCCTCGGGCAGCGTGATCTTCTCCGAATCGGCCCGATTCACTTCGGCCTCGGACGGCACAGGCAACGCCGTTTTCGGACCTTGCGCGCTCGCGGTCTTTCTCTGTTCCAGCACCTGGGGTCCCAACTCGAAGGCGAGGGCAATGTCCTGGAGCTGGAAGATCGGCGCAATGGCCCACACGGAGCCGTTGTGGATGTCAATGATGGCTTTGGTCTTGCCTGCTTCGGAGGGCGGATGCGCGAAGCTGCCGATGCAGAGGTTGCCGACCGCCGCCGCAATGCGTTCGCTGGACGGAAGGCTCAGCGCCGAGGAGGCCGGCCCGAGCTGCTTGATCTGGAAATCCTCGGGCCCATCGACCAGACTCAGCAGACCGGCCGCCTTTTGGAGATCGTCCGGACAACCGGTCACCAGCAGCGCATTGGTTCCCGGCATGCGCGAGGCGGTCGCCAGACCGAGTCGCAGGAGAAACTCCCTGGCCCGCTCGGGCGAGACGTGGTTCAACAAGATAATCCGGTGATCCGCCCCACCGGACGGGACGCCCGGATCGGAGGCCCACAGGGGTCCGTTGCACAGCGCGCAGAGGCCAAGGAGAGCCGCGAATAAGACCCGGTGGCGCCTCTTACCCAAGAAATGCCGTTCCGTCATCGCTCATTACCCCGCATCAAAGTCACCCTTCTCCATGCTACTTCAAAGACAACTGCGTCTTCTACGTCAAGAAAGCCGAGGACGACTTCGCTGGACCCGCCCATTCGGTCCAGCCAGACGACCTCCGGCTGTAGCTGTGCAACGATCTACGGCCCGCCCTCTCGGCGGGTCGATCTGAACGCACCGAATCACATACCTATTCAGACATTGCTGCGGGGGGAAAGTTCCCGCTTCGCCCACAAAAAACCGCTCTGCCAGCACTGCCGGACGAGGCTCACGTCCTCGGCAAAGACCCCGCGTCGGCTTTGGGAGCGATGATCGGTCTTGACAGGAATAATCCTACCCGTCATATCCGATAATAACGCGGCAGACGATACGCGGACGCACGGGTTGCGAGCAGTTCTCGACAAGTTGCTGTCGGCCACAACGAAGAGAGGATGGCAACAGGATGGAAGGTGGTCCGCAAGGACCGAGAAGACTATTTTCGGATGGTGCGCGGAATATTGAGTTTTCGCCGCATGTCGCGGAGCTTGTCGGCCGGGGAAGGTTCCGCGGATTCATTGAGTTCCCTTCCCAGGTCCTCGACCTTCTCCGCTTCCTCCGGGCTGACGCGAGACGACTTCAGCTCGGCAATCAGTCGGTTGGCCTCTTCCGGCGACAGATTGACGTCCGGCGCGGAGGCATCGCCCTGCCGCAGTTCTCGCATCTGCCTGATGATATCCAGCGCCTCTTCCCGCTTCTGCGCGTCCGTCTCGTCGCTGCCTGGGGCAGCCGGCTCTCCAGAGCCCCACGGGCGTGCCACCGGCTGGCCGGTGATCCGGCCGGCTGTCGGCAGAAGAGGGGCGACTTGGGAATCGCTCGGCGGCATAGACGGGCCTCCCACCTCAAGGAGACTGGCCGTGTCCGGAACGAGCTCTGTAACCATCGGAATGTCGGCGCCACCGTCCGAACAAACGATCGATCCGTTCCGAATCTCCTTGATGGTCAAGTGGCCGATCACGTCGCCCTTTCGGGCCCACTGATAGGTCTTGTCCGGCAGACGGATGTAGGCGAAGCTGTAATCGCCGCTCACCGTGGTGCCGACCAGGTCGAATTGTGCCGAGGACGTCACAGGCTTGACCACCGTCTTGCCTCTGTCGGCCACAGTGGTTTTCCTGGCCCCGGGATTGGCCGACGGCGGGGCCGGAGGCGGGTCGATGATATTCTTGAAGGCTTCGGCCTGCTTGACCAGCGGCGAGGTGGAATCCTGATCGCTCGCGTGGGTATCGCCGTGCTCCTTGATCCACAGTTCGACCACGCTTGGCTCGTTCAGGATGCGTTCGATCTCCGGATCGCTCCGCAAGGCGAAACCCGCCAGCAGGTTCGGGACCAGAGAGCTCGGCCCGGCGACCAGCCCCACGACCAAGGCTGCCAGGAAGATTACCACCACCGACGTTATGCGCAACGTACTGACCATAGGCCACCCTATCTTCTTTAGTGATTGGACAGAGAAAGGGGTCTATGGTTCCCACCAATGCTTAATTTTCTCCCGGAACTCGTCCTCGTGGCCGGCATATCCGCTGCTGTGCTCGGGCGTATGGCAGTCCAGGCAGGTCATCTTGGGCTCGGTCGTCGGCAGCCCGCCGTTGCTGCGAATGTGCTCGGAGCCCGGTCCGTGGCAGCTCTCACAGCCTACATCCTTCAGATGAGGCGTCCTTTCCTCGTTGATATAGCCGGTTTCCCGATCCATGCCCACAACGTGGCAAATCACGCACTCCGGGTCCCGGTCGGCCCCGACCTCCACGAGCGTGGAGAACGCGTCAGCATGGGGGTTCGGGCTCCATTCGGCATGCTCGACCACATGGCACCAACGGCACTGTCCGGAACCGACGTACTGCAACTGCCCCGGCAGAGGAACCCGGGGGTATTTCTCCAGTAGATCGCTCTGGCTGACGATTTGCTGGTACTGGCGATACAGCCTTGCCAGACTCTCGTTCTCGGGCAGGGTCTCTTCGACCGGGATGTCTTCGAGAGATAAGGCCGGCCCGCCGTCCGGACCCGGGAAATCCACCCGCAGCCGGCTGATGTGCCGGCCGAACCGCCCGACGGTGAAGACCAGGGGCCGCTGCCCCGGCTCGCTGAGAACCTGTGGCTCGTCGGAATCCGAGGGCCAGACGATGCAGTCGGCATCGGACGACTCGGCCCAGATCGGGCGGGAATCGACATCGGTGTTACGCAGAATCAGGATGTCGACGCAATACGTGCCGGCCTGAGGACCAAAGGCTTCGGCAGCAGCCTCCGGCGGGTCTGTCCGGGCATCCAGCGCAGCGAAGCGGACGGTAACCTCGCGATCCCGTCCGGCAAGACGTTTCGCGAAGGTGTGGGGCGGATCGCTTTGTCCCGGTCCCCAGGGAGCGCCGATGACTGAGAAAGAGCCGTCGCCGGGAGCCTCCAGACCCAGGCTTTGGGCAATTCGAACGTCGTCGTCGGTCAGGTGAACAAGGTCGTAATCGAGCAGCCGGAACGCCTCGAAAAGAACCCGGAATTTGACAAGGTCCTGCTCGCCTGTTCCGGCGACAAGAGCCCCCGTGTCCACGATGGCCCTGCTGCCGGCGGGCACGCGGTCGAAGACAACCGTCCTTTTCGACAGTCCGCCCAGTTGGCCGCCCGAGCAACCGCAGGGTTTCAGGGCGCCGAGTTCGCTGCCCGTGAAGAAGACCGAGACCTCGCCTGTGTTGTCCGTCTGCCCGGATAGGGCCAGCCCGACCGGCTCGTCCGGGCAGGAAATGCCGCCGGCAAGCATACAAACGCCAATCAGGACGTAAGTTACGCTCGCGCGCCGGCCGACCGACACACTCTGCCGGCGGATTGACGCCTCGCGGGTCACCACAGCGATCGGTTTCCTCAATAGAAGCCGCGGCACGGAATGGACAGCGTATCGCCGTCCTTGATCTTCACCTCGATTACGTCGGAAAGGACGGCGCGTTCGCCTTCTGCCGCAGGAGGGGTGATCCGGAGCTTCAGTTGGTAGCGGTTCTGGACCTTTGTCTTGTCCAGGAGCGTGACAATGCCTTTCTGCGAAGAGACGGACTCGACCTCGAAGTCGTCCTGATAGTTGCTCAGTATCCAGATCTCCCGCTCCACAGGCTGTTCGGCCTTGAGATTGAACAGCATGATATTCTCCGGGTTGATCGTGAACTCCGGCAGAACATCGAACAGGACACGCACGTTCCGGCATTCCGGATGCGTCAGATCGATGCTGATCTGCCCCCGGAGGTTGCGCTCGAGCTTTTCCGTGTCGGCGATCGGCTTGAGGACGAATTCGGTCGCCTCGACCGTCGGATCGAAATCGGCGCGGATCGCATTGCCGGTGGCCCGGAAAGCCTTGACTGCAAAAGGTCTTCCGTCAAGGCTGCTCAGCGTGATGTTGCCGGCACCGGCGTTGCCCTGCCGCAGAAACAGCTTCAGATTCGACGGCTCGCACCGCACGCGGAGGGCAATCGTTGCCTTGATGGTCAGCGTGATCACGCTCTGTACGGGATCGTCCGACTGGATATAGAGATTTCGCCTCATTGACCCCGGCTGGGCACCCGCCCGATAATCGACTTCGAGTACGCCGCTTTCGCCCGGCGCATACGTCTGACCGGCCTGAACCCCCTTGGTCACGACGCCGCAGCAACTCCTGACCAACGTGATCTTCAGCGGAGCCGTACCTTTGTTGGTGAACCGGAACTCGGCCTTGTGGGACGTCTCCGGACCGATTTCGCCGAAATCGTGCTCGACCGACTCCATCGCGATCCTCGGCGCGTTGGGCATCTGGGCCTCAGAGACCTCCACCGCCTCCGCCTTGCCGTCCTGGGCGTCGCCTTGCCCTGTGCTGGGGACCACGGCGGTAACCTTGACGGGCGTCTCCGTGGCTGGGGCCTTGGTCTCCGAGGCCTCCTCCCGGCAACCTGACTGGCAGGCCATCACTATGACACACACCAGCGTCAGCCCCGTCACGTGCACAGAATACGCTCTCCTGCGGCAAGTAGCCGTGCTTTCGATCCTGGGATTCTCGGCCATATCGTCTACTCCCAAATCTTCTGAACCTTCCGATTTCCTTGTCTTTGGGTATTGTAGCCTGCCTGGATTTCGCAAACAAGCCCCTGAAGATATCGGCCCCTGGTCCCGATCTTTGGAAAATTTCCGTTGAAACGGGCGGAGTCGCTGGTAGAATATCGGGTTTCGAGCCTGTTCGGGAGTCCATTTATGAAGAAAGACATACATCCGGAATACCACAAGGTCGTCGTCCACTGCGGCTGTGGAGCCACCTTCGAGACCCGCAGTACGTCGAAGGAGATTCACGCGGAAATCTGCTCGATGTGCCATCCGTTCTATACCGGCAAGCAGAAATTCGTCGACACCGCCGGCCGGATCGAGCGATTCCAGAAAAAGTACGGAACGTCGTACATCAAGAAGACCCCCAAAGCGCAGCAGTCGTAGCTGGATGCATCGTCTGCGTACAAGCTCCTGCCATCCAACCGGAAGGCGGAGCTTTTCGCTATTGTCGTGTGGTGTTTGCACGCGCCGGTAGCGGACCTTTCTGAGACCGAGTTCATCTCCTGATCCCGTGGGACCAATGAGCGAAATACAGAACACCGTCCTGGCAAAACTCGAGCAGATCGACGCGCGGTACCGCCAGATCGAGGAACAAATCTCCGATCCGGCTGTGGTCAAAGACCCGACGCGTCTGGTGGCGCTATCCAAGGAGCAGGGGAAAATCCGCTCCATGGTGACGAAGTACCGCGAGTATCTGAAGGCAGCGGCCGGCGTCGAGGAAGCCGCCCAGATGCTCCACGACCAGACGGCCGATCCGGACCTCAAGGCGATGGCACAGGAGGAAATCGAGCAACTGACTGCCCGGAAAGAGCAATTGCTCGAAGAGATGCAGAACACGCTGGTCATGGCCGACGACCTGCATATCGACGCGGTCATCATGGAGATTCGCGCCGGCACGGGGGGCGAGGAGGCGGCGTTGTTTGCCAGAGACCTCTACGGCATGTACACGCGATATGCCGAGGGCCGTCGCTGGAAGGTTGAGCAGCTCGACTTCAGCCTGTCGGAAATGGGCGGGTTCCGCGAGGTCATCTTCGGTGTTAAAGGCGAAGGCGTGTGGGCGGAACTCGGCTACGAGGGCGGCGGCCACCGGGTCCAGCGGGTCCCCGAGACGGAATCCCAGGGACGCATCCACACCTCGGCGGCCACTGTGGCCGTCCTTCCCGAGCCCGAAGAGGTGGACGTTCAGATCAATCCGGACGACGTGATCGAGCACGTGTGCCGGTCCAGCGGCCCCGGCGGGCAGAACGTCAACAAGGTCAGCAGCGCCATCAAGCTCGAGCACATCCCCACCGGCATCACGGTCAGCATGCAGGAAGAGAAGAGCCAGCACAAGAATCGGGCCAAGGCCTGGCGGCTCCTGCGAAGCCGCCTGTACGACCTGTACGAGGGTCAGCGGCGCGCCGAACGGGACTCCCAGCGTAAGACCATGATCGGATCGGGCGACCGGTCGTCGAAGATCCGGACGTACAACTTCCCTCAGAATCGCGTGACGGACCATCGCATCAATCTGTCTCTGTACAGCCTGGATCGGATTCTCTCCGGCGACATGGAAGAGCTGATCGCCGCGATCCGGGACTACGATCGGCAGCAGCGATTGAAGAACCTTTGAGCCTCGGCGCGGCCATCGGAAATGGCCGTGCGAGGGCATCCAGCGGAAGCGTATGATTGTCGTCGTCACAGGAATGGTGGGCCTTGACAAGAAGAGCTACCTGGAGAAGGTCTGCCGCATCGCTGCGCAGAACGGCAAAGAGGTGCTGCTCTGCAACGTCGGCGATATGATGTACGCCGAGGCGCCCGATGTCCCGCCGGGCAAGATTCTCGACATCCCCCTCAAGCGGCTGCACTCGCTGCGACGAAGCGTGTTCAAGGACATCATCGCCCAGGCCCGGCAGGCTCCCAATCTCATCGTCAATACCCACGCGACGTTTCGCTGGCGCCACGGGCTTTTTCCGGCCGTCGACTTCGACCAGATGCGACAGCTCGACGCCGACATGTACGTCTGCCTCATCGACGGCGTCACAACCATGCACCAGCGACTCCTGGAGCACCGTGCCGTTGAGCACAGTCTCAAGGACCTCATCGTCTGGCGCGAGGAGGAGATCATCAGCACCGAGATGCTCTGCAAAGGCATCGACGAGACAATCCCCTTCTACTGCCTGGCTCGCGGCGTCGACGAGGACACAACGGAGACGTTCTACCGGCTGGCCTTTGAACGGCATATCAAGAAGGCGTATCTGAGCTTCCCGATGACGGCGGTGGCGGAGATAGAGAGCGTGCTGGCGGAGATTCACAGCTTCCGTTCTCAGATGAAGCGTCATTTCAAGTGCTTCGACCCGGGCGACCTCGAAGAAGCCTATCTGCCGATGCGGGCGCGGCGGGCCAAAGAGGCTGGACAAGACTACGTGGACGTGGGGGTCTCGGGCCGGGCGATCCGACTCAACGCCGACGAGGTCCTCCAGATCGAGCGCGACATCAACAGCCAGATCTACGCCCGCGATTTTCTGCTGATCGACCAGGCCGACATGATCGTCAGCTTCATTCCGTCCCTGCCCGACGGCCGGGCCGCCATCTCCAGCGGCGTCGAACGCGAACTCCAGCACGCCCACGAGGCCGCCAAGGAGGTCTACGTCATCTGGACCGCCAAACAGCACCCCTCCGTCTTCATCACCCAGACCGCCAACGCCGTCTTCCGCAGCGTCGCCGAAGCCGTCGCCTTCTTCGAAAAACGCTATCCGCCAGGGCGAGACACAACGTCGTAGTTCCTTGGCATGGCCGGTGCCCTCTGAAATCCCAGCGGGTGCTTGCAGATCGGCCTGGCGGGACTTAACATGGGTTCCTTGCGTGGGACGAAACCACACTTGATTCGGTTCGGACGTGAGGACCATGCTCGGGGATTCGCAAACGACATTGACGCAACACAGCATCTCCAGCGAGGACATGGCTCGGCGGATCGACCATACGCTGCTGAAGGCGGAGGCGACGCGGGAGCAGGTCCTTCGGCTGTGCGATGAGGCGCAGCGATACGGTTTCTGCGCCGTCTGCGTCAACGGACGGTGGATCGCTACGGCGGCCGAGGCGCTGCACGGCAGCGGGGTCCGCGTGGCGTCGGTAGTGGGGTTTCCGCTCGGCGCCGACACCACCAGGGCCAAGGTGGCCCAGACGAAAGAGGCGATCCACGATGGAGCCGACGAGATCGACGTGGTCGCGGACCTGGCGGCCATCATTGAAGGGGACGCGCGCTACCTGCTGAGGCAACTGCCTGCGGTGTGGAATGTCTGTCGCTCCATGAGACCGCCGGTTTTGCTCAAGGTCATCATTGAGGCGGCGGCGCTGACGACCGAACAGAAGATTCTGGCCTGCCGCGTTGCCGAGCAGGTTGGCGCAGATTTCGTCAAGACCAGCACCGGGCTGCATCCGGCGGGCGGCGCGACCGTGGAGGACGTCCGTTTGATAAGGGAAACCTCACAACGGTATAAAATCAAGGCGTCCGGAGGCATCCGGACGGCCCAGCAGGCCCTGGCCATGGTCGAAGCCGGCGCCGAGCGTATCGGCACCTCGGCAGGTGTCCAGATCATCGACGAGCTGCGGGCCGCAGGCAGGTAAGATCAATGCAGCGGGGCGGGAGGACCACGAAATGAGCGAGCAGTTCATCAGCGAGCCGATCCAGCCGGCATCGGGCACATTCGATGCGGCGGGGATGACCCGGGGCGAGCCGGGACTGCCGAAGCAGTTCACGTGGAGAGACCACCCTTACACTGTCGCGGAGGTGCTGGAGGTCTGGAAGGAGGACGGGCCCTGCCGAAACGGAAGTCCCGAGATGTACCTGCGGAAGCACTGGTACCGGATTCGAACCGCCGAGGGGCCGGAGATGACGGTCTACTTCGAGCGGCAGCCCAGATCGAAACGAGAAAGCAAGAAGCGATGGTGGCTGTACACCGTTGGTTCGCAGGAACCGGTTCGGTAGGCCGTCCATGAACGCGCGACCCCCCTCGCCGCAAGACGGCCTGACGGCCCATCGGGAAATGGGTCGTTCGAACGTAACTCGCCTGGCAGAGACTCGTTCCGCGAGCGACGAACCCATACTCTGTAGACTCCACATCCGGAAGATCCAAACATCGGCGGTGCTGCCTGCGATCAGCGAGGCCTTCGCGGCGCAACGCATGGCGTCCATTCTGGGGGCAAACGCCGCCGTAGCCGACGGCCCTCGGTTCAGCTACTGGGCCGCTGAACCAAGGGAGGTCTTTGAAATCGCGCAGGGTGGTGTTGGGCCTCTGGAGAGGCTCGAGACCGCCGTGGCGAAGTACCAGATCACCGGCAAACCCGCTGACCTTCCCGACGGCCTGTTCTGTGGTGGTTGGATCGGCTACCTGAGCTACGAATTGGGCCGGCACATCGAACGGCTGCCACAGAGCGCTGTCGACGACCTCGCAGTGCCTCTGATCCGGCTGTGCTTCTACGACCGCTTTCTCGCCTACGACCACCGGGAAAATGCCTTCCGGATCATCGCGCTGGAGTTGCCCGACGACACCGAATCGCCAGAACGCAAGATCGGGGCTGTGGAGCGAATTCTGGGCGAGGCAACGCGTCGTGCCGTGATGCAGCCCCCCGCCGGCGACATCGAGCATCTCAATGCGTCGCAGGTCCACAGCAACATCGGCGAAGGCCTGTATCTACGAGCAGTCGAACGGATCAAGCAGTACATCCGCGACGGCGAAGTCTATCAGGTCAACCTCTCCCATCGCTTCGAGCGTCCTTTTTCGGGCCGGCCCATCGATCTGTTTCACTGGCAGAACCAGTACAATCCCAGCCCCTACGCAGCTTACGTCGAAACAGGCGGCTTCCAGATCGTCAGTGCGTCGCCCGAGCTGTTCATCCATGTCCGGAACGGCTGGATCGAAACAAAGCCAATCAAGGGCACGCGGCCGCGCCTGGGCGGCAGCGGTCCGCGCAGCGTCGCCGCCAATCGCCGCAACCTCGATGAGCTGCGGACCAGCCAGAAGGAGCAGGCGGAACTGAACATGATCGTGGACCTGGAGCGCAATGATGTTGCCAGGATATGCAAGCCTGGAACGCGGCGAGTCCTCCAGCCCAGGACAATCGAAGCGTACCCGACTGTTTTCCACGCCGTGGCCACCGTCGGCGGTGAGCTGCGAGCAGGAATTCGACTCGGCGATATCCTGAAGGCCATGTTTCCCGGCGGGTCCGTCACGGGAGCCCCCAAGATCCGCGCCATGGAGATCATCGACGAATTCGAGCCCACCACCCGGGGCGTCTACACCGGCAGCATCGGCTTTATCGGCCTCGAAGGGACTGTCTGCTTGAACATCGCGATCCGAACGGCTATCATCGCCGCCCACAAGGCTTTCGTCCAGACCGGCGGCGGAATCGTCGCCGATTCGGAACCGAAAGCTGAGTGGGACGAGACGATCGCCAAGGCAAGGGCTCTTCTTGCCGGGATCGACGCCGTACAGAAACCGTGAATCGAAACGTTCATACGCACTGTGGAGCAAAATGCCAGAGAAGGTCTTTCTGAACGACAAGTTGATCGACGTCGAGCGAGCCCAGGTCTCTGTCAGGGACAGCGGCCTGCTCTACGGCGCGGGGCTGTTCGAGACGATGCGCAGCCATAACGGGATCGTCTTTCGGTTGGAGGATCATCTCGACCGGCTTCTGAGCAGCGCCACGGCCCTCTCGATCCATCACGCCTACGACAGACCGTTCCTGCGCCGAGCCGTCGACCAAGTGCTCGGAGCCAACGGGCTGGCCGACGCCCGCCTGCGGCTGACACTGACGAACGGCCCAATCGCAGAGACCGTCGAGCAGGCCTCGCCTACGCTGCTGATCACCGCCACGAACCTGCAATGCTATCCAAGCGAGTATTATCAGACCGGCGTGCTGGTGGTGCTCTGCCCCTATCGGCAGAACACGACCGAGCCCATCTGCGGCCACAAGACGACGAACTACTATCCGAGATTGCTGGCGCTGACCCTGGCCCGGCAGAAGGGCGCCGCCGAGTCCCTCTGGTTCACGACCGACAATCGGCTGGCGGAAGGATGCATCAGCAACGTCTTCCTGCTGAAGGCTTCCGTGCTCTATACGCCCCCGCTCCGGACGCCCGTGTTGGCGGGGATTGCCAGGAAGGCCATCTGCCGGATCGCCAAGGACGAATCCATCGAGCTGGTCGAGAAGGACCTGCATATCGCGGACGTGCTGGAGGCCGATGAGATCTTCCTGACCAACGTCGTGATGGAGGTCCTTCCCGTCATCGGTGTCGAGCGCCACACCGTCGGGGACGGCAAGGTCGGGCCGGTCACCATGAGGCTTCGCGAGAAGTATCTGCAAACCATCGAAGAGGAATGCCGGAGCAAGAAATGAAAGTCAAAGACATTGCCGGCGTGGTCGAGCAGATTGCCCCGCTGGGTCTGGCCCAGAGTTGGGACAACGTGGGCCTGCTCGTGGGCGATCCCGAACGCCGGATTGAGAACATACTGCTGACGATCGACGTGACCCAAGCGGTTGTCGACGAGGCCAAGGCGCTCAAGACGGACCTCATCGTCAGCTACCATCCGGTCATCTGGGACGGGCTCAAGCAGGTCCTTGCCAGCGGCCCGACCCGGGTGGTCCACGAGTTGATTCGCTCGGGGATCGCGGTTTTCTCGATCCACACCGCCCTGGACGCGGTGGTCGGAGGGGTCAATGACGGCCTGGCCGAGATGCTCGGCATCGTGGACGCCAAGCCCCTGGGCGACTACGTCGAGTATACCCCACAGGAGAACTACAAGCTCATCGTCTTCGTGCCGGTGGATGCCTTGGACAAGGTGACCAACGCAGTATTTGCGGCCGGGGCGGGTGCGATGGGTAACTACCGCGACTGCGGCTTCGGCACGGACGGGACCGGGACGTTCCTGCCGCTGGAAGGAGCACATCCGGCTATCGGAAAACGAGGCCGGCGGGAAGCAGTCCACGAGATGCGATTCGAGACCATCGTGCCGGCGGAGAAGCTGGATGCGGTGGTAGCCGCGATGAAACAAGCCCACCCGTATGAAATGCCCGCATTTGACATTCTCCGGCTTTTCGGTTATGGAAGCCGCTTTGGCCTCGGGCGGATCGGCCCGCTGGCCCGGCCGGCGAAGGTCGGCAGGCTCGTCGAGCAGGTCAAAAAGCAGACCGGCGCCAGGGCGGTCGGGCTGGTGGGCGACTCGAAACGGCTGGTCCGAACCGCCGCGGTGTGCGCCGGGACCTGCGGCAAGATTCTCAATACGATCATCGCCCAAAAGGCCGACCTGTACCTGACGGGCGAGCTGAAGCACCACGAGGCCCTGGCGGCCCAGGAAGCCGGACTGACCTGCATCTGCCTGAGCCACACGGTTTCCGAGCGGTTCATGCTCAAAAAGCTGGCTCGACAGTTGAAGGCTCGGGTGAAACCGGTGGCCGTGAGGATCAGCAAGAAGGACGCAGACCCATTCACATGGAAGAACATATGACCGATGAGATGAGAGAGACGCTGGCCGAAGAACAGGCAGAAGCCGTCCAGCCTGCGGCGCAGACACAGGACGCGCTCGACACCGAGACGGAACCCTTGGCCGACGACGAAGCCAATCCCCAGGCAGAGGAGACGATTGAGGTCGAGTTCTCCGTCGAGGGTATAGGGGAACCGGAGGACGCGGATCGGGGCGATGAAGAGCAAGATAGCAGCACGGAGGAGGACGCCGGACAGGAAACCACCGATGACACCGACGCTGAGGTCGCCGAAGACGGCTCTCAACCGGCCGAGGATGCCGAACAGACTCCGACCGTCGAATCGGTGATCGAGGCAATCCTGTTCGCCAGCGAAGAGCCGCTGTCGGACAGTCGCCTGGCAGGCATTGTCGAGACCACGACCAAGCAGGTTCGCGACTGCATCGATTCACTCAACGAGAAATACGAAAGGAATCACAGCGCCTTCCGCGTCGAGCAGATCGCCGGCGGCCACCAGATGCTGACGCTGCCGACGTACAACGTCTGGCTCAAGAAAATGCTCAAGGTGCGCAGCGACAACAAGCTCAGTCCGGCGGCGATGGAAACGCTCGCCATCATCGCCTACAAGCAGCCCGTGATTCGCGTGGACATCGAGGCCATTCGCGGCGTGGCGGTGGGCGAGGTGATTCGCAGCCTCATGTACAAGGGCCTGGTCAAGATCGTCGGGCGTGCCGAAATCCTCGGGCGGCCCATGCTCTACGGCACGACCAAGAAGTTCCTCGAGGTCTTCGGCCTCAATTCGCTCAAAGACCTCCCGAAGGCCGAAGAGCTCAAGAAGCCCGACTGACGCGACAGGCTGCTGACCATCTGCCACATTGTCTACGATTCTCGCGTGTGACTCAGCACACCAGCTACCGCGCGGCCGCGATCAGGACGCGAATCCCCACCAGCGCCAGCGCCACCGCCAGAGCCCTCATGATCCAGCGTCCGTGAATGCGATGGGACAGACGGGCGCCGAGCTGCGCTCCACCCACGGCGCCGATAGCCAGGCACACTGCTATGGCCAGTCCGGCCCGAAGGGACCCGTCCGCCAGGTGTACAATCGTCCCCGCCAGCGTCATCGCCGCCAATACGAAGTGCGACGTGGCCGTGGCCAGATGCACAGGGAAGTTCAACAGATGCACCATGGCCGGAACGTGGATGATCCCGCCACCGATACCAAGAAGACTGGATGCAAAGCCAACGAAGAGACTCAATACAATCCCCAGCGGCAGGTTGTAGGCGAATTCATGGCGCGCGCCGTCGGCGTCGATCAGAGTCCGTCGGAAGCGGGTCCCGCCATGCGTCGAGACGGATGGGCCCGCGTGCCTGGGCGACCGGAAGAAGATGACCAGGCCGGCCGCAATCAGCACGAGGCCGAAGACGAGGTTGAATGCCTGGCGCGGGACGTACGCGACCGTCACAGCCCCCAGGACGGCGCCGGGAATCCCGGCCACCAGGAACAGCACGCCCGAGGTGTAATCGATTCGCTTCATCCGGCCGTACGAGATCGACCCGGACGTCGCATTGCAGCAGATCATTGCGAGCGAAACTGCGGTCAGCTCGTTGGCCGAACGCTGTGGATAGGACAGCAGCAGAATCGGCATCAGGATGAAACCGCCGCCGGCGCCGATCAAAGTTCCGAACGCGCCGACGGCGAATCCGAGCGCAACCAACAGTAAATAGGTCATCATGCAACCTCCGACGGGTTTCTCATCGACGTCGGGCTCGGAGGAGGATGCGATGGTTCACCAATTCCAGGGCAGCGGATCGGTCGGGCTCACGGCATGAGCCGGTCGGGGGTGCTCGGCATTGAAGACGTAGAGGTCTTCGATCTTCTCGATGACCACGGGGGTCTCGTCGATGCGGCCCTCCCGATCGATTACGTTGGACAGGGACAGGCCCAGGTGCTTGGCGAGGAACTTGTAGGCGCCGATTCGCTTGGACCATCCGTAGTCGTGTCCCTCGTCGGCGAGGTGCAGATTCTCGACGCGATCCTGCGCCGCGTACAGACGATATACGTTGCGGATATAGGGAAACTCGATGTCGGGAACGTTCTTCGTCCAGTCCTGGCCGTCGGAGATGATCAACTGCGGACGCGGCGCCGCCATGGCGGCGATGTCGGTGTTGTTCGTCTCGTGGGATCGGCTCTTGTGAATGGGCATGCCGCTCTCGCAGACGCAGCCGCCGAAGAAATGGGCCGAGACCATCACCACGGGGACCGAAACCGCGATGCGGTCGTCCACCGCCGTCAGCAGGAACGTCTGCGTGCCGCCGCCGGAGGCCCCGGTGATAGCGATTCGCGATGAATCGACGTCCGCTCTCGTGCAGAGGTAATCCAGCAGACGGATGCTGTTCCACAGTTGCATCTTCAGCGCATCGGGCCGGCGGTGCTCCCAGCCGGCGTTGGCCCAGTCGCCATAGCCGACCATGTCGTAGGACAACACGATGGCCCCCATGCGAGCCAACGTCGCACAGCGTTTCTGCATGTCGGGACGAAAGCGTCCGTAGTCCTCGCGGTTGCTCCAATGCCCGTGCGAACAAAGAACCGCCGGAAAGGGCCCGGCACCGCTGGTGGGACGATAGAGACTGCCGGTGACGAAGACGCCGGAAAGGCTCTCGACAGCCACATTCTCGACGGTATAGCCGTCGTACCGTCGCAGGCTGTGGACAATCGGGTTCAAGGGACATCTCTTGGGCAGAGGCAGCAGGCCGGTGCCGCGCAGGATGGCCTCACGGTTGGTCCGGGCCCGCTGCTGCCATTCGGACAGATTCGAATAGGTTTGCGCGAATCGGGTGAGCTGAGCCTTCGCCTCTTCGGCGCTCTGATAGTCACCCACGCAGAGCTGCGGCTCGTCGTCATCCTGGGCCTGGACCGACCCGCCTACCAGCGTCATCACGACCAAAACACAGATCAGGCCGTCACATACTCGTCGCAGCATTGTCGCGTCTCCTTTATTGTTCAGATCGTCTGAACCTTCTGTCACCACTGCGTCAGCGGTTTGATCTCGACGCTCTCCGCCTGCGGCCGATCCGCTCGGACGGGCGAAAACAGCACCGCAATGCGCTCGTCGCCCTGCGCCTCGGCCAATCGGACCAGCAGACGCTTGACACCTTTGTTCGTCTTCTGCGGCGGCTCCTGCTCGGCCGATCCGACCGTGAACGCCGCTCCGGCCGGACTGAGCAGACGCGCAGCAAGCTCTTTGCCCTGAAGCTTCAATCTGGCGAGCGAACCGCCCTCCACCTCGATGTCGGCATCGGTCGTCATGCCCCAGACCAAGTCACAAGGTTTCTCGATCGTGAATTCGTCCTGGATGAGAACCGCCGTCCTGTCGGCGACCATCTTCACGCCACGAGAGGCGGACCGGGCGAAGTTAGCATACGCCTGCGAGAGGTCAACAACCGCCGACGGATCGGTCTGGTTCACCTTCGTGCTGGTGAAAGCCGATTTGGCCAGAGGGTCCTGGTCCTGGCCGCCCAACGTGCAGATGTTGTGACTGGCGGAGTTCAGACGATAGTACGACCAGCGCTGGCCGCCCCGCTTGCCCTCCCAATAGCCGGGCAGATTGTAGTTGTCCGAACCGAGATCGCGGGCCCACCGCACGCCGAGGGCGTCGATTTCGAATGTGCCCAGGTCGAGGTGCCCATGATTGACCTGGTTATAGCCCGCCTTGAAGCCCACGAAGAGCGCATCGGGGTCGTCCCAGGCGCTTCGCATCGTGACGACCTCGACCGGGCCTCGAAAACAGGCGTCGAGCTTGCGTCGCGCGGCTCGGGCCGGAGGCCTGGCCGCATACCAGACGAGGTGGGCCGCCCCGGCCGGTCGCATGGCGATCTCCTCGTGCTCGCTGTACGCGTAGAGCGGATTGTGAAACGTGCCGGCCAGCCAGAACATGCAGGCCATCGGCCGCCGCGCGCTGCGCTCTCCCACGTCGGCGAAGTTCAGGTACAGGCCGGTCGGTCCGGCCGTGTAGATGGGGAAGTCCCCTGCCTTTGAGAGCCCCTGCACATCGAGCAGCCCGAACGTGCTGCCCAGCGCCGTGTCCAGCGCAGTCAGCCCGTACGCGGTATAATGCGTCGCATAGCTCCAATAGCCCGTTCCCTCGCCCCACGCGCCATCGGGCGCATAGGTCTTCAACGCGCGGGGCAGTGACGCGACCGCCGCCGGGATGATCCGCTCGGCATAGCTCGGCTCGACGTCGGCGATGGCCAGGGCCCCGACGATCATCCCGCCGTTGCAGACCTGATTCCAGTTGTGATCGCTCTGGGTCCACCAGCCGTTCGAGTCGTAGACCTTCAGTCCCGGCTTCAGGCCGTTCTCGATCAAAGCCCGCACGATCGTATCCCGTGTCTGCGAATCGAGATAGTCATACAGCCAGTCGTACCCGACCCCCACCGCATGGGACATTTCGGCGGTGTCCAGAAAATGCGAGGGATTCCAGTCCGCGAACGCGCAGACCTCCAGAAGGTTCGCCTTGGCCTTGGCGGCATAGCGATCCCCACCCGTCCAGCGGTAGGCCAGGGCCAGGGCATAGATGCGATGAAGACAATCCCGACTGACGCTGAGCAGACGCGGCCCAACCTTCTTGTAGACCAACGGCGGCTTCTCCAGACACGCCTCCGCGTCGGCCTTCACATCATCCCAGCATTTCTGCAGGGCGGCATCATCGACTACGCTGGCCTTGAGCGAAAGCAGATCTCTGTCCTTGAGCATAAGCCTGGGATGGCCTTTGTCCAATAAGACGAGGAGATTCTCAGTCAACGCGGCTTGTTGCGCCTGGGCAGAAATCGGCAAAACGAGCGAAACGACCAGACAAAGAACCAGGGAATCCGGTACGCGTTTCATCGCGGTCCTTTCCATGTGCCACCCCTTGCGGCAGGTGTCCTGGTCCCGGGGCAAATCGCAGTCGGAACCTACGAGGTTATAGGGACAACGCGGCGGCAAACGCAAGACAAATTCGCCCGTCTGCGAGGTTCGCGGCGGGCGGGATTGACAGGCCCGGCCCAGCGCTCTATGATCGCCCCAGTCGTAACCCGATTCAGGAGCCTGCCGTGAAAAGAGCCGTCTACAAAACCAAGGGCGATATGGGGGCCGCGGCCGGCAGCACCGCCGCCGGCGCCATTCGCCGCGCTATCGCCGACAAGAACCAGGCGAATATCATCCTCGCCACCGGCGCCAGCCAGTTCGAGATGCTCGAGCATCTGACCAGCGTGGACACCATTGACTGGTCGAAGGTGACCATGTTCCACCTGGATGAGTACATCGGCCTGGGACCCGATCATCCTGCCAGTTTCCGCAAGTATCTCCGCGAGCGTTTCGTCGACCGCGTCGGCCGGCTCAAGGCCGCGCACTTCGTCAACGGAGACGCCAAAGACCCGGCCGCGGAGTGCAGGAGGCTCGGAGATCTGATCCGCGCCCATCCGATCGACGTCGCCTGTGTGGGCATCGGAGAGAACGGCCATCTGGCCTTCAACGACCCACCCGCCGATTTCGAGACGGAGGAGCCTTACCTCGTGGTCGATCTCGATGAACGCTGCCGGCGGCAACAACTGGGCGAAGGCTGGTTCGGTTCGTTCGAGGCCGTGCCGTCGCAAGCGATTTCGATGAGCATCCAGCAAATCCTCAAGAGCCGCCGTATCATCGTCACTGTGCCGGACCGGCGCAAGGCCGAAGCCGTCCGCAACGCGCTCGAAGGACCGGTGACTCCCAGGTGTCCGGCGTCCATCCTGCAACAGCACGAGAATTGCGCTATCTTCCTCGACGAGCCTGCGGCGTCGCTGCTCGCCGTAGACTCCTGAGCGAGGGGTGAGGCATGGATATCCCCGGACTGATCGATCTCCAGGTCAACGGTTTCAAGGGTGTGGATTTCAGCGGCGCTCACCTGAACGAGGAGGACGTTGTCCGCGCCTGCCGGGAGCTGTTCGACGCGGGCACCACTGCCTTTCTGGCAACCCTGATCACCAGTCCAACAGAGATCTACGAACGGAACCTGCCACTGATCGCGAGGATCACAAACACGGAGGAGTTCAAGGACCGCCTGCTCGGCATCCATCTCGAAGGCCCCTTCCTTTCTCCGATCGAGGGCGCCAGGGGAGCGCACAATCCGAAGTGGATGAGACCGCCGAGCGTCGAACACCTGGATCGTCTGCTCAACTGGGCCGATGGGAACGTCAGGATGTTGACGGTGGCGGCAGACCTCGACGGGGCCGAGGAGCTGATCCGCCATGCCACGAAACGGGGGATCGTCGTCGCGTTGGGCCACCACATGGCCAGTGACGATCAGCTCAAGCGATGCGTGACTGCCGGAGCCAAGGCGCTGACCCATCTCGGCAACGGCGTGCCCGCCCTGCTGCCGCGTCACGAAAACCCCATCTGGGCCGGACTGGACAACGACGATCTTGTCGCCACGATCATTCCCGACGGTCACCATTTGCCGCCGGCGCTGCTGAAAACCATCATCCGGACCAAGAGTCCGGCCAATTGCATCGTCATCAGCGACGCCTCAGAATTGGCGGGACTGGCTCCGGGACGTTACGAATCCATGGGAGCCGAGGTTCTGCTCGACCCGACGGGCCGGCTCTACAACCCCGCTACCGGATACATGGCAGGCTCCTCGGCGACTCTGCTGACGTGCATGAACCACCTGGCCTCGCTGAATCTGGTTACCCACAGGGAACTGCTGTCGATGGCCTTCGACAATCCGCTCCGGCTGCTCGGGATCGACCGAAGGCAGATCCGGCGCGGCAGAGTCGTCTCGTACGACGAGCGACGTCGTCTCTTCAGCGTGAAGAATCCATAGGCGATGCGCCCCGCGCAGTTCCCGAGTCCGACAAGACCATCTGTCTGAGGAGAGACAATGAGAAGTCACCTTGTCCGATCCGCTGTCATCGCGTTGAGCCTCGGCATCGTTTCGGTCGGCCAGGCCGCAGACGGCAATCAATTCGACCTGAAGCTGTGGTATGCCGAACCGGCCCGCGCGTGGACGCATGCGCTGCCCGTGGGCAACGGGCGGCTCGGCGCCATGGTGTTCGGAGGCGCCGCAGAAGCACGCTACCAGATCAACGAAGACTCGCTGTGGTGCGGCCGGCCTCATGACTATGCCCGCGACGGCGCCGCTCGGTACCTGCCTGAGATTCGCCGGCTGCTCCTGGACGGAAAACAACGTGAGGCCGAGCAACTGGCGATGGAGCACTTCATGTCGTCGCCCCTTCGCCAGGTCCCCTACCAACCCTTCGGGGACCTCAAGCTGACTTTCCATGGACACGAAGAAGTGGAGGCCTACCATCGGGAACTGGACCTCGACACCGCCATCGCCACCACGACCTATCGCGTCGACGGGGTGACCTACACGCGACAGACCTTCGCCAGCTTCCCCGATCAGGTGCTGGTGGTTCGCCTCTGGTGTGACGAGCCCGGCGCGCTGCGCTTCACGGCCACACTGACCAGCCCCAACGAAGAGGTGCGAACGTGGAAGGTGGATGACCGGACACTGGCGATCCTCGGGCGAGCGCGTGACTTTAAGATGCAAGGGGTAGAGACCCCGATGCCCGGCGCTGTGCGATTCGAGGGCCGTTGCCAGGTCCGAATCAGCGGAGGCCGGGCCACGGTCGACGATGGACAGATCGAGGTCGAGGGCGCCAATGCCGCGACGCTGATCCTCGCTATGGCCACGAACGTCAGGACGTACAAGGATCTTTCGGCCGATCCCGGACAGCGATGCGATGAGGCGCTCCGCAGAGCGGCCGAGAAGACGCCGCGGCAGATCTGCGATGCCCACGTGGCCGATCACCAGGCGTTGTTCCGTCGCGTCTCGCTCGATTTGGGCCCGGCGAGGACCGCCGAACTGCCCACCGACCAGCGGGTGCTGAAGTTTGCGGAACGCGAGGACCCGCAGTTGGCCGCGCTATTCTTCCAGTACGGGCGATACCTGATGATCGCCAGCTCGCGCGCGGGTGGCCAGCCTGCCAATCTCCAGGGGCTCTGGAACGAGAGCACCAGCCCGCCGTGGGACAGTAAGTACACGGTCAACATCAATACCGAGATGAACTACTGGTTGACCGAGCCGACCAATCTGGGCGAATGCGGCCGGCCGCTGTTCGACGCACTTGTCGAGATCGCAGAATCGGGCCGATCGACCGCGAAGAAGCACTACGATGCGTCCGGCTGGGTACTCCACCACAACTTCGATCTCTGGCGCGGCACCGCTCCCATCAACGCCTCCAACCACGGCATCTGGCCCACCGGAGGCGCCTGGCTCTGCCAGCACCTCTGGTGGCACTACGTCTATGGCGGGGACAAGCAGTTTCTCAGGGACCGCGCGTATCCGCTGATGAAAGGGGCCGCCGAGTTCTTCGTGGATTATCTGATCGAGGACCCGCGAAGTGACCGGCGATGGCTGATCAGCGGTCCCAGCAACAGCCCCGAAAACGGCGGCCTGGTCATGGGCCCGACGATGGACCATCAGATCATCCGCGACCTCTTCGCGAACACGGCCGAAGCGGCGCGGGTGCTGGATGTCGATGAGGAGTTTGCCAAGAGGCTGGATGCACTGCGGGTCCGCATCGCTCCGAACCGGATCGGCCGGCACAGCCAGCTCCAGGAGTGGCTCGAGGACAAGGATGATCCGAAGAACGACCATCGCCACGTCTCGCACTTGTGGGGTCTGTTTCCGGGCAGCGAGATCACCGTCGACACGCCGGAACTGCTCGCAGCGGCCAGGCAATCGCTGATTTTTCGGGGCGACGGCGGCACCGGCTGGAGCCGCGCCTGGAAGATCAACTTCTGGGCTCGCCTGCTCGACGGCGACCACGCCCATCTGATGCTCAAGAACCTGCTGACGCTGACCGACTCGCCGCTGACGGACTACAAGGGTGGCGGCGTGTACGCCAATCTCTTCGATGCCCATCCGCCGTTCCAGATCGACGGCAATTTCGGCGCCACCAGCGGCATCACGGAAATGCTGATGCAAAGCCACCGGCGTGACGCCGAAGGCCGCTACATCATCGAGCTGCTTGCCGCCCTGCCGAGCGTCTGGCCCGAGGGCAGGATTTCCGGCCTGCGGGCTCGCGGCGGATTCACACTTGACATCGCGTGGAAAAATGGTATGCTCTCCGAAGCATACATCAAAGGCTCAGGCGATAATTCGTGCATCGTGCGGTACGGACACAAGACGGTGCAGATCGAGCCTGCTACCGCAAGTATCCGGCTCGACGGGAATCTGGAGCAGTTTTGATCCTGTTGCGGCTGGATCGCGAACTGCGTGTTCGCTGCGGCGTAGCAGATCAGAGCTTTGGATGTCCCTGGACCTCGGATAACGGAGTGGGTTCGGAAAGAAATCGACAAGGAGGTTGATGTCATCTCGTAGGTTCATTTCTGCTTTCGGTGCGGCGGTCGGCCGGTAGAACGGCTCGCAGACCGCGCATCCATACGAGACCATCATCAGCCGGCGGCACAGCCACGTTCCAAGATCTCACTGGGGCATCCGGGACTGGCTGGCACAGAGGGTAATGGAAAGGAGGGTTCGCACAGATCACATAAGTCCCAGCTTAGGAGAGGGTGATGAGAAGGGAAACTCAAGAGGAAACCTTCACCTAAGAAAAGGAGGACGAAATGAAACGGATTTCTATTCTCGTCGCCGTCGTGGCGTTGGCGCCGGCCGTCGGTCGGGCAAGCGGCTGGAGTTCGCAGCGACATCAGATCATCTACAGCCCGTACGCCTTCAGCTACAACAATCCCGGCTTGATTCCCGGCAGCATCAGGTACTCGCCGTACGCGTTCAACGCAAACAGCGCTGGCCTGGTCTATGAAGGCGCGCGGTACACGCCGTACGCCTTCAATTATCGCAGCCCCGGTCTGGTCGTCGACTATTACTGGTGGCAGCTACCGTGCTGCCCTCCGTGCCGCGTCGTTGGGGTGTGCCCTGCCCCGCAGAGGAGCGCGTCTACCAGCCGTGCCAGATGCCGCGCGGTCGCTTCACGAGGACTGTCGGCATCGACCCGAAGACTGCAGGAGATACAGGAAACGAACGGTGAACAAATCGTGCGCCGGTACCTCCAGGCTCAGGGATTGGACGATGTTCGCATCGACCGCCGTCTGGGCATCGAGAACCGGACCGCTGGCGCGGCCTTCATCTTCCACGACAGGAACCTCGTCGTCCGGTACACCAACCCCGAGATCATGGAGTCTCTCGAAGCCGAAGGTGGAAGCCGGATGAAGGTGGTCGAACGGTACGAAGAGGGTTGGGCAACCTTTACGAAGGATGTCGAGGCACGCGGCGGGACTATCTACTGTGTCGACGCTTCGGAGCCGGACCAGATCGTCGCAGCATTGGCCGCCTGCGACGCGCTGCGCCCCGCCGGCTTTTCCGATCAGACCACGATAGTCGCCAAAGAGTAGTCTTCGCCCAAAGTGTGAGTGAACTCTCGAAGTCACGGCCTGTCGGGCGTGGGTGGTGACGGATACCAGCTTTCGGAACGGTTCCAGGCCGCCGCCGGAACAGTCACGTCCTCAATCGCCAAGGACTGACCGTCTCCATCCGTGGCCGGGTACCAGTCGTCCTCGTAGCGGAAACGCATGATCGCCGCCTCCAGCGGCGCTGCCAGGCTCAGGACAATGTCTTCTCCGCCGTCGCTGAGGTGCCCTGCGTATTCGCCCGCCACGGTCAGTCCCACTCCATAGTTGGCCTGGAACGCAGCGAGATCGTCGACGACTACGACGCACTGCCCCGCTTCCAGCGTCATCGAATCGAACGCGAACTGAACCCCGTTCGTGAAACGCAGACCCGTCAGGTCCAACGGCTCCGCGCCGGTATTGCACACCTCGATATAGTCCAGCCGATCCCCGGCCGGCGAATGGTACATCAACTCGGTGACACGGAGGAAATCGAGCAGCCGAAGCTCCTCCAGATAGGGGTATTCGCTGTCGCCCCCTTCCACGACAGTCGCCTCCAGCGCGACGGAGAAGATCAAGTCGCTGCTCGTCGCCGGAGTGTTCAGTCCGTGAATCGCCAGGAGGTTCTCCCCCTCGCGGAGGCTGTCGGCGTATTCCGAAATGTCAAAGACGGCATCGAACGTCCGGCCGTACGACTCGTGGTCGGCCTCCGCTTCCGAGTCCCACTGCGGCGGTCCCGTGATATTGGCGCGAGCCACTTCCGCGCCGTTGAGATAAGCGACAAAACCGTCGTCGAATCGAACGTTCAGCATCAGCTCGTTGAAGTGACCGGCAAGGCCCGTTGCCATCGTGAACGGAACGCGGATATAGCAGGTCGTGTTCCGCCCGTACATCTGATCCTCGATATCCAGGCTGATCCAGTCCTCGTACCCTGTGCTTCGCTCGTAGCCGATTCCGCCGGGGCTGCCGGACGACCGGAGCCAGGCCGAATCGTCGAACGCCGGATCGGATTTCCAGGTCTCGCCCACTCCGTCCGCCGAGGCAGGAACGATAACTCTCTTGTCCGCTTCTTCAGGGACGAGAACAATCCGTGTCGCGACCAGCTCCCGCCTCACAGGATTCCACATCCCCGGCGTGGGCAGCTCAAGCCAATCCAGTCGATCCGATCCATCGGGCGCGCGCCCCTGCGACACGTCGGGTGTTTGGGGGCCGAACAGGATCTTGTCCACCTCCTCCAGATTGGGGTCGAACAATCCGAGCATCTCCCCGTCCGGCGAAAGCCTGAAGCCAACATGGCCCGGGAAGTCCTCTCCGTCAGCGGCAAAGACCGCGAAGCCCTGGCCCTGGACGAAGCTCAAGAGGGGAATTCGGTGTCTGTCGGGCCGTACTGCCGGATGGTCTGTGAGGTAGAACCCACCGATATCGACAGGGTCATCGTTCGGGTTGTGCACTTCGATGAAATCGCGTTCGAACAGCACCTCCGCCTCAGCCAGCCATTCGTTGAGTCGCGCCGCCGATGGGTCTCCGAGCGGCTGGGCCACGTTGGCGAAACCGAACGTGGGGATCGCCAGACGCCACTCGGCGTCGGGTCCCGTCCGCCCAATCGCCAGATCGGGCAACTGCGGCCCGAACTCCACCGAATCGATCAGGCTCCCATCGCGATCGTGGAGACTGAGCTGCCCTCCTTTTTTGTCGAGGGCAAAGCCAAGATGCGCGCCTGACGTCGCGACATTGGCGTCGGCGAGTAGAACGAGGTAATCGCCGGGATGCATCGTGGCGCCTGCCGGGAAGATGAACTTGTTCGGCTGCCGTGGATCGTCGCTAAGACTCATGCCGGATAAACTCACCGCCGACGGCCCGTCGTAATACAGCTCCACGAGATCGGGACAGGTCCCTTCGTGCCCGAAGGTCTCATTGGCAGCGAGAATCTCGTTGAGCACAAGCCGCCGGTACGCGGTGTCGACGGTCCAGGTCTCTGATCCATGGGGCTGACCCTGCCAGACGCCGGCGGAGTTCTTGCCTCGAACGTAGACCGTGTAGGACTGCCCGTTCCTCAGGCCGTTCAGTGAGATCGGGGTATCCACCGAATACTCCTGGCTCCACGGACCGTTCGGCTCGTTGAGGCTGTACACGTAATGGGTGATTCCCGGTCCGCCGACGGCCAGCGTCACTTGCGTCCGATACGTCCAGCCCTCGGGCTCGCCGGCAGCCGAGGCCCCCGCCGGAACGAACGCGCCCATATCCAGCCCGAACACTCCCGTCCCACGCGCTGCCGACCACGGCTTCAGATGGAAATCGTCCTCGCCCGCGAACAGCGGATCGGCGTCGATATTGCCCTCGCCCAGCATGTGCCAGTCGCTTGGCAACAGGCATCGGTCGACCGTGATATCCGTCGTGCCCCACTCCGCATCGTTCACACGGAGGTTGCCCAGCAACGTGGGGCACTGCCGGAAGATGCACGAGTCGATACGCACGCCCCGACCGGGCGAGGTCGTCTGGCCAGGAATCTCGAAGTAGAAGACCGTCGCATTGGCGTCGACCACCGTGTTGTTCTCGAACCGCATGAAGGCCCGGTCTTTGATCTGCGCAACGTGCTGGACGCGATGAAAGACGTTTCGCACAACAACGTACTCTCGCCCGGCGCCGGCCGAGATCACGTTCGACTCGCGCGGCGTCCTGTTGAAGCGGTCCTCGACGTAGTTTGTGAACACATTGCCTTCGATGTGCGCATCCGTTTCCAGATCGAGCGCCTCATCGCCTCCGCCCAGGAAGACGTTGTTGAGAATCTGCGGGATCGCATCGGGCCGCATCGCACCGTCGAAATCGACTGCATCGTTGTGACCGGGCGTGCGCCCAAAGACATTGCCGTCGAGAATGAATCGGCCCGCAGCAGGAACACCGCGGCCCCAGATGTGCTCGCTGAGATTGTCCGTCGACGGAGGCTCTCCCGGCGCGAATATATCGGTGAACACGCAGTTGCGAACGACCAGCGACGAGTCAATCGTGCAGATGCGGCGAAGGTCCGTGTGATCGAAGGTGACGTGATCGAGCAGGAGACTGGAATTCTCCAGACCCACCATCCCGTCGTTCGTCCGCCCATACTCGATCACCGCGTGACAAATCCGGTTGTCGTGCGGGGAATCAAGGAATTGCAGGCCGCCCCAGGTTCCGCCCAGTTCCGGCGTGCGGGTGAAGCGGATGGTCTCGTACTTCGTTCCGTCCGCCACGAGCCGGCCTTCGACAATCAATCGCACGTTCGGATCGAAGAACACCGTCGTCCCTGCCCCGATCGTCAAGGTGGCATCAGGCGGAATGGTCAGGTCGGCGGTGATTCGGTAGGGTCCTTCGTGGGCTGTCCAGAGCAGGTCTCCGCCTGTCAATGGGCTCGAGGGGAACGGCGCAGTGCTCTGGTAGTAACCGAAGTCCCTCAACGGGTCGCCGGGCGCTGCGGCGCCAATGCAGGGTGATGTCGCCCGAAGGCGGTAGTTGTCGCTCTGCGGATCGACAAACAGCACCTCGGCACTGAAATTGCCCTCGCCCGGCCAGGTCTCTCCCGTCAGACAGCAATAGCTGATGTGAACATCGGACATTTGGTAAGGCGTCTGGACGTCCACAGGGATCGTCGCATCGATGATCGAATTCGTCACGTTGTAGACGATGGTCCCCGACGTGACGCCCGTCTTGTTATGCGACTGGAGCCCGACATCCACGTGACCGGGAACTTTCGATGTCACGATGGTCGTATGATCGATATCGACGACGGCACTGGAACCGTCGTACGCCTTGGCAGCGACACTAGCTGTTGTTGGATCCTCAGGAGCGGTATTGTTTTCTACGATCAGACAGCGATCGATCGCCGTCCGGCCACCGTAGACACTCACACCTTTGTCCCGGCAGTCACGGATGATGGAATCCTCGATGCGAATCTCGGACCCGAGCGTATCGACGCCGTCGTCGTCCATCCCGGCGATGACGCTGCGGCGAATCAGGAACTGCTGACCGGCGAGCTGATCGTGGATGTAGATGCCGTCGGCATCGTCGCCGGCGTGCATGTCGGTGATCCCGCCATCCTCGAACCGCAGCGATGTGCCCGTAATCTCGGGTCCCATCACGGACCGGGCCAGCAGGCACCGGCGGAATGTCAGGTCCGTACCGGCACCGGTGTCCATGATCTTGCCCGCGTGGTCGGTCAGTGCGACATGATCGAAGAGCAGCATTGAGTTGGCGACCCGAATGGCCGGGCCCGAATGTGAGTGCCCTACCGGCGGCGAGTGACCGGCCCGGGTAATGTGCGTGTAGCGAAACGTCGAGGGGGCGGCGTCGACGAAATGCAGCTCGCCCCAGTTCTGACCGGGCCCAAGGCATGTGAACGTCACCGGCGCGGCGGCTGTGCCCAGCGACTGAATCGCGCCCTGCACGTCGATATCGGTTCCGCTGCTGCCCGAGGCAACGCCCTCGATCAGTACGAGCGTGCCGGGACTGAGCGTCAACGTGACACCGGCGGGAATCGTGAAATCCCCTCCGGTCACACAACAGACGCCGCTCCAGGTCTCAGAATCGCGCAGCGTCCCCGACACGATTCGAACAGGCTGATCGCTGACGTCCGCCAGTATGGCACTCCTCTCGGCCCCGTCCACATGCACGGTCAATGTGAAATCGCCCCGTCCCGTGAACGTGACCAGAGCACTGCCGACGCCGTTGTAGAGCGTGCATTGGTCGGTCGACGGACGTATCGCCGGATTGCCGGGGACCGAGAACGTCGCGGTCGTCTCCCATACATCGCGATCAATCGTGCCATCGGCCGCGAGCAGCTCGACGCGGACGAGGACGGGAACACCCGGAAGATAGCTGTCTCGAACGATCAGATTGAGGCGCGACGAAGCGCCCGACGAAGAAGCGTCCGGGAGGGAAGACCCGCTCGGGTAGTCGTTCGTCGATCCGGTCTGATAGTAGACGTCCACGTATCCGGCGCCCAGAGGACGGCCGGTCCCCTCGGGCCCGTCGAAGGTCTCGACGATCATGCGATTGATGCCGGGTGACAGGTCCAACAGCGTCCTGCCCAAGGCCCACTGGCCCTCTCGCCCAGACCATTGAACGGGCCAGCCATCGACGAGAACCGACTGCACCCGCGTGGCGTCGGCCGTACCGCGAATCTCCGTACCATGTACATACGGAACTGACGTGACGGGATAGCCGGCGAGGCCCGGCAGGTCGCTGCCGGCGGTGAACTCCACAGGAATCTGCGAGAGCACATACCTTCGCCTGGCCGCGACGAAGGTCTCGATCGCCTCGATAGTCGTCTGCGGAACCCAGTCGCCCAGGGCGTTTTCCACGAACGAATTGAACCGCCCGGGTGCGAAGACCGTTTCGGCAAGGTCTTTCAACTGCGCGTAATAACGCCCGACAAACGCAGGATGCGTGAGGAAACGCCGCACCACCGGCAGGCTGTTGAGCCTTCCCGCCAGCCAAATCGAGGTATTCGGGTCCGGCGAATTCAATATGGTGTCCAGATCGTAAGGCAACAGCAGAAAGCGAGGGTCTTCGACACCGCGGTACATGCAGTAATCGTCGCCGTAGCCATTGCCCAGGTTCGTTTCCCGGTTGGTCAAGAACGTCTCCATTGCAAACCAGCGCATCCATTGCTCGACGTTGACGACCTTCTCGATCTCCTCCACGTATGTCTCGTCCGGCGACCGATCCAGCGCATAAGTCAACGCGATCAGGTCAGACCAGTCGCTGACCGCGGCATTCGAGTTCTTGACGTACCAGTCTTCCCGCCCGTAGCTCGCCGGATCGCCCCCCTGATAGCGAAGGTCACAGTATCGGCCTCGACTGACGCAGCGATAGACATTGCCCTGGTTGTCATCCGGGAAATGGTGGTCCGCCCAGTCGCTGTCGTAGACCTCCAGGTGCACGTACGATCCATACATCCGTCCGGAGTCCATCAGCGCCAGGTCCTGGCCGTTGACCCTCACCTGAACGCGCTGGACATCCAGAGCCGGCATATCGGCCATGCGGTAGAGCGCGTGGCCGAGCCACTGATTGTAGGTGTACTTGCTGTTGATATTGATCGCCGAGACGCTTTTCCACCGGTGGTCGCTGGGGAAATTCACGTGATAGTTGTTCGGAGGAGGCGTCCGGGAGCCGTTGCCACGGTTCCGGATGCCGACGTTGTATCGCAGGAAAATGTCCCTGCCGTCAACACTGATGAACGTCGCGTTCATCTCAGAATGGGAGAAGCCGTCGTCACTGTGGCTGCCGATGTAGGCCAGTCGTCCCCGCTCCATCTCGGTCATCACCATGTAGTACAGCGGCTGGCTGCCGATCTGCCAATAGGTGTAGGGATTGAACGCCGCGTCCACACAATACAATGCGTTTGTCACCTGCTCGAATCGGTCGTCCACAAGGCTCGGCGCCGGCCACGTGCGCATCCGTCCGCCATTGTCGATCGCCTCGATATAGAACTCCACCACGACACCATCGGGCTGCGCCGGAATCTCCGCGCCGTAAACGCGGTCGCCCGCAGCTTCGTCGGCGTGGGCTCCGTCATCGAACATCGGCAAAACCACATACTCGTTGGCATCGAACGTCGGGTAGCTGCCTCGGTCGACAAACTCGGAGCGATCGATGCGGTACCGCAGATTCACCGTCGGGCCGAATGGCGATTCATCGACCACCATCGCCGTGACGGTCACGGGATCGAACGCTCCCGGGATCACGGGACTGTGCTGCACGCCTGCAATGAGAGGCGCCGCGTCGGCGGAACCGATGGAGTTGACGCGACCCGGCGTGCCGCCGACGTCCAAACTGGCGGACCAGCTCGCGCCGTATTCGTTGGGCAGAGCCGGATTGACCAATTCCAGCGACTTGCCGGCGCCGTCGTGATCGTTGCGCCATCGCCAGCCACGATGGCCTCGGTCCACCGGGCCCAGCTCACGGACGCTCCAGTCTCCGCTGTCGGCGTAGGGGACTTCATCGACAAGAGCCCCCGAGGCGTCGCGCAATTCCATCGTCTCGCCGGAGTCGCTCAGCCGCCCATCCCAACCGCCGACCACGTGGACAACCTCCGGATATCGGGCTGCGAACGCCTCTGCGTCGCCGACCACCACCAGGTAGTCACCGCCCGCCATGGTCACATCTCCGAACGTCAATGAAACAGCCCGCGTGAGCTGCCAGCCCGCCAGGTTGACGGCCTCGCTGTTCGGATTGAACAGCTCGATGTACTCGGCGGCAAGGTCCTCACCCTGCAAGGCCTCGGAGTAGGGGTTGTACATGATCTCGTTGATCACGATGCCGGCGCGCCGGTTGGGTCCGCGCGGCGTCGGAGTCGCGAGAGTCCGCCAAGCTGCACCGCCGTCAGGAATGCGTCCGTACGACGTGTTGGCCGACTGCGATCCGAAGACCACGCTGTCGATGAGCGTCCCGTCGGCATCGTACAGGCCCAGTTCCTCCCCCTCGCTATTCAGCTTGAAGCCGGCGTGCAGGACCCCTTCGTCCGGTTCGTCGTCGGCCCAGACCAGCAGGAAACCGTGCGGGGCAATCGTCGTCTGCGACGGTACGTTATGCGGGAACTGCCATTTCGTCGGATCGGAAAGACCGTCCGTCAGATACAATCCCCCGACGTCAACGGGCTGGTCACCGGCGTTATAGATCTCGACCCAGTCGTCAAAGTCCCCTGCCGAGTCGCGCAGCACGCGTTCGTTGGCGGCCATGAACTCATTGATGACGAGCGCCGCCCGGCCGACCGTGCCGGTGACCGTCACACAGATCATAGACGCCAGGAATAGGAACACCCGTTTCATGCCGGTTGCTCTGTCCGTGCAAGGAATCGATATACATGCATGCCGCTTCCCCTAAAACTGGCCTGGCGTCGGAGCCGACGCGTGCCAATTCGCGGGATCGTTCCAGGCCGCCACCGGAGCCGCAGGATCGCGGACCGTCAGCGACATCCCATCTCCGTCGGTAGCCGGATGCCACTCGTCATCATACCGAAAACGAGCGATTGCCGCATCGAAAGGTTCGGCCAGCTTCAGGACAATATCCTCGCCGCTGTCGCTAAGGCGACCGGAATACTGACCGGCCACGCCGGCGTCCGTTCCATATCTTGACACAAATGCGGCGGGATCGTCGACGACGACGGTGCACTGCCCCGGCGCCAACTCCATTGCCGGGAAGGTGAACTCGATCCCATCGGCAAAACGCACGCCCGTCAGGTCCAGGGGCACATCGCCGGTGTTCGCCAGCTCGATGTAGTCCAGGCTGTCCCCTTCCGCCGCATGGTACATCAGCTCCGTGACACGAAGACCATCGAGCAATTGGAGCTCTTTCAGGTACGGATGCACCGCTCCCGCATATTCGACCACGGTTCCGCTCAGTTCCGCAGAGATCAGAAAATCGCTGCTGGTCGTCGACACGTTCAGGCCCTGAATAGCCAGGAGATTGGCGCCTTCGCCAAGCAGACCGGCGTATTCAGAGACATCGATCGCGACGTCGAACTCCTCCGCGTCGGCTTCGTTGTTGCCGCTCGCGACGGAATTCCACTGGGGCGTTCCCGAGATATTGGTCCGGGCGATTTCTATGCCGTTGAGCCAGGCGACGAAACCATCGTCATAGCGAACGCTCAGCGTCAGTTCGCCGAGGCTCCCGACCAATCCAGCGGTACCGGTAAAGGGAATCCGCACGTAGCACGTTGTGTTCCGGCCGTACATCTGGCTGCGGACGTCCAGACTGATCAGATCCTCATAGCCGCTGCTGCCTTCGTAGCCGACGCCCCCAGGCCCTCCCGAGGCGCTCAGCCAGGCCGAGTCGTCGAACGACACATCCGACCGCCAGCTCTCATTCACCTGATCGGCCGAGGCGGGAACTATGGCCCACTTGGGCGCATTTTCGGGCACGAGTACGACCGATGTCACCGTCGGCTGCTCGATCACTGGATTCGCCAGGCCGGGTGTAGGCAGATCGAGCCAATCGATCCGATCTGTCCCATCGGGAGCGCGGCCCTGCGAAACATCCGCCACCTGAGGACCGTAGAACACCTTGTCCACCTCACGCAGGTTGGGATCGAACAGGCCGATCATCTCGCCGTCGCTGGACAGCTTGAAGTTCGCGTGACCCGGAAGATCCTCTTCGTCGGCGACGAAGACGCCAAACCCTTCGCCCTCGATGAACGTCAGCGGTCTGAGCCGGAATTCTCCTGGTTGGGTCACGGGATTGTCCGTGAGGCAATAGCCACCGATATCGACAGACAGCGCTTGAGGATTATGAAGCTCGATGAAATCGCTCGCGAACAGGACTTCGCCCCGGGCGAGCCATTCGTTGATGCGCACGCGATCCGGGTCTCCCACAGGCTGCGCCGCATTGGGAGCCCCGAAGCTCGGGATGGTCAGACGCCAAAGGCCGTCGCGGCCGGTGCGTCCGATGGAAAGCCCTGTCAATTGGTGACCGAACTCCACGCAGTCCAGCAGAGCACCGTCACGGTCATATAGATGCAGCTCGTCACCCTCGCGGTCGAGCGCGAAGCCCAGATGGATTCCGGAGGTCGCACCGGCATCGGCGAACACCACGAGATGCTCTCCGGGCCCAATTATCACTCCGCTTGGGAATACGAACTTGTCGGGCTGCTGCGGATCGTTACTGAGCATGGCCCCGGCCAGGCTCATCTCCGCCGGTCCATCGTAGAACAGCTCCACCGCATCGGGGTGCTCAGAAGCGATCTCGCCGGACGCCAGGATTTCATTGATCACGAGGCGACGATACGCCGGATCCACGGCCCAGGTGCGCGAGGCATTCGGCCGTTCCTGCCAGCGACCCGCGGAGTTCTTGCCCAGCACGTAGACGGTATACGATTGGCCAATCTGCAAGCCGGTCAGCTCGATCGGCACGTCCACAGGCCGCTCCTCGCTCCAGGGACCGCTGGGGCGGTTGACGCTGTACACGTAGTCCGTGATTCCCGGCCCGCCCACCGTCAGGATCGCGTCCGTTCGATACGTCGTGCCGCTCGGCTCGCCTGTGATCGCCGCACCGCCCGGAACGTACGCCCCCATATCCAGGCCGTACGGTCCCGACGCAACGGCGGCAGACATCGGTTTGAGATGATAATCGTTCGCGCCGACGAACAGGGGGTCCACATCGATGTTGCCAACGCCCAGGTCATGCCAGATCGCCGGGAGGATCGAGGTCTCGACCACCAGATCCGTCGGGCCGTAATCCGACAGAGGCTCCTCGAAGAAATGCTCGAACATCGCAGCATTGCTCCAGAAAACGTTGCCGGCCATGTAGGCCCCTCGGCCGGCCGGCCGGGGCGGACTGCGATCGGGCTCGCCGAAGCTGATCGTCGCGACGCCGGTGTTGACGAATGTGTTGTGCTCGGCCCGCAGGAAGCCGTCCTCCTTCACCAGCACCGCATGATCGTTGTCGACGAAGAGATTGCGCACGAGGCAGATGTCCGTCGCATGATCGCCGTCGCGGCCCGTGGCAATCGCGTTCGAGGTGCTGTCGCCTCCCTGATTGCGGTTGAAGTGCATGAAGACGTTGCCCTCGATGTGGGCGTCGGCACCGTCCAGGTCGGGGCCGTCATCGCCGCCTCCGAGAAAGACGCTGTCGTAGATCTGCACGATAGGACCGGGACGCTGGGCCCCGGCGAAGTCGATCACATCGTTATAACCTGTGGCTGTGCCGAAGGTGCAGCGTTCGAAGACAACTTGCTCATCTCCCTCCAGCCCGACGCCGTGTATCGGTTCGGCTCCACTGATCGACGGAAAGACACAATCGCGTGCAATCACGGTGGGGTGATCGACGTTGAGAATTCGCGTGTTCGTTCCGGCCCAGGTCACGTTGTCAAGTTCCACGCGCGAATGCTGAACGTCGACAGACTCACCCTGACCGTCGCCGAATTCCATATCGACGCCACACAGTCGATTGTCCTCGAGACTCTGATCGAACCGGATACCCTCCCAATGGCCCGCGCCGTTCGGTACGTGGGTGAGACGAACGCGTTGATACGGCGTTCCTTCGATGGCAAGCCGGCCGCCCTGTCGCACCTCGATTCCCGTGTCCTCTTCGAAGAACAGCGTCGCGCCCGGTCCCACGGCAAGCGTGGTGCCGGCCCCGACAAGCAGGGTGGTCTCGACAAGCCAGGGGCCTGAAGCGGCATCAAGCGACGTATCGTTCACGATAGTCCCTCCGATGGCCGCCATGTCGCCGTTGTCGTACCAGATGTCGATGTGTCCGCGTTCGAATTCCCTGCCGGCGCCGCCCGGACCGTCGAAGGTCTGCACGATCACACGATTGATCCCCGGATTCAGAGCGACGTCGTCTATCGACCACGTGCCGTCCTTCTGGGACCAGTCGGATTCGTCGACCGACACGCCGTTGACGCAGACCGAGCGGGTCTCAATCGCGTTGGCCGTGCCGGTCAGAGCAGCCGTGTTTCTGGTCGTGTACGGGTACTCACCGACAACCTCCGGACCGAGGATGGCGAAGCTCTGCGGAATCTGAGGGCTCGTGCCGGCGTCCGGATAGCCACCATGAAGCACACTATTGACACGATCTCGAACGAACTGTCGGATTCCCCCGGCGCCGTTGATCTCCGAGTCCGGAACCCAATCAGCCAGGAATCGGTCTACCAGCGGATCGAAGCTCCCCGGCGCAAAAACGGTCTGGGCCAGATCGCGGCATTGCCGGTAGTACAGCCTTGTCACGTCGGGATGATTCAGAAGCCGCCGCAGGCCGCTCACCTGCGCATATACCCAGATGTCCCGCTGCGGCTCATACGAATGATCCCCCTGCCCAAGCACCGTGTCCATGTCGTGAGGCACAAGCCAGAAGCGCGAATCGATCGCCCCGCTGTAGAGCGCGTAATCGTCGCCTGTCCCGCTGGTCAGGCCGCCCCCGCGATTGCCGATCAGCGCATCGACCGCCAGGAATCGCGTCCATTCGTCAAGGTTGACGATCTCGCTCACTTGTGCCAGGAAGTCCTCATCGGAGAGATTGCGATTGTTGAGCCCCTCGATCAATCGGAACAGGTCGGACCAGTCGTCGGCCGCCTCGTTCGTCTTCTTGGGATAGTTCAGGCGGTAATCGTTCGGATCGGGGGTCCGGCCGGCTGTTTCCTTGTGGTCCAGATCGGCATAGGTCCGTGCGTGAACGCCATCCTCGTAGTAGGTGCATCGATACAGGTTGCCGTTGTCGTCGTCGGGGAAATGGTTCTTCGCCCAGTCTTTGTCGAGGACCTCGACGGCACTGTAGAACCCGTAAGTCCGGCTCATGTCGCTCCGCGCCGGCTCATCTGCATTCACCTTGAGGCGAACGGGCGTAACGTTCGCTGCCGGAATTCCGCTCATCTGGAACAGAATGCTGGCCATCCGTTCGAGATGCGGATACTTGCTGTTGAGGTTCAGCGCGCGAACGTCCTTCCAGGGACGGTCGCCAGCAAGGTTGACCCGGTAGGACATCGGAGGATCGGCACGCTTTCGATTGCCTCGACTGCGGACACCCGCCTGATAACGCACGCTCGCTCCCGTTCCATCGACGCTGATAAACGTCGCGTTCATCTGGGCGTCGCTCATCGGTTCGGCGGCAAAGAGGTCGCCACTGTACTGCTCATCGCCGATCTGGTCCAGCTCCATCCGTTCGCTGTCCGTCATGACAAGGTAATAGATCGGATGAGCGCCGGGCGTGAGGCCGGCCTGCGGATCGAACGAGTCGTCGACGATGTACAGTGCGTTGGTCGCCTGGCGTAGTGTGCCGTCGACAAGGCTCGGCGCGGGCCAGGTCCGCGAGTGCCCCGCGCCATCCGTCGCCTCGATGTAGAACTCGACCATCATGCCGTCGGCCTGAGGCGGAATCTCGGCACGGTATAACCCGTCCTGGAACATGGCCAACGAGGTGAATTCGCCGGCGCCATCGGCGCGATAATGTAGTACGGCATTAACGCCCACAGATTCCGTCGAGACAAGACGGGAACGGATCGTGACCGGCTCGCGCGACGTCGGCACCGCCGGGGCGTGCGCGACGTCCAGAATCAGAGGTGCGGTCCGGGTCGAGCGGATCGAATTCGCCCGGCCGGGCGTCCCTCCTTCCACGGCCGCGGCGCCCCAGTTCTGTCCGTATTCGTTGGGCATGTTGGGATCGATCAGCTCCAGCGATCTGCCCTGACCATCGTGGTCGTCGCGCCAACTCCAGCCGCGATGACCGTGGTCCACGGGCCCGAGTTCCCGCTGGGCCCAATCGCCCTCGTCGGCGTATTCGACGCGGTCGATTGAGGTCCCTGCCGCATCCACCAGCTCGACGCGCTCGCCGGAATTGCTCAGCCAGCCAACCCACCCTCCGACCAGAGGATCGACCTCTGGATAACGCCCTCGAAAAGCATCCACGTCGGCTGCGACGACCAGATGAGACTGCGGCTCCAGCACGACGTCGGGAAAGACAAACTCGACTCCGTCGCTCAGACGCCACCCCGCCAGACTGACGGCCTGCCGTCCATTGTTGAACAGCTCGATCCATTCTTGACCGGTATCCTCCGCGGTTTCAGGACGGTGGTAAGGGTGGTACATGATCTCAGAAATGATGACGCTCTGAGCGCCGTCGTTTCCGGGTGGGCTGTTCTGCCCGTGGACGGCGACGCATGGCAATGAAGACAGCACCAGAAACTGCGCGAGGAGATGGACAACGACTCGCATTGTCGGCGGCATCCTCCGAAACCGCAACACCTTGAAGACGCGGCTCACCCCGCTTGTTTCCCGATGAAACCCTCTCCAGCAGGAAGAACAGGCAGACATGCTGCTACTATAGCAGAAACAGGCACTTAAGTCAATCCCGCGCGGGCACCTCCACCAGTAGCCGCGTCACCGCACGCCGGCGTCTTCCGCAATTACCTCCCAGGCGATCGGGGCATGGGCTTCGATACACAGGACCAGCTTGAGGATGTACAAAAGGTCGGCCTTGCACCAGGGCAGGTCGAGAAACCGTGCGAGCTTCTCCGGTGATTCGCCGAGAACCCAGGCCCGAGCCGCGAAGATCTCATCGGCCATGGTCGGCAGGGCAGAGGCCGATTCGTTGCGCCACATCGATTCGAAGCCCCAGGCGATGTACCACGTGGGCCGGTGGTGATCGACATAGACGTCCATCAGATGTCGATGCATCGGGCCGGCATAGGCTGCCAGGAGTCGGCCCACTTCGGGCGTCAGATGCCGCCAGCGAGCGAAGATCGATCGCGAGACAGGCACTTGCGAAATCAGCCCGGCGTTGGGGTGCGTCAATTCGTAGGCCAGACGGTCTCGAAGAGCGGACCGCGTCCGATCCAATCCACTTGTGAGGGCTTCCTGATCGTCCATATGCGCTGCGATCCGGCAGTAGGCGATCAGGCCGGCGAGGTGTGCGTTGCGGCAATCCTCTTCCATCTTATTGGCGGGCCGATCCGCCAGGCCTCGCAGGTGGTGCCAGTCTTTCTCGATGCGCTGCCAATCGCCACTGACGCGGGCCCAGAGCCACAGCGGATACAGCCGGGCTACCTCGCTTCGGACGATGTCATCCACAACACGGAAGAGCTTCTGCGGCGCGATATCGTAGTACGAGCGGATGGCCCCATCGGTCGGATCGACAGTATCTCTGCCGACGGGTCCATCCAGAGGACCGCCGGCCTCCCTCAGGCGATCGACATAGCGGACGATCGCGTGCTGAAGGTCCTCGCTGACGTGCGGGTAAGCCAGAGCCAGAGTCAACAGCGTCTCTGTCGGATCGGCGAAGACGCGATACGCTTCTCTCGGGTGCTTGCCGGGCGGAAAGACCAGGGGCCGCCACCGCCGCGAGACCAGCTCCTGCACACAGGTCGCCAGTTGCTCCCTCAGGTCTTCCGATCCGTCGCGGTCGGCAACGCCACGCGTCGGCACCTCCCAGACGAACCGATCCAATTCGCCGTCGGTGATCCGGTTAATCCGTTCGGCTGCCTGCTCGCTCAGCGGCGCTGCACGCGTGCCCGAAACAACCCCTGGCAAAGCCTCCGCCACGTGACGAAGGCGAGGCATTTGGAGCGTGTCCCAATCCCACGGGAGGTCCTTGATCTGGTTCCACTCGGAATCGGTCAATTGAGCGGAGAGACTCTCTGTCTTTTCGCCTGCATCGCCTTTGGTGTCCATGCGGAATGCGATGACCGCAGCGCCGGCACTGATCTCATGCGTGGGAATGTAGTAGAAGCTGTCGCCGGCGATGGACACCGCCGTGTCAATGACCGAGCCTCCTCCGTAGACCGCCGTGCCGCGAGCGAGCCATTCTCTGCCCACGGGCAGAGTCTGTCCGCGAAGGAGCATCGCCCAGATGCCGACCGCCTCGCCCGGCTGCGGCTCGTGCACGCCACGGCAGAACGGCTCTTCATAGCCTTGCAGCGTGTCGAGGTCCATCGCGTTGACGTTGTCCTGGTGCGCATTGATGAGCACGCGGCCCGCAACAGAAAGCTGACATTGCTCGTCGTGAACCAGCAGAAGGCTGTCGTGCCAGCCGTACGTGCGCGATTGATCCATGATCGGGGTGATGTGCCCGGTCTTCGTGTCGAGATAGCCCACGTTCAAGAAAGGCGAGTAGTGCTCGTAGCGGCTTCGCAGCAGCGCCTGGAACTTGACCACGACCTTGCCGTCGGGCGTGACCAGCGGCGGCGCGCCCGTGCCGTTCATGCTCTCGGCGTAGACGATGGGCGCGACGAGCTTTTGCCGGCCCGTGTTGGGGTCCAGAACGAAGAACGTCTGATAGAGCGGCTCGGCGGTCAAACGCTTGCGGATGAAGTCCAACTGCGCTTTGTAGCTGCCGGGCTCGGCCATCCTCTGGAAATTGGCCTCGCGAAGCCGCTCGTTCTCCTCCTTGTTGTGTCGCCAGCTTGCGAAGTCGCTGAACACCTCCCTGACCATATCCATCAGGATGGGCTCGAACGAATCCAGGGACAGCGTCGGCGTCACGGTCACCATCACGGAGCCGTCGGGCGCGACCACGGGGTGGTATCCACGAAAGCTCACGCCGGGCAGTTTCTCGCTTCGCCACCGCTGTCTTCCGTCGGACAGATCGAAAGCGTAGACATGCATATCTTCGCTGCCGACGTAGACGCGGGCTCGTTTCGCATCGAGAGCGGGACTCGACAGCAGCGGACCGTCGGTTGTCGCTTTCCATCGCGCGCCTCCCGTCTTGACGTCGATGGCGTAGAGACTCCCGTCACGGCTGCCGATGAGAACCGAATTGTCCCAGATCAACGGGGCATTCCAGATCGCAGCACCGGTCTGGACAGACCAGGCGAGCGTACCTGTGCCGGCATCGAGCCCATAGACTCGGCCGTCGGCGCAGCCGAAGGCCACCACGTCGTGACCAACCGCGCAGGTGTGCAGAATGGCCGCCGGTGCAGTGTACGTCCACACATCCCGGCCCGTCTCGGCGTCCACGGCATGCAGGACGCCCTTCATCGTGCCGACGAACACCTTGCCGCCGAAAACAATCGGCTGCACGCCGGACATCAGACCTTCATCGGGAAACAGGCGATACCACTTTCGCGCGAAAGGCGGACGAATCTCGGTGACCGTGCTTCCCGATCGCGCCGGATCGTGTGCCAGCATGGGCCAGTCGCCCGATGCCGACACCGTCCCGGCAAGCATCGCCACCAGCAGACCGACGCCGCCCACGATGACTCGAAGCCGAGCGACCAGGTTGCCTGTAGGAATCACCATGCCGTCCACCTCGAACGCAAGTCCAGGCCGAGAAGGGCAGTCATGAGCTACTCGATCAGATAGGGCTGCTCGGGCAACTCGCGCACCCAGATGTTGCGGAAACTGATCGGGTTGCCGTGATCCTGAAGGCCGATCGGCCCGTCGCCATGCGGAGTGTATCTGGCTTTGACCTTGTGCGACGTCGTGCCTTCAATCTCGAGGTTGTTGTGAACGCAGACGCCGTTGTGGAATACAGTGATGCGGGCCTTGCGCACCACGTTGCCGTTCTCGTCAAAGAGCGGACGCAGGAACGCGATGTCGTAGCTCTGCCACTGGCCGGGTGCCCGGCAGGCGTTGACCATCGGCGGATGCGAGCCATAGATCGCCCCCGCCTGGCCGTCGGCATAGGTCTTGTTCGTCGCGTAATCGTCGTTGGTATACGAGTCGAGCACCTGCACCTCGTAGCGGCCCATGAAGAACACGCCGCTGTTGCTGCGATTCTGGTCGGTCACCCGGGCCGGCACCCCTTCAGGCGTCTTCCACTCGATGTGCAACTGGCAACTGCCGAACGATTTCTTCGTCTGAATGCTGCCGCCCTTTCGCGCGACGGTCATGGCACCATCCACAATCTCCCAGGTCGCGGGACTGCCGTCGCCCTTCTGCCACTGCGACAGATCGGTGCCGTCGAACAGAATGACGGCGTCGGAAGGGGGCTGTCCAAACTGCGCCGAGGGCGCCACCACGGGCGGTCTCGGACGGCTTCTGTCGTGAACCGCATATCTGGTGACCTCCGCAGCGGCATAGGCCCCCGCCGCAACGATCAGCAGTCCAGCAGACAGACTCATCCACGACTTCTTGATACCGAGCGTGCTCTTCATGGTGTTCTCCTCTGATCCTGACGTGTGGCTGACAGCTCCTGGCCGCCTCTGCTACGAACGCCCGCAGACAACCGCCTCGATCGCGGAGGCCACGATGTAGTCGGGCAGCTTCTGAAGCGTGGGCCCGGCGGCGTAGCCGGCCACGATACTGCGATCGGGAAAGGCCCCCGCCTGGTGGATGAGCCGGTCGGCAAGTCTGCGCAACATTTCGTCGGACACATCGCCGGACGCATCGCAGACAAGGGAGCGGGCGGCGGCAACAAGGTCCTCGAACTCGCAGCGACTATCGTACCAGTTGAGCTGAAACTCCAGATCCATCGCCTGTCGGCTCGTGGGGCGATCGAACGTGTACTGAACCCCGATCGGATTGTACATCTCCATTCGCTCGTCGACAAAGGCCAAGCACGCCTCGTGATAGGCCTGCACCTTGTGCACCTCCATCGGCCCCAGTCCTTGCCGCTCGATTTCGGCCGGCAACATCACCTTGATCCACGCGTCGAGCCGAGCGCGATCCGCCGTCATCTGCTCGTAGAGCCGCTCGTAATACGCCTTCAACAGAAGCCGTGCAGCACGCCTCTGGCTCATGACCCCGTCTCCGCGCCCTGGGCATCCTTTCGCGCACCGGGTGAGGTCCTGCGCCGGGCAGGAGACCAAGGCGCTTCTGCGATCTCCTGCCGGCTGTGTCAGCGCGTGGCCAGAAGGCTCTGGACTTTCTCCAGGAGCACGTTCGGCTTGACCGGCTTGTCCAGAAACGCTTCGACCGGCAGCCAGGCCTTGTCGCCGGCATTGGCTTTGAAATCCAATCCGGTCTTGTCCTTCACGGCGGTCAGCATGAGGATCGGGATGTCCTTGTACTCGTCGCTGCCCTTGAGTTCCCGCGCCAGTTCGAAACCCTCCTGGCGGGTTCGCATCATCACATCGAGGATGATCAGGTCCGGCCGGCTTTCCTTCACCCGGTCCATGCCTTCGCTGCCGTCGGCGGCGCTGCGGACCTCGTAGCCCTTGTTTTCCAGAACGACGCTCATCGCTTCGGTGATATCAGGATCGTCGTCGATGATCAGAATCCTGCCCTTTGCCATCTTGTCTCCTTTGTCAATTCCCGGCCAACCTGCGCCTTTCTCGTGCGATCTCGCGCTCAGAACCTGTGAGAAACGGACCGCATTCAACTCTCAATCTCGGATCGGATCCTTGCCAAATACTGATCGATCCTGTCCCGCAGAACCTCGCTGAGACCCTGGCGGGCTTCAACGACCTGCGGCTGAATTCCGAAAATCGTAATCTGCTCCGGCGACTGGCCCAACTGCTCGGCCAGCGCCAGGATCCGCAGAAGGTCCGCCTCGTGGAGCGACTGGTGGGCGAGAACCTTCGTGCTACAGACCTCCTCGGGCGTGAAACGCCGGATCGTTCCCGGCGCCTCGTCCATGTACGCGCAATCGACAAAGACCGCTTTGCGGCGTCCCTCGATCAGGTGCAACACCGACAGGCCGCCGGTGCCCGCGTCGATGAAGTCGACCGCCGGGTATCGGCCTGCCTCCCGTGCGAGCCGCCCGACCAGATCGACTCCAATCCCTTCGTCGGCCATGAGCGGATTGCCCAAGCCGAGCACCACGATCGGCTTCTTCATTGCCTCGGGGCTACCTGACGAACTCCACGTTCAGCATGTGCGTCGAGCACGAGATACACGGATCGTACGAACGCACCAGCATCTCGAGTTTCAGCCGGACCGCGTCCTCGCCCTCATCCAGAATCTCCGGCACGAACTTCTCGAAGTCCTTCTGGATGGCGGCGTGGTTCTGATTCGTCGGGATACAAATATCGGCGCCGACGCAGTTGCCCTTGCGGTCGAACTCGTACTGGTGGAACAGAATGCCGCGAGGCGCCTCAACGCAGCCGCTGGCCTTGCCCGCCTTCGGCGAGGTCTTTACACTCTCCGGCTTGATCCCTTTGGTCAGCAACTCGTCGATCATCGCAATGCTCGTCTCGACGACATGCACCGCCTCGACAATCTGGGCAACGCTGTTCATGAACGGATTGCAGCAGCCCTGGGTGAGCCCGAACATCTTCGCGACGTCCTTCGCCAGAGGCGAGAGCAGCGGCGCGTTGTTGTTGAACCGGGCCAGCGCGCCGACCGTGTACGAGTCGCGGTGCCACTTGGTCCACTTGGCCGTCGATTGATCGTTGACGTACTCATTGGCCACGCCCTGCCAGTCGTGGATCGACACGGCGCCGTCGTAGTCGGTGGAGGTGATGTCGCCGTGGTAGAACGTGTACGTCGGCGGATTGTCCTGCTTGAGCGAGACATACTCGGTTTCACGCGTGAAGTTGGGGAGGTTGCCGGCCACGGAAAGCACCGCCTGCGCGACCGCCTTCAGATCGCCCACGCAGTTCTTGAGCCGCTCCTGAAGCTCGCGCAACTCCTTGTCGGTCGGGAACTTCGTCAGGCCGCCGGGCTTGAGCGTGACCGGGTGCGTCGTGCGACCCGCGATCAGGTCCGACCACTCATTCGCCAGGCGGTGCAGGCGAATCACCGCCAGCACGGCTTCCGGCGCCTTGGCCGCCAGCGGCACCACCGACGGCAAGCCGAACAGATCGGGCGCCACCAGGTAGCCGACGTGCAGGATGTGGCTCTGCAACTGCTCGGAATAGTGCATCAGGATACGAACCTTGTCGGCCTGCTCGGAGACCTTGATGCCCAAGGCATTTTCGACGGCTTTGGTAGAGGCCAGCGAGTGCGTGATCGAACAGATGCCGCAGATGCGGCTGACGATCGTCTGGATATCTTCATAGCTGCGGCCCCGCACCATCGCCTCGAAGAAGCGCGGCGCCTCGGGGACCTGCCACTGGACCTTCTCGACCTTGCCGTTCTTGGCATTGACAACGATGTTGCCGTGCCCTTCGACACGCGTCACATGGTGCACGTTTATGTTCACGGTCTTAGCCATATATCGTCGGCTCCTGTCTGCTTCCAAAGAGAACCATCTTGGTCTTGAGGTGATCCACGGTCAGGCCGAACTTGTCGATGACCTCCTTGGCGGCATCGACGTTCGGATTGCTGGTGTAGCCCCGGCAGCCGAAACAACGGAACCCGTTCGACGGGCAACGGGCGCCGCAGCCGGCTCGGATGATCGGTCCGAGGCAGACCTGGCCATACTGCCACAGGCATGGATTGCCCTTGGCCTTGCACTCGACGCAGACCGGATAATCCGGAATCTCGGGTGTCTTGCCCAGCAGCAGGCAACGCACGATGTAGGTGAATTCCTTGCGGTCGATCGGACAGCCGTGCACGTAGAAGTCCACGTCGACGACCTCATCGACCGCTTTCGTCGGCTGCGTCGCCAGGTGCGGCTTCTTCGAATCCTTCCCGTATACACACTTCTTGACCTCATCCAGGTCGTTGAAGTTGTTCTTGAGCTTGTTGACCCCGCCGATGGTGGCGCAGGCCCCCAGGGCGATGAGGACCTTCGCCCGGCTGCGAATCAGCTTCAGACGCTCTTCGTCTTCCAGGCGAGTGATCGACCCCTCGATAATGGCAATGTCGTATTCCTCGCTCTTTTCGCTCAACGCCTCTCGCCATTCCACCACGTCGGCCACGCCGATCAGGTCCAGCAGCTCTTCTTCGAGATTGACGAACTGCAACTGGCAGCCTTCGCAACAGGCGAAATCGAATACCGCAATCTTCGGTTTGCTCATGATTAGATCGCCTCCGGCATCGTGGCCAAATCGGAATATCGGAATACGGGCCCGTCCATGCAGCAGTAGACATTGTTGATCTGGCAGTGCCCGCACTTGCCTACGCCGCACTTCATCTTGCGCTCCAGGTTCAGGAAGATGTTCTCATGGGGCACTTCGTATTCCTCCAGCGCCATGAGGACGAACTTATACATGACGGGCGGGCCGCAAACCAGCACGACGGCCGATTGGAGATCGGTCTTGATCTTGGGGATCAGCTTGGTCACGACGCCGACGTGGCCTTTCCAGGAGCTGTGTGCTTCGTCGATCGTCTCGAGCAGATGCACATCGCTGCGCTTTTCCCAGGCCGCGATTTCCTTGACGAACAGGCGCTGTTCGAAGCACTTGGTCCCCTGGAGAATCGTCACCTCGCCGTAATCCTTGCGATTGTCGAGCACGTAATTGATAAAGGCCCGCTGCGGGACCAAACCCAGGCCGCCGCAGATGAAGACCAGGTTCTTGCCCTTGGCTTCCTCCACCGGGTACGTGCCGTCGCCGAGGGGCCCGCGAATCCCGATCTTCGCACCTTCCGAGAGGTTGTGGACCGCGTTGGTGACGTTGCCGATCTTGCGGATGACCAGCTCGAAGCCGTCCTTCTGCGTTGGGGACGACGTGATCGTGATCGGCGCCTCGCCGATGCCCGCGACGGAGACCTCTACGAACTGACCGGGGATGTAGTCAAACTGGCCGTCATCCATCGAAAGCCGCAGATACCGCTCGGTCACGTTCATGGCTTCCGCCTTCACGACCGTCGCCAATTGCGGCAGATAGATGTCCTTCTTTTCCGTACAACACTGACACATTCGTCAAACCCCTTCAAGAGAAGTTTCAAGTTTCCAATCTCGAGTTTGAAGTCCTACTTCATACTTCAAACTTCGCACTTCAAACTCCCTATCCGATTCCCAGATCGTCGATCAGACGGTTGTAGACGCTCACCGGATTGGCGATGTCCGGCAGACACGCCGCGACGCACCGGCCACAACCCACACAGGCGATCTGGCCACCGATCTTGGGCGGGACGTACTTGGCCTTTCGGTACAGCCGATGCCGGAACCGATCCGAACGCTGCTTTCGGAATTCGTGCTCCCCTGCCACTTTGGTGAAGCCGTCGAGCAGACATCCGTCCCAGGCCCTTTCGCGCTTGCCCGTCTGGAGATCCCAGTTCACATCGTCCTGGACGTTGAAGCAGTAGCACGTCGGGCAGACCTGATTGCACGATCCGCAGGCGAAGCAGGTCCGAGCTCGCTCTTCCCAGACGGGATGGTCGTATGCCTTGTCGAGCAGCTTCGGCAGATAAGCCGCATCGCACTTGAGCTCGTGGCGATTGAGTCCTTTCTTGTTCCTGGCCCACACCGCCTCTCGACTCTTCAAAGCGGCCTCGTCGGCCTTGACGCCCTTCATGCCGGCCAGCAGCTTCTCGCCCTTGGGTGTGCCCGACTCGGCCACGTAGGCGCTGCCGATATCGGTCAGGAGGATGTCGTACCCTCCTCGCACGACCGCTGTGCCCATAGAGGAGGCGAACACGTTCTCCGACGGCTTGACCACGTCGCAGGCGATGATCGTCGCATTGTTGCGACGCTTCATGTAGTGCGCGTCGTAATTGTCCTGCTGGAAGAGCTCGTCCATCTGATTGATCGCGATCATGTCGTAGGGGTGGACCCCGAGCAGAACGAACGGCTCGTCCTCATACTCCGAGTTGTAGGCCCCGCCGATCTCGAACGTCATCAGCATTTCCTTGGGAGGCAAGAAGTACTTCTTCGGCGGCTGGAGTGTCACATCATAGTCCAGCCGCAGACTCTTCGCCGACTCCAGCGGCGCGAAATCAAAGCGATCGCCCTTGGCCTGGACTCCTATGACGCTGGTCTTGTCGATCAGCGCATCCACAAACGCGGCAAAATCGTCCTTTGCAATCTTCTTCACACTCATCGCACAATCCCGGCTCCAAAAGCCTCAAAAACGGTTCTCAACGATGTCCGATGCAACGCCGTTTCCCATCGGACCCGATCGTGTTCTGGACTGCTCCACTCAACTGACCGGCATGTAGTACGGCAGCCGGGCCAGCTCCATGGCAATATCCAGCGTAATGACTTTGACTCGTTTGGGGGCCTCGACCTTGCATGGGGCGAAATTCAGGACCCCCTTGATCCCCGCGGCGACCAGTCGATCCACCGTCTGCTGCGCAACTTGGCGCGGGACTGCGACAATCGCCAGAAAAATACCTCGCTGCGCCAACGAGTCGATGGCCGCCACGTCCTCGATCCCGACGCCGTTGACCGTGCGGCCGATCTTCTGCGGATCGATATCGAAAGCCGCCACGATATCGAGGCCGTATGTTCCGAACCCCGGGTACGCCAGCAGGGCCGACCCCAGGTCTCCTACCCCGATCAGCGCCGCCTTCTTGATAACGTCCAGACGCAGGATCCTCTGGATCTCTCTGGCGAGCTTGCCGATGTTGTAACCCACACCGGGAGTGCCAAAATCGCCGAAGTACGAGAAATCCTTGCGAATCTGCCACGAATGGACGCCCACGGAGACGGCTAAAGACTGGCTGGAAATGTGCTCGTTGCCCTTTTCCGCCGAGAACATCAGCCCTCGCAGGTAGATTGGCAACCGCCGAACGGTCTCGTCAGGAATCTTGTGATACCTCATGCGAACGCCACGACGAGTTAGTACTTGTGCTCACATTCACAAACTGAAAAGCAAAACTATACCGCAACGGCATCCGCCTGTCAAGCACCGCAGAGAGACTTTGTCATGCGTCCTTCACATCATTCGGCGCAAGTTCTTCGCAGCACGGCGGTTATCCGGTCACAAGACGGGAGAGGAAAATCTCGGCAGGCAAGCTGGCAGGCGTGCCCCGCTCAGAGGCCGATCGCGTGCGTTCCGGCGCAACAACCACGCTGATTCGTGCAGTTGTGCGTTCAGTTCGGCCACAGCAGGCTCTTCGATACGCCAGTCAATCTCCTGTGAGAGGACGGACTTTCTCGACTCTGAAATGCACCAGGAACTTGGGCGCATCCCCCCGGTCATGGCCCTTGCGTCCCGGGCGGCGAACGGCTTCGATGCGCGCGGGGTCCGTTTCCTCGTGCGTCCTGGTCAGGTAGAGCCGTTTGCCTTTGTACCCCTTGCCGCTTTCGACGAAAAGGTACGCCGCATGGGGGTTCGCCACGATGTTGTTGTGGCTGGTTCGATCGCTCATGATCAGAGCCACTGATTCATCGTCTACTACGTGAGGCCGGGCGTAGATGGCCAGATCGACCCGGCCCTCGCCGTCCGCAGTGCCCAACACTCCTGTGCCTTCCGTACTCTCGAAATAGTCACGCAGATTCATGCTGTCATCCTCGGAGGATCTCGGTCATCGCGGCGGCAGCGTCGCGATGCCTGAACTCGAAACTCATCTCACTCAAACGTCTGGGAACCACCCTCTGGCCCCCTAAGAGCACCTCATCGGCCATCTGCCCGAAGGCCAGCCGCAACACGAAGCTTGGCACGACCGTCCAGGCGAATCGTCCCATAACTTCGCCCAGAACCCTGCTGAACGCCTTCATCGTCACCGGCTCAGGGGCAGTCAAGTTGAAGACACCCTGCGCGCCGGGATTCTCAATGAGGAACCGAATCGCCCGGACCTCATCCCGAAGGCTGATCCACGAGAACCACTGCCTGCCCGTGCCCACGTGCCCGCCGAGATGAAGACGAAAGGGCCGCATCAGCTTCGGAAGCGCCCCGCCTTCTGTCCCCAGCACGACTCCAGTACGCAGGACGACCTTTCGAACACCGAACCGCTCCACTCTTTCGGCGATCATCTCCACCCTCCGACAAACCTCCGCCAGCAGCCCCGTGCCGGGGGCTGAATTCTCGTCCAGCACCCCATCGCCCCGAACCCCGTAGAAGCCAACGGCCGACGCCTGCACGAAAACCCCGGGCTTGTCCCGGGCCAGCTCGATCGCGTCGATGATGGCTCTGGCCGCATGCGTTCGGCTTTGGAGAATGTCCGCCTTCTTCGCCCGGCTCCAGCGTCCCGAGCCGATGCTCTCGCCGGCCAGATTCACCGCCGCCTCGGCCCCGTCGACCTCATGGGCCCACGGTCCCGTCGTGCGGCCGTCCCACTCCACGACCTTCGCATAGGGCCCTACGACGCCGGTGGCCTTCTTGGCGTCGCGCGACAGAGCCACAAGGTCGTAGTCGCGGCACAGATCGCGACACAACGCCTGTCCGATAAAACCCGTGGCCCCTGCAATGACGATACGCTTGTTCATTCTCTCTACCGGCCCGACTCGATGTGTTCCACCTTGCGGACATAGGCGTCCGGGTCAAACTTGCGCTTGAGCCCGGCCGCGTTCATGTAGCGAACCTTGCCGTACACCGGCCGCTCGGCCCAGGCACGGTCGTGTTTGCCGAAACACCAAGCCACGCCCGCATAGCCATTCGGGTCCCGCCCGTCGAGCTCATACTTATTGTTCAGGTACAGCGCGATACGGAAACCCTCTTCGAGACTCTTGCTCCACTCGAGTATCTTCTTGCCCCAGTACATTCTCATGTAGCCGTGCATCTTGCCGGTGAGCGTCATTTCCTTCTGTGCCGCGTTCCAGTACGGGTCATGGGTCTTGGCGGTTTCGAATTCTTCGCGGCTGTACACATATTGGCGTCGGTCACGGCGGTGGAAATCCAGCGTTCGCCTCACCCAGGGAGGCAGGCATTCGTAACCGTCGTACTGGTGGTTGTAGTAGACGAAGTTGAAGCTCAGCTCGCGCCGGACGATCAGCTCTTCGAGAAACGCGTCCTTGCCTGGACTCTGCGTCTGGCCCACTTTCAAAGCGACCTGCAAAGGCGAAATCTGACCGAAATGGAGATAGGGACTGAGGTTGGATGTCCCGTCGAGATTGGGATCGTTCCGCCGGTCCGCGTAGCCGTCAAGCTTGCGGCCGATGAAGTCATCGAGATGACGTTTTGCCTGCTCGCTGCCTCCTGTCAGGCCCGGCGCCGGGCCGATGGAGCGGTCGATTTTGAGCCGCGCGATCACCTTGTCGATGTCGCGCAGATCGAGGCTCTCCAAGGACAGACCGAGCGAAGGGAAGCGGATCCGGCGATGCCGCAGCGGGACCAGATAGGCGTCGAGCTGCCGGCGGATGCGGGGCCGGAACGTTCCTGCCGAGAAGTTCTCCTTCTCGGCTGCCGCTTCCACCGGGACGATCACATTCGTCTCCACCTCCACCAGCGGACAGGCGATCTTCTCCGCAACCTCGGCCCGCCACTGCCGCTGGACCCGCAGGTGACCCTCGTCGACGACGACCAGACAAGCCCTCTTCGCCAGCCTGGCGACACATTGGGGTGGGGTCTCGGCCCGGACGACGAGGCGAATTCCGCGACCGGCCAGGTCCTTTTCGACCTGCTGAAGCCCCTCCAGCATGAACCGGTAGTGCCTCGCGTTGGCCTCGGGGAAATCCGCCGTCAGGCCGAACGCCGCAAGCAGCGGTACTTTCAGCTCGTTGGCCCGGTCGATGGCGTATTCGAGGGCGTGGTTGTATTCGGCGCGTTGGGCCGCCTGCATCCAATAAAGCACATACTCGCCATCGCAAACCTCGCAACGATTGAGAGGCACGATCCTGTCCGGCTGAATCATAGGACTCTCCACGGCCCTCAACACACGCGGTCCATTCTCCCGTCCGGACACTCTGTCCTTATATCACGCGATCCGACCATCGTCCACGCTAACCGGAAATTAAAGGAATTCAAACACCGCGCTAACGAGAATCCGGTCTTCTGGCAGAGGAGAAAATCCGTGCGACACCGAGCGGAACGCCATGAAGACTTGTCCGTGGAGCACGCTATGGGAAAAGGCACGATCCTCGTCGTGGACGACGAAGAGGATATACAGGAGTTGGTGAAACTCAATCTCGTCCGGGAGGGATACGACGTCCTGACCGCCGGCTCCGGCGAGCAGGCCTTGGAGGTGGCGCAGGCCAAACAACCGGTCTTGACCATCCTCGATCTGATGCTGCCGGGCATCGACGGGCTGGAGGTGTGCCAGATTCTCAAGGCCAACGCCAGGACGCGGCAGATGCCGATCATCATGCTGACCGCCAAGAGCGAAGAAAGCGATGTGGTCACAGGGCTCGAGCTGGGGGCCGATGATTACATCACCAAACCGTTCAGCTCCAAGGTCTTGGTGGCCCGCGTGCGTCGCATGCTGCGCAAGGCGGCCGAGCCGGATCTCGACGAAGGTGTCATTCGCATTCACGATCTGACCATCGATCCGGTCCGCTGCGAGGCGGTGTTGAAAGGCAAGGTCCTGTCGTTGACCTTCTCGGAGTTCAACATCCTGCGTGTCCTGGCTCGCCGGCCGGGCGTGGTGTTCACACGCTACCAGATCGTCGACTCTCTGCACGGAGGCAACTACGTCGTCAGCGACCGGGCGGTGGACGTTCAGATCGCCTACCTGCGCAAGAAGCTGGGCGACTGCAAGGACTACATCGAGACGGTGCGCGGCGTCGGATACCGCTTCAAAGACAATCTGTCATAAGCGTGGCGCGCCGGCGCGACACGGATCGAGACGAGAACCCGCTCAATAGAAGCCATATTCGTAGGCCGCATCGAACATGGCCACGATATTCTCGGCCGGCACGCCCGCCTGGATGTTGTGAACGCTGTTGAAGATGTAACCACCGCCCGGCTTCAGCGCTTCGATGTTGGCTCGCACGTGCTCCCGCACCTGAGCGGGGCTCGCGAAGCTCAGCACGTGTTGCGTGTCGATCCCGCCGCCCCAGAAGGTCAGGCGATCACCGTATCGGCGTTTCAGCTCGCGAGGGGCCATATTCGCGGCGCTGATCTGGACGGGATTGAGGATGTCGATGCCGTTGTCGAGCAGGTCGGGGATGAGAGAAACGACCGAGCCGCACGTGTGATACCAGATCTTCGCGTCGGTTAGCGACCTGATATGCTGAACGAGCTTCTTCTGTCTGGGTTTGACAACGCTACGATAGAACGCCGGCGAAAACAGCGGGCCCGTTTGCCCTCCGATGTCGTCGCCGATCATCACCACGTCCACCAGATCGCCGATTTCTTTCAGGAACTCGCGGTAGTAGCCCATCCAGAAATGCAGCATCCGGTCCAGCAGCGCCTCGCAGAAGGCCGGATTCTCGACCGTATCCATGTACCACCGCTCCAGGCCTCGCATGTACCAGCAGGTCTCATAGACGACTCCACCGATGCCCGTGGAGATGGCATAGGGTGTCTGCTCGCGCAGTCTCAACGCTTCGTCTCGAAGGCCCATAAACCGCGTCGGGTCGTCTCCCTTGGGGAAGGGATAGTCTGCAAGGTCGTCAATCGTCGCATCGGCCAGCGGATGGTGCGAAATGTCCATGTAGAACGGCCGATCGTCGGGCATCGACCAGACGACGCCGAACTCGTCGGCCAGATCGTGCCAGACTCGACCGTCACGCGTGTTCCGCTCGATGCCGCGTTGGAAGCTGTCGGGCCCATGGGCAAAGACGTAGCGGACATCGACGTGGAACCGCTCCAGCACCTCCTCGCAGGGTTTGGCCAATTGCTGAACCGGGTCCATGATCTTCACGTCGTCTTCGATCCCCAGGTGACTCAGGAGGTCGATATACGCCTTCCGGTGAATGCCGGTCTGGAAGCCTCCCAGATCGATCGGCACGCGGTCGGGGACTTCGTGGTTCAGTGCCGTGAGAACCCGCTGCCGCGATGTCATGGCCGTCGTCATGAAAGAGACTCCTATCCAGCCGGCGTCGCCAGCCAATTGCCGATCCCTACGACGATGGTGGACGCCAGAAGAACCATCAGCCCGGCGACGACGAGGCCACGCGTGCGGGAGCCGGAACCCTTCCACTCCTGGAAGAAGAGACCCCACAGGTTGCTGAACGCGATGATGAAGGCCATGTGGATCGTCCAACTCGAAAAATCGTACTGGCCCATCTTGGTCGTGCCCATGCTATAGAAGAAGAACTGGAAGTACCAGGTGACGCCGGCCAGCGCCGAGAAGACGTAGTTGGCGGACAGCGATGCGCCGCGGGCGTCGAGATAATCCCGGCCGGACCGGTTGCGAAGATTCAATATGATGCACCAGAGGCAGTTCGTGGTGAATCCCCCCGCCAGGACTACCACGAGCACGGGGAAGTTCTTGAACAGATCGGGCGTGCCGTGCGCCGCAGCCACCGCGGCGATGGGTTTGCCGGCCGCCAGCCCAAAGGCCATGCAGGCGCTCATCACGCCGGCAAACAGCGCTACCCAAAGCCCTTTGAGGAAATTGAACTCGCCGATGGTCTGTTTCTTCTGCTCGTCGGATTGCCCTTTCTCTTTGCGCATGCCCGCCGTGCCGCACAGCCCCACGCCGATCAGACAAACCAGGACGCCGGCCAGGGTAACCAGACCCGATGTGCTGGCAAGCAGCGCAGCGAACCGGCCCTCGAACACCGGCGGAATGACCGTGCCGAAAGCTGCACAGAAGCCCAGCGCCAGGGCATATCCCAACGACATGCCGAGATAACGCATCGACAATCCGAACGTCAGTCCACCGACGCCCCACAGCACACCGAAGAAGTAGCACCAGAAGAGGTTCGCCGGCGGAGCCGCTCGGAACGTGTCGACTACAGCGGGACACGTCAGCAGAACTGCGACCCAGGGAGCCACAATCCAACTGAACACGCCGCCGACGAGCCAGTAGCTCTCCCAGGCCCAGTTGCGGACCTTCTTGAAAGGGATATAGAAGCTGCCGGCCGCGAAGCCTCCTATGGCGTGCAGCAAGACGCCCAGTGCAACCATCGCGTGCTCCCGCTATCGCTACTTCTTCACCACCTGGGTAAGGACAAACGGCTCGAACAGACCGTAATCGACGGTGTGATACTGGTTGCCCGGAGGCGGTCCGGCCTCGGGGCCTTGATGGAACATCCCGGGCCAGGCGCTGCCCAGGCCCTCGCCGTTGTGGTGTGGACCGAGCGTATTCTTCAGCGTGCCGATGACCACGACCTCGATCGTGTTCTGCCCGCGATCGATCTGCGACGTGACGTCGCACTCCCAGGGCGGCGCCGCGATGTAGCCGGCCGGTTTGCCGTTGACGTTGACCTGGGCTACGCTGCCATACCAGTCCGGCAGGGACACTGTGTATGTGCCCTTCGGCTTGCTCACGTCGAACCGCTGACGATAGGCAACGCCGGCACTGTAGAATGGGTGGCCCTGCTGTTTCCAGCCCGGCCTGACGCCGGTCAGGCCGCTGCCGTCGACGAGCCGGTCCGCTGTGCGTCTCATCGACGCAAGCTGTCCGGAAACACGGTGGATCTTCACGTCGTCAAGGCGCCGATCCGGACCGGTGAAGAACCGAACCTCCGCCAGACCCACGAACCCATTGTCGGCCGGTTCGCCCTGGGCTGGATACGTCACGCCCTGCTGATTGGACAGGACTTCGAATCGCACGAAACGCACGTTCTGCGCCCCGATGTCGAACCGCTCGGCAGGCGAATTGGCGCCCGCGCGAGCCAGCCGGAACGTACCAAGTTCCTTCTCAAAGGAGTCGGGTTCGCCGGTCGCCGAGCCGAGAACACGAAGCTCATGAACGCCGCGGGATGAAAGATCGCGGACGTGGCCTTCGTTGTAGTTCCAGATTTCCATCGCCGCCAGATCGACGGGCGTGCCGAGGTCAAACTCCACAAACGGCGCTCGGTCCTCGACGCCGCCCTGATAGCCGATGCCTCCGCTGAGCCACATCGTGCCGTCGGGATTGACGTTGTGGGCAAGGCTTGTCTCGGGCTTCAGAATCTCCAGCGGCTTGTCGGGCACAATCACAAATCCACAATCGGAAGGCTTGAGCGTGAAATCTCCCAGAACGTACGCAGGCTCCAGCTCGTGATAGATCGTGAAGGGCTGCGCCTTGATGGTTACGACGTTTTCGCCGACCTTCGCCGCCTTGGCGATGTCGATCCTTCCGAACACCTTGTCGAGCCACCAGCCGTCCGGCTTAGCCGACACCGGCCGGCCGTTGCAGGTGATCGTGTAGAGGTCGGCCCGCTCGATGACGATGGCGAGGTTCTGAGGCACCGCCTGCTCGATCGTGAATTTGTAGCTGGCGGTGAATCCGCTGTCGGCCGGGAACGTCTTCGTAATCAGTCCGTCACGCAACTGCACAGCGCTGTCCCACGGATTGCGTTCCATGCCGTTCTTCTGGAATGCGAACTGATTAGCACGATAGAAGTAGATGTCGTTGAGCGTCTCGCCGCCGGCGGTGATGTCGACGTAGTCGAGCGTCAGAACATTCGGCTGAAGCCTCTGGACCTGCGTCGTTCCCGGAAGCGCAGCGGTCAGGGTCAGATCCAGACCCGGCTTCTTCAGTGGCTTGACGGTCTTCTCTGAGAGGAACAGCAGCAGACTGCCGGATGGGAGCAACTCGAAACCGGCGACAATTCCCCGGTCGGTCTCTTGGAATGGATAAGACTCGATCTCACCTGTGCTGAGGTTCCACTGACGGGCGCCCTTCATGGCGGAATGGATCGTTCCGGCCGATGACGACTCGATGCTCGTGTTGACCAGCAGGACGAACTGTCCATCCTTGACCTGGCGCCGGTGGTGGAACAGGATGCCTTTGTCGCCTTTCTGTCGCTCGATAACAAATCCATCGTCCGACCGGGCCAGCAACAACTCAGGGACGTCCTTCGTCTCGACACGTTTCCAGCCGGCCTTGTTCACCAGAGCCTGGCCGCGATCCGACGGCGATCCGTTCACAAACGCCGGAGCGTCGCCGCAGCACACCACTGCGCCACCAGCCTGCGCGTACGCCTCCAGCAGAGTCATCATGGGAAGATCGAGGTTCTCGGTCAGAGGAGGCAGGACTACCGTGTCATAGGAGCAATGCCCCACCTGGAATCGCGCGCCTTCGACCGAACCATGCCGGGCGATGATATCCTCGCAGCCCACATCGTATTCGACCTGGGCACGTTCCAAATCCATGAGCAACGCCTGGAAGCGGTCGCCGACCTCCTTGAGCCGGCCCGGCGGGGTCGTCGCGCCTTGATACATCCACGTCGTCGTGGTCGGCTCGATCACCAGGATACGGTTGACCTGCCGGCCCTGTGACATGACCAGCGACAGTCTCGTGAAGTATTCGGCCATCACGTGGTAGGCGTCCCACCAGGGCTCGTGATAGGAGAACGACTGCGGATGGTCCCGCTTGCGCGCGCCGCGGATCGTGATGTAAGACAGGTGCTCGTCCAGCGTGTTGACGCCAAGAACGAGAAGCCAGTCTCCGATGCGTTTCATGTCCTCGAAGCGCAGGTCCCACCCGCCGGCGCCGTAGGCTTCGCAGAGCGTACGCGTGCGTCCGAGCTGGTTGGCGACGCTGGAAAGCTCCTTGACAGCACGGATGTTACCGAACTGGGCGTTGACATCCTCGCGGTACTGGTTCATCAGGATGTCGATCGCCGGACGCTGATGCCAGGCGTACATCGCCATGTTGTCGCCGCCATGTCCGGCGTCGGGCCAGCCGTGCTCCCAGTAGTGGCCCGTGAACTCCAGGTTGTACTCCTCGCAGTATTCGTAGCAGGGTTTGGCCCATCGCTCGATGAACTGCTCCAGGAGGAGGCTGTAGTAGTCGTGACGCACCCGCTTCCAGTCGCCGACAGGTTGCGCCAGCGAAGGCAGATGCTCGATCAGGTCGTATCCCCAACGTTTCTCGAACCGCTCGGGCAGGCCGTCGGACCAGTGCAGTCCGCCGGCCGGCGCCAGGTGCGGCTCGTCGGTGAACCAGCCCGGGACGCGCTTGCCGAACTGGTCGCCGATCTCGCGGCGATACCGCTCCATCGTGATCTCGATGAACTTCTCGGTGACGCCCGGCTTGAGCAGATCGACGTACCACTTACCCCCAAACCAGCCGCCGGGCTGGGCCAGCCGCAGTGACGCCACGAGATAGCGCCCGTCAGGGAATTCCTCTCCCGATCGGATTCGCTGCGTGATGTTCTCGTAGGCGGAATCAGTCAGACGAAAGACTGCGATGGTGCTGTCGTCGACGCCTGCCGGCGTCTGGACCTCGTGCAACGCCAGCCCTTTCCCGCGCGACTCGGGCATCGCCTCGGGCACCAGCCCCCCTGCAAAACCCGAAGGGTACGAGTTCTCGTCGTAGATCCACACGTTCATGTCAAGCTTCTCAGCCTGGCGCAGCGCGACCCTCCAGAGACGGAACCAGTCGTCCGACAGATACGGTGTCATCAGACCCGGCCGCGGATGCACGAAGACCTGCCTGACTTTCTGGCCCGCCAGGTCCGCCATCGTGTCGGCGATCTGCTCCTCCGTGAGCATGTCGTTCCAGACCCATAGCGGCGCAGAGCTGTACTCGCGCGGCGGGTCGGCGAACTGCTTCTGGACTTGTGCAGAGGTCACCGGCTTGCCTACCGGCGTGAGGTTCTGTGCGATGGCCGCAGCAGGCAAGAGCACGCCCAGGCACAGACGAACCGCGCACTGCCTTGTCGAGAGGACAGGTCGAATCATGCGACAGACTCCAATCGAAACTTGGGACTACACCTTGAAGAAGATCTTGTGACGATACAGGAACCACAGCAACAGCCATCGGACCATCAGTGCACCCAACGGCAGGATCAATGCGGCGTACAGGCCTGCGTGGTTGGCCACGCCGTTCAGGAAGAACTCGGCGATGCCGTCGAAGTTGACGAAGCCGTCCAGGAAGTAGACTGTGATGGGGTTCATGCCGATCACGACGAAGAAGAACGCCCACTTCTTGAAGCCCAGCACGTCGATCACCCAGTACAACAGGGCCAGCAGGAGCAGACTCCACCCGCCCGCATACAGCACGTAGGAGCTGGTCCAGAGAATCTTGATGATCGGGAACACCAGGCCCCAGAGATAGCCGACAGCCAGGCAAACCACGCCCGCCAGGGCCAGGCCGGCCGTCTTGCGCGAGCCCGAGCGATTGGAGCGCAGCCACTGGCCCGCCAGCGCGCCCAGCAACGCCGTGCAGACAGCGGGAAAAGTCGAGATGATCCCCTCGTTGTCCCCGTATCCATAGTAGAGCTCACCGGGGATCAACTGCTGGTCGATGTACGACGACAGGCAGCCCTGCATGGTAAGGTCGCCCGCACTGAAACCGGGAGCGGCAATCAGCACGGACACCGCCCAGTACGCCAACAGGACGACGGCGATGATGATGGCCTGGGCGCGCCATCTTGTATGAATCACGATCAGCGCGGCGAAGAAATAGGCCAATGCAATCCGCTGCAAGACGCCGGGCCAGCGCATCGTAGCCCAGTCGAATCGCAGCAGTCCGTTGAGAATCAGGCCAAGCAGCAGCAGCACAACCGTCCGCTTGATCACGTGCAGATGGATGGCGGCGGGACTATGGCCCTTCTCCAGCCGCCGCGAGATCGAAAACGGCATCACCGCCCCGACCAGGAACAGAAACGTGGGGAAGATCAGGTCCTCGAAGCGAAACCCCTCCCACACGACGTGCTCCAACTGCCGGTGGATCGTCTCGGTCACGGGGCCCGGCCAGATCTTCACGAGGCTCTCGAAGACGGCCCCGCCTCCGATGATCCAGAACATGTCGAACCCTCGGAGTGCATCGATGGAAAGTACGCGAGTGCTGCTGCCCGAATCCTTTTGTTCATCGTCCATGACATCTCCCCTCAAACGCGCGACACGTGATTCATTTGCGATGGATGCCGTCGATTTTCAACGTTTCAGAGGATAACACAATTCCCGGCACGCATGCAACAATCGATCGCCATGCGAGTTGTGGTATCCGAAGATCCATCGTATACTTGCATGTATGTCATGGCAATCACATATCCCTGGGAAATGAGAGGAGACAGATCATGCAAAGACGTGAATTCCTGCGAACCTCGTGTGCCACCGGCCTGGCGGCGCTGGCCGCCGGGACCGCCTACGCCCAGGCCAACCTGCCGCAACGGCTCCCTGGTGAATCGGAGGTGGCCTATCGCCAGCGGCTGGCGCGCTTCCGAGCCGGCCCGTCAACCAACAAGATTCCGGGAGAGAGCGAGGTGGCCTACCGCCAGCGAGTGGCCCGCCTGCGGACTGAAGCGGCAGAGGCAATGGCGACGGAGTACTTCGAGTTGCGGCGGTACGAGATCGAAACCGAGGCCCAGAAAGCCGGCTTCGACACGTTCGCCAAAGAGGCCGCCATTCCCGCTCTGAACCGGGCGGGTGTCGAACCCGTAGGCGTGTTCTATCCGTGGGAGGGGCTCAGCCCGATCTACGTGTTGCTCCGCCACAAGTCTCTGGCGTCGTTTGCATCGCTCACACAGAGACTTTCACAGGATGAGGAATTCTTGCAGGCCAGCGCCGCGTTCCTGAACGCTCCGGCCAGCGCACCGGCGTACAAGCGCATGCAGGTCCAGCTCATGAGCGCCTTCGAGGGCATGCCTCACCTGGAGACACCGCTCGACGCGCCGGGTCGCGTGTTTCAACTGCGGACCTACGAGAGTCCCAGCGAGAAGACCGGACTGAAGAAGATCGAGATGTTCAACACCGCCGAAATCGACATCTTCCGCAGGACCGGCCTGAACCCTGTCTTCTTCGGCCAGACCCTGGCGGGCGACAAGATGCCGAACCTGACCTACATGCTGGTCTTCAACAGCATGGACGAACGCCAAGCCAACTGGAAGCAGTTCGTCGGCGATCCGGAATGGAAGCAGCTCAGTTCGATGCCGGAATACGCCGACAAGGAGATCCTCTGCGGGATCACGAACCTGTACCTCAAGCCCGCCGACTACTCGCAGATCTGAACGACTCGGGAGGCATCTTCGCAGGTTATGCCTTTGTCACCCCGAGCGGAACGAAGTGCAGCCGAGGGGTCTGGCCATAGGCGATACGCGCTTCTGATCGTAACCAGATTCCTCCGCTGCGGCCAGCCTTTGGCAGGCCTTCGGTCGGAATGACAAAGCCGTGGTTTGTGCCTTTCCCTGCGAGCGACAGCGAAGGACCTGCCCATCGACAACTCAGTCGGCGCGGGGCAGGACCGTCACGGCTCCGATCCTGTAGCGGCGGTGGCCGTCGTCACCATCATGAGGCAGTGCGATCGTCGGTGTGGCATCGCGCTGGCCGACTGAGACGTAGAGATCGTAGACCCCCGGTTCGGTGGCCGGAGCGAAACCGTAGGTCTTCTCCGCCACGATCAAGCGTGACGTAATGCTCTGCGTCGGCGTTTCTCCGGGCGGCCCTACTTCCAGATCCCTGACGTCGAACGATTCATCGGCAAACGCGGCGACGATACCCCCCTTGTCATCCTTGAACGCAAAACCGATGAAGCCGCCAGGGTAGCACGGCGCAACTCCGGCGTTGGCCCATGTCGTCTCGATCGTGAAGGGCTCACCCAGGCGGACCTCTCGCGGGAAGCTCGCCTCTCGCAGTTGCAGCCGGTAGCCCATCCGGCGGTTGATCCTGTCGATGATCTCGCGGTTCTCCTCCAGCAGGATGCGGGGCCACCAGTGGATCGACATGTAGCTGGCGTGATACTCCTCCACCGAGCGCAGCAGCAGCGAGCCGTCGCCCCAGGCGCCGCGTGCCTTGGAGGGACCGTAATGCTCATGCTCCAGGACAACCGGCAGCTTCGGCCAGAACGCCTGGGCCAGTTCCGCGTGGAACCACGAGCGAGGCGGAGCCTGCACGCAGATGCTGTCGTCCCGCAACGTCACGCCTTTGGACAGCGCGTAGTCGGTGATCGGAAGATGCGCCCCCGGCTCGCCCGAGCCGGCGAAATCATCGCTGATCGCCAGCAGCGTTTGCCGGAAATGCTTGCAGTACAGATCGACGTGGGCCTTGCGAGCCTCGAAATCGAACGGCAGCTTCGAGCTGGCCCACGAGTGGCCCTCGCCCCAGACGCCGAACGAGCCGATGTCGATGAACGCGACGTTCGGATTGCCGTCATAGCGTTTCGCCATCGCGGCCAGAAAACGGTCCAGCTTGTCGAGGAAGACCGGGTCCTTGTAGTCGGGCTCCCAATAGGGCCCGTTCGGATCGACGCCTTTGCCCACCGTGAAGTTGTAGCCCTGGGCGCCGGCCTCGTGGACCCACTGCGGCGTCGCCCAGCGCATCCACGACTCCGTGCTGCTGATCCGCAGCGCAATCTGCCGGCCCTTGTCAATCCATCGCTGCGCGGGCGTGTCGAGCAGCGACCAGTTGAACCGCCCTTCTTCCGGCTCCAGGAACGACCACGGGACACGCAGGTACGCGCACGACAGACCCGGAAAATCGTCCAGCGTGTCGGACGGCGCCAGTTTGGACCCGTAGTTCGTGATGATGTTCGAGTAGAAGTGCATCGTCCAGCCCATCTGGGGATTGACCAGGGCCCGACCGTGATCGACGGGCCGGACCGTCTCCCGCTCGCCCGCCAACAGCCCCATACTTGAAAACACTGTAGAGACGAGAATCAAACACACCGCGCGCCTGTTCATGGACATCCTTCCTTTCGCTGTATTGCGGCTCTGGCCATTCACAACCCCATCCTCGCCACAGCCCGCAGCACGGTCAACAGAAAACCGATCCCCCCGACACGGCACATCACCAAAGACGAAAGGCTGTCTCTTCCCCCCGCAATCCGGTACACTGATCGCATCGATTCGACCTGGAGCAGCGCAGAATACAAGGAGCAAGAAAGATGCGTAATAGACGCAAGAGAACCAGGGGCCTCACATCACCGGTCATCTCAGTTCTTGCAGGGTTGTTCTTGCTCGGTGTCGCCGCGGGCGCTCAGCAACCGCCGCAATCCGCGATCGCCGACACCGTCAACGTCCGCGAATTCGGCGCGGTCGCCGACGGCAGGACGGATGACACCGCCGCATTCCAGAAGGCTCTCGACACGGTCGGTCAGGCCGGCGGCGGCACCGTGTACGCGCCGCGCGGCAACTACCTCTTCGCCGGCCATCTGAACGTGCCCGGCGCCGTGACGCTGGCGGGTATGTGGACGTCGGTTCCCGCGCACAACGGCCTGCGGGACGCCGGCCTGCCCAAGCCCACCGACGACGGCACCACGTTTCTGGTCACCGAAGGGGCCGGGCGGGAGGAAGGCCCCGCCTTCATCACGCTCAACACCAACAGCACGCTCAAAGGCGTTGTCCTGTACTATCCCAACCAGAACGCGGACGCCGAGCCGGCGCCGTACCCCTGGGCCATCGCCATGCGAGGCAAGAACCCGGCGGTGCTGGCCGTCGAGATGCTCAACCCCTACAACGGGATCGACGCAACGCGAAACGAACGGCACCTCATCCGCGACGTGCACGGCCAGCCGCTGCGACGCGGCATCCTCGTCGATTCCATTTACGACATCGGGCGCATCGAGAACGTTCACTTCAATCCGTGGTGGAGCATGAAGCCCAAGCTGTTCCAGTGGCAGATGGAAAACGGAGAAGCGTTCCTCTTCGGCCGCTCTGACTGGCAGTATGTTTACAACACCTTCTGCTTCGGTTACAAGGTCGGCTATCGCTTCATCAAGAGCGACAGCGGCGTCTGCAACGGCAACTTTCTCGGCATCGGCGCTGATGACTGCCAGACCGCTCTGGTCGTGGACCAGTGCGCTCCTTTCGGCCTGCTGATCACCAACGGCGAGTTCGTGTCGTTCCACGGGCCGGACCCCACAATGATCGATGTGGGAAAGGACAACACCGGCAGCGCGCGTTTCGTCAACTGTGCCTTCTGGGGTCCGTGTAATCAAATTGCCAGGATCGCCGGGAACGGAACGGTCGGCTTCGGCGACTGCACCTTCACCCAGTGGGGCGGCAAGAACGGGGACCTGCCCGCCATTCAGGTCCAGAGCGGCACCATCCTCATTCGCGGCTGCGAATTTCGACAGGACCGTCCGCCAATTCGACTGGGCAAGGCCGTTCGCCGCGCCGTCATCGCCGAGAACGTGTTCACGGGCAGTGCGCGGATCGCCAACGAATCCGAAGGCAACGTGCAGATCGGGCTCAACAGCAGCAACTGACCCGACACGTCTTCCATGCCACGAAATGAACCGGGCCTGTGCTGGGGTGGCACAGGCCCGGTTGATTGTGCGCTGAAGCGCCAGGGATGCGTCCGTTACCGGTCGCCGGCCAGGTACCGCACCTCGGAGGCCGATAGCGCTCGGTCGTAAACCTGGAAGTTATCCAGCGAACCGGCCAGATAAGCATCGGCAGCATACTGCGAACGGCCCAGCCAGTTCTGGGTCGTGTTGCCCAGATCGGTGGGAAGCGTCTCGGTGGGTCCACTGGCAGCGAGGGTCCCGTCGACATAGATCTGCACGGTCATCGTCGCACTGTCGATCACGACCGCCAGATGATGCCAGCCATCCGTCGGCAGTTCATTCGGCGTATTGACGACGGACTCGGCGTCACCGCCAGCGGCCGGGGTGATCCCGAACCGAACCGGACCGGTCGGGATGCGAGGACACAGGAACATATAGCCGGCGGTGTTGCTTGTACCGAAGTCGAACACCCGCTGCCAGGCACCGCCGGTATTCGGAAAGCTCACCCAGGTGGCGAACGTCGAATCCGTTAACGTGCTCACTAGTGGACCGATCGGCAGTTCGACATAGTCGGCGAAACCGTCGAAGTTGATCGCCTGCCCTTGGCCGGCGCGCGAGGCGACGTACGCCGGATCGTTGAACGCCGTGCCGTGGCGACCGTTCCCCGAGCCGTCCTGAACGTTGCCCTCGAACGAGTACGAGGCCACCAGACCGGCCGCGCCCGGATCGACCGGCAGCACCACCTCAGGGGCGACGCGATACAGACGGATGTCGTCCACAAACAGCAGGCCCGAGCCGCTGCCGTCCACGC
>CAZOFX010000003.1:0-112055 GCA_964579055.1 uncultured Pirellulales bacterium
CGTTGACGTCGTCAAACGCGGTGCCGAAATACACGTCGTGCGTCGCCGCGAACTCACCCGGCTCCCAGGCCAGAACCGTATCTCGCGGCACGTCCGTCGCCTCATCGGCCGGACGGGGCTCGTCGGCCAGTTCCGCATTGGGCCCCTTGCCGAGCATGACGTCAGCCAACTCCTCAGCCGTCAGAACCCGGCTGTAGATGCGAACATCGTCGATCAGGCCATCGAAGTACGAGTAGTTGTCCTTGCGCCCGCCGATGCGGATCGGCTCATCGTTCAGGATGCCGAACTCCGCTGTTTGAGCAGTCGCGCCGCCTGACACCCCGTCGATGAAGAACTCCACCTGGCCACCCTTCAGAAGCGTCACAGCCACGTGATACCACCGCCCCGCTGCGATCGCCGTCGTGGAGGTGTGGAAGGCATAGACCTCCGCCGGTGTGTTCTGGTAACCGAACTGCAGCAGACCATCGGTCACCTGGACGCGGAACTCGTAGTTGCCGGGGAAGTTCGACCCCGCGGTGCCGCTGGGTGACTTGCAGGCGACGAAGTAGTACGTCGTGAGATTGTCCAGATTCACCCATGCCGTGATGGTCAGGGCGTTGTCGATGTCAAGCACCGAGCTCTCGGGTGCCTCCACCAAACCGCCCGAGCCGTCGAAGCTCAGGGCGCCCGACCCGATCTGGCCCGTCACCCATTGAGGGTCGCCCACGAGGGCGCCGTCGTGCCGGTAGCTGCTGGAGTCCCGGACGGTCGTCCCCGCTCCCTCATCGAATTCCCACCAACCGACCAGCGTAGGATCTCCGGCGTACACGACAGGACCGGCCATCACGCCTACCACGAGGACGCACAGTTTCCACGCTTCCAACATCTTGCCCATGGTCGTTCTCCTTCAAAGCATACCGCGACTTCAACGTGCAACGCTATGTTCGAACACGAAGAACACCGATCGTCATACCACTGCGGCGATAGAGGGGAATAACAGGCTGCGAAATGCGACTGCGCTTGCCACTGTGGTGACTCCTCCTCGAGCGGAAACACCGCTTCCACGGTCCGACACCAACATCAGCCACAAGACATGTTCAGTCTATTTTATGCTATGCCGTCGTTCGGAATCAAGCAAAATCACATACGCCAAGCGCGGGTTTCGTCGGCGCCCGGGATGGTCCGGTGCGCGGGAGATGACTGGGGCCTGTGCCGCGTGGCCCCAGACCCCTGAAATCCGCGGAGAATTGCGGGCAGAAGCCGGTTCTTCGTCGCTATTGGGCAACAGAGGGGGCGTAGCCGATGTCATCAACACAGACGATGCTGGTTCTGCCGAAGTCCGAGCTCAATCGGCGGCAGCAGGGCGGCCGAAGCCGATGTCATCAATATAGACGATACCGGTTCCACCGGCGGTCGGGCTGGTCCGGCTGCCGATGCCGACGGCCATCTTCTGAATCCGACTCGAATCTACGCCTGCGAACTGGTCCAGCAGAATGCGCCATTGCTGCCACTCGGCGGCCAGGACGGCCTCCGGGTCTCCGTGGCTGACCGTTGCGGCGTGTCCGACGTTGTCCTCCAACGTGAGATACAGCGTCTGTGGGGAGTTCGTGGGGCTGCCCCGGAAGTAAAGGCTCAGACTATCGGCGCCGCCGACCGTCCAGTCCTGGGCCTGGTCGAAGGTCCGTTCGGCCTCGGAGTAGAACGGTGCCGTGGAATTGTCGTAGGCCAGCGGCATGGATTGCTTGCCGCTGTGCACGATCTTCCGCTCGGCAAAGGGTGCGTTGAAATAGCCGACGGTGGCGCCAGTGTCGTTGGTCCAGCCGTCGAGCCAGGTGTCGTAGATCGTCGTTTTGGCGTCGACATCGTCGTTGTATGTCTCAAATCCGTCGATCAACGCATACTCCTGGGTCGAAAAAAACCATACGTCGCCGGCCCACGCCGTCACGGCATCCGCTTGGTTGACTTCGACGACTTGCCAGTAATAGGTGCTGGCGAACTGAAGATCGCCCGGAACGAACGCGGCGTTGCTGACCGTGCCGGCCGGCGAGAGGGTCTCCGGATCGCTGCCCAGATAGACCTCGTGTGAGACGGCCTGGCGACCGCTGCGCCAGCTCAGAGTGGTGTTGATCTCCACGTCGGCATCGCCGTCGGCCGGCTGCGGCTGGCGGGGGTGGGCCGGTATGTACAGAAACCGAACTTCGCTGAGGCCGAACTGGCCCATCGGACCCCACCCGCTGTTGACGGTCAGCCGGACGTATCTGGCCGGGACCCCACCGAATGCCACCGTCGTGTTGGCCAGATACGTGGCCTTGGCCGTCGCCCGGGTGAACTCCTTGTCGCCCAGAGCCGTCCAGTCCGTGCCATTCTCAGAGTATTCGACCGTGGCGTTCTTGATCCCGAAGCCGAGGACCAGCTCGAACTCGGCGTTATAGTTCCAGACCCACATCTCATGCAACTGAACCACGCGGCTGAACTCGTACTGGATCCAGACCGGCTCGCCGCCGGAAGGCAGGCCCAGCCACATGTCCGTGCTTTTGGTCGAGTGCCGGTCGTCGGCGTCCAGCCCGGACCCGTTGACCGTGTTCGCAGGCCCGGCGCCCGCTTCGGAAGTGGCGTTGCTGGTCGCGATGATGTTCTCGACCGCATAGGCGAATGGCTCGGTCGTGAAGTTCCAGACGTCGCCTCTGAAGATGGCATTGTCCGGACCGGCATTGACCTCATCGATCCGCCAGTAGTAGGTGAGGCCGAAATCGAGAAGACCCTCGCCGTCAAAGCTCGCCTCGCTTTGGCCTGTGCTGACCAGAACCCCCAGAGGACCGGACCGGTCGGCATTGGACACGTCCTCGGCACTTGTGCCGAAGTACACATCGTGTGTGTCCGCCAGTCGGCCCGCTGCCCAGCGGAGCACGACGTCACGCGGCACATCAACCGCGTCGCTCTGGGGGCTGGGATCGTGTGCCTTCACCAGACTTGAGAGATAGTCTTCGATTCTTATGTCGTCATAGTAGACGGAAGATGCGCCGTTGCCAAACAGGTCGATGCTCTGAATCTGCGACGTTCCGCTGTAGACCCACGCGCGCGTGGAAAACAGCGCGCCGTTGCAGTACTGCTCCAGCAGATCGTTGTCCAGATCGATGACCAGTTTCAGCTCGATCCACTCGTCGTAGATAATCCTCGCGGACGCGCTGGGGTCATAATCGTCCCCGATCCTGCCGTCGCTCAGCGAGAAGAACCATTGCACCGATCGACCGATGTCGCCATTACGGTATGTATTCTGCATGTGGAACCGGGTGACTCCGCTGGTCCCCGACGGAATGTACTGCATCGCGGTGAGCACCCACTTGCCCTCGGTGATGTCAAGAACCCGAACCGCATCCGCGCTGCCGTCGATCTCGACCGATTTCGTGCCGCGGAAGGCGTACCTGTCGGACACAATCCCCGCGGCTCCCGCATCCCCATACCAGCCTTCCCAGCCGGCTTGCTCATGGAGAACGACGCCCGCGTCGAAAGATTCGAAATCCTCGAAGTACAGGACACGCGCTGACGCACTGACGCACAGAGACGCCAGTGCAAAGGCCACAAGCGAATACTTGAGAGTACCCATCTGACACCCTTTCCATATGTGCAGTAGACGGACGCACTGCCCCGCATGCTACAGCGTTCATGATACCCGATCGATGGCTTCGCTTCAACGGTCGGCGGACGCGATCACCCGCTCGCGGCTCTTGTTCTCTATCGGGCAGGCAGGCTGGTCCCCTGCGGGCCTGAACAAGGTCCCTGTGGCTCGTGGGTCCGGGCTTTTCAGGCCGGCTCGTAGGCCAGCCGGCGGGCGAGGGCTTTGTAGCCATTAAGCTGTAGCAGAGTCAGTTGATGGTGCAGTCGGAGGGCTACGAGACGCTCGCTGCAGGTCGCCTTTCCCGCGACGGCCTGCTCGATCTGCCGGTCGATCAGGGCCTCGCGTCCCGGCACATCCGTCGCCTGAAACGTCTTCTTCAAGCCGTCCTTGTCGATGTGAAAGGCAATTTTCGCCGCACGCAGTGCCGGCCCGTCCGACAGAATCTCTCCCGACAGGCCTCGGGGTCGCGCCGAGAGGTACTCGACGAAGGCGGTCTGCTCGCGCTTGATCCTGTCTGCGTGGGCTTGCGCGCGGACCACCTCCTTCTCGCCGTACCCGAGCGCCTGAAGGTCGCCGACCAGGCTGTCGGCGACGTTTTGCCCGCTGTCGGTGTCGGGCGAGTTGAGAGTCCCGTCGCAGTACTCCGGATCGTATCGGATTCGCAGTTCGGTGGCGAACTCAAAGCAGGGCAGGAAGGCCCTTTCGAGCGTGCAGACCGCGTTGCTGTAATCCCTGCCCAGCACGGTGGAGAAGATGGATTTGCGGAAGGCCAGAACGTCGGCCCTGGCTCCTGCGAAAGCCGCGAGCCATTCGGCGTCTTCCTCGCCCGGCCAGAACAGGACCTGGGAATTGAAGGCTTCCGTTCCGTACTTGCTGTTGAGCAGCAGGACGGCCCGGCCGGCTTCCATCGCCATCTCGCGTGTGATCAGGAAGAACCAGAACTTCGAGAGGGCCAGTCGGGGGACCTGACGCAGGCTGTCGATCCGGCCGAACCTCGCCTCGCGTCTGACGGCGGTCAGCGACACGTTGCCGGCATATTGCTCAGGGATCTTCGTGTCGCTCGGGTCGAAATACGCGCCGTCGCAGAAGTCCTCGTACAGGTTCAGGTGAAAGCCGATGTCGTAGGCCTCGCTCGACTGAGGCCGGCTGTGCCTCAGTGCGTAGAGCGCCGAGGCAACGAAGCCTTCACGCGACTTCTCCAGATTGTTGTGCAGAGGCCGTTCGCTCATCACCGCGGCGACCACATCGGCCACATCCCGGTCGGACTCGATGCCAAGCGTCTTGCGAAGTGCGTCGTCCCAAAGACGAACCGTCTGCTCCACGCGCTGTCTGGCGGAGTTGATCGCATCGCGTTCCGCCTGTTGCTCGGCGGGGCTATATCGAATCGTCGATTCGTGCCGAAAGACCCTGTCCCAAAGGATGTTGAGGTGGTCGTGCGCCTCTGACTTGCGGTAGTCCTCCATGAGATTCAGGTCGTTGGCTTCGGCGATGGTGGCCAGCCGTCCGGACAGGGCACGAGGGACATATCGCATCGCAGCGCCCAAGGCGAGCAGCCCGCCCCCGACGACGACCGGCGCCAACAGGGCCTCGATCCGCGTGAATCCGGGCAGACCCAGATAGCTGGCCAGCCGGCCCGAGACCGCGATACCCGCCGTCCAGAGGGTGGCCTTGGGACTGGCGCGCATCATCACCGCTCCGGCCTGGCTGAGCAGGTCGTCCAGGCGGGCCAGTCGCAGAATGTCCCTGCACGTCTGCGATCTTGCCCTTCCGATCTTCCTGATTCGGTCTATTCTCATGGGTCCTCTTGGCGGCCCGACAGCAGCTCTGGCATCCAACTATGGTTTTATACCATCGATCGCGCCGTCGAGCCAGAGGTGAACAAGAGGCTCGACATCGTGGTATCAGTGTGGGATAATGCCCGGCTGAGGTCGATCCGGGCAGGAAGAAGATATGAAAACCATCTCAAGCGTGGATATCGTCAGGGAAGGCGACGTCGCTGTTGTCTCGTTTACGAGCCATTGTGTCAGCGACGTCGAGCAGATCACGGACGCCTCGTCCCGCGTCAATCAGTACGTTCAAGAGCATCCTCCGCGAGAGATCATCTTTGACTTTTCCGGCGTCAAGTTCTTTTCCTCTCAGGTGTTAGGGCTGCTTCTGGAGGCGCGCGGCCACGTGAAGCAGCACGGGGGGCAGGTGGCCGTCTGTGGCCTGGACCCCCAGTTGCATCGCGTCTTCCGGATCACCAACCTCGACCGGATCTTCGCCTTCTACCCCGACCGGCAGACGGCGCTGCGTGAATCAGCCGATTGAGACCTGTCGCATTCAGCACTGCGGCCAAGAGGTGGATCACCCCGTCACCCGCCGAACTTCAGCCCATCCGATCCCCCATGTCCCCCTGCGGCCGAATTTGCTGTCTGGATATGGGGTTTTGGGTTGACCTGATGCCCGGAAGAAGTGTATCATAAGGTCGAGGTCGCGTTGGCTGTGGGATGGCATGCGGCGGGCGGTTGGATCAACGGAGGTGCGCGGCCCGAGACACTCCTTGCGCTCGAGGTGCCATAGAGAACGTCTGGGAGTCCCGGCGCGCCGGGATTCGATCCCGGTCACGTGTTCGAGGACGGCTTGTACTTCTGATAGGAGGAGAGCATGCGTTGGTCTGCTTCACGCCGCGATCTGTATGGAAGGGTCCACAAGGGAGCGCTCTTACTGCCCGTGACCGCTGTTTTTCTGCTGCTGGCGGGTATGGGCCATTCAGCATGGGCCCAAGCCCATCCTACGAGCTTCACGCCTCCGCCGGCGCCTGCGGTCGCGCCGGTAATCAGCGGCGTCTATCCGAATGACCTGGACGGCAACCACGTCGACGATGAACTGGACAGCGCCGCCCTGACCTTCGGGCCATCGGCGCTGTATGAGACGAGTCGATCGCTCGGGGCGCTCTCCCGGCGCGCCGGGACGAGCCTCAACGTCGAGCTGATCTTCAACGAGCCGGTGACCCAGGAGCAGATCGATGCGTTCGGCCAACTGGGCGGCGAGATCACCCACATGTTCCAGGCCGTCTCCTACGGCTGGAACGGCTGCATTCCGTTGGACCGTGTCAGCCTGCTTCCTTCGGCCATGGGGCCGACGCTTGTTCTGGTGGCGCCCAAGACCTGCGAGATCCGCCTCCACATGGATCTGGCGACGCAGATTGCCCGGGTGCGTCCGGTCTGGCAACCGGGATTCGCCGGCAGCGTCGCCGGCTTCCAGGGCGACCCGAACACCACCATCGCCATCGTGGATACCGGCGTGGACGACACGCACATGGACCTCGCCGGGCGGTGTGTCTATTGGAATGACATCAGCGGCGATTACGAGCCCGATCCGGTCGACTACTACGGGCACGGCAGTCTCGTTGCCGGCGTGGCTCTGGGTACGGGCGCCAGCGGCGGCGCCGAGACGTTCGATCTTCGTTATACCTATTCGCTGGAGTCGTTCAGTTGGCTTCACGTGGTCGAGCCGATTTCGCTTCCGGCCGGTCCGGTTACCGTGACATCATGGGCCTATTGGGACGGGCCGTCCGCCTGGCTGGATCACATCTATTGGAATGCGGGGACCCTCCTGGACAGTCCGCAGTGGATTGGGACCGGCACAGAGGGGACCTCCGGACTGACGGTGAGTCACACATTCGACGCCACTGAGGGGCAGACATTTGCCCCGATCCTGGCTGACTATGACGACGACTATCTCTACAATGTCTCCATCGTCAATCGGGTGTCTCCGTATCCGGCGGTAGGCGACGGGTTCAACACGTTCTGCGGCGTAGCGCCGGGTTGCCGATTCGCCGCCATCAAGATGGCGATGAAGGACGGGATGACCTATGGGGATGCGTTCGATACCGCCGTCGATGACCTCGTGGTCCGCCGCACGGAGAAGAACGTCAAGATCATCAACTTCAGCGCCGGACTGGTGGACGCCTGGGGACTGCCCGTCCAGAGCATGTCGCTGCGCGACAAGGTCACCTCGGCCGTTCGCAACGGAGTGATCGTCGTTGTCTCGGCGGGCAACAGCGCCAACGAGTCCTACGAAGAGGCGCGGGGGATGAGCGACCCCGCCCGGGCCGCTCTGGCGATCACCGCCGGAGCCTCCAACGACAACAACGCCTTGACGGAGTACACCACCTACGGATTTCGCGATCCCCGCAAGTACACCGGGGAGGACTACAAGCCGGACCTCGTGGCGCCGGGAGGGTCGTACTACTATACAGCGGTCATGTCCGTCGACACCGGCACGACCGATGGCGGTCTTGGCCCGGACCGCGAACCCCACGACTACACGGCCGCGCAGGGTACGTCCTTTTCCAGCCCGTTCATCGCCGGCTGTGCGGCTCTGGTCATCGAGGCCCTGGAACGCCAGGGGATTCAGTGGGACTTCAACTCGGACAAACACCCCAGGCTGGTGAAGATGCTCCTGTGCGCCACAGCGTCGGAGACGAACGCCCGGCGCGAGAGCGGGCAGTTCAATCCCACGCTTCAACGTGCCTCTCACGGGCCGGACGGTTTTCCCGCCGGAAAGGATCGCTATGAGGGGTACGGGCTGGTCAATGCGGATGCAGCGGTGGAGGCGGTCAGCCTGACGTACACCCCCGGAACCTCGGCCAGTTCGGAGCTTGGACCGACCTCGGCCGACCGGCGGGTCTGGGCTCGGACGCTTCACCTCGCCGCAGGAGCCGGCATGGATGCAACGCTGGACAATCCGGACACCGGGGACTTCGATCTCTACCTCTACAGCATGACGCCCAGTGCCTCCGGAACTCCGGTCTTGCTGGCGTCGAGCGCGAATCCGGGAGCCGGAGTGGGTGAAACCCTCAGTTACACGTCCGGTTCGGACGCCGCTGTACTGCTCGTCGTCAAACATGTTTTTGGCTCCGGGACGTTTGACCTCACCTCCGTCCGGACGGAGCCTGAGGTTCTCGAGGACCAGTAGGCCGAGCGGCGATGGCAGCATCCCGGCGCGCCGGGACGAAACCCCCATATCGAGGGGGCAATTCCCCTCGTGCGCGGGTGAGATTCGTCTTGACCTGGAGGGGTCGAAACAGGTATCATAGTCGGTAAGGCGACGGCGGATGGTTTGTATCAGGACGATCTCGGCGATACAGGAAGAGTGAGAAGACAGGCCCTTTTGGCTGGCGAAGACACCACAATCCGGATGGGGAGACTGCTATTCTCGGAGACGGCCCGGGGTCCAAGCCCGGTTCGCATTAGTCCCATTTCATAGTGCAAAGGAGGGAGTATGAGTCTGTACAGGTTGGGCGAGAATTACTGTGGGGATGTCGCATTGCAGGTGCGCACTGGCTGTTTCTATCGGACCTGGTCCGCCGGAATGTGGCTGGTGCTGTTTCTTGCAGCCGTGGCGCAGGTGGCGAGCGGGCAGGCGTTGACGCCTCCTCCGTGGCCCGATGTGCCACCGACGATCAGCGGGACCTACGAGAGCGACCTGGATGGCAATCGCATTGACGATGAGCTGGAGGGCGGTTTCGAGCTGGCGACGCTGCCCTCGTCGCTGTATGCGGAAGCCAGAACACTTGGCGGGGAGCTGGCGAGCGAGACGATGGTCGATGTCGAGCTGGTGTTCGACGAGCCAGTGACCCAGGAGCAGATTGACACATTCCTTGCCATGGGTGGCCAGATCAGCTACGTCTACCAGGCCGTCTCGTACGGCTGGAACGGTCGGATCGCCCGGGGGCGGGTCGACTCGCTGCCGTTGGCCATGGGGCCGACGCTGGTTCTTGTGACGCCGACCGCCAGGCAGATGCACCTGTATATGGATGCTGCATCGCAGGCCGGGCGAGTTCGTCCCGTCTGGAAGGGGGGCTTTGCCGGCCACGCGCAGGGATTCAAAGGCAACTCGAACACCACCATCGGTTTCATCGACACCGGCGTGGATAGCACACACGCGGATATGGACGGACGGTGTGCCTATTGGAAAGACGTCAGCGGAGAGCCCGAGCCCAATCCCGTAGACTACAACGGTCATGGAAGCCGCGTGGCCGGCGTTGCGGTGGGGACCGGCCAGAGCGCCGGCGCGGACCGGTCGCAGCTTCGATACACCTATGTGGAAGACTGGCCCTACCCGGCCCACGTCGTCGACCCGATCTGTCTTCCCTCGGGCACCGCTACTATGACCTCCCAGGCCTACTGGAGCGGGCCGGTTTCGAGGTTTGACCTTGTGACATGGTTGAGGGGCGACGCGGAAATGCACGGTCTCGAATGGATCGGCAACGGACAGGAAGGGCTCTCCGGGACCTCCGTGACCAACACGTTTTACGCGTCAACCCAGAGTGTCTATTCGCCTTTGCTGGTCAACTTCAACGAGATGCTCCTCGACAGCGTCGTCATCACGACGTTGGTGCGTTACTATCCCGGCATAGGAGACGGGTTCAACACCTTCAGCGGCGTTGCTCCGGGCTGCAACTACGCCAGCGTCAAGGTCGCAACGAGGGATGGGGCAGCGTACCAGAACGCATTCGCGATGGGCGTGGACGCCCTGGTGGCGCAACGGGTCTCCAAGAAGGTCAAGATCATCAATATCAGCGCCGGGCTCCACGATGACTTGGGATTTCCCATCGAAGACGCCTCTCTTCGCGACAAGGTGATGACGGCCTGTCGCGGTGGCGTGGTTGTCATTGCCGCGGCGGGGAACAGCGCCAACGATGAAATCGAACTTCTGCGCAAGATGGCCGATCCGGCTCGGGCGGCTTTGGCCATTACCGTGGGGGCATCCAACGATGAAAACCGACTGACGGACTACTCGGCATATGGGTACATCAACCCGCGCGACTATGCTTCGGAGGATTTCAAGCCCGACCTGATTGCGCCCGGTGGGGACTACTGGTACACGGCCGTCATGTCGATCGACAGCGGCACGTGCGACGGAATGAGCAGCGCGGATCGGGTAGCCAACGATTACGCCAGCGGCGTGGGGACATCGTTCTCCAGTCCCTTTGTCGCCGGCGCCGCCGGCCTCGTCATCGAGGCGCTGGAGCGGACGGGGGTCACATGGGATTTTGCGTCCGACCGGCATCCGCGGCTGGTGAAGATGCTGCTGTGTGCCACCGCGACGGAGACGAATGATGTCCGCCAGGGGAGGCAGCGCAATCCGTCGCTGGACCGCAACGGCCCCGGGGCCGAAGGCTTTCCGGCCGGCAAGGATCGGTACGAGGGATACGGCTTGATTAACGCGGATGCCGCCGTCGAGGCTGCCGGCTCCATTTATGCCCCGGGAACCACCGTGAGCGTCGCGCTGGGAGGCGGGATCGCGGACCGTCGTGCCTGGGCGGCCACCATCGATCTCAACGCCGGCGCCGGCATCGACCTGTCGCTGGACGTTCCGGCAGCGGCGGATTTCGATCTGTATCTGTATGACAGGACGCCGAGCGAGACGGGAACGCCTGTTGTCCTTGCATCAAGTACGGCGTCTCAGGCAGACGCCAATGAGGCGGTCAGCTATACGCCGACCTCCGATGGCTCCGCTCTGGTGGTGGTCAAACGCATCTCCGGTTCCGGGACATTTGTGCTGGAATCCATGCAGGTGGGGCCGCCGGTCGCGCAGAATGCGGCGGTCAGTGTCGGCGCCGGTTCGTCCGCGATGATTACGCTCACGGCCGTGGACGACGGCTCGCCGAATCCGCCCGGGCAACTGACGTATGCCATTGTGTCATTGCCCCGGCATGGCAAACTGGAACGACCTGGCGGCTCGGCCATTACGACGGCGCCGGCCACATTGGCGCAGGGCGGCAATCAGGTGGTCTACCGGCCCGACAGTGGCTGGACCGGAGAAGACAGCTTCACGTTCCGCGCCGACGATGGGGGGGTGGCTCCGTTCGGCGGACCCTCGAACGTCGCGAAGGTGAGCATCTCCGTCGTGAACGAAGTGGAACTGATCTGCAGGGTGGCGGCCGGCGACGATGATGCGCACGCCAACAGGTGGAGCAGCCTCCAGAGGCCTGGCGAGCCGTCGCTGGCGATCGGCCAGTACACGGCGGGCATGCGTTTCTGCGGCGTCGAGGTGCCTCAGGGTGCCGAAATCATACGGGCGACGTTGCGGATTTGCGCCCATGCGGAGGGGACTTGCGGCTGGATTGCTGCCGCGCTTTACGCCGAAGCGGCAGACAACCCCGGTTCGTTTACCAGCGAGCACCGTGTGAGCGCCCTGACGATGACCACGGCCTCCCAGGATTGGAGTTGGGACAGCGTCGTGTGGCAGGCCAACGCCTGGTACGAGAGCCCCGATATCCGTTCTGTGATCCAGGAGGTGATCGACCGGCCCGGCTGGTCGCCGGGCAATGCGCTCGTAATTGCTTATGTGGTAAGCGATTCCGGTGCATACAATCGCAGGTTCTGGGCCTATGAAGGCAGTCCTTCCAAAGCGGCTGAGCTGGTGATCGTTTATCGACCATAGACTGACAGACGCGAGAAAGCAGTCGTAGACGGTCTGAAGCGACAACCCGGACGCATCGGCATCCGGGTTGTCGTTTCAACGTTGTTTCCATCATTCCGATGGCACCGTTTGTAGGCATGGCATCCGCGGTTGGGTCGGCGAACGCACGCACCCAGTCCGCGTAACAATAGAGTTGAACGATCGGTGGTGGCCGCGCATAATGCGGACGATTCCCACGGATCTGCCTCCCGTCGGCACAGGCGGGGACGGACCGCGACTCTACAGCGCAAACAGAGAATGGGTGCAATTACGCTTTGAAAGGCAAAGGGGATGTACACCGCACCGCAGTTTTCGGTTTTCATGGTCAACAAGCCTGGTGTGCTGGCCCGAGTTCTCGGGGAGTTTGCAAAGGCCAGGATCAACATCACCGCAATCACCATGATGGACTCGGCCGAGCACGGCGTCATGCGTGTTGTGTTCGAGAAACCGGAGGCGGCCAGAGAAGTCCTCACGAAGCTGAATATGCCCTACAACGAGACGGATGTGCTGTGTGTCGACTTGGCCAACAAGTCAGGCGCGTTGGCGACCGTGGCCGAGAAGCTCTCCAAAGGGCACATCAATATCTCTTATGCCTATTGCACCGCCGGCGGCAAGGGCGGGCGAACCACCGGTGTGCTGAAGGTCTCCGATGTCAAGAAGGCCATGAAGCTCCTCCAGAACCACAACAAGGAGAGCAAGGCGGAGACTGCCACCCGGCGATCGAAGGGCGTACGCGGTTGACCGGCGATTCGTGCCATGAAGGGGGCTCCGGCATCACGGCTGGGGGGTACGAGGCTGTCCTGACAACACCGGTGCGGCACTGAGCACGAACAACACGCTCAACTGCGGCGCCCCACCAGTTGTACACCTGTTTGGTTGGGTCGTACATATTGGGTCGTGCATCACCTCTGGACGAGTGGCTGTGTCTTTCCATGATTTTTGTCTTGACAAAACACCCAATAATGTGTATATTAACAGACACTGAAGTACGGAATTGCACCATTTTCGCTATTTTGTCGGAAGTTGTTGATTCGGTCGTGGCTGACCGTGTATTCCGCGTCGTTTGGGGCCTCGCAGGTTGGTATGCGGCGTGGTTGGTGTTTCGCCGAGCTGTGTGGGAGCGGAGACAGGGAGATGGGTTTCTTTCTCGACGACATTGGGCACGATCCTGTGGTTGCACATATCATGGTGAGTATGTGTGGTGCTCCGTGTTCGAGACGCGTTTCTGCACCCGACGAGTGCCGTTAAATAGCAGGTCACGATGCAAAGGAGAGACAGGTGATGAAAAGAGAATTGGTGGTGTTGTGTGCAGTAGCGGCTCTTTTTTCGGCCACCCCGGCCTTTGCCGGTCTGACGACCCAACAGATATGGAATCTCCGGGCGCAGGACGTTAGCTCGTTGAACCCGACGCAGTGGGGCGCCGTGCCGAGCTCGACCGACAACACATTTGCCAATCCGCTCGGCAATGTGCCTTATGCCTTGATCACGGCGCCAAACGGCAGCTACGATTCAGAAGCGAAGACCTTCTCGAATGTCGAGAGCGTGGTTCTGACGCTTGGCAATTACCCTGACCCCAACCCGTTGAAGATCATCACGCTCTACGTGTACCATGTCGGCGGTTTCAGTCTCGATAATGTCAGCATGACCGGCTCGACCGATCCGCTGAACTCGGTGACGCTTATTGAATCGAGCAACGGAAGCTTCGGCAATATGACCGTGTCTTACTCGAAGTGGGAAATCACACCGAATCCCGCATGGGAGGAAATCACATTCACCATGAGCGGCGAGAATGTGCTGGGGCCGATCGGTGTCTACACCGAGTGTATTCCGGCCGTGGTTCCAGCTCCCGGGGCGATCCTTCTGGGCGGTCTCGGCGCCGGCTTCGTCGGCTGGCTGCGTCGGCGCAGAGCCCTGTGACGATTTCTGACGAATTCGCGTGCCATGGGCTGTGAGCGATGCTTGCAGCCCTTTTCCTGTCCGTCCATTGCTCAGCCAGCTCTTTGGGGCTGCGAATCTTCCCTGCGGAGGTCTGCCGCCTTTTCTCTTTCCGGACGTTGCCGTTCTGCCGCAGACCTTCATCCCGACTCTCTCCGGTTGCGTCGGCTCATCTCGATCCCTGAGCTTTCCTCTCGCTGTGGAGCCAGTGAAGCTTCGCTGCCCGCGACCAAGGCTGTGCGATTTGCCCCGTTTTTCCGACATCGCACGGTGAATTGACTTTCCTTGATGATGGGTTTCTGCTACACTGCCCCGATGCTTTTACGGAAGGTGTTCGACAAGAAGGGATGCAATGAGTCGAGCGGAAATCGGAGCCTATTCAGCCAGGGTCAGGGCAGCCCATCGTTATGAGGTGGTCAATGCCGTGAATCGACCGAAGATTGCGGGTGCGCGGTTTCATTTCATCGGAGCCGGCGGCGTCGGCATGAGCGGCCTGGCGCAATTCCTCATCGAGAAGCACGCGATCGTTACCGGATCGGACCAGTCGGCCACTGCGGCTACGGCGCGTCTGATGCGTCTGGGGGCCGACATCCGCGTCGGTCACAGCGCCGACCACATCAGGCCGGAGACGGAAGCGGTGGTCGTCTCGGCAGCCATCCAGGAGAGCAACCCGGAGTTGCAGCAGGCGCGCCGGCAGGGATGCCGCGTCTACAAGTACGCCCAACTGCTCGGCGAGCTGATGAATCACTTCGAGAGCATTGCGGTCAGCGGCACGCACGGCAAGAGCACCACGAGCGGATGGCTGGCCTATTGCCTCAAGCAGGTAGGGGTGGATACGAACTTCGTGGTCGGCGCCGAGGTCAGCCAACTGGGGGCCTCCTCCGGCAGCGGCGACAGCAGCTTCTTCGTTGCCGAGGCCTGTGAATACGATCGAAGCTTCCTGAATCTCAAGCCTCAGGTCGCGTGCATCCTGAATATCGAGGCGGACCATCTGGATTGTTATCGCGACGAGGCCGAGATTGTCGAGGCGTTCTATCAGTTCGCCCACGGCTGCAAGTCGGATGGATTCATCGTGGCCAACGGCCGGGACGCGAACGTGGCCAGGGTTCTGGAGCGGCTGGGTCGTGAACGGCGGATCATCACGTTCGGCTTCAGCCCGAAATGCAGTGTTTATCCGCGCCTCATCCGGGCGGATCGAGGTTCGTATCGTTTTGATGTCTTTCAGGAGGGTCGTCGACTGGGATCGACCAGACTCTCGCTTCCGGGGCGACACAACATCCTCAACTCCCTCGCGGTCATCGCGGTCGCCGTGAATATCGGCGTCGAGCCCGAGGCGATTCTGGGTGTGTTGGATCGGTTCACCGGCGTGGATCGACGTCTGATGCTCAAGGGACAGGTCAACGGGGTGACGGTCCTCGACGACTACGCCCATCATCCGACCGAGATTCGGGCCAGTCTGAAGGCCATTCGAGAGAAGTATCACCCGAGGCGGCTCTGGTGCGTGTACCAGGCGCACCAATACAGCCGCACGCGATTCTTCCTGGATGCGTTTGCGGCCAGTTTTGCCCAGGCCGACAAGGCGATCATTCCCGAGATTTATTTCGTCCGTGACTCGGAGGTCAGTCGCACGGAAGTGAACGCGAAGATCCTGGCCGACCGGATTCGCGCCGAGGGAGCCGATGCCGAGTACATCGGGACCTTTGACGCGGTGTGTGACTACCTGGAAAAAGAACTCGGCCCCGGTGATCTGCTGGTCACCATGGGGGCCGGCGATGTGTGGAAGGTGGCAGATGAATATATTCGGCGACTTGGCGGAAATCGTTGAGCCCAATCACGCGATGGCGCCGCACACGTGGTATCGGCTGGGCGGTCCGGCCGACTACTTCATCCGGCCGCGGACGGTGGAGCAGTTGCAGGACGTGGTCAAGCGGTGCAACGACAACCATATCCGCATCCACGTGATGGGGCTCGGATCGAATCTGCTGGTCAGCGATGAAGGGGTCCGGGGGGCCGTCGTCAAGCTGGAGGGGCCGGTGTTCGGCGCGGTCCAGTTCGACGGGACCCAGATCACTGCCTGGGCAGGGGCCGAGTTGAGCAAGCTCGTGCTGGACTGCGTCGAGAAGGGGCTCTCGGGTCTCGAGGTCCTGACCGGCATCCCCGGTTCGATCGGCGGTGCCGTGAAGATGAATGCGGGAGGCCGATTCGGGGACATCGGTTCGCTGGTCGAGTCGGTGACGTTGATGGATGGCCAGGGAACGATCTTTGAGAAGAGCAAGCCGGAGTTGATCTTCGATTACCGTTGTGTCAACATCCTCGCTCCGTTCATCTTGAATGCGACGCTGACGCTGAGTTCGGGTGATCCGAAACAGATCATGCGGACCCTGAAGGAGAACTGGATCTACAAGAAGAACAATCAGCCGCTCAACACCAGGAATTGCGGGTGTGTCTTCAAGAACCCCCCGGAAGCGTCGGCCGGGGCGCTGATTGATCGCGCGGGCCTCAAAGGGCTCCAGGTCGGAGGCGCGGTGGTCAGTGAAAAACACGCGAATTTCATCGTAGCCAACGAGGGTTGTACGAGCCGGGATGTCATGCGGCTCATCGAATCGGTCCGCAAGCGGGTCCGCGAACACGCCGGCGTTGAATTGCAGCCTGAAATCGAGATCTGGAAATAGAACAGCGGCGGGTCCGTTCTTCAGACGAATCGACCGTTGCCGGGTGTTGTGGCAGTCTCGTCGGTCGAGTCGTCCCATGCAGCGAAAGTCGAGGATTCCATGAAGGTAGCGGTTTTACGGGGAGGTGTCGGTCGCGAGCGAGAGGTGAGCCTTCAGAGCGGGCGGTGCATCGCCGAGGCGCTTCGCGAGGGGGGGATGGAAGTCATCGCATCGGATATCACGCCCGATGACATGACCGTGCTCGATAGGTCCGATATCGATGTGTTTTTCGTGGCTCTTCATGGCGAGTTCGGCGAGGATGGCCGGCTTCAGCAGATCCTCGATGACCGGGGCCTGGTCTACACCGGCTGTGGCCCGGAAGCCAGCCGGATGGCGTTTGACAAAATCGTGAGCAAGAATCGCTTCGCCGCGGCGGGGGTGGCCGTGGCGCCCACGGTTGAAGTCACCCAGGGGATGTCGCGTGGCGATATTGAAGCGCAACTGAAGAACCTGGGCAAACGATTCGTTGTCAAGCCGGTCCGGCAGGGCAGCAGCGTGGGCGTCCACGTGGTGGATAGTCCGGCCCAGGCCGTGACCTGCGCCCTGAAAGTATGCGAAGAATTCGGCGATTGCATGATCGAGCCGTTCGTTCGCGGTCGTGAGATCACGGTGGGAGTCCTGGGGCGCGAGACTCTACCGATCATCGAAATCCGAAGCCAGACCGGTTTCTACGACTTCCACGCCAAGTACGTGGATGATCGGACCGAGTATCTGTTCGATACGGTGACGGATGCCCAGGCCAGGGCGCGAATCAGCCGCGATGCGATGGCCTGTTTCGACGCGCTCGGCTGCCGGGACTTCGCGCGTGTGGATTTCATCCTGAGCGACGATGGGGTGCCCCACGCGCTGGAGATCAATACGATCCCCGGTTTCACCACGCATTCGCTGCTGCCCAAGGCTGCCGCCCGGACCGGTCTGTCCATGAGCCAGTTGTGCGTGCGCATCGTCCACGCGAGTTTTTACCGAAAACCAGTGCAGCAAAACGTCCGAACGGTCGATTCTGATAGTATCTGTTTCTGAGATTCAGGGCGGATGCGGTTCGGAACGACACACACGGTGCAGCAATTGAGGCGATAAGTGGCCAGAAAGAAGCAGAGAATCAGTCTTCAAGAGCGGATCTCCTCCTGGTGGGGGACCCGGACCAAGAGAGAGGCACAGGCCAGAAAACAGACGCTGACGACCGCCGTCAAGGTGGCGGTCGTGATGCTCGTTTTGGTGGCGGCCGGCGCATTTCTTCGCTATGCCGAGGGTTACGTCGGCTCGGCCAGGCCGACGGAGGAAGGGCATCTGGTGCTCGTCGGTGTGCCGGGGTGGGTCAACTGGGACCTGAAGGCGAGGGTCGTGGCCGCCGCCGGAGGTGATCGGTTTCCGATCCAGGAGGAAACCGCCGAGGTCGTTGCCCGCAATCTCGCCCAGATGTCGTGGCTGGACGACGTCGAGGTACACGTCACATACGATTCGGTGTGCGTACAGGCCCGCTGGCGCAAGCCGCTGGCGCTGATCGAACGAGGTCCGTCGAAATTCTACGTCGATGCCGACCTCGTCGTGCTCGATTACATGCCGATGGCGCACCTGCCGATCGTGAAGGTCGAGAGCGTCTCATTGGGGCTGCCTCCATCACCCGGCGCGGTGTTCGATCGGGACGATCTGGCGGCGGCGGTCAAGCTCATCATCCTCTTGAATCGCATGGACGCGGAAGTAACGCCCAAGAGCCCGCTGCTCGAACAGATCGCCAATGTGGATGTAGCCAACTACAAAGGGCGCAGAAACCACAGCGATCCGCACATCGTGCTCAACAGCAAGGACGGCACGCTGATCTACTGGGGCGCAGAGATCGGAGAGTGGGCCAAGCACCTGGAGGCCAAAGACGAGCAGAAGCTGGCGAAGCTGTATACGTACTACAAGGAATCCGGCTCGCTCAGCGCCGGCGTCAAGTACATCAATCTCTACGATCCTCAGGACAAGGTCCCGCAGCCGATTGACAAATACCGGTAGAGAACGTCGCGAGGGCCGTCCCCAGGTCGGCGTACTGATACGCGATCTGATGGCGCTCGCAGATGGTCTTGAGCTTTCTCAGAACGGTTTCCGTCAGTTCGGCCTGGAAGTCCCGATCTCCATTGCAGCAGAAGATGCGGCAGCCGGTGAACCGATGCCGGTGAATCGCGCATCGTTCCTCCTCCTGGTACGGACACCGCTCGCCGGTCATCTGCTTGAGACTCGCCGCGTTCAGTTTGGCCGCGAGATAGATCAGCTCCGGCGGCGTCACGAAAAGCAGATGGTCGTAGCTCACGAAGTCGCAGCACGCCCCGCAGGAGGCACACTCTCCGACCAGTTCGCGGTCCTGCTGGAGCTGTGTATCGATCCAATCGTAGAGGACCGCTACTTCGGCGACGACTCGGCGATGTCTTTCTGATTCTCCCACCATCGTTTGTTTCTCTTGATCCTCTCGATTTGCCTGGCGCTGTAGTGCCGTCCTCTATTGATTCCCGGGCACCTCAGTCCGGCCCGGTTCCAGGCACTGGGCCCGGAGAGATTGTCCGGCCAAAACGGCCACGAGCGGCACTGGCTCGGGCGGACCGGATAGATCACACACTGTTTCTGGTCGCCAATCTTCCTGAGGAAGATACAGTCCTTGGTCGTCTCGTGTTCGATGATCGTAAGGCGCAGGCCCACGCGGCGCAGGTACGTGTGCCGCAACTGCCCCGGCGTCATGTTCAGGTGCCTGGCGATCAGCTCGATCTCCGGCCTCGCCACCCAGATATACCCCTCCCCCGGCCCCGAGCAGCACGCCCCGCACCCGGTGCACTCAAAGTGCAGCCCCGCCGCATACCATTCTTGAACGGTTTCCTTATTCACGACTCCCTGGCCTCCCGCCATGTGCTCATGACGGTATCTCGCATGGTCACCAGCAGGCCGGGCCATTCGGGGGGAGAGAACAAACCGACTGCCTCAATGGCACGTTGTGTGATGCGACGGCGGTTAGGCTGCCCGAGGCGGACGATCAAGATGCCATGGTGTCTCGCATAACGACGACGCGCAAACCCCTTGTCGGTCGTGATCAACAGGCGGCCTTCCTGCTGAGCTTTGTCCCAGAGTTTCTCGTCGCAGAGACCTTCCTCCGACGTGCGCCGAACGTCAGCGACGTCGTGGCCCATCTCACGAAGAAGCCCTACGCAGATCAGGGGGATGTTCTCGTCCACGAGCATCTTCACGTTGTCGCGTCCGCGATGGGAGATATCTCTTCTTCCGCCAGAGAGGCGGCGTAATTGAGACAGGCCAAGATATCGTCCTGCGTCAACGACGGGTACTCTTGCAGGAGGTCCTCAACCGCATCGCCGTTGGCAAGCATGCGCACGATCTGGTGGACTGGAATCCTTGTGCCTTTCACGCATGCCTGGCCGTGACAGATGTTGGGGTCTGTCGTGATTCGTCCGTTCATGCTGCCTTCTCCTGTGCCGACGGTTTCCCGATGGATTGCTCAAAGCCACTCCTATTGTACCGAACCTCGCAGACGAGTTCCAGTGAGGTCTCAGGTGCGCCTCAATGGTACGGAATGGCTGCTCCTGGACTGCGTACTACCATCTCAGGACGGCGCCGGTGTCGGCGCTGGTGGCCATGGCGGCGTACTTGGCCAGGCAGCCTTCCTTGATCCGCGGCTCGGGGGCCTTCCAGGCTTTCTTTCGCTTGGCCCATTCGGTCTTGGACAGCTTGGCGTTGATCGTGCTGCCGGGGATGTCGATCTCGATGACGTCTCCATTCTTGAGCAGTCCGATGGGACCGCCGACCGCCGCTTCGGGACTGACGTGCCCGATGCAGGCGCCGCGCGTGCCGCCGCTGAACCGCCCATCGGTGATCAGCGCGACGGATTCGCCCAGGCCGGCGCCCATGATGTAGCTGGTCGGGCTGAGCATCTCCTGCATTCCCGGCCCGCCCTTGGGGCCTTCGTAGCGGATGACCACGACGTCGCCTTCCTTGACCTTGCCGGCCAGGATACCCTCGCAGGCGTCCTCCTGGCTCTCGAAGATGACCGCCGGACCGGTGTGCGTCAGCATCGCCTTGGCGACGCCGGCGCTCTTGACGACGCTGCCGTTGGGGGCCAGGTTGCCGCGAAGAATCGACAAGCCGCCCGTCTTGGAATAGGCGTTGTCGAGCAGGTGGATCACTTCCGGGTCCTTGATCTTCGCCGTGGCGATGTTCTGGCCCAGCGTCTTGCCCGTGACGGTCAGACAGTCGAGGTTCAGCAGGTTCGGGATCTTGCTGATCTCGTTGAGGATCGCGCTGATCCCACCGGCACGGTCGACGTCCTCGACGTGGACCTTGCTCGATGGCGAAACCTTGCAGATATTCGGGCACCTGACGGAGATGGCGTTGATGCGGTCCAGGTCGTATTCGATCTTCGCTTCGCTGGCGATGGCCAACGTGTGAAGTACCGTGTTGGTCGAGCCCCCCATGGCCATGTCGAGGGTCAGGGCATTATCCATCGACTTGACGCTGATGATATCGAGCGGCTTGATGTCCTTCTTCACCAGTTCGACGATCTGCCTGCCTGCGGCCTTGTACAGGTCCTGCCGGCGCGGATCGACCGCGAGGATCGTCCCGTTGCCTGGCAGGGCCATGCCGATCGCCTCGGACAGGCAGTTCATGGAGTTGGCGGTGAACATGCCTGAGCAGCTTCCCTGGGTGGGGCAGCCGGCGCATTCGAGCTCCTTGAGTTCCTCTTCGCCGATTTTGCCGGCGTTGAACTGGGCGACGCCCTCAAAGATGCTGATCAGGTCGACGGTCTTGCCGTCCCTGGTCTTGCCTGCCTTCATCGGACCGCCCGAGACGAAGAGGGTTGGTACGTTGAGCCTCACGGCGGCCATGAACATCCCGGGGATGATCTTGTCGCAGTTCGGGATGCAGATCAGACCGTCGAAGCAGTGGGCCCGCATCATCGTCTCAACCGAATCGGCGACGATCTCACGCGAGGCCAGCGAGTACTTCATGCCCGTGTGACCCATGGCGACGCCGTCGCAGACGGCAATCGTGTTGAACTCGAAGGGCACGCCGCCCGCCTGGCGGATGGCCTCCTTCACGACGCGGGCCACCTCGTTGAGATGGACGTGGCCGGGAACGACTTCGCAGAAGCTGTTGGCCACGCCGATGAACGGTTTGTCGATGTCCGCATCCTTCAAGCCGCATGCGCGAAGCAGGCCGCGATGGGGCGCCCGCTGAAAGCCCTTCTTGACGGTGTCACTTCTCATTGTCTTTCTCCATAGCCGTCGATCGGAATCGTGAGGATCAAAACACCTAAGTTTAGCTCGCAGGCGGACATAAATAAAGGAAAATCGTTGTCCGGTCCGCTGAGGGCCATATAATTGTCGCTGCCGTGCGGTGAAAGAAACATGCAGTGATCCGACCCACGGGTAGGGGCTCAAATGAGACGAGAAACAGGCACTTGTGCCGTTGTCGCAGCCATTGTCCTGGGCCTGATGCCGCTCTTGCCAGGCTGTAGGAGTGCGGGAACGCCGCAGGACTCGTCACGCGAACCCGTCACGACTCAAGCCAACGAGCCAACGGCTTCGGCGGACCGGCCTCCGGATGACGGGAGCAACGCTCCGATGCCGTCCGACGGCGGCATTGACCTGCTCCTGAGATTCGTTCCCGATCGGCCCGCTACCTACAGGGTGACCACGGAGACCGAAGCTTCCGTCCGATGGGAAGGGGATGAATCGAGCAAGCCGGAGGCGTTTCGTGGCGGCGCGATCGGCAACCGCGTGGAGATCACGTTTGAGCAGCGTCTCGACCGCGTCAACGACAACGGCAACGCGATGCTCAAGATCACGATCCTGGCGTTGAAATACCTGGGCCGCTCGCGGGAAACGGTGGTCCTGGATTTCGACAGTTCGCGTGACCCGGATCGCGAAGGCCCCCTGTCGCAGCTCATCGGAAGGAGCTACAACGTGGAGATGACGCCCAAAGGGGCGGTCTTGTCCGTCGAGGGCCTCGCGACGATCCGCGATTCCATGAAGGGCAGCTCGCCCGAACACCAGACGGCTCTGAAGCTGATCAGCGACAAGGAGATTCGGGACCGCCATGAGGTTCCGGCTTTGATGGCTTCGGAGGGCAAGATCGTTCGTGCGGGCGAGACGTGGAGCAATGTCACAGTTATGTCCTTCGGGCGGATGGGCGCCAAGGCGTACGAGCGGCTTTACACTCTCGACCGGGTCGGAGCCGACGGAGGCGGCCGCGTCGCACACGTGACGATGAAGGGTATTCCTTCCTCCGCCGCCGCCAGGCAGTTGCACGAAGAACAGAGCAGCACCGTTCCGGCCGGCATGTTCGACAATGTGGACAGTTACGAAGGGCAACTCCAATTCGATTTGGACACGGGTTGCATCGACACATATGTCGAGCAATTCCATACGGAGTGGGTAGCGGTCGACCAGGCGGCGGTCCAGGATGGTGCGCACCGGCCGGCAGCCGTGAGGATGGACAGGACCCAGTTGTACAGGCTCGAACGGATTCGGTAGTGCGGCTGCGTGAGAAGAAAACCATGGTATCGAAAGCCCAATCCGCTGTGGGGTATGTGGCGGTCTTTCTGCTCTTGGCAGGATGCCGAACCGCCGGCGTTCCGGACGACGCGCCAAGCTCCCGTGACAGCCAACGCATCTTCCTGACCGTGGATTTCGAGCTCGGGCAGACGCTTCGGTACAAATTCGTCTCGCATCGGGACATGGTGCTGGATTGGGACCCGAATGCCGGCGGGCAGGACCAGACCGAGAAACGGTTCGAACGTCTGGAGATGGTGACCGCCTACACGCCCGTGGTGGTGGACCCTTACGGTGTCAGTACGATCCGGGTGGTATGTGAGTCGGTGACGGTGGAGCGCAGCGGACGCCAATACGGCGTCGATGCGGCCGAATCAGCCGCTGGAAAGGTCTTCTCGTTCACGATCGATCCGCGAGGCAAGATCGTCGACCGAACGGAGCTGGATGCGCTCGTGCAGGAGATGGGCGCCAAGGCATTCCGTTCCGGGCCTTCCGGCGGACGCGTCAAGGGTCCCGACATGATCGGGGATTTCATCGCAGGACAGTACTTCCTGTGGGATGCGATATCGAGCGTGGAGGCTCCGGCCTCCGGCGTGGCTGTCGGCCGGACCTGGCGGTCGAAGCTGCCGGTGCCTCTGCCGATGGTCGCGCGCAAGGCCCGCGATGTCACGTACCGGCTCAGCGAGATCCGCACCGACAAGGAAAAACCTTTGGCGATCATCGACAGCGTCTACGCGCCGGCGGACGCCGCTCCGACCGACTGGCCCATCCCCTATTCCGGGCGGTTCCAGATGAGCGGCACCTTCGGTTTTCTCGGCAGCTATCGGGTGCTCGCCCTCGAAGGGGCCGGACAGGAATCGTTCGATCTAAACGCCGGCCGCGTTGTCGCCGACCGCCAGAAGTATACGGTGCGGATGAAGGCGTCGCTGCCGCCGATGGGGATTCGGGCCGATCCGCATCTCACGATTGAGCAGACTCTTACGACGGAACTGCTGGCCCCTTAGGCCTGGTGTTGACGATATTTTGGAGGCATCGCATCTTGGAACGGAACAACATCTGGGCGCCGTGGCGCATTCCATACATCCGCGGACTCGAGAAGAGCGAAGGCTGTTTCCTCTGTCACGACTTCGCCCATCCCGAGGCCGACGACGAGAATCTACTGCTGTGGCGGACGGAGCGGTCTCTGGTTGTGCTGAACCGGTTTCCGTACAACAACGGCCATCTGCTGGTCTCACCCGCCCGACACATCGCCGATCTTGACGACACGACCGAGCAGGAAATGGTGGAGCTGATGAAGCTGGTGCGTGAGTCGCAACGAGCGTTGTCGATGACGATCCGTCCGCACGGCTTCAACGTGGGCCTGAACTTCGGCCGCTGTGCCGGGGCCGGTCTGCCCGGTCACATGCACATCCACGTGGTGCCGCGATGGGACGGCGACACGAACTTCATGAGCGTCTGCAGCGACACCGACGTAGTCAGCCAGTCGCTGATCGACCTGCTGGCGGAACTGCGAGTCGTCAGCGCCGAGCACGCGCTTCCCGGGTTGAAGAAATGACGGACGGACTTCGACCGTATGCGGTGACGGAGGGGACCAGCCGGGGGCGGGCGTTTGCCGAGGCGCCGCATCGGTATCGCTCGGACTTCGAGCGGGATCGGGATCGGATCATTCACAGCTCGGCGTTTCGGCGGCTGGAGGGCAAGACGCAGGTTTTCACGCCGGGGCTGGACGATTACTATCGCACCCGCCTGACGCACAGCATCGAGGTCGCGCAGATCGGCCGGACCATCGCCAAGGCGTTGGGGCTCAACGAGGCGCTGACCGAGGCGATCTGCCTGGCGCACGACCTCGGACATCCTCCATTCGGACATGCGGGCGAAGCGGCACTCAATGGACTGATGGCGCAGTACGGCGGGTTTGAGCACAACGCGCAGTCGCTGCGCATCGTCGAGCTTCTCGAACACCCCTATCCGGCCTTCATGGGCCTGAATCTCATGTATGAGACCCGTCTGGGTCTGGCCAAACACAAGAGCCGCTACGATGTCCCTCAGGGCGACCCGTTCCCCGAGGCCAACTGCACGCTGGAGGGCCAGATCGTCGATCTGGCCGACCGCATCGCCTACAACTGCCACGATCTGGAAGACGGGATGAAGGCTCGGCTGCTCGACAGCGAGCAGATGCAGCACATCGAGATCTTCACGGAGGCGGCTCGGCAGATCGGCGCCGATGCGATCGAGGACCGGACGATCCGCCGCACCCGGATCGCCAAGGCCATTATCGATGCCCTGGTCGGCGATTGCATCGACACCAGCGCCGCCAACATTGCTGCCGCAGGGATCGAGACACCTCGCGACGCCTGCACCATGTCACGGGACGTGATTGCCCTGTCGCCCGAGCGCGACCGCAAGCTGGAGGAGCTGGAGACGTTTCTCCTGGACCGATTCTACCACCACGAGTCGCTCATCCGGAACGCCCAGAAAGCCCGTGACTGGTTGGCCGGGCTGTTTGAGCGTCTGTGCGCCAGGCCCGACCTGATGCCGGGCTACTTCCAGCGGTTCATTCCCCAACACGGCCTCGAACGTGCCGTGTGCGACTACATCGCCGGCATGACCGACCGTTTCGCCCTCAAGTCGCTCCGGCCGACCTGAGCCTGCACGCTATCGGCTCCATCTGCTATCGGCCGGAAGTCACAAGCCTCTTGTTGGATTTGCGGCAGACGGCTTGGCGCAGCGCCTCGGGTCACGTGTGACATGTCCTTTGCCTGCTGGTAGGTGGTGACAGCCCCTTCGGCAGGCTCGCAGGGCCGCCTCCCCCTTGTCGCATGCCTCTTCGATGAGAGGCCGGCTGTTGGGAAGGGATTATGGGACGTGTATTGCGCGTTTGTGCTGTAAATATCTTTACTTCAAAGAGTTAGGCAAAGCCCTGTGACGTGGTGGCGATCTGCGTCTCGAAAAAAATCAGCAGAAAGTGGTTTTGAAGATTGACGCAGTGGGGAGAAGTGGTATGATCTCCCAAATGGTGACAGACGAGTGGAGCAGTGGCCATGCTGTTATTAACAGGTGAATACCAGCACGTTGTCGACGGCAAAGGAAGAGTGCTCGTCTCCAACAAGCTGCGGAACCAGATCGACGCTGACGAGCATGGCAGCGACTTCTATCTCGTTCTCGGCGCCAACGGGGTGTTGTGCCTGTACCCGGAGCGGTATTTCGAGCAGATCGTGCTGTCGGTGGCTCCGGGGGCGACGGCCCCCGACGAGGCGGTCGCCTTCGAGCGGATCAGCTTCGCCATGGCCAGCAAGATCGAGCTGGACGCCCAGGGGCGAATCCTGCTCAACGATAAACTGCGTAAACGGGCGGGTCTCAAGGACGACATTACGCTGGTCGGCGTCAGGGACCATATCGAGCTGTGGAACAGCGAAGACTGGGAACAGTACCTGTCGGACCACATGGGCCAGTACCAGAAACAGATGACCCAGGCGCGGCAGTTGGTGCTACAGAAACAACACAAGGAGCTTTAGTGCTGCACAGGAGGCAATAGACACGGATGAACAGAAGCCATTGCCAAGTAGTAGCCAGGACGTTGGCCGGCCAGAGTCCCATCGACGAGCAGACCCATCTGTCGCTTTCGGTGCTGACCGACCGCCTGGAACGGCTCAGGAGCCAGGGAGGGCTTTTTTCCGCCATTGAATTCTCACCCCACGTTCAGAAGCTCAGGAGACGTTGCGAGCCGGTGTCGGTCGGCTGAGAGGCGTGCAGGACAGGGGTGGATCGCTCGGATGTGGAACACGTTCCGGTTCTCTCGAAAGCTCTGGCCGAACAGATAGACTTACCTCAGGATGGGGTGATGGTCGATGCGACCGTTGGACACGGTGGTCATAGTCTTCTGTTCGGCAGGAGTCTGGGCCCTCAGGGGATGGTGGTGGGCCTGGACGTCGATTCGCTGTCGCTGGAGAGGGCGCGGGAGCGTCTGGCGTCGCTGACCTGCAAGGTGATCCTGGTCAAATCCAATTTCGCCTGCCTGGCTGAGCGTCTGGGCGAATTGGGCATTGAGAAGGTGGATTTCATCCTGGCGGATTTGGGTTTCAACTCGGCCCAACTGGCGGACGAGGAGATGGGATTGAGTTTTCGGGCTGAGGATATGCCGCTGGATATGAGAATTGACGAAAGCTTAGCGACGACAGCGGCCGATATAGTGAATGGATACGATGAGAAGTCTCTGGCCGACCTGATCTTCGAATACGGCCAGGATCGGGCTTCTCGACGGATTGCCAGGTACATCGTTCGGCGGCGGCAACAAGAGCGGATCACCACGACGGGTCAGTTGGTGGAAATCGTTTGCAGCGCCTTGAGAACACCTGGGGGAAAGCATCGGCCGCGGAAGCATCCGGCCACACGGACGTTTCAGGCGCTGCGGATTGCGGTCAACCGCGAACTGGAGAACCTGGATCGGCTTCTTGCGACGGCTCCGAGGCTGCTGAAGACCGGCGGGCATCTGGCCGTCATCAGCTTTCACAGTCTCGAAGACGGGCGAGTCAAATGGGATTTCAGGCGAAACCAGCAGGAAGGCGTGTACCGGCTGTTGACCAGGAAACCCATTGTCGCCGACCCGAAGGAAATCGCCGAGAACCGACGCGCCCGAAGCGCCAAGCTCAGGATCGCGCAGAGGAATTAGCAGGGTGGGCAATCAGCCCACGCGTTCAGGAGAACGAGAGAAACGGAGTGCAACCATGACGTCAGACGCGAAGATCGGCTTGCTCTTGGGACTGGTGTTCATCTTTGTCATCGCCTTCATCATCAACGGCCTGCCCAATTTCGGCGATCGTTCCCAAGCGGAGGCGGCCCAGATGATGACCACGCACACCGAGAAGCTCGACGTCGCAGGCGATGCCCGCAACGTACAGGAGAGGCTCGACTGGCAGGACCTGATCGACCAGGAGGGCGAGGACCTCGTGGCGCTTCCGGAGACGGCCGGTGAACCGGAATCGCCCGCGGCGCCGACGGATAGCGCGCCGATCGCCGACGCGGGTGGAGTTCGCCGCACCTATACGCTGGATGACCTGGTGGGGGGCATGTCGGGCAAGATCCAGGACGTGGTCAGGAGTCTGATCGAGACGGGGCCAACCCAGGAGACGGCGACGGAACCGGCCCCGCGGATCGAGTCGTCCGAGCCGGAGACGGCTCAGGCCGAGCCGGCGCAAACTCGATCGGTCGAGGTGGCCACGGCACAGTCGACGCCGGCCACGCCCACCAGTACGCCGGCGCAGAAGCCGGCGGGCGGGGCGCCCGCAAAGACGTACGTAGTCCAGGCGGGCGACGTCCTGGCCACGGTGGCCAAGAAGGCGTACGGACCCGAGGAGGGCAACCGTCTGGTCAACATCAATCGCATCTTCGAGGCCAATCGCACCACCCTGAAGACGCCCGATGAGATCTTCGCCGGTCAGACACTGGTGATTCCACCTCTGCCGGCTGCCAAACCCGACGTCGGCAAGGCCGACGATGGCAAGCTCTCCGCTGCCTTGTTCGAGAAGGTCGAGCAGATCGGCAAGAAGAATGTGGCCGAGGTCAAGCAGACCAGCAGCAAGCCGGAAGGACCTCTGTACGTCGTCCAGGATGGCGACAGCCTGTGGAAGATTGCTACCGGCCAGCTTGGCAACGGTGCTCGTTGGGAAGAAATCATCAAGCTCAATGCGGACACGCTCAAGAGCAAAGATGCTGTCCTGGTGATCGGGATGAAGCTGAGGATGCCCGCCAAGTGAGGTCGGCAAGCGGAGAGTCTTCCGAACGACATGGGAATCCCGGCCCCGGCGGTGCTGACCTATGGCTTCTCGACTGTGTTTTGCACTGGTCATCTTCTTCTTTGCGGCCACGCTGATTCTGGCGGTCTACATGCGCGGCGCCAACCGCCGGGCGTTCTACACCCTGCGGACTTGCACGACCGAACAGCGCCGGCTCCAGCAGGAGCTGTGGCGCAAGCAGCTTCAGCTCGAAGTCTTGACGAATCCCGCGTCGGTGTCGCAGCGATTGGAGCAATAGGGGGATAGGACCTATCGGACTGATAGGACCTATAAGAATGCCAGGGGCAGCACAGCAAGGTCACACGCGATGGGAACGAGAGAGACAAGCCATCCGGCGGCATCCACCACAGCCGACAGCGCCGATGCGCGACGCGAGCGCATCGCCATCACCGTGTTCGGAAGTCTGATCGTCTGCGCGTTTCTGGGCCTGGGCTGGCGGTGCTACGATCTGCAATACGCATCGGCCGACCACTACTCTCAGTTGAGTCTTCGGCAGCAATGTGCGTATCTACCGCTGGAGCCGCAACGCGGCGCGGTCCTGGATTGCCGCGGGCGAGTGCTGGCCGCCAGCAACCAGATTCGCACCGTCTTCGCCGACCCGAGGATCATCAAGGACCCCAAAGAGACCGCCAACGATCTGGCGGCGGCTCTCGATCTGCCCGCCCACGAGATCTGCAAGATGATCACGGACCGAGCCACATCCCGCTACGCGCCCATCGCGGTTGGAGTCGAAGCGGATCAGGCCGAGTCCGCGCGAGCCATCGAGGGCGTCGGTGTCCAATACGACTGGCAGCGACACTATCCGATGGGCCGGCTGGCTTCGCACGTGGTTGGCTACACCAGTGCAGACAATCGGGGGCTCGGCGGCATCGAATATGAGTTCGATCGGGAGCTGCGCGGCGAGGGCGCCCGGCACGTCTTCTTCGTCGACGTCCACCGGCGTCCGCTGTCGTTCTGCGTGGAGCAGAAGAGTGGTGACAACGGCATGCCCACCAACGGCGACGGCATCATCCTGACGCTCGATGCCACGATCCAGCAGTTCGTTCGAGAAGAGCTGCTCAAGCAGAAGAAGGCGTTCGAGGCCCAGGCGGCCCTGGCGGTAGTAGCCGACCCGCGCTCCGGGGCCATCCTGGCGATGGTTTCCCTGCCGGACTTCGAGCCGGAGGATTCCAGTCGCACCGATCCGAATGACTTCCTGAACCGGGTTCTGACCGACCAGTACGAACCGGGTAGTATCATCAAGCCGTTCACCGCCGCGATCGCCCTCGACACCGGAGCGGTCAACACGCATGAGACGATCTTCTGTGAGAACGGCCATTACTCGGGCCGAGGGTTCGGTCACATCGGGGAGTATCGACAGGGCTTTGGCGATTTGACCCTTCTCGGGATCATTCAGGAGTCCAGCAATATCGGCATGGCCAAGGTCGGCCAGCGGGTGGGCGCTGAGCGGCTCTATGAAGGCCTGACCCTGTTCGGATTCGGCAAGAAGGTGGGCATTGACCTGCCCGGTGAGGCGGAGGGCCTGCTGCGGCCGCCGTCGGAATGGACCGGCTACAGCGTTACCCGCATTCCGTTCGGGCAGGAGATTTCGGTTACAGCCCTTCAGCTCGTGCGCGCCCTGTGCATGCTGGCCAATGGAGGCCGGTTGATCCGCCCACACGTGATCAAGGCGGTGGTCAAACCCGATGGCTCGGTGGTTGACATCCGGCCTCCGGCGCTGCGCGTCGGATACATCATCAAGCCCGAGGTCGCCAAGTGGATCGTCCAGGACGCCATGACCGCCGTGGTCAACGAGGGGACGGGCAAGAGGGCCAAGCTCGAAAGGTGGCAGGTCTTCGGCAAGACCGGCACAGCTCAGTTGGCCAAGAAAGACGGTCGCGGCTACGAAGAACACGCCTACGTCGCCTCCTTCATGGGCGGCGCGCCCGCCGAGGACCCCCGAATCGTCGTGCTGGTTTCCTTCCGTCGACCCAACTACGCGCTGCGTAAGGGCTACACCGGAGGCACCATCGCGGGCCCCGTCGCCGGCGCGATCATCGAACGCACCCTGACCTACCTCGAAGGCCCCCAGAAGCCGACGGCCTCCGAGACCGTCGCCCGCGCCCACTGAATTTGACCTCCGTGCATCTGCCGCCATGACAATTCCCGACTGACGCGGTGGCGTTGCCGGCAAGTTGTGGTACACTGGGTGCCGGCGGTTCAGGGGTCTCCGGCGCAGGGTCGGGGCGGCCGTCGACGGACAGGAGCAGATCGAGGGATGGCCAGGATCATCTATGCGGTGGCGGGAGAGGGGTTCGGCCACAGCAGCCGGGCGCACCTGATCGGCCAGCGGTTTCTCGATGCGGGTCACGAGGTGATGTTCGTGGCCTCGCACAAGGCCTTGCTCTATCTGCGGTCGATCTATGGCGAGCGGGTCCGGGAGATCTTCGGCCTGTCTTTCACCTATCGCCGGGGCCGCATCGATGCCCCGCGGACGTTCCTGCGAAACCTGCTGAAGTCGATGCAGTCCCACAGCGGCAACCGCCGGCTGTTCAGGAACGTTTACGAACCGTTCGAGCCCGATCTGGTCGTGACGGATTTCGAGCCGTTCACCGGCTGGTGGGCTTGGCGCCATCGCGTTCCGTTTATCAGCCTGGATAACGAGCATATCCTGACGGTCTGCCGGTTGCAGCATCGCTGGCGGCACATCGTGTCGCGGGCCAGCGCTACCGCGGTGACCCGATGCGTCGGCATCCGGGCGGCCACGTACGTGGTTCCCAACTTCTTCAAAGCTCCGCTGAAGACGGACCGGGCGGTCCTGGCGCCGCCGATCGTACGTCCGGCGGTGACGAAGCTGACCCCTTCCGACGCCGGACACGTGATCGTCTACTGGACGACCGGGACCGAGGAGTCACGTCTTAGGGCCGTACTGACGAAGTTCCCGCACCAGTTGTTCCACGTGTATGGCTTCGACAAGAAGGCCAAGGTTGGCAACTGCGTGTTCAAGCGGGCGTCAACCGAGGGTTTTCTCGAAGACCTGGCGTCGGCGCGGGGGGTGGTGGCCTCGGCAGGATTGTCGTTGATCAGCGAGTGCATGTACCTGAGGAAGAAGATGTTCATCCTGCCTCTGCCCGGGCAGTACGAGCAGACGATCAACGCTCACTACATCGGCCAGCTCGGTCTGGGCCAGTCGGCCAGTCGGCTGGACGACATGACGTTAGGTCGTTTCCTCGACCGACTCGATGAACCGATCTCGCAGGACGACCGTATTCTCTGGCCCGACAACGAGGGGTTCTTCGATGTGCTGGAAGGAGCGTTGGGACGTCTGGCCTGCCCGCTGAGCATCGCGCCGGCATCCGCTCGGATGCCATGCGCGGCAGGGCCTGTACCGTCCGGCTGCTAACGGCTTGCGGCGCGAGTCGGAATCGTCACGTCCGAAGGTTTCCCGACGTAGCCGGCATCGACACAGAATTGGATAACGTCCCGCGCGACGGGGGCCGCATCGCTCGATCCGTGCTGGCCGCCTTCGATAAGGACGGCGACGGCGATCTTGGCGCCGTCGTCGTCCTCGGCGAAACCGGCAAACCATGCGTTGTACGGCTTTTCCGTCGATCCGGTCTTGCCCAGGACCTTCACACCTTGTGCCACCAGGCCGCTCGGTCGGAACGCGTTGTGTGCGCTGCCTCCAGCCTCGTTGACGACGGCGTCCATGCCATCGTAGACCACCTGCAAGGTCTCGGGCGAGATGTTCAGATCGACGGCTTCTTCGAGGCGTTCCGGCGTTTGGGGCTGCAGAAACAGGCGCGCCGGGCGGGCAAGACCGCCGCGCGCGAGCGTAGCAAAGGAGTTGGCCACCTGGAGCGGGCTGGCCCAGAGGTTGCCTTGCCCGATGCCGAACAGTCTTCGGTTGCCCTTGGTAAGAGGAGGGATCTGCGCCAGCGAATCGATCTGTGTCCCTGCCGGAATCCGCGTGCTGCTGATCTGACCCTGGGCCTGGATCAACTGTCGCGGCTCGATCTCGTCCGATTCCACAGACGGGTAGTTCAGGGGCACCTGGTGCCCGTAGCCGAACAGATAGAGCCACCGCTGGAGCACTTCCGGTTCGATCCGGTCGGCCAGACGCGAGAAGTAGATGTTGCAGCTTCCCTTGAGGGCGTTGCGGCCGTTGTTGTCCCATTTGGTGTCGTGGCCGACGTGATGGTCCCTGTAGATCAAGCAGCGGGGCCAGCCCTGAGGCGGCGCCGCCGAGGGGCAATGGATGATCTCGTCGGCGGTGACGACCTTTTCCTGAAGTCCGGCGACCAGGATGATGGGCTTGACGGACGAGCCGGGCAGGTACTGCTGGCTGAGGGCCCGGTTCCACAGCGGGTGATTTGGATCACTCCTCAGGGTGCCGTAGTCATAGCGGACGCGATTGAGATCGTACGTGGGGGTCGAGACCAGAGCGAGGATGTCACCGGTGCGGATCTGGATTACTACGACCGCCGACGGGGCGAAGTAGTTGGGGTTGAGCGTGCGGTCGGTGAGGTAGTTCTCGATGCGCCGCTGGAGCTCGATGTCCAGGGTCAGTTGGACGTCCTGGCCGAAGACGGTCTCGCTCTGGCGGATGAGCTTGCGGTCGATATCGTAGACCAACTCGCCGCGGCGGCCCCGCAGGATGGGCTCGCAGACGTACTCGACGCCGGGTCGTTTCCCGCAGACTTCGCCTTCGAGGTATCTGGCCAGGCGGTCGTGCTTGAACAGCTCTTTGTCGTCGTCCTGAGTGGCCGGGCCGACCCAGCCGATCGTCTGGGCGGCGACGGAGCCATAGGGGTACTGCCGCTGGCCCTTGGGGACCACGCTCACGTCGTTGATGTCCATGAACTCGATCTGGGCGGCGAAGATGTCGTCTTCGGTCTTTAGGTCGAGCAGTGGCTCGCTGCCGTACAGGCCGGCGAGGTCGTCGATGCGGGCGATCCGTTTGAGCCGCTCGGCCGGGTCCGGGAAGCGCCTCTCGAAGTCCGCCTCGGCCTCGGACGGGGGAATGCTGTTGACGCGCCCGTTGTAGCGGGCGATGAGGTTGGGGTCGGGACTGTTGCGGTACCAGGCGATAAAGGTCCGCAGATCCCACCTCTTGTTGTTGAGTTCCTGAATTTGATCTTCGATGTAGGCGGCGCTGGTGCCGAAGGCGCTGCAATCGTGGATGATCCGCCGCAGATCGCTCCGCCTCGTCTCAATCTCCTCCTCGAGGTCGTACAGGGACGGATTGACCGCCTTCTCTTTGGCAAGCAGACGCATGGCCTCGACGACGCGGTCATCCCAGAAGCGGGTCAAGCGGTAGTCGATGGCGATCTGGAACTGAGGACTGTCGGTGGCCAGGACGTTGCCATGTCGGTCGAGTATCTGGCCGCGGAGAGTGTTGAGCTGGCGGGACTTGCCTCGCTGCAATTTCAGGGCCGCGATCTCGTCCTGGAGCGACGAGCTGGCGAGCAACTGCATCTGCGCCAGGCGCAGCACGGCTATCAGCAGCAGCGACAGGCTTACTGCGATGAATATCTTGACCCGTTTGTCGTACATGCCGACCTGGTTCGACACTCCAAACGGCTGATAGTCTCGTCGTGCGGACATAACCCCACTCGCTTACGGCAAGTCGGCTGCGGCTCTATCTGATCCTCGCCACGGGCGCGTGACGCCTGCGCCGCAACCTGTCCATGTGCATCAGCCAGGCCAGAGGCAGAAACAGAAAAGGCCCAATCATCGCCGAAAGGGCCGGCTGCCAGAAACACTGCCGGGCGACGTTGAACGCTGCCGGCTCGGCTCGCAAATAGGCCAGCAGATGGCTGGCAATCGCTGTGACGATCCCCATGACGAAGATGGCTGCCGCCTGGTAAGGCAACCGCCGAATCGAGATCACGTTATGCAGGTCATTCAACAGGGTTCCGAATACGCCGAAGCTGATGATCCTCGGTCCCATGAATCCCGTGGCCGGGCTGGCCAGGTCGGCTGCAAAGCCGATGGCGAACGACGCAATCACCGCGTCGGTCGGCTCGCATCGCACCGCGAAGAACACCAGAAGGATCAGCAGCAGGTCCGCTTTGATGTTGGTGTTGAGGATCCAGATCATGTCCACGAAGGTTGTTTGCAGAATGGCTGCCACCAGAACGAGCACCGCAAACCGAAGCCAACGCATTCACTCGCACCTCTCGCCGGCCGCCGTCGGGTTCGTGTTGGGGGTGCCGGGGATCATTGCCTGTCGGAGATGATGATGGCCACGTCCGTCAGACTCGCGATCTCGCAGACCGGCTTGACCCGGATGGTCCACAGCATTGGGCTGTCCGGGTCGCGACGCGAATCGATCACCTCGGCCGCGACGATGGGGACACCTGGAAATCCCGGCGTCTTCACCGCATACACACGCTCGCCCGCTCGCGGGGCCTTTCGCTTGGTGTCGACGTTTGCGATCTCGGCCGTTCCGGACCCCGTACCCTGCATCACGCCGCCGGCGTCCAGTTCGCCCATACGGACCGGGATCCTCGAGGTCGGATCGGTGATCAGCCTGATCCGTGCCGTCTGCGGCGAGACGTCCGACACGACCCCGATCATGCTCAGATCGCCCAGCACGTACTGCCCGACAGCCACCCCGTCGTCCTGCCCGCGGTCCACGATCAGCTCGCTCTGGCCTTGTCCGCTGACAGAGATGATGCCGGCCGGTTGAAAACTCATGCGGTCCCACTCCGGAACGGCCCGGAGACGCGTAAGCTCGTCGATGCGGCGCTGGGCCTCCTGCAACTGGGCTTCGCGGTTGGCCAGGTGGTTCTGCTGTTTACGGTGGCGGGTCTCCAGCTTCGCCAGCCGGTCCTGCAACTGCCGATGAGCTTCGATCGCCTGAGCGTAGTCGCTCGGACTGCTCGCCTCGGTCGGCAGGGACGTTCGAGAGGCGAGCGCCAGTTGCCGGCCCGTCGCCAGGGGCCAACTGAATACCCGCGCGTAGGCCAACTGGAGCTTGCCCGTCAGACGCGCGGGCGAGAAGAGGAAGATCAAGCCTCCCAGCGTGAAATACAGGAACATCATTCGCTTGGATGTCTTGACCCATTTGTTCTTCATAACGCTCGACTCATGGAGGGCTGCAAAGAGCCCCGAAGAAACCCCAGTCAACGGAGGGAAACCGATACCACTACGAGGCTACTCCCATCCTCGTTCGCTGTGATCCATCGTGTCCTTCCAGATCTCCAGGTTTTCGAGATAGACGCTCGTACCTCTGGCGACGCAACTGAGCGGGTCCTCGACGGAATGGACCTTCAGTCCCGTAGCATTGGTCAGCACGATGTCAAGCCCCCGCAGGCAGGATCCGCCTCCGCAGATATGGATGCCGTTCTCGATCAGATCGGCCGCCAGTTCCGGCTCGGCCTTCTCCAGCGTGGTCGTCACGGCGTCGATGATCGCGGTGATGGGGTCCTTCAGCGCCTCGCGAATCTCCTCGCTGGTGATGACGATTTTGCGGGGCAGCCCGGAGATGGTGTCTCGTCCGGCGATCTCCATCGTCAGCTCTTCGTTCAGCGGTGCGGCCGAGCCGATGGCGATCTTGACCTTTTCGGCTCTCGCCTCGCCGATCAGGAGATTGTAAGTCTTCTTCAGGTGGTTGATCACCGCCTCGTCCATGTCGTCGCCGCCGATGCGGATGGATTCGGCGGTGGCGATATCGGCCAGACTCATGATGGCCACTTCCGTGGTCCCGCCTCCGATGTCGACGATCATCGAGGCGGTTGGTTCGGTGATGGGCAGGCCCGCCCCGATTCCCGCCGCCATGGGCTCATCCACCAGATACACCTTGCGGGCCCCCGCGCGCTCTGCGCTGTCGACCACGGCACGACGCTCGACGGCGGTGATGCCGCTCGGGACCGCGATGACCACACGGGGACGCACCAGGCCGCCCCGGCCGTGCACTTTTCGGATGAAGTAGCTGAGCATCGCCTCGGTGACTTCGAAATCGCTGATGACCCCGTCCTTGAGCGGGCGGATGGCACTGATCGAGCCGGGGGTCTTGCCGAGCATCTCGCGGGCCACCAGGCCAACCGCTTCCCCGTCGTTCAGGACGATATTGGTCCCTTTGCGGACCGCAACCACGGACGGTTCGTTCAGAACGATGCCCTTGTCCCGGACGCATACCAGGGTGGAACAGGTACCGAGGTCGATACCCATATCCATACTGAACAAGCCGAGGATTGAATCCAATAGCACGAAGCGACTCCTTTCTCAGTTGGCCATTGGATATTGTCGTGGCCCGGGGGCGAAACCGTCAAGAGGATTCTATTGGGGCATGCCAAAAATCGTTCCGTACTGGCTGTAGCACTGGAAGGCGACGAAGGCGGCGGTCGCCACCACCGCTCCGAGCGCGACGGCCAGGATGGCTGTGTACAGGTTGCTGGGCACGGATAGCTGTGCTGAGCGCTGAGGCATCGGACTCATGGTGGATCAACCTCCCGGTCTGACGCGAGGGCCGCAGGCCGGCTCGCGAACGGTTTTCATCACAGATTGGTCGCGGCCACGTCCCCGACGCGAGGCGCCACCTGAATTTTCTCGAGAATGCCGACCGACTGGTCGGGACCGACGTCGAGGATTCGAATGTCACAGACGAACTGCTGGTCTCTGGTGACGTGGAACCTCATGTCGGGCCGGACGCCGGCGGCCGAACCGATGGACAACTCGGCCAGTGCGTTCTTGATGTCGACGGCCGCGATGCGTGCGTTCAGACCGATGTCTCTGGCGACGGGGGCCGCCGGAACGGCGATCCCGGTTTGCTGGGTCACTGTCATCGGGGCGGCGGTCGTCATCCCCGACGGCCGCAGGTACTGATTCACTCGCGTCTCCAGCTCCTGGTTGGCTTCGATCAACTGCTTGACCCTCTCCTCCAACTGCGCAACGATGGCCATCCTCTCCATCAGGGCCTGGTCGGTCTCCGCCAGTTCCTTCTCCAATCGTGTGCGTTCGGCCTCCAGGGTAGCCACCTGCTCCTGGGCGGCCTGGGCCTGCTGCATCTGGCTGGCCTGCAGCTCGTTGGCCTGCTGGACCGAGGCGCCCATGTCCCGGACGCGCTGACTCATCTGGGTATTCTCTCGCTGGACGCTTTCGAGCTTGGCCTGGAGATCGGTGATGGTCACCGTCAACTGATTCATCTGGGCTTCCAGGTCCCGCCGCATCTGATCGGCCTGTTCCTTGGCGGCTGCCAGGTCGTTCTGAGCGGCCTCACGCGCGGTTCGGGCGGCCCGCAGGTCCCGAGTGGCATCTTGAGCGATCTTCTTCTGGTTGTCCGCATTGGCGACGTAGGTCACCACGATGCCGCAGAGGAAGATGGAAAAGACCGTCAGCAAGACAATCAGAACCTTCGTAAGCGTACTCAAGACAGGCTCCTTTCACCAATCAGTACGTTCTTGCACACCTGCGAGCCCCCATGCTATCGGACGTTGGGGCCATGTTCCTCAGAGCAGTTGGGAGAGCCTCGTTACTGCAAGATTTCACTCATTGGGGCCCACGTCCCGATGCTACAACTGCGTACTATAATTTTACGCCCGAGGCCCCAAAAGGTCAAGTCATTTTTCCTAAATCGCCCAAATAGAACGGGTTTATGCGATTCGGGTCTCACCTGTACCTGGGCTGTCGCTGATCTCCGCCAGTGACAGCGCCATTATAGGACGCGGGTGCAGCCGATGTCAAGCGGGATGTGTCCGCAAACAGGAGGGTTGGAGATTCTATCGCGCCGACGCTCAGAGCCTGGCGGGCTTTCCTACTGCGGCTGGACGTATCGTCGGCGTTCGACGAGGAGGACGCCTTTGGCGGCGGCCAGACGGACCGCGTTGGACGGGTCCTGGAGCATGTCGGGCAGACGCCGCAGCAGGTTGGTCGTGGCGATCTCGCCGACAGCCAGAGCGGTCCAGACCCGGACCCGTTCGGCGCTGGTCGGGTCCATGTTGGCCAGGAGGTTCTTGTCGAAGACCGCCTGAACCACTGGCTCCCCGGTGGTCTGGCCGAGCTTGCCAAGCTGGGCGGCCGCCGCCAGACGCACCTCCAGCACCGCATCGTCGAGCAGCGTGACGATCGCGTTCCTGGCCTCCTCGGTGCCCAGCGCGCCCATCGCACGGATGCCCACGATCCGGTCGTCGGCGTAGGCGCTGATCAACTGGGCCCAGAGCTTGGGGTAGATCCGGGCGTCCCTGAGCATGGCGATCGACTCGACCGCCTGGAGCAGGACCTTGTCGGCCGAATCCTTGCTCTGCAAGGTCCAGTAGAGGTACCTCAGGGCCTCCTGGTGGGCACTCTTGCCGAGCAGGAGAACGGCGTTGGCGCGGACGGTCTGGTCCGGGCTGGCGGCCGCGTCGCGGATCACCTCAAAGTACCCCGGCTGGCCCAGCTTCATCAGGGCATAGGCGGCGGCAATCCGCACGTTCTGGTCCTGATCGTTCAGCAGCACCCCGACCTCATCCCTGGCCAGGCTGTACTGGAGGTCGCCCACCGCCAGGGCCGCAAGGAAGCGAACGGGGACGGCAGGGTCCCGCAGCAGAGGCTGGACCCTTGGCATGAAGCGTACCTCGCCCGTCATGGCGACCACCTCGGCCGCGTTCGAGCGAATACGCGGATCGGGATTCGACAGGCCGTCGAAGACGATCTGCCGGGCCACTGTCGGAGGATCACCGGGGATGGGCTGAAATGGCGGCGAAACGATCTGATTCTGGGCCGAGGAGGGGTTTTGCGCCGCCGGTTGGCATCCGCAGGCCGCAAGAAGAACGCAAACGATTGAGACGATCCGAAATGACGCGCGTACGTGCATGTCGAGAACCCTGCAAACCTGGACTGTTCCTCTGGGGTCAGGCCGACGGCTTCGCCGGCTTTCGGGCCCTGCGCTGTGCCAGGCCGACGACGGCGGGCACGACCAGGACCGTGACGAACGCGACCGCACAGCCGGTGTCCAGCCACTGGCCGCGACGGCTGTAGAACGTCACCCTGCTGTCTATCGGCATTTTTTCGAGGAACCATCCGGATAGGCCGGTTCGTTGCATTGCTTGAGGAGGGAGCCCCTCGCTCGATGCGATCGGGGCGCTGCGGATGCGGCCGGAAGAATCGATCAGGCAACTGATGCCTGTGTTGACGCTGCGCAGCACGGGAAGTCGGTTTTCCACCGCTCGAAACACGCAAATGGCAGCGTGCTGGGGCAGTTCGGCGCTTGGGATCACGCGGGGCGGCTCGTCCAGAAAGCGGACGAACCAGCCGTCGTTGCTGATATTCACGAGCCAGTCGATGCGTTTTCGGCCCTTCTTATCGAGGGCGAAATTCCTGGCGACGTACGGGATTGCGTCCTCATAACAAATGATGGTGCCGAAGTGATACGTCGATTCGGACGTTTGCGGTGCGGCGTTCGGCTCGGCGCCGCGAATCGGCGTGGTCATTTCATAGACGGTGTAGTGTGTGCCGCGTTCAAGCGAATAATCGTAGTTGTATTCCTCCGGGGCGAAACGCTTGAGCTGCTGGTAAAGCCAGTTGAAGCTGCGGCGGAAGGGGATGTACTCGCCGAACAGGACCAGGTGGATCTTGTCGTAGCGGTTCGGGTCCTTCGTCCCATCGGGCCGATAAAGATAGGCCGCGTTGTACTGGCCTACGTAAAGCTTGTCTTGGGGGTCCTTCATGATCTCGCCGCCGTAGGCGCCGACCAGCAAATAGGCGGTGTCCTTGGCGTGAGCGATCAAGGCCTCGTGGAAGGCCCTGTCCTCATTGGGGTCCTCAAAGTAGCGCCAAAGCTCGGGTTGGAGATAAGCCTGAACCATCGTTTCGGGCCAGGCGATCAACTCGGCGCCGGCCGCCGCAGCCGCCCGGCTCATCTCCAGCAGCTCGGCGAACAACTCATCGCTGGCCGCGTGGCTGATCTTGACCGACTGGGGCACGTTCGACTGAAGCGCCGCCACCAGCGGGCCGTCCGTGATGACCTCGGCCGTCTGCCTGATGCGCCAGTGCCCGTACAGCCACGTTGCGACCACCATTATTGCGACAGAGGCGATGAGTGGCAGCCTCAAGCGCAGCTTGGGGATGGCTCCCGGCACAGGCCATCCCCAAAGCCTTCGGCTTTGAGGCTGCCACAAGCCTGCCGTCCGCCATGCGATCCAATCCACAAGGACGCCGTTGACCGCCGCGACGACGAACGAGACGCCCGCGACGCCAAAGAGGTCGGCGATCTGGATCAGCGGGAGGTTGGCGTACTGGCTATGCCCCAGTAGACGCCAGAAGAAGCCGCCCAGCGGAAAGCCCTGGAGCCGTTCGGCGCCGACGACCAGAATGGGCAACGCCAACGCCATTGGGATGTTCCAGGCCCTGCAGAAGCGGATCGCCAATGCCAGCAGGGGCCAGAGCAGGGCCAGGTAGACGCCCATCGCAAGCCAGCCGGCAATGGTGATTGGCGCGATCCAGCAGATGTTTGCCAGCCAGTAGATCGTGCCGACAAGCCAAGCCACGAGCGCCAGCGTTCGCGGTCGCACTTCGGGCCGGCACGCCAGGGCGAACGGCCCCATCGCCGCCCACGCGAGGAACGACCAATCGACGGGCGCCTGGATCACGCTCAGCAGCACCGCCGAGGCGGCCAGCGGAACCACCAAAGACAATACCTTCCTGGTCATCGAGAATCGTCGCCGTCGTTGTTCAGGGCTCGGTTTCGCGGTTCAATCATGGCGACATTCTATAGCCTCAGCGACCTTTGGCAAGGGCCTGCCGCGATCCGGCGTCTCGGGCCACCCGTTCAATTAACCGCGAGAAACCTGAAGACGATGTAACACATGCTGCCGCCGTCCGTCTTAACCTCTGGCGAAGCGCAACACGGCTTCGTACGTTGGCAAAAAGGCGAGAAAGGTGCGGACACACTGGGTGCATACCTGAAAGGAGAGTCTCCATGTGCAAGCTCGTTGATCTCAAAAGTGCCATCATTGGTGGACTGATCGTCTCGCTGGTGATCTGTGCGATCGGCGCCGTGCGTCACGCCTCGAGCGATGATTACGGGCGCTTCCAGATTGCGACGAATCCGGACCACGGCTTCGTCCTGGACACAGCTACGGGGCAGGTCTGGACACTTCAGACGGGGATCGCGGGCGGGATGGGGGTCATCAATACACCGCCGCACACCGAGTTGGAGTTCTACGATCCCAAGACCTACGACATCATCCCCGCGGACCCCAACTGGCCGTAATTCGGCTGCTCGGCTGTCCATGTCCCTGTGACGCTTCGCGTATCTCGTCCGAGGGGACTGGTCCCCGACAGGCAGGCCGGTTATCATGCTTCGTGCGTGGGACGAGAGGGCGGTACAGGCGTGGTCGTTTTGCGGGGTCCTCACAGGCTATGGTGACAGGGGTGTCGCAGGATGTGGTGGCGCGGTTCGTGGAGGCTTGTCACGAGGTCGGCCGGCGCGGGCTGGTGCGTTGCAGCAGTGGAAACCTCTCGCAGCGCATCGATGACGGGCGCATGCTCGTGACAGCGACGCGAAGCTGGCTGGGCCTGCTGACCAGCGAGGACGCAGCGCTGTGCCGGATCGAGGACGGCGCGTGCCTGGACGGCAGGCGCCCAACGGTCGAAGTGAACCTCCACGCCGGCATACTCCGCGCCCGGCCTGAGATCGACGTCGTGCTGCACTTCCAGTCGCCCCATGCGACGACACTGGCCTGCTGCGTTTCGCGTGACGTCAATTTCTTCGTGATCCCCGAAATCCCGTTCTACATCGGTCCGATCGGGCATGTGGCGTATCTGCCGCCCGGCTCGCAGGAGCTGGCCTGCGCAGTGGTTGAGGTGATGCGGGATCACAACCTGGCGCTGATGGCCAACCACGGACAGGTGACAGTCGCACAGGGCTTCGATCACGCAATCCAGAACGCCGAGTTCTTCGAACTGGCCTGCCAGACAATCGTCCAGGGAGGCGACAAGGTGACCCCGCTGCCCGACGAAGCCGCCCGCGAATTGATAGCCCTCGGCTCGAAGGCGACCCGCGCCGCCGTTTAATGCAGACCGTATCCACCTTCCGGGCATTGGATATGCGTCCGGTCGAATGCGACACAACCGGACCAGGAACGCTACCTGCGAATCGCAGGTAGGTGTTGCGATAGATGGATTGGTTCCAGAAGCCGTAGGGTGTGCATCGCACACCACGTCAGGGAGATGCAATGGAATTGGTGTGCGACGCACACCCTACGCCGCCTGACACCCTACGCGGCCAGCGGCCTTTCTGGTGCGCGTATTGACCGCATTGATGACCGGGCGTGTTGCGGTCGAGACGCCCGTTGTGTTATTGTGTACTGTATGGCGAGTAGCCGTGCCGATTCAGACATTAGAGGCGGAGCCCCAGCCAACGAAGCTGTGATTGGCTGATCCAAGAGTGAGAGGAGAATTCCGCCATGTGTACCGACCCCTCGGTGGACGACAAGAAGTATCGCCAGGCGCTGGAGCACTATGCGCTGGTATGTCAGGTAAGTGAGAACCTTCGCCAGAGATGCCCGGATGCGCCAGTATCTGAGAAAGAGGCGAAGACTATGGAGAGAGCCATGTCGCTGCAAGAGGATATTGACATGTGGCAGTGGGACACCCCGGACGCCGTCGTCGCGACCGAGGATCGCGAAGATGTTGAGAAAGTCATAGACAACATGTGTCAGGGGCCCCCCGCGTGGGTCCATGGGAGCATCCCCGATGTTCTGTTCGTGTCCTTCTCCAGTTTGCCTGCCGATAAGAAGAGTACGTTTAGTCGTAGTCCATGCGAGCGGACCACGATCTCGTTCTACAATGGGAATCGGTGCTTTGCCGACCTCCTGTTCTATTTTGACGCCCCTTTGGCGGCGGCAGGGCTGAGGATATACCTGTTCAAACACGAGGGCCGATGGAAGGTGTGCTATTGCAGCCTCTGGAGGTCCTAGGTCGAAGGGATGCGATAGCATCGGTGTGCGATGCACACCCTACGCGGCTGGCCGACGCGACCGTCGCGGTCATGCGGAACCACAACCTTACGCTGATGGCCAATCATGGGCAAGTCACGGTTGCACGCGACTTCGACCATGCGATCCAGAACGCGGAGTTCTTCGAGCTGGCCTGCCAAATCATCATCGAAGGCGGTGACAAGGTGACGCCGTTGTCGGAGGAAGCCGCTCGCGAGCTGATGGACCTCGGGCAGAAAGCTGCGTGTGCGGCCGTTTGAATTGCGAGCGATAGACCGCGTGACGTTCAGTGCGACGCAGCCGCTGGACGGGGGCTGGCGTCGACGAGTTCGAGAATGTGCGCGACGAGGATCTCGCCGGTTCGCTCTCCCAGACACGTACGCGTGATGTACTCGTAGCGCTCGAAGCTGTCGAAGTCCTCCTTGGTGAGGATGTAGCCGAAGGCGTCGTTGGTCAGGCCGAGCAGGAAGTTGTGCCGGCCGTGCATCTTGCGCTTGAGGTAGTAGCCGATGTTGGGCAGCGCCTCGCCCGGGATCGTCGCCATCTGGGCGTCGCCGAGGTTCACCACGTGGATCCGTGTGGCGACGCCGCCCTCGTCGTCCAGCTTGAAGCCCAGCGGCGAGAGCTGCACGACGGCGCGCAGCATGTCGTTCTCGACCGGCAAGCGGACGGTCGTGTTTTCGCACAGCATTGCTGGATCGTCCTGGATCGGTGCATCGCCGACGATGCGCAGCGCCTCATCGGCCAGCAGGTGGCCGATTCGAATGCACTCGTCCCACGTCCGCATGTCTTCGCCGTCCGGCCCGCGGCAGTCGGCGGTGACCATGCCACCCTGTGCGGAGTTCATGAAGATTCCTGTGCCGCCGCCTTGGGCTTCGATCCGGTCGTACACGGGGCCGACGAAATCGGGACTGAGAATGCCCTGGTCCGAGCCGAGCACTTCCGGATGGCAGGCGTAGTTGACGAGTGTGGCGATTGGCTTGCGGTCCTGGCCGAGCACCTGGACGACGTGACATCGCGGATCGTACAGCTTCTCGGCGTAGTAGTTGTAGGCGATCTTGCCTTGAGCATTACCGGTGGCGATCTTGACCGCCGCCGGCTGGAGACCGGCGGCTGCGGCGTCGATCGCCTGCGCCAGCGCCGAACAGACGCTGTCGAGATAGGCCAGATCGCACGAGGTCCGGCCCGTCTGGTCGGGGAAGCCATAACAGTCGGGGGCGCTGTGCGTGTGCGTCGCGCCGATCAGGATGTTGTCGGCCGGCACGCGCGAGACCTGCGCGCGGACCTTCTCGCACAACACGCCCGGAAAGCCGAGGAAGTCGGTGCTGCAAATGGCGACGCGGGTCCCGTCCTGCTCCAGCACCAGCGTGCGGACAGTCAGCTCACCCATCTTCTTCGTTGTAGGACTGGATGGTCCAACCCCGCCCGAGACGGGCAGCAGCTTCTCGGGCGTTACGCAGCGCACCGCAATCGCCGCGCGAAATTCGCCCGCCGCCGGCGCTACAGACAGTAAGCCCATCGCTGTTACGACAAATGCTGCTCTTAGAAGTCGCCTGTGTCCCATTTGCGCCTCCGTCACCGTGTCTTTCGGTCGTTGCGGGCACCTGAACCACTCCCATGATTATCAGTTCCGCACGCTCTGCGTCAAGCGGGCGCTTCTTGCGCTTCAAGATTCCTGGGACTCGCCCTTTCGAGTCGTTTCGGTCATACTGTAGGGAATTGCGGTGAATCCAGCGCCGTGCGGACATGGTCTTGGAGATGGAGATAGCTATGGACAAGACGGGTGTCATTTCGGAATGCGGCCGCAAAGGGGTCGATCTCGACACCATCGCCCAACAGGTCGTCGAGCGTCCCGAGCGCATTGCCGATCTGGTCGATGCGTTGCAGAGCGAGAAGGGCACCGCTCGATACACGTATGAGAAGGTGCTGCGCCGCGTCAGCGAGCGCCGGCCCGAGTTGGTGTATCCCTGGTTCGACGCGTTCGCCGCGATGCTCGACCACGACAACAGCTTCCTGAAGTGGGGCGCGATCATGACGATCGCCAACCTGACGGCGGTCGACTCGGAGGGAAGGTTCGAAACGATCTTCGAGAAGTACTATGCTCCGATCGGCGGGCCAGTCATGGTCACGGCAGCCAACATCATCGGCAGCTCACCGAAGATCGCACGGGCCAAGCCGCACCTTGCCGAGCGGATCGCTCGGGAGATTCTCAAAGTCCGCAAGGCGAAATACGACAGCCACGGTCGCCCTTCACCCGAGTGCCGCAACGTGGCCATCGGACACGCCGTCGAGGCGTTCGACGGGTTCTTCGACCAGATCAGCGACAAGGCGTCCGTTCTCGAGTTCGTGAAGAGCCAGCTCAAGAACACTCGCAAACCCGTCGTCAAGAAGGCCGAGAGATTTCTCCACGCGCACAAGATATAAGGTGCAATCCGAGAATGAGGCCACGATGTTTGCGGCCTTGCGTTCGCATCGCCGCCTCGGCAGTCAAAACCGCTGTCGCAGATCAAACCTTGGTCAGGTCGAAACCGGTCCGGTATTGGGCCTCAACGAACATCTGGGCTTCGGGCACGTTGGTGACCTTCATGTTGGGGCCGTCCCAGAGGATCTTCCGGCCCGCGCGGATGGCGACGTTGCCGAGCAGGACGAATTCCGTCAGGCGGGCGGCGTAGCTGAAATCGCTGCACGCCTTCGGCCCGCCCTTGCAGGCGTCGAGCCAGTCGCGATGGTGACCCTTGCTTCGCGGCAGCACCTGCGGAGGCCGGCCGTACGCGCGCATCTTCGACTCGGGGATGATGCGTGGCGACTGGCTCCAGCCGCCGCCCATGATCGTCCCCTTGTCGCCGATGAGCAGGACACCGTTGCCTTCGTTGCCCAGCCGCCGGCCCTTCTCCAACTCCTTTGGGCGTGGTGGCATCAGGTCTCCGTCATACCAGTGGACTGTCACCGGCCCACGGTCGCCTTCGGCGCCGAACTCCCAGACGACGTGGTTGTTGCCGCCGATGACCTCAGAATCCACGAAGTCGGTCTGGATGGCTTCGACGCTGATCGGATGGCCCAGCTTCAGCGCGGCAAACGCCGGATCGAGATTGTGGACCGACATGTCTCCGACGGCGCCGGTACCGAACGCCCACCAGCCGCGCCAGTTGTACGGGGCGTAAGCGGGGTGGTAGGGGCGGTCCGGCTTGGGACCGAGCCACAGCTTCCAGTCGAATCCCGCCGGCACTGGGGGCCGGTCCGTCGGGCGGCCGCGACCGCTCGACCAGCCGCCGGTATTGCTCCAGGCGTGGACCTCGCGGACCTTGCCGATCGCGCCGTCCCAGACCATCTCGCAAGTCAGGCGGTTGCCGTCGTCGCTGCGGCCCTGATTGCCCATCTGGGTGGCGACGCCTGCTTCGGCCGCCGCCTTGGCAACGGTGCGGGCCTCGTAGATATTGAGCGTCAGGGGTTTCTCGCAGTAGACGTGCTTGCCGCGATGAATGGCGGCGATGCAGACGTAGGCGTGGACGTGGTCTGGCGTCGCGCACAGCACGGCGTCGATGTTCTTTTCCTTGTCCAGCAGCTCGCGGAAATCGAGATAGTCGTTGCACCGGAAGGCGGGATTGCCCTGGCGGTAGTGCCACTCGACCTCGGCCTTGACCGGCAGACGCCCGGCGACGCCTTGATAGTACCATTGGCTGTAGTCCGCCTGGTCCATCGGGTCGGCCACCGCAACGATCTGCGCATCGTCGTGGGCGAACAGCCCTCGGGCGTTGCTGCGCCCCTGGCCGCCGCAACCGATGACCGCGATGTACACCTTCTCGCTGGGCGCGACGAACTTCGGACCGCCCAGTACGAATCGCGGCACGATGGTGAATCCTGCCGCCGCACCTGCCGCCGACCCGAGGAACTGCCGCCGTGTGAGTCTCGATCTCTTGTTGCTCATAGTGCTCTCTCAACGATTGAAGGGTGAGTCTGTGTGCCAATCGGAGATTACCATACACCGGGCGGCGTTCGCAAACAAGCGTACCATCCCCGATCGCGATGTGTATCGGGATTGAGGCTGCTGCTCGCAGGGAAAGGGCGAGGCATGCCTCGCCCCTACCAGCAGATGCGCGAAGAAAGGGAGGTGTCTGTGTGTTTTTGCTTGCCTTTGGGGGGTGATGTTGGCATAGTGTGGACGAGGCGCGGGGCACGCTCAATAATATGAAGACCGCATCAGGCGAGGATTTCCATTTTGAGGCGTTCAGGGAGTATTGCAGCATGCGAATCACAGCATTCAACAGCAGTCCGAGGAAGGACCGGGGCAATACGCACGTCATGGTGAGAGAGTTTCTTGCCGGGGCGCGGGAGGCGGGCGCCGAGGTCGAAAACGTGTTTCTCTGCGACTACGAGATCAAGCCTTGCACCGCCTGCTATAGCTGCTGGACGGCAACGCCGGGCCGTTGCAGTCTGACCGACGGCATGGCGGGCCTGCTGGCGAAGTTCCTGGCTTCGGATACCGTCGTGTTCGCCAGTCCGGTGTACGTGGACAATGTCACCGGGCCGATGAAGATGTTCATGGACCGGCTGATCCCGGTTGCCGACCCGCACATGGAAGCGGATCGGGCCGGGGAGACGCGACACCGCCGCAAGCACGACAGGCCGACGGGCATCGTCGCCATCTCCAATTGCGGATATCCCGAGCAGAGCCACTTCCAGGTCCTGCGTCTGCTGTACCGGCGGATGGCCCGAAACTTCCACTGCGAGCTGATCGGCGAGATCTACCGGGGTGGCGGGGGGCTTCTGACGTCGCCAATCCCTCAGCTCCGTCCGGCCATCGAGGCCTACGAGCGTCTGCTGCGAGACGCCGGACAGCAGATTGTCGCCGCCGGCCGGGTTTCCGAGCAAACGGTCGCCCGGCTCGAAGAACCTCTGGCTCCCATCCAGGCCGACGTCGCACAGTACATCCAGCGCGTCAATCAGATGTGGGACAACCGGCGTCCGAAGACGCGATGACAGAGGCCCTCCAAGCCGGGCCGGAAGAGTTGAGAGCGGCTGGAGTCTATTGCCATCGGCAGCGCGCCAGGTTACGATACGCGTCAATCATGAAACAATCGTCTCAATGAGATTGGCTTGGGGTATCGATGTTTGGCGGTCTGCGTGTCTTTCTGGTCTGCACCTTGTCCGCGTTCCTGCTCGGCGCGGTCGGATGCCGGCAGACCGTCCGGTTTGCCGGCGCGGCGGTGCGTCAGAATCCACTGCGCAGTATCGGCCCGTCCGCCGACTGGACCTTCAACGGACTGGATGCGCGGGTGCTGCCGCGCCTTCGGCCCGGCTCCTATGCCACCGCCACGCGCGGCGTGCGATTCCTCGGCGCCGCCGACCTGGGACCCCACAGTTACCGGTTCAACGCGTCCGAGCAGAGCGGCATCGTGTACACCTGCCGGGCCGGGCACGTTGATATCTCCCACGTTCGCAAGGCCGCCGACTGGACAGGATACCTCGCCGCGGTCGTGCTCGAACACCTGGAGAAAGGTCGAACTTCGTTTCAGGTCAAGCAGGTCGAGCCGTCTGTGTACTACATCGAGCTGACGTATCCGGAGAACTGGAACGACCTCGACAGCGCCGAACGCGAGCGGATCGCACGCGAAGTGTCGCGAGATCTCGGTCAGTATCTCGCCTGGACGGGACTGACCTGGCACGAGATTCTCACCTGGTTCGGCTACCGGTTCAAGGTCTGGCAGTCCGAGTTCCCATCGGCGTTCTCCTGGGAAGACAACTATTCCAACCTGCTCGGGACCGACATCGCGGTGGCCGCTCTCCAGGACCAGACTCGTCCGTTCAGCGAGACGGTGACACAGTTGCTGCAGGAATGGCTTGCGGAACTCGGGGTTCAGCCGGCACAGAAAGCCAGCGAGACCACTGAAGCGCTGAGAGGCCGGTGGTTCTCGGCCCAGTGGCACTACACGTGGATCTACGAGAGGAACTTCGATGTGGGGATCGACGACGGCTATGTGACCCCGCGTCTGGTCCCCTCGGTGCCGTTCTGCGAAGAGCCGGAGCCCTGGCCTTTGGCCGTCCCCACGGTCGATAGCCTGACTCGCTATGGGTTCTCGATGAAACTACAGCTCGAACCGAGGGTGTGGGAGGAGCGCCGCATCATGGCGCTCGTGTTCCCGCAGTACGATGGGAGGACGAGAAGGCTCGAGCCCGCGATCCACTTCCCGCTGCTGATCGGCCACATCGAGCAGGACGCCATTGCTCGGGGGTTCTCCTTTGCGGGCGGCGATGCCCTCGGGGGATGACGGTTCCGATCCGGCGGCGTATGTATGTTCGTAGGGGGTAGAAGGATGCGAGAGCGAATGGTCCGATTGCGAGTGGCGTGGCTTGTGCTGACATCGATCCTCGCGCAGGGGGCAGGTGCGGCGGCGTCCGAGCCGGTCGAAGCAGTCCGCTATGTGATCGTTGTGACCGGAGGCGAGCTGCTTTCCGGTGCTTACGCCGATGGGCATACGCACTTCCTCACGCGGACCTTGCGTCCGCTGGGTCTGCGCTGCGTCGGGGCGACGTGCGTCGACGACAAGCGAGATGACCTGAAGGAGGCGCTTCACTTCGCGACAGAGCGAGCACCGCTGGTGATCGTCACAGGAGGCCTTGGTCCCACCGACAACGATGTGACGCGCGACGCGATCTCCGACTTCACGAAAATCGCGCTGGCCGAGCATCCGGACCTGGTGCAGAGGATGGCCAAGCGTTTCGGCGTCGCGCCCGAGCAGCTTCGCGCGAACCTGCGCCGCCAGACGCAAACGCCGGTGGGTGGGTCGTATCTCGACAACGCCGCCGGCACGGCGGTCGGTTTGGTTTTCGAGTTTGCCAAGGGCGCGATCGTGGCGCTGCCGGGCCCGCCGGGTGAATTGCAGCCGATGGTCCGCGACAAGTTGATTCCTTATCTGAGTCGGTGTTTCGGCACGCGGCTTCCCGGACGGTCATTGACGCTGCGTTTCGTCGGACTCGGTCAATCGGAAATCGACCAGCGGATCAAGCAGCACGTGACACTGGACCCGGACATTACGACTGGGTCGCAGTTCCAGGGCGGCCGCGTCGATTTCACGTTCACGCTGCCCGACGACACGCCGCGAGAGAAGGAACGACTCGATGCGCTCAGGCAGAAGATCGTCGCGCACCTGGGCGAGTACATCTATGCCGACGATGAGACGTCGCTGGAACAGCACGTCGTCAATCTGCTGCGGGCGCGGGGCGCCACGCTGGCGCTGGCGGAAGTGGGCAGCGGCGGGACCGTGGCGGCCGCGTTGAACGGTGCCGACGGTGCTGGCGATGTTGTGCTCGGCGCCTACGTCGCGCCCACCATGGAGAGATTGCACCATCTTCTCGACGCCAGCAATGTGCGATGGGCAGAGGGCAAGCCGGGCCGCGACACGGTGGAGAAGTTGGCGACTGCCATCGCCGGCGCTGCGGGGAGCCGGTGGGCCATTGCGATAGGCGCTCTGCGCGAAGATGGCATGGTGGAGGTGACGTTCCGGCCGCCGACGGGTACGATGGAGAGCGAGCGCGTCGCGCTTCGCGGCGTGGACGAACTGGCCCGCTCGCGGTTCGTCACGCACCTGCTGGACCGCCTTCGCCGCAAGGTGCAGCAAGCGGCCGAATCAAAATAGAACCTTTGCGGAGAAAGAAGAGTGAACACCATGAGCGAGAATGGACACGAGTTGGTGACTTATTGCGGCCTGTATTGCGGGTTGTGCACGGCCCGCGCGCGGACGCCTCGCCAGGCGGAGGCCCTGCGGCGCACGATGGCCAAGGACGGCTACGAATTCTGGGCCAAGGATCTGCCCGGATTCAAGGAGTTCTGGGCGTTCCTGACGCGACTGAGCGATCTGGGCAAGGCCTGCCCGGGCTGTCGGCAGGGGGGCGGCCCGCCGTTCTGCGGCATCCGCAAGTGCGCCCGGGAACGTGGCGTTGATGTGTGCGTCGACTGCAACAACTATCCGTGCCATCGGATCGAAGCGATTGCCCAGGGCTACCCGACGCTGATTGCCGACAGCAAGCGGATGAAACAGATCGGGCTCGACGCATGGCTGGCCGAACAGCACCAGCGCGCGGAAACCGGCTTCGCCTACGCCGACATCCGCTGCCACCCCTACGAAGTCCCGCGCGAGTGACCCGCTCGTCGTGCCCCGCACAGGATCGGCCTTCACGAAATATGGCACATGATCGAGGGGAAGCACGGGACGCTGAATCGGCGACGGGCCGTGGATGGGTGAATGCGTTGAATCGTCGCCTCAGGACGAGCCGCAAGATGCGAAACATCATCCCCTTCTTGTGTTTCCGTCGCTGTAGTTCTAAAATGAGGTTGTGCAAATGAAGTGGAGTATCCCAGTCTGTGACGCGCCAGGACAGATGCCCAGTTGGAGCAGGCGTTGATAGAGAGAGGATGTAATGAACGACTTCTTCAAAAGACTGAAGACTATTCATAAGGCAAATGAGGCTGAACCATGGCTCGAACAGGAATACACTGACTACTCAGACTTCCACTACTTCCTTTGGTTCATCAACGCATTTGACAACCTCGCCCACTTGCGACAACAATATGAGCCGTTCCTTTTCAGAGGACAGGCCGACGCGAAATGGACATTAAAGCCGAAGCTTGTACGCCTTCTGGAAGGGATGCCGCTGGAGGATGCATTGAGATACGAATTCGATTGCGTAGTCTACTTCCGAGAACGCGCGCATTTGTTCTGTGCATCGCTTGTGCCGGAGAAAGACAACTTCCTGGAATGGCTGTGCCTGATGCAGCATTTTTCTGCACCAACGCGGATGCTTGATTGGACAGGCTCATTCACCGTGGCGCTCTACTTTGCTGTCTTTGAAGAGCCGATAGATACCCCTGGAGCAATCTGGATAGTCCACGGTGGGCCTCTCTGGAAGTGGATGCACCAGAAGTATCCTGAGCCTGAGTTTGGGGGTGACGCCAAGGCACGTGAGGTCTGCTCAAGTTACGACAGTTTCGTCGATTTCGGGGTGAACCGAGCCTCACTGCGTTTGGATGGGTATGATCCAGATAGGAAGTCTGAGCGCGTGACTGCCCAGAGAGGCGTGTTAACGGTATGTGAAAGGCTGTTTGTCGACCATGCCACCATCATTGGACAGGCTCTGCTGGAGGTGCCTGATTCTGAACAGAATCTGCCATTGTGGAAGATCGTTATCTCGCCAGAGGCCAAGAGGTTCTTCAGGCAATACCTGAATAAACTCAACATTACGGCTGCGACGCTGTTTCCGGGAACGGATGGGCTCGGCCGAACCATTAGCGAGACGCTGAGAGTTCTTCGGGAAGCGAACGAGTAGCTCGGTGAATGACCAGGAACAGGCATGCACGAACGGTGGACGCAAGTCCAGAAAACGGTAGCTCTCCGTGGCATGTCCCTCAGAGGAGATGCAAACATGGGTCTTGGTCAGCTTGTCACGAAGTGGAGTGTCTGCGGCATCGCTCGCACTCAATTCAGGCTGTTCAAACTTGCTCAAAAAGAGAATCCTGGTGTCTGTGAGACTGTCATTGCTCCTCTCCTTTTCGCAAGACGTATGCGGAAAGTGGCCTCTGCGCAGGGGCAAGATGAGCGAATCGCGGCGTATCTATGTGTGAACGGCCCTGTCGAGACCCTGCGTGACACATGCCATGCAATCGCAGTTGTAGAGTTCAAGATCAGTCCGATGGATAGGGCGAATGTCGCCTATCTGACTGAGATGATCGACGCTGAGCTGGGGAGGCTTGGTTACATGGAGGAGCGCCCGGGTGGATAACAGGGGGATAACGCGAACATGTGGCGCGAATGGGTGCATTGCGGTGAATGCGCAGTGCGGTCAGGGGGTGGGGATGTTCAGGAGGGTGCGGACGCCGGTGAAGATGATCTGGGCGGCGATGGCGGTCAGGATCAGGCCGGTGAGCTTCATCATCATTTGCAGGCCCTTCTGGCCCAGCAGCCGGCCGATGGGCACCGCCAGGAACAGGAACAGCGAGATCATCAACACCGCCAGCAGGATCGCGGCGGCGGCGATGACCTTCTCCCTTGCGTCGCCGATCTCCATCCCGAGCACGAGGACCGTGCCGATCGTGCCGGGCCCGACGATCATCGGGATCGCCAGCGGCACCACCGCAAAATCGCTCTCCCGGTCCGGCCCGATCTCCGACCGCTTGCCCGAGACCATGTTGATCGCCGTCAGGAACAGCAGCGTGCCGGCGCCGACCTGAAAGGCCGGGACCGTGATGCCGAGGACCTTGAAGATCAGGTTGCCGAAGAAGTAGACCACGAAACAGATGACCAGGATTGCCACGCTGGTTCGAAGGGCGCAGTAGTTGCGAGTGCGCCGGTCCATGTCGCCCGACAGCAGCAGGAACATCGAGACGGAAAAGAACGGCGAGAGGATGAAGAACACCTTCGTAAAGATATCCAGGAACAGACCCATGTGCATTCCTTCAAGCGGACCGTGCGTCAGTCGATTCGGATTCGCGCGTAGCTGATGGTGTTGCCGGAACCCTGTCTGGTCCCGAGCAACTCCAGCGTTCGGGAGGGGGGCGATCCGGCACGGACCGTCGCGGTGAAGAACTCGGTGAACGGCCTTTGCAGCGGCACGCGGCCGGCCGGGCCAACGTTTGCATCCGGTCCGATCTCCAGCAGGCGGTTCTCCGAAACGCTCTTGCCGCCCGCATCCGACCCGCTGACGTAGAAGAACACGAACAGCCGATGGTCCGGCGCGACGTGGAAGCGGCCCCGGCCCGGCCGCTCGTTGGATTTGCCTTCTTCGGCCGCCAGCAGGGTGCGACGAGACTGCACCTGCCCATCACGCACGACCGCGTAGTTCAGCGAGTAGCTCTGCCTGGCTTCGGGGAAGAACTCCTCGCGGAGCCGTTCGTCGAGGGCCCGCTCGGTCCAGAGCAGGTGAACGTCGCCATTCGGGGCGATCCACAGATCGCCCGGCGTGACCCAGCCGCAGGTCTTCTCTCGGCTGGCGATCTCGATCCACGGGCGGAACGGCTCGCCTGTGACGTCGGGCGTCCACGTGTAGAACAGCCGGCGGAAGTCGTAATCCCACTCGCGGCCGGTCAGTTCTTTCTTGAATGCCCGCCAGGTCTCGTTCGGCTCGACGATGTCGCTGACGCCGCAGAAGTGGACCGCCCGGTCCTTCAGCGCGACGTTGGGATAGCACACGCGGATCGGTTGCGGCTTGCTGTACTCGGCGCCCCACGGCCACTTGAGCTGCCCCTGTGCGCTCCATCGCCCATCGCGATCGAGGAACGACCACTCGGTGTGCGTGTAGCCGACGTTCTGCAGCAGGATCAACTCGTGATTCGGTCCATCGGCGGCGAAGCTGCGATAGGAATGTTCGGTGAACCTCGGTTGACCCTGCCAGGCGGGAAGCAGGGTGCGCGCCGGCGCACGCGGGTCGCTCGCGTCGAACTGGAGCACCTCGGGTCGAGCCGGACCGGAGTAGGCATTCGTGTCCAACGTGGGATTGGACGACAGGAACAACCGACCATCAGGAAAGCCGACCAGCGGACAGGGCTCACGGGTCCGCCCCGATTCGTCGACGCAGACCTTCGTCCAGCCCTGCTCAGTGCGCGTGAACAACATCCAGCGGCAGTTGTTCAGCGGCTTGGCGTCCGCAATCGTCTCCAGCCCGCCGGCGAAGACCGCCTCGCCGATGCGCACCAGGCAGGTGGATCCGTGGCACCACATGGGCCCGGCGCCGTTGTCGGCCGACTCGTAGCCGTAGACGTCTTCTTCGACCTCGACGACCGGACGAACCTCGCCCGTGGCCGCAACGGTTGCGAGAATCAGACATAGATTGGCGCTAAGAGACGTTCTCATGGTAGGACGCTCCTCATTGTTTGCGTGCCGATTGGCAGCTCAACGCGAACGCACGACATCGGCGCATTGTATCGGGCCTTCGAGAGGCGTCAAGCACGTGTCCAATGTGCAGAACTGGGTGGCAGCCTCAAGCGAAGCTTGGGGATGGCGGACCTCTCTGTGGCATAGATGGCAGGAGAAACCTCAAGGTGTTGAGCCATCCCCAAACGCCAAGGCGTTTGAGGCTGCCACCCGTGTCAGGCATCTTCCTTGCCCTTTCGGGCGGTCCGGCCCATAATGGCTCGAACGGAATGGCGCTCGTGAAGCTTGAAAGGTACGTCAGTGACGGATTCGGAGCGATTCGTGGCTTACTACGTTGAACGGCTTCGCGCCGGTGAGGATGCCTTCTTTCCTTTGGTCCAAGCTGAAGATGCTGTCGTACCCATACTGATTGAAGCATTCAGAACTGAACATGATCCAGATGTGCGTGCCGCTTTGGTGGAGATAATCTGGCAACATCGCATTCCGGAGACCATCGAGTTCTTGTCCCAGGCACTGACCGATGACGTGCCAGAGGTCTGGAAGAATGCTCTGGATGGACTGGTCGCATTGGGCGGAGAAGCCGCAATTGAGGCCTTGAAACGGGTAAGAGATCGAATATCGGTTCATGGACAGGCAACGGCTGGCAAGGTAGAGTGGATCGACGAAGCCGCATGCCAGATCAGAGAAGGTCTGATTTGAGCGGTGTGTCAACCGTCATCGTAGAGCGAAAATCATTTGGGAGAGTTGACATGGGGCATGGACGTGGTGGTGCTTGGCTGCGATTTGGGGTGTTCGCCTGCCTAATCATTGTGAGTCTGGCGGGTTGTCACGGGACCAAGGGCATGAAGGCTGAGATGAAGAGGGATCACATGATCATCGACCGATTGGCGAACGCGGAGGAATACTATGATATGCATCCGGCGTTCGAGAAGGCCTTCGCGTTCCTGCGGCGCAGCGATCTGGGGGAACTGCCCGACGGCCGTCACGAAATCGACGGAGACCGTCTGTTTTGCCTCATGAGCCACAGTCCGGCCCGCCGCCGGGCCGAGGCGCCGCTGGAGGCGCACCGCAAGTACATCGACATCCAATACATCATCAGCGGGACGGACGAGATGAGGTGGAAACCCACTGCGGCCTGCTTCGTCTCGGCTGTGAGCTACGATCCCGAGAAGGACATCGAGTTCTTCAAGGACGCACCCGAACGTTGGACGCCGGTTCGGGCAGGCTCATTCGCCATCTTCTTCCCGCGCGACGCCCATGCCCCTCTGGCAGGAACGGGGCAAATCCATAAGGCGGTGCTCAAGATCGCCGTCCAGTGAGCGCACAAGCCCGATTTCACCCAGGAACGGACGGTCTACTCCGTCGCGCTAACGATGAGGACGGCCCTTGCCTCGGCCTTGCTGCAACGCGACGACTTTCCTCAGGCGGCGCGAGGCTGTGTCGAAGGCATCTCGAATGACGACGTCGAGGGGGTCCTTCGTTTTGCCTCTTCCTGGCTCGTTTCTGACGGCTACTTTGTGTCCCGGCGGGACGGTCATGTCGATCCGCACCCGATACGGATTGCCGTCCTCCGGGCGTTTCGGCGGCTTCTCCACGGCCACACGGCAGCTCGACAGATGGTCGCAGACCCGTTCGAGCTTGTAGGCCTTCTGCCGGATCAGCCCTTCGACTACGGTGGTGTTGGGGATACCCTTGAACGATACCTGTAGTGGAACCTGCATCCCATGCCTCCCGTATTTGCCCTCGATTGGAAACATACGTGCAATAACGCTGTTCCATTGCTCGTTTCCCGTTATACGCCGGCCGGAGGTGTTTTGTGCGGTAGCAGATCGACGCCGGTCGCCGGCCGGCGCCCGACGCCGGGGTCAACCGCGTTCCATGTATGTGAAAACATCCTGCCACACACGACAGTAGGGTTTGCGGTGAGATCTGGGCAGACGAGATTCCGCTGTCACGGCGCGATAGACGTTGTCGCTCGGTACCGCCTGCGGTAGACTGGGCCGAACTGGAGAACCATGACCTCAACTACAGGAGAATGTGTGATGCGACTGAGACTGACGATCGGGTGCGCGTGTGCCTTGACGCTGATTTCCACCCTGTGCCAGGCAGACGACTGGCCCCAATGGCGAGGGCCCAACCGCGACGGTCTGTCGCCGGAGACCGGTTTGCTCCAGCAGTGGCCTCAGGGCGGGCCGAAGCTGGTTTGGAAGGCCACAGGCCTCGGCGAGGGGTTCTCCACCGTTTCGGTTGTCGGCGACCGGATCTTCACCACGGGGGAGAAAGGCGGCGTTTCCTATGTGCACAGCCTGAATCGGGCCGACGGCAAGCTCCTTTGGAGTACGCCGCTCGGCAAGGCCGGAGCGCCTGGCTGGGGCGGGTTCACCGGACCGCGCGGCACGCCCACCGTCGACGGAGATTTGTTGTACGTCATGGGCCAGTTCGGCGAGCTGGCCTGCCTCAAGACCGCCGACGGCGCCAAGGTATGGGATAAGCACATGTCCAAGGATTTCGGGGGCGAGCGGCCCGAGTGGGGTTACAGCGAATCGGTGCTGATCGATGGCGATCAGGCGGTTTGCACGCCCGGCGGGTCCAAGGGCGCGATCGTGGCCCTCGACAAGCGCACCGGCAGGGTCCTGTGGCAGACGAAGGACTTCACCGATCCGGCCCACTATTCCTCGCTGGTTTGCGCCGAGATCGCCGGCGCCAGGCAATACGTCCAATTGACTGCCGATAGCGTAGCCGGTGTCGCTCCGGACGGCCAGGTGCTGTGGCGCATCGAGCGGAAGGGCAAGACCGCCGTGATTCCCACACCCATCGTCAAGGGCAACAAGGTGTACGTGACCAGCGGTTATGGCGCCGGCAGCAATCTGTTTGAGGTCGAGCGTGCCGGCGGAAAGCTCCAAGCCAGGCAAGTCTACGCCGAGCGGAGCATTGCCAGCCATCACGGCGGCGCGGTGCTGGTGGGCAATCATGTGTACGGCTACTGCGACAGCCGGGGCTGGGTCTGCCAGGAGCTGGCGACAGGCAGGCTGACGTGGACCGAGAAGAGGCAGGTCGGCAAAGGCTCTGTGGTGTATGCCGACGGACGCTTGTATTTGCGTGCCGAAGACGATGGGATCGTCGCTCTGATCGAGGCGACGCCGGACGGCTACAAGGAGACCGGGCGTTTCGTGCAGCCCGGTTTCGGCAAACCCAAGACCTGGCCGCATCCGGTCGTGGCCGGAAAGAAGCTTTACCTGCGCGATCAGGACCAACTGCTCTGTTACGACGTGCAAGTCCACTGATCTCGCGTTTCGGACACAATAGGAGGTCTTTCGGCGATGTGGCAGATCGTGCTGCTCGTGGTTGCGATAGCGTTCATTGTCCTGGCCACGAGCAGACTGAAGCTGCACCCGTTTCTGGCGTTGCTGATTGCCGCATTCGGGTATGGGATTCTCAGCCGGCAGATGTCCTTGAAGGGCGTCGTCGATTCGATCAACGACGGTTTCGGCGCTACCATCGGCCAGATCGGCATCGTCATCCTCGCCGGCTCGATCATCGGCACCTTCCTGGAGAAGTCGGGCGGCGCCGCCCGACTGGCCCAGCGGACGGTAGATCTGGTCGGCCCGCGTCGGGTTCCGCTGGCAATGGGCATCATCGGCTATGTCGTGAGCATCCCCGTCTTCTGCGATTCGGGATTCATTCTTCTGGCTCCTCTGGCCCGCTCGCTGTCGTCTAAGGCCCGGGTTCCGCTGGCGGCCGGCGCGATGGCGCTCAGTCTCGGTCTCTATGCGACGCACACGATGGTCCCGCCGACGCCCGGTCCCGTGGCGGCCGCGGCCGCGCTGGAAGCCGACCTCGGACGTGTGATCCTCTTCGGGCTGATCGTCAGCGTCCCGGCGCTGGTGGTCTCGTGGTTGTTCAGCGTGAAGATCGCCTCGCGGGTCAAGCTGGCGCCCGACGAATCCCTGGAATCCGATTCGCCGCTGTCGGCAACTGATGGACCGTCAGTAGCCAAGTCCCTTGCTCCAATCCTGGCGCCGATCCTGCTGATCCTGCTGCGGTCAGTCTGTACACTCCAGGATGCTCCGCTGGTCGAAGGGTGGGTTGCCGAGGTCGTCGGTTTTCTCGGGCAACCGGTGGTGGCGTTGCTGATTGGCGTGTTTCTGGCCTTTCTGCTTCCGGCCAGACTGACGACGGCCATGCTCTCAGGGTCGGGCTGGGTCGGCGAGGCAGTGCTGGCGGCCGCAACGATCATCCTCATCACCGGCTGCGGCGGCGCCTTCGGCAAGGTGCTGCGGGAGTCGAACATCGCCTCGGTCATCTCGCAGGTCCTGGGTGATGCGTCTGCCTGGGGCCTTTGGCTACCGTTCGTGCTCGCTGCCGCGATCAAAACCGCTCAAGGCTCCTCCACCGTCGCGATCATCACGACCGCCGGGATTGTCGCGCCGATGCTCGATCCGCTCGGCTTGGCGACGCCCACCGGCAGGGCGCTGGCCGTTGTGGCCATCGGCGCCGGGTCCATGGTGGTCAGCCACGTCAACGACAGCTATTTCTGGATCGTCACCCAACTGTCCACCATGACGGTCCGCCAGGGCTACAAGCTCCAGACGCTTGGGACCCTGATCGAGGGCCTCGCCGCGGCGCTGGCCGTCTGGGTCCTCGGCGCCTTTCTGCTGTAATCGGATTGCGCTCGTCTTGTCCGGTCCTTGAGACCCTCGCGGGTCCAGATGTCGGCCGCCCGGTCATGCATGCTTTCCTGTGTTTCTCCCGATAGTTTTTTTTCTTGACCCCCGTGCGGGAACGGTTGTATACGATGCACCTTTTTGGCGAAGTTGCAGTCATTTCGTCTGGGGTGGCCGACATTTGATCTCAACATAGACTCGCGGCTCGCAGTGATCCGCCCTCGGCGGATACGGTGTTCCTCGTTAGTGATTCCCCCCGCCAAAGGCGGCCTGACGGTAGGCGTTGGCGGTGGTATCGAGTCGCGCGGTGGTCCTGAGATGGAGCAAGCAAAGCAATGACATGGCAGGTCGATTACCTGGCAGAGCAGCAGGTCGTGGCGGCGACGGTTTCCGCCACGGTGGGAATCCAGGAGATCTCGGAAATGGTTGCGCGAGGCCTTGCGGTGGCCGCCGAACGCGCCACAGGTGCGATCCTGATTGACGCTCGCCAGATGAGGCTGGACGCCCTGACGACGGAGCTCTATCGCCTGCCTGGGATCGTTGAGGAACTCGGGCTGACCCGGTCCCACCGGGTCGCGGTGGTGATCGCGGACGACTCGGAGCAGATGGACAGCTTCCTGTTCGTCGAGACCGTGTTCTTCAATCGAGGTTTTCCTGTTCGCCTCTTCACGGAGGTGACCGCGGCCCTGAAATGGCTCAAGTCAGGCCAACGGCCTTTGCACCCTGCGAGCGGATCGAGTCCGAACAAGCGCCCGAGAACCTCTTGAAAGCTCTTTGTCCGATGCGCGACGAGATCGCCAGAAACCTGGGCCCGCAGCCGATCGGGCGGATCATGGCCGAGCACGGTCTCAAGCCGCACGACCTCGTGGCCGCTTCGACCGAACAGCTCACGCACAAGATGGTCACCCGCGCGTGCAAGGGCCGCCGCCTGACCCCGAACGCCCAAGCCAAGGTCCTGGCCGCCCTGAACCTCGCGACGCAGAAGCACTACGCCCTCAGCGACCTGTTCACCTACTGACCACGCGATCTGTTTGGTGTTCAAAGCTCCGTCTCGTCCGTCGACGTGATCCCGGCGCGCCGGGATGGCCGCGCCAGGATGATTGCAGAGGTGAACCGACCGGCTATAATCGGCGTAGATCAAGGGCTTTCGAAGGGGCAGAAGAATGACGACACCGCCTTTGGTGGTGAAACGGTCGTCGGTGCGATTGACGGCGGATGCCAGCTTGACGATCACGCGCTTGTTCTGGCCGGGGTCCGACCGCGCGCGAAATGTGATCGACCGCATCAATGCGCTGGACGACGAGCAGGTCCGGCGACTGCTGGATTCGACGCGGGCGAACTTCACCCACCTTCCTGCGGGCCTGGACAACATCTTTCTGGCGCATTACGAGCAGGCGGCCAAGCGGGTCGCCATGCCGGCGAACGCCAGCGAGGAACGCAAGCTCTACATCGGCGCGTGCTTCACCATGGAGTACGCCTTTGCCTCGGCGGCCATGTTCAATCCGTCCATGACGCCGGCCATCGACCAGAGCGGTCTGGAGGGCGGCTCGCTTCGCTTCGCCATGAGCCTGCGGGCCGTCGGCGAGGGACATCTCAGCTCGATCGTCTTTCGGCGCGGGGTCATCAACGCGAGCGGAGACATCGTAATGGAGCCGGCCGGGCCGTACCACGAACCGATGCGCCGCGCCGAATACGAGCGGTTCAGCAAGGCGAAGTTCCGCGTCAAGCTGGCCGAGCTGGGCGTGCGCGACACGATCATGGAGGTCGTCCTGCGAAGGCTGGGCGAGCGGTTCACCGCCGAGGACCTGCGCGAGGCGATCAACGGCCCCCAGGCGTTGGTCGAAGGGCTGCTGCGCCCCGACAGTGAGTCGGCCGGCTTCGAGTGGCTGGCCGGCTGCGACTACGACATCGAGGCCAGTCCCGACGGCCAGATTACCGATGCGGTCCTGTTCCCGATCTGCGAAGCCGAGAGCCAGGGCATGGAGGACATGCGGATCGTCCGCTTCACCGACGACGACGGCTCGGTGCGCTACTACGGCACGTACACAGCCTACAACGGACGCCAGATCCTCCCGCAGATTGTCGAAATGCGCGAGCAGAACCTGGCCCGCGTCCGCACTCTGCACGGACGCTGCGCCCGCAATAAAGGACTGGCGCTGTTCCCGCGCAAGGTCGGCGGTCGCTACATGATGAGCGGACGCATCGACGGCGAGAACCTCTTCATCCTCCGATCCGACAACGTTCTGATCTGGGACGAGGCAGTCAAGGTGCAGGAGCCGCAGTTTCCCTGGGAGGTGATTCAGATCGGCAATTGCGGCTCGCCCATCGAGACGGAGGCGGGTTGGCTGCTGCTGACGCACGGGGTCGGTCCCATGCGCCATTACTGCATCGGTGCGACGCTGTTGGACCGCGAGGACCCGACGAAGGTGCTCGGCCGGCTGGCCGAGCCGTTGCTGATGGCCACCGCCGAGGAACGCAAGGGCTACGTCCCCAACGTCGTCTACTCCTGCGGCGGACTCGTCCACAACGGACTGCTCGTGATCCCCTACGGGATCAGTGATGCGGCCGCCGGATTCGCGACGGTGTCTCTTGACGATCTGCTGGCCCGCCTGGCATGAGGCCGGCAGCCCGCTGTCTCTCATCGGACCTGTACGACCAACGGGACCTATGAGTCTGTCTTGCTGGCGTCGGATTTCTTCTGCAGGTCCTCGAGCTGCTCCTTGAGTTTGCCGGTCTCCTCCTTCAGTTCGTCGAGCATCTTTCGCAGCTCGACGATCTCCTCCGGAACCAGCGGCTTCTCCTGGCGCAGCTTGTCGACGGCTTCGGCGGCGCGTCTCTGGACCCAATCGCGCGGCTCGCGCCCTCGAAAGGTCTCGACGATCGGGATGGCCTTGGGATCGCCGAGCGTGCCCAGCGCGCCGATGGTGCCGGCCTGAATGGATTGTCTGGGGTGGTTCACGTAGCCGGCCAGGAACTGGCGCACTTCGCAGCGATCCTCCTCGTTGCGGGCGAGGTAGGCCAGCGTGTCGAGTCCGCCGGCAAAGTCCCAGGAGCGGTACTGCGACTCGCTGTCGCGAAGCGCCGCCATCAGCTCATCGGTATACGACGCATCATCGAGCGTGCGCAGGGCCGCAATGGCGGCGCCGGCCAGTTCGTTTCGATAGGACGTCGACCGCATGTACCTGTCGATGACCTCTCGCGTCTGCGGTCCAGTGTAGCGCCCGGTCGCCCGTATGGCGGCGGCCAGCACCTCCGGGTTCTTCTCCTCGATCAGCACGCTCTGTATCAGCGACGGGACCTCGGAGCGGTAGAAGCGCCCGAGGTCTTCGATGACCCGCAGGCGGACGCGCGCATCGCTCTGGTCCATCGAATCGGCCAGGGCTTCAAATGCCTCATCGGTGTGGATCTCCTGCAATGCGGACGACGCATGGAGCCGCACGCCGTGGAAGGGATCACGGTCGAGCGTGTCCTTGAGTCGGGCGATGGTCTTCTTGTCCTTCTTGTCTTTCAGCGCGTCGATCGCGCGCAGTCGGCCGACCACGTCCGATGTGTTCTGGAGCTGCGCGTACAGCATTTCTCTCGGCTTGTCGAATTCCACCTTGGCCAGCAGCGTCAGGTCGGGATCGAAGCACACCACGTTTGGCTCGGCGGCCAGGGCGAAATAGAAGTCCTGGCGGGTGCTGTCGATTTCCATGTCCCGGTCGGTCGCTTGGCCGTGGAGCCGGAAGCGGACGGTGGCCGGCAGGTGGAAGACGGCCGTGCCGTTTTCGCCCGGCTTGTGGGTCTGCTCGACGCTGATCTTGGCAAGTTTGTCCTGTTCCAACCACTCGTAGGAGACCTTCAGCTCAGGGCAGCCGGAGTGGTAGAGCCACTGATCGAAGAAGCGGTCGAAGGATCGGCCCGACAGTTCTTCGATGACCGAGCGCAAGTCCTCCGTGACCACGACCCCCAGCGCGTGCCGCTCGATGTACGTTCGGATGATCCGCCGGTACAGCGCTTCGCCCAGCTCGCTGCGCAGCATGTGCAGGACCCAGCCGGCCTTGGCGTAGCAGCGATAGTCAAACTGGTCGTCGGCGTGCTTGTACCGCCGCGTGACGATCGGCTCGGCGTCGGCATCGTCCCGCACGATCCGCCGGGCCGAGTTGTACAGCCCGTACAGCAGCGCGTCGCGCCCGTTCTTGTGGCCGTCGTAGAGCGCCTCGTAGTACGTCGCGAACCCCTCGTTCAGCCACAGGTGACTCCAATCCTTACAGGTGACGTAGTCGCCGAACCACTGGTGCACCAGTTCGTGAGCGATCAGGTCCTGGCTCGTGCGGATGTTCTCCGACGCGTCGGTGAAAAGTGTCCCATCGGTGAGGATCGTCAGCGTCGTGTTCTCCATGCCGCCGGCGACGAAGTCCTCCACTGCAACCTGATCGTACTTGTCCCAGGGGTAGGGGATGCCGATCTCCTGCTCGTAGAAGGCGATCATGTCGGCGGTGCCCTCGAAGCTGTTGGCGGCCTCAGCGAATTGCGAAGGCGGCGTGTAGAACCCCAGCGGGAGGTCTCCGTGCCGCGATTCGAGCTTCTCGAAGTACCCGGCGACCAGCGCGATCAGATAGTTGACGTGGGGCTTTTCCTGGAGCCAGTGGACCGTCTTGAGCCCGGTCTCCGGTTCGATGCGTTCGGAGACCAGCCGGCCGTTCGAGACGACCGTCATCTCGGGCGGCACGCGGCAGATGACCTCGGAGCTGAATCGCTCGTTCGGATAGTCGAAGTTCGGGAACCAGTGCGGCGCATCGTGACTCTCGCCCTGGGTGAACAGGTGCGCATCGGTTTCGGGATACCCCATCTCGGGCGTACGGAAGTAGAGCCCTTGCCGAGGCTCGGCGTCGTACAGGATCGTGACGGAGTGTTCTTCTCCCGGCAGCAGGGGCGGGTGGAACGTGATCGTGATGTCCTTGTCCGTCGCTGTATAGCCTGCGATCTTGGCGTCCGACACGACAGAAACGACGTTCAGGTCGATCGCGTCGAGCTTCAGCTCGGTCAGGAGCCGGGAGATCGGCGCAAAGCGGATGGTTGTGATTGCCTGGATCGTACGCTCCTCGAAATCCGGCGTCACGTCGATGGTCACCCTGGTGATATCGACGTCTCGCGGTGGCGCATACTGGCGGTCCGGCGTGTCCCTCTTCTCCTCCGCCGAACAAGACTGATCTGTGCCCGCGAACCCTGACAGGCCCCAGACCAGCAACACCGAAAGCCACAGGAATCGACCGCGCGTATGTCGTTTTGCATTCATCTCGTCCGCCTTTCCAGTCGGTGTGTCAGGCCGCGTCTATGGTTCATCATGAATACGGGCGAATATATCCTTATCCCGCCGGAGCGCCAAGCCCGCCGCAGGCGGGTCATTTTGCGGATAGGGGCTGGTGTGACGGCGGTTTCATGGTATGATGTCGCCCGTCTACGCCAAACCACGGACAACGGACCTTTGTTGGAGCGGATGTACGATGGGATCGGATGTGGGTAGCCTGGCCCGGCCGCTGCGCGGGATCATTCCGCCGATGGTGACGCCTCTGGAAGACCGCGATGCGCTCGACGTGCCCGGCCTGGAGCGGCTGGTCGAGCATATCCTGGCCGGGGGTGTTCACGGCCTGTTCATTCTCGGCACGATGGGCGAGGCGCCGAGCCTGAGCCACCGCCTGCGCCACGAGCTGGTCGGTCGGGTCTGTTCCCAGGTCAACCATCGTGTCCCGGTCCTGGTGGGCATCATCGACACGTCGTTCGTCGAGGCGCTGAGTCTGGCGCAGAAGGCCGCCGCGGCCGGCGCCGATGGACTGGTGCTGCCGGCGCCGCACTACTATCCGGCGGGCCAGCCGGAGCTGCTCGAATTCCTCCGTCACCTCGTGCCGCAACTGCCGCTGCCGACGTTTCTCTACAACCTTCCGAACTATCCCAGGGCGATGTTCGATCCGGAGACGGTCCAGGCGGCGTCGGACATGCCCGGCATCGTCGGACTCAAGGACAGCTCGACGAACATGATCTACTTCCGCCACCTTCAGTTTCTCATGGCCGACCGTCCGGACTTCGCCCTGTTGATGGGCCCGGAGATGCTGTTGGCCGAGACGGTCCTGCTCGGCGGACACGGCGGGATCTGCGGCGGTGCCAATCTGCTGCCTCGTCTGTACGTCGATCTCTATGAGGCCGCGTATGCGCGGGACATGGCCCGCGTCCAGACGCTGCATCGTAAGGTGGTCGAGCTTGGCCGAACGATCTACCGCGTGGGGCGGTACGAGTCAAGCTTCTTGAAGGGCCTCAAATGCGCTTTATCGTGCCTGGGGATATGCAGCGACTTCATGGCCGAACCGCTGCACCGCTTCCGAGGGCCGGAGCGGGACATCGTGCAGAAATACGTCGAAGAGCTTGGCATCACGGCGAACGGACTGGTCTGACGACGAATCCGAATGGAGTCCTTTCCGCTTGGGGTCCCTCAGGTCCTTCTTGGGCCAAAAGGACCTAAAGGACCTGAAGGACCTAAGGTACCGGCGAATGATGATTCGCCCCTACAGTGTCGGCCGCAGGCCGATTTCGGATTCAGGATTGCAGATTAGCGGTTGCCAGAGAATCCGCAATCGCCAATCATCAATAATCAATAGTCAATCATCAATTCGGAGGCAGCATGGTCGGAAATCTCGGGGCCTTCGACATCGCGATCCTGGCGGCGTACTGCGTCGTGGTCGTCGGGATGGGCGTCTACTACACTCGCAAGTGCCGCACGGCGGAGGAGTTCATGGTGGCCGGGCGATCCATTCCCGCCTGGGCGGCCGGGCTGGCCATCATGAGCACGTACACCAGCAGCATCTCGTACATCGCCACGCCGGGCAAAGCGTACGACACCAATTGGCATCCGTTCATCTTCTCGCTGGCGATCTTCCCGGTAGCCTGGCTGGCCTGCCGATACGCTGTGCCGTACTACCGGAAGATGAAGCTGTTGTCCGTCTACGAGTTCCTCGAAGAGCGGATCGGCGCCTGGGGCCGGGTCTATGCGGCGCTGTCCTTCCTGCTCTACATCGTGGGTCGAACCGCGGTGATCCTGTACCTCGTGAGTCTGCTGCTGAGCCAGTTCCTGGACTGGCCAATCGCGCTGATCATCGTCGTCATCGGTGTGGTCACGATTGTCTACACGCTCCTGGGGGGGATGGAAGCGGTGATCTGGACAGATGTCATGCAATCGATCATCATGATCGGCGGGCTGCTGTTCTGCGTCGTGAATCTGTCCTGGCGGATCCTCACAGGCCCCGAACCCCTCATCCAGGCGGCGGTGGACGCCCACAAGTTCAGCTTGGGCACGTGGGATCTGTCGCTCTCGTCGCGGACCATCTGGGTGATGATCATCTACGGCGTGACCGAGAACCTCCGTAATCTGCTGGCGGACCAGAACTTCGTCCAGAAGTACTCCTCCGTGGCGACGGAGCACGAGGCTCGGCGGTCCATCTGGATCGCGATGCTGATCTACATCCCGATGACCGTGGTCTTCCTGTACATCGGGACGGCCCTGTTCGCGTTCTACTCGACCGGCTCAGCCGGTGGGGCCGTCACCAAGGGCGACGAGGCCTTTCCCTACTTCATCGCGACGCAGCTTCCTGTGGGACTCAAGGGCCTTATCCTCGCAGCGGTGCTGGCGGCTGCGATGAGCACCGTCGATTCGGCTCTCAACTGTTCCGCAACCGTCCTGCTCGTGGATTTCTACAAACGCTACATCAATCCGCAGGTGAGCGACCGGGCGAGCCTTCAGTGCCTGCGTGCCGTGACTATCATCTTGGGTCTTCTGGGTACGGGCCTGGCGATCCTACTGATCTACTCAGAGAAGAGCACATTGGATGTCTGGTGGCAGATTTCGGGCATTTTTGGTGGAATCATCCTGGCAATGTTTGCCCTAGGCGTGCTGCGTGTCCGTCTTCAACCGTGGCAGAGTTTCGTCGTTGTCGTTGTCAACCTTGCGGTCATCGTCTGGGGGACCTTCGCGAGGAATCTCCCCGTTGGCTGGAAATGGGCTCAGCCTCCGTTTGATCCCATCCTCACCGGCGCCGTCGGCACCGCCGCCCTGATCGCCGTGGCCCTGGCCTTCCACCTTTTGAACGCCCGTAAGAGTTGACCGGTCAGCGTCCGAGTAGTTGGTCGATACAGGCGTCGAGGTTGTCTTTTGTGGGAGAAATGACCACGCGGCCCTCACGGTCGATCAGATACAGGGCGGGCGTGGCCTTGGGCGCGTACGCGCTATAGGTTTGGCGCTCCTGGTCGAGGCAGAAGGCAAACGGCACATGGCCCTCTGTCACAAACTTCCGGAGGTCGTCGTCGGTGACCTCGCCGCCCCACGTGACATCCAGGGGCTGATGGACCGCGATGATTGTAAGCCCCCGGCCGGCGTACTTGTCCGCCACCTTCTGCATCGCAGTCAGATCCTCCCCGTAGAGGGGCAGGAGCACGCCGATTTGCAGCAGGACCACCTTCCCGCGAAGCTCCTCCAGGGTCAGCGGCTTGCGGTTGTACCACTTCGCGATGGATAGTGGGGGCGCCTGCTTTCCAAGCAACTCCCAACCCTGCGGGAAGATCTGCATGTCGCCGTCGTCGCTGTCGGCGTAGACGTACTTGTGGCAGTGTCCGTACCCGTCGAGGTAGAGGCTGAAATTCAGCCTCACGCCCCTGGGCAGGCCGGTCAGCATGAAGTGACCGCTCCGGTTGGTAGTGGCTTCGAAGTGGTCGGTGCCTGTATAGGCCGTGACCTTCACCGCAACGACGGGTTCGTTGTTCTCGTCGGTGATGGTCCCTTCGAGAATGCCCGTCCAGTCGGTCTTCTCGTCGATGCCGCCATAGCCACGCAGGACGATGTCCCCCACGTCACGGACCTGCCCCGGCAGCAGATCGTTGACGTCTGCCCAGCCCTGCAATCCTTTACTCTCGGCACTGACCCGCATCGCAAGACCTGTCGGGACTCCCGCGACGACAAAGAGACCTTTCTTTTCCACGGTCACGGTCCACGGCACACGGGAGTAATAGACCGTGCCGCCGCCGGGCTTGCAGACGCCCAGCTTGGGCATGACGTTGGCTCGAACCTGGCCCGCCTCGTTCACAATCCGTCCGGTGAGAGTCGCGCAAGGCTCCAGGACGATCACCAGCTCGCCGGTGTAGTCTGCTTTTCGGAATAGGAACATCTTCCCGATTCGTTGCGCGTTGTCGTACGCCCACAGCCCCTTGTATTCGAACGCGTCGCCAAAAGGCTCTTCGACAGTGAACCTGCCGTTCGGATCGGTCTTGTCCGGACGGTCGGAACCGATCTGCACGAATCCTTCGACCGGGTTGCCGTTCGTGTCAACGAGCCGGCCGGTGACGTTCGCCCGGGCGGTCATGGCGATGATCACGGCCGCATCGGTCTGTTCCCTCGCGAGCGCGAGTTCTTCGGCGAACTCGCTGAACCGGCCGTTCTTCCACCCCTGGGCCACGATTCGATACCGGCCCGGCGGGATGGCCAGCGTGCAGCGGCCCGCCCGGTCCGTTCGCGCCTGGGCGACCGCACCCTCTGCGCCTTCGGCAAACTCCGCGCGGACCCAGACGTTCTCCAGTGGACCGCCCGTGGTCTCATCCACGACTTGCACCGCCACCGGCTGGTCGGCCGGAAGCACCTTCAACACAACCTGAGATGTGCCCGCAGCCAGATCGACCTGCACCTCGACCGGGGCGCACAGAGGTTTGGACTCGTCCTTCATCGCGTTGAGATGATAGAGCCCGGGCGACAGTTCGCAAGACGTGAACGTCCCATCGTCTTCGGTTGCGAAGACCAGTTCGTGGACGCCGGGACCCTCGGCTATAATGACCGCTCGGTGCTCGTAGGGTGTGCCATCCTCGTAGACGATCCGACCGGCAATCGCGCTGCCCGGCTCCAACACGATCCGCAGACTCTCTCCGCCGACCTCGATGGAGAAGGCCTCGCCTGTTGAGTTGGGGGGTGTCGTGAAAAGCGCGTACCCAGGGGCGGAGACCCGCAAGCGCAGCGAGGCCGGCGCGGGCAGGCGGTCCAGGACGAATTCGCCCTGGTCGTTGGCGTACAGTGCCGTATCGGTCAGATCCCACAGCATCAGTTGGTCTGACTGGCCGTTGGCGGACAGACGCACGTCTGCCTCGATCCGAGCATTGGCGATCGGCTGGCCGAGCGTGTCGACCACGATTCCAGACACGGCGCCGGGCGCGTACAGCGTCACCTGGATGTTCCCGTTGGTGTCCGAGCCGGCCAGAGTGTGCCAACCCAAGCCATAGTCGGCGTGGTCGAAGTACAGAACCCGAAAGATTTCGCTGCCTTCCTTCGGGCGAGCCACGGTCAGGCGGAACGTGCCGTCCGCATCGGTCAGTGTCTCCTGCGCGAGAACGGAGTTCTGGAAAGTGTTACTTAGCACCTGTCCCCACACGTGGACGCCCGGCACGGCGTTGTCCGTTTCGTCGACGACTCTGCCGGCATACGTGATGAGCTCGCTGCCTGCCGCCGGCGCTGCCGGAGATTGTGGAGACGATCTCTCGCTCTGGCTGGACGGCGTCCCTTCGGGCAGGCGTTCGGAGACCGCATTGGGTTCGGCCCGCGCGGGCTCCGGCTCGGCGGCGGGTTTCTCCCGCTGGTGAATTGCGTCGATGGCCTTCTGGAAGGGATTCGTATCCGGTGCGCCTTTCCATTGGGCGGCCAGCGGCTCCAGAGTCGGCAGAGCAGAGGCGCCGCCGATCTGTTCGAGGTAGCCGGCGACCTTCACCTTGGTCCCATACCGCCCGGTCTCCATGAGCGTCAGCAGGCCGGACACATCGTTCTGACGGAAAAGTCCCTCTGCACGGGCCAGTTCGGCCTGTGCGGCATCGGCCACGATCGCGGTTCGATCGTACGGCGCTGTCTCCCGGCCGCTCAGGTGCCTGACCAGCATGAATACCGCAACCGCCAGCATGGCGGCCGCCGCCAGTCTTATCATTGGGTTTCTCATGAGTTCTCTCCCGAATGCGATCGCGGCCGGCAGGGGGCCGGAGCGATGCGCCTTCCGCTGCGCTCGCTGTGTCAGGGTTTCCAGAGCGTGAGCATGTTGGTGTCGCCACGCGTTGAAATCCGCCACGAGCGGGTGGCCCGGGGTCGTCCGGGCGATGGCCTCATCCAGCCAGTTGGTCTCTTCAGGGCGCACCATGACCGTCACCTCTCGGGAAACCCGTTTCGTCTCAGCGTCTGTTCGATCTGTTTGCGGGCTCGAAAGAGCCTGCCTCGCACGGTATGGCCGGCGATGCCCAGTGTCGCGGCGATCTGCTGGTAGTCCATCCGCTGGTAGTAGTGCAACACGACGATCTCGCGATACATCGGGGCCAGTCGGTCGACCGCCGCCTTGACCAGACCCAGGTCCGGGTCTTGCGGCGCGGGGGCGGCCTCGTCGTCAACGTCGGTCTGCATCGCGGATTGCCCCCGCTTGCGATCGCGGATGAGCTGGTGGGCCTCGTTCCGGCAGATTTGCGCCAGCCAGGGAACGAACCGGTCCGCACGCTTCAGGTCGGCCAGCTTCTCGCAGGCCTTGACGAAGGCCTGCTGCGCCGCGTCTTCGGCCAGCGTCCGGTCCAAGAGGATCGAATAAGCCAGCCAGACCATCGCCGCATAGTGCCGCGCGTACAGCGTTCCGAAGGACTCCGCGTCACCCCGGCGGGCTGCCTCCACGATTTCGTATTCCGCGTCCCGTTGCACCACTCGATCACCTGTAGATGCATCTGCTCGTCGACAACATCATACAGATGAGACAACGCCTGCAGAAGTGCGCGAAAAAACCGCGGGAACCCGAGAATACCCTGCTGGCTATGGTCGCACGACGATATCTTGGGCGTTCTGCCCTTCGCACCTTTGGATCGGTCTTCCCCGGAACCATCAGGACGACCGCCACGATAGTCGTCCCCTCAGTCTGCGACTCCCGAAATCCTGGCAGGATGCTGCCGATTTGGCCCGTTCTCGGTGACATGCGTGCAAGAGACGTGCTGTAGACTTGACGGACAGACATGCGAACCGTATGCTGACCACAATGTGGGACTACCGTCCGTGCGGAGTTGCCGCTGAAAGAGACACGAAGGATTTCGTGAGATGCTGCTGACCATCAGCACGACGTACCGGCCGGCGACACACCTCGGGTATCTGCTGCACAAGAACCCGGCTCGCTGCCAGTCCGCGCAGCTCAGTTTTGGTTGGGCGCACGTGTTCTATCCCGTGGCCACCGAGACGATGTGCACGGTGGCCCTCCTTCTGGATGTTGATCCGATCGACATGGTGCGCGGTAAAGGCCGGAAGACGAAGAGCACGCCGCTGGAACAGTATGTTAGCGACCGGCCTTACGTGGCTTCGTCCTTCCTCAGCGTGGCGCTGGCGCAGGTGTTCGGATCGGCACTGAAGGGACAGTGCATGGAGATGCCTGCGCTGGCGGAGACATCGCTGCCGCTCGATGTGAAGATCGCCGTACTGCCTTCGCGGGGCGGCGAGCCGATCCTGCGTCGTCTTTTTGAGCCGCTGGGCTACGAACTGTCTGCCAGACGGCACTGTCTTGACGAGGTTTTTCCTCAGTGGGGTGATAGTCCCTATTACACCGTTGTGTTGAGAAAAGAGACCCGCCTGTCGGAGTTGTTGACGCATCTCTATGTCCTCGTTCCTGTTCTGGACAATCAGAAGCATTACTTCATCGGAAGGGACGAAGTCGAGAAGCTCCTGCGAAAAGGCAAAGGCTGGCTGAGAGATCATCCGGAGAGGGACATGATTGCCAGGCGATATCTGAAGCACAGGTCCAGCCTGGCTCAGGAAGCTCTTGTTCGACTGGCTGAAGAGGAACTTGTGCCCACCGAGGACCCGGCTCCGGCCCAGGTGGATTTCGAAGAGACCATCGAGAAGCAGTTCAACCTCAATGAGGATCGTCTGGGCAGCGTTCTGGCCATCCTGAAGTCGTCCTCCGGATTCCGGCGCGTCATTGACCTGGGGTGCGGCGAAGGCAGGCTGCTGCGGCTGTTGCTGAAAGAAAAGCAATTCGAGAGGATCACCGGCGTGGATGTGTCCATCCGCTCGCTCGAAATCGCTGCCCGCCGGCTTCATCTCGACACCCTTGCTCCTGCACGGCGTGACCGAATCAGACTCGTCCACGGCTCACTGATGTATCGTGACAAGCGATTCGAGGGCTACGATGCCGCAACCGTCATCGAGGTGGTCGAACATCTTGACCCGCCAAGACTGGCGGCTTTCGAACGTGTGGTGTTCGAGTTTGCCCGACCGCCGATGGTGGTCGTTACGACGCCGAACCGCGAGTACAACGTCGTCTGGGAGAACCTGCGCGATGGTCGCCTTCGGCACGCCGACCATCGTTTCGAGTGGACGCGAAGCGAGTTCGCCGCCTGGACTGCTTCCGTAGCGGAACGCTTTGGCTATGTCGTTCGGCATCTGCCGGTCGGGCCCGAGCGAGCCGATATAGGAAGCCCTACGCAGATGGCGGTCTTCTCCAAGTGATTGGCGTGGTCCGTGAGGCAATGACACGATGCAGATCAAGATACCCAAGCTGAGTATGGTCGTTTTGATCGGGCCGTCGGGATCGGGCAAGAGTACGTTTGCCAGGAATCACTTCCTGGCGACGGAGATCCTCTCGTCGGACTCCTGTCGGGCGCTGGTCAGTGACGACGAGAACGACCAGTCGGTGACCGATGCCGCATTTGAGATCATGCATTTCATCCTGGCCAGGAGACTCGCTGCAGGAAGACTGACAGTGATCGATGCGACGAACGTGCAGAGCGAGGCGCGAAAACCACTGGTCCAGGTCGCCAGGGACTTTCATTGCCTGCCGGTCGCGATCGTTTTCGACCTGCCCGAAGACGTCTGCCAGGCGCGAAACGCCAAACGGCCTGACAGGAATTTCGGAAAGCATGTCATCCGGCAGCACCGTCAGCAATTGCGACGTTCGCTCCGAGGTCTCAAGCATGAGGGGTTTCGCCACATCTTCCGGTTTGAGTCGGCTGAGCAGGTCAGCGCTGCTGTGATCGAGCGTGTGCCGCTGTGGAACGACAAGACCGATGAACATGGACCGTTCGATATCATCGGCGATGTCCACGGATGCTGCGATGAATTGCAGGAACTGCTGGCGAAGCTGGGGTATGTCACGATGGGGCAGTCGGAGGACGGAGGGCTGACCGGGCCTGTCTACGCGCACCCGGAGGGGCGCAAGGCCGTCTTTCTCGGCGATATTGTCGACCGCGGCCCGCGAATTCTGAATAGCCTCAGGCTCGTCTACAACATGGTCCGGGCGGGTCACGCACTGTGCGTGCCGGGCAACCATGAGATGAAACTGATCCGCAAGCTGCGCGGCCGGGATGTCCAGGTTACGCACGGTCTCGCGGAGACGCTCGACGAAATCGAGAACGTGCCGCAGGTTCAGAGGCCTCCGCTCGAGAAAGAGATATCGGCGTTTCTGGATGGTCTGGTAAGCCACTACGTCCTGGACGGGGGGCGGCTCGTGGTGGCCCACGCCGGAATTCGTCAAGACATGCAGGGACGCGGCTCAGGGCAGGTACGGGAATTCTGCCTGTATGGAGAGACGACCGGCGAAACAGATGAGTTCGGGCTGCCGGTGAGATGCAACTGGGCAGCCGAGTATCGCGGGCCGGCCATGGTCGTTTACGGCCATACCCCCAATGCGGAGCCGGAGTGGTTGAACAGAACCGTCAACATCGATACGGGCTGCGTCTTCGGGGGCAAGCTCACGGCGCTGCGCTATCCCGAAAAGGAGTTCGTCTCCGTGGCGGCCAGGGCCGTCTACTGCCGACCGGCTCGTCCCATGGACACGAAGCCCGAAGACGAATCGTCCTTGACCGCCCAGCAAAAGTACGACGACGTTTTGGATGCGGACGACGTCATCGGCAAACGGTTCATCTCGACGCGTTTGCGCGCGAACGTTACGGTTCGCGAGGAGAATGCGATTGCGGCTTTGGAGGTGATGAGCCGATTCGCCGTCAATCCAAAGTGGCTGATCTATCTTCCGCCGACCATGTCGCCTTGCGAGACCGCCAACGAAGACGGGTTCCTGGAGTACCCAACGGAGGCCTTTGCCCATTTCCGGTCTGTTGGAATCCCGCGGGTCATCTGCGAACAGAAGCACATGGGCTCGCGCGCCGTTGTGATCGTGTGTAAAGATGAGAGTGTGGCGACACGGCGTTTCGGTGTGACGGAACGGGGGTTGGGCGTGGTCTATACGCGGACAGGACGTCGCTTCTTCGATCGGTCGGATGTGGAAGGAGCCTTTCTTGAACGAATTCGTTCTGTCATGGAGAGGAGCAGCCTCTGGAAGGAGCTGCGCACCGATTGGGTGTGCCTGGACTGTGAGTTGATGCCGTGGTCGGCCAAGGCCCAGGATTTGCTGAAGTCTCAGTATGCCTCAACCGGCACAGCGGCTCTTGCATCATTGGGTGAGGCGATAGGTGTCATAGAGGCGGCGGTCCAGCGAAGCGAGCTGACTGCTGAGGGTACATCGCCGCCGTCGCATGGTTCCCTGGTAGAGACGGATCTTGACGGGCTACTCGCTAAGTTCCGCCAGCGCAAGAAACTCAACGGGCTGTACGTCGATGCGTATCGCCGGTACTGCTGGCCGGTGACATCGCTTGACGACCTCAAGTTGGCGCCCTTCCACGTTCTGGCGACGGAAGGAGCGGTTCACAGCGACAAGGATCATCGGTGGCATATGGAGACGGCGGCACGAATCTGCGCGGAGGACACCTTGTTGCTGCTCGCTACACCCCACCGGTTTGTTGACCTTACAGACGCCGACAGCGAGCGAGACGCCACCCGGTGGTGGTGCGAACTGACGGATGGAGGTGGAGAGGGCATGGTCGTCAAGCCGCTCGATTTCGTGGCCCAAGGCAAGCGTGGCCTGGTCCAGCCGGCCTTGAAGTGTCGTGGACGGGAGTACCTGAGGATCATCTACGGCCCGGAATATACGACCCAAGAGAATCTCATCCGTCTGCGTTCCCGAGGGCTGAGCGCCAAGCGGTCTCTGGCCCTGCGGGAATTCGCACTCGGGATCGAAGGCCTGGAGCGGTTCGTGAGTGGTGAGCCGCTCCGGAGGGTGCACGAATGCGCCTTTGGAGTCCTGGCGATGGAAAGTGAACCCGTGGATCCGAGGCTGTAGGAGTCTGTCAAGGTCACGTGCGGCGTGCGAATCCGCCTGGTTCAATGTGGCGTCAGGCGTGGCAGGGGGGAGGTTCCTGTGGAGATGGGGGTCAGACGATGCGGCCGGACTTGAGGACCGCCCAGGTTCTCTGGGGCGGTTTGGCGGCGGCGTCTCGCGTGCTGGTGTTCGGGAAGACATCGACCTGAGAAATGGTGTACTCCGGATCGCCCGCACAAGCCCGCTTATACGCTTCGTACAGGTAGCCCAGATAGACCGAGTCCTCCTCGGCCCGGGCGATCTGACAGTCCAGCGGATGGTCCGTATCGGCCCTCAGCTCGTCGAGCGCCCGCTTCTTAGCCGCCTCGATTTCCGCGCCGGTCGGATGCTCCAGGCTCACGCCGAGCCGGGCCACGTGCGCCGAGAGTCCCTCCATGTACTTGGCCCGCAGGTGAACGCGGATCGCCGAGCGTCCGACGTTGGCGACCTCGTCCCACTGCATCGCGCTGAGGTAGTCCTTGCACTGAAAGAACAAACGCGTCACGGCGACGTCGGGCAGCGACTGCCGGATCACTTCCTCGGCGGAAACCCCGAACGTCCCCGCCAACGCCGACAGGTCCTTGAACCATTCTTCATCGATACGCAGCGTGATCGACTTGCTTTTCGGCATAGTCCACTCCTTGAACCGGTCTTTGTAGGGATTCTATCGTCTCGACGCAGCCCAATCAACAGAAATTGGGGACAAAGACGGTCGCGGACTGTAGACTTCATTCTCCGGGCTCCGGTTGAAGGCGGCCCCATTTGGCGTTAGAATTGGCGCGGTTCGTAATGCATGGGCCTCGGGCTCGTCCTCAGCATCCTCAATTATGATGAAAGGTGATTCTCATGGGCAAAAGCATCCGTCTTGCGTTGACCTCTTTGATTGTGGCGATTGGCTTTGTTTGCGTCTCTGGGGCCGGCGAGGCCGATCCGTACATCGGGCGCTGGGCCCTGACCATTCCCGGCGGGGGCGCCGGCTGGCTCGGTGTCACGCAGGAGGATGGATACCTCGACGCCAGTATCCTCTGGGGTGGCGGCAGCGTCGTCCCGGTCGACAGCGTCTTCCTGGTCGAAGACAGTCTGTATGTGGTCCGTCTTCAGAAGGTGGACCGCAAGGATGCATCGGGCAATGTGGTTCGCACACAGACGTTCCCCGAGGTTCTCGTCGCGAACGCTTACGGCGAGACCATGCAACTGACGCAGATGCAGCCTCATCGAAACGGCATCGGTATCGATCAACGAGAGTTCACGGGCAAGCGAATCCCCGAGTTGCCGGCCAAGCCGGACCTGGCGAAGGTCAAATTCGGCCAGCCGATCCCCTTGTTCGATGGAACGGGCCTCGACGGGTGGGAGTTGACCAGTCCGGGCCAGACCAACGGCTGGTCGGTCGTTGAAGGCGTTCTCGTCAACAATCCCGTTCAGAAGGAAGGCGAGCGCCACATCTCGTACGGCAACCTTCGCACCAAGGCCCAGTTCGAGGATTTCAATCTGAAGCTCGAAGTCAACGTGGGCCGACGCGAGAACAGCGGCGTTTACCTGCGCGGCATCTATGAGGTCCAGATCACCGACAGCTTGGGCCGGCCGCTCGATTCGCACAACATGGGCGGCATCTACAGCCGGATCACGCCTCGCGTCAACGCCGAGAAGCCAGCCGGCCAGTGGCAGACGATGGACATCACCCTCGTGGATCGCCACGTGACGGTCAAACTCAACGGCACGACAATCATCGACAACGAGCCGCTGCTCGGTTGCACCGGCGGCGCGTTGTGGTCCGATGAGTCTCGTCCCGGCCCCATCTATCTCCAGGGCGATCACACGGGTGTCAAGTACCGCAATATCGTCTTGACCCCGGTCGTGAAGTAGGTACGGGCGAATAATGATTCGCCCCTACGCACACCGGCGCCAGCGTGCGCGTTGGGTCAGCGGCCCATGCGGAGCAGGCGCTCGATGCGCTCGTTTGTGGGTGGGTGTGTCATGAACAGCTTGGCCATGCCGCTGCCGGTCAGCGGCGCGACGATGAACATATTGCTCTGAGCGTCGGGCACGCGCAGCGGAATGCGCCGGCTCATCGCGTCGAGCTTCTGAAGCGCCTGGGCCAGGCCGCGTCCGCTGCCGGCCAGCTCGGCGCCGCGACGGTCCGCCTCGAACTCGCGGCTGCGGCTGATCGCCATTTGCAGCAGCGCCGCCGCCAGGGGCGCCAGGATCATCAGGACCAGCGCCACCAGCGGATTGGACCGCCGGTCGCTGCCGCCCCAGAAGACCAGGTAGGTCAGCCACGAGATCGCGCCGGCGATCACGGCCGCGATCGTGCTGATGAGAATGTCCCTGTGCTGGATGTGCGACAGCTCATGTGCGATGACGCCTTCGAGCTCATCGCGCGAGAGCATCTGCCGCAGGCCCTGAGTGACGCAGACCGCGCTGTGCTTCGGATTGCGGCCTGTGGCGAACGCGTTGGGTGCCGGCGCAGGCGAGATATAGACCCTGGGCATGGGCAGGCCCGCGCGGCCCGCCAGCGTCTGGACGATCTGCCAGAGCGCTGGGTCATCGTTGGGGCCGATCTGGACCGCCCGCATCGTCGCCAGCGCGATCTTGTCGCTGAAGAAGTACGCCAGGAGGTTCATGCCCGCCCCGATCGCGAACGCCGGAAACAACGCCGCACGCCCGCCGACGAGGTAGCCCACCGCCAGACACAAGCCCATCAGTCCCGATAGCAGCAGCGTCGTCTTGAAGTTGTTCCACATCCTGTACATCTCTATCATCCTCGGCCAGAGTGATCTGCACATGCACCGTTCTGTTCTTATCTACGAACGCCGGCGTCCGTGGTTTGCGCCGACGTCATGCAATGACGTGCAAAGAACGTGCCAGCAATGCCTCATCGCCTGCAACCGACGCCAGGACAACAAGATAAACCAGGATCTCGCCATGCCGGCCGTCGGTGCCTGTCTGCCATCCCGGCAGACACAGCGATGCACTCAGCCTTCTATTTGTCGAGAGCGAGATTGACGATCCTGACGTCGGGGTCGAAGTCTTTGCCGGTGGCGACGGCCTTGCCGGTCTTGTCGGCGGCGACGCTGTGGCCGGCGTAGGTCATGCCCGTCCAGGGGCCGTGTGTGATCTGTCCGATCAGGTTCGTCCCGACCACGGGCGCTCCGATGGTTTTCGCGGCGTTGGCGACGACTTCCTCCAACGCCTTGCCATGCTCGGGCCAGGCCTCCTCGCGTGCGGCGTAGCCGTAGGGCACGATCACGAGCTTGGGATGCAACTCCCTCATACTCGTGAGGATCTCGGCGCTGTGCGTATCGGCGCAGATCAGCAGGCCGATCCGGCCGAGCTTCGTCTTCGTAATCGTGACATCGCGACCCGGCGTGTACGGAGGCGCCATCAGCTCCGTCAGGATGTTGATCTTGCGGTGCTTCGACAGGATTCGTCCATCGGGCCCGATCAGAATCGCGCTGTCGTGCAAGTGCTCGCCGTCTTTCTCTGCCAGACCGGCGCAGAGGAAGACACTGTGTCGCTTCGCCATCTCGCAGAGGCGGTCGGAGTCTTCCCCCGGGATCGCGTGGGCCCTTTCATGCGCGTCGGGGTTGACCCAGCCGTAGATCGCCATCTCGGGCAGACACACGATCTCGGCCTTGCCCGCCACCGCCTCGGCTACGGCCCGCTCGGCGCGGGCAAGGTTGCCTTTCCGGTCGCCGTCGAGACAGACGGTCTGGCACATCGCGATCCGCACGCTTGGCATCGGCGTCCTCCTTTAGATGGTCCACCCTTCGCGGTAGCCGGGCTGGATGAATGCGTTGGCCTCGGTCGCGTTCGTGACGTTCATCTTCTTCCAGTCGAAGTCGAGCTTCGTGCCCGCTCGCAGCGCGACATTGCCCATCAGCACGAATTCCGTCAGCGGACCGGCGTAGTCGAAGTGCGTGGTCGTCCTGGCCTCGCCTCGGCAGGCGTCGAGCCAGTTGCTATGATGGCCCGTGACACGGGATAGGGTCTTGGGTGGGCGCTTGTAGGCCCTCATCTTCGATTCGGGGATGATTCGGGGCGACCGGCCCCAGCCTTCGCCGAGGATGGAGCCTTTGGTGCCGACGAAGAGGATGCCGTTCTCGCCCAGGCTGCGCCCCGCCTCCAACTCCGCCGGGCGCGGCGGCATCACGCCGCCTTCGTACCAGGTGATTCGCACCGGGCCCATGCCCGCGCGGGCCGGGACGTCGAAGTAGATCAGCGAGGCGGATGGACAGTTCTCTTCGGTCACGCCGCATGCACTGGCCTCGACGCTGAACCGCTCGCACTGGTCGATCTTCAGCGCCCAGAATGCGGGATCGAGGTGGTGACATGCGAAGTCGCCGATCGTCCCCGAGCCGAACTGCCACCAGGCCCGCCAGCGAACCGGCGCATAGTCGGGGTGGTATGGGCGCGGGGGCACCGGCTCGAGCCAGCGGTCCCAGTCGAAGCCCGCCGGCACGGGAGGCGTTTCTCTCGGACGCGCCTTCAGCGACGTCCAGCGGTTGGCGCCGGTGGTGGTCCACGCATAGACGTCGTGGACCTCTCCGATCGCGCCGTCCCAGATCCATTCACAGGTCAGGCGGATATCCTCGCTGGAGTGCCCGAAGTTGCCGAGTTGGGTGGCGACTCCCATTCTGCGGGCGGCCTCAGTTACGACGCGCGTCTCATACACGGTCCGGCACAGCGGCTTCTCGCAGTAGAGGTGCTTGCCCTTGGCCATCGCCGCCAGCGAAATGATGGCGTGCGAGTGGTCCGGGGTGGCCAGCAGCACCGCGTCGATGTCTTCTTTGTCCAGCATCTCGTGGTAGTCACGATACGTCGGGCAAGGCGCGCCGTACTGCCGGCGGACCAGTTCGAGAGCCGGCTTGAGCCCCGCGGTGTCACCGTAGTAGAACATGCTGTAGTCGCTCTCGTCGTTGAGGTCGCACAAGGACACGACGCGGGCGTTGGGCTCGTTGAAGAGCTGTTTCATGTTGACGATGCCCTGGCCGCCCGTGCCGATGATGGCGACGTTGACTTTTTCGCTGGGAGCCGCGTTGCCCCGCCCGCCCCGGACATGGCGGGGGACCACCGTGAAGGCGGCGGCCGTCGCGGCGGCGCCCAGCACGTCCCGGCGCGTCATGGATTTCTGTCTGCTGCTGGAGCCGGTCTTTCGCGTTGTCATGAAGGGTCTCCTCTATGTCTTCTTTCGTTCCGCCCGCTCACCCTGCGCCCGCCGAGCCGCAACGCCCGACGGGGCGCGCATAGAATAACATCTCTGTGCCAGGGTTACGAGTCTGCTCCTCGGTGTGCGGGACTATGGGCAAGGCGATGCGGAAATCATAGGAGACGCGCGTGAACCACACTGGCCTCGCACGGTGAGCCGGATGTGTGCACGGGATGTTTGACGGCTGACTCTGAGGTATGGCTTATCGGAAGGGAAGATGCGAGCCGGACTCTCCGCCTCGGCGCCCAAGGCCGCTACGTCCCTGAGAGCAGGAAGCTCAGCATGAGGATCACGCCAACGATCAGAACGACCGCCGTGATCACCAGCTCCACCCGATTCACGATCATGCCGCTACTCCTTCGCCCAGATCCCACATGGGCTTCCTTCTCCTATCCAAACCATAGGTTATGCGTTGCCGTGGTCAATTGGGGAGACTACGTATTTTGTTGTCCCGACGCCCGGCCCGCGTGCCGGGAACCGTCTGCGGCGCTCCGAATAGGCCCTTCTGGGCGGCGGGTTCCAATGGTACGCAGGGAAAAAGCCCTCTTTGGGTGCAAAAAAAGAGCCCCCGCAATTTGATGAGGGAGAGGAAGCGAGACTATGCGGGGGCTTAGAGGCGAAATTCATTACTAACATTATGATAACACGATGTCCGTTCCAAGGCTACAAGGAAAATCCTCGTACCGGCGAATTCTTTTCCATACTCTCGGCGCACCGACGGCCGGGTGACTCTGGGCGATTTGTGCCCCGGCGGGGCGCCGGAAACCTCATTCTTGGGCCAAAAACGAGGCTGGTCAAGGCTCCTGCAGCGGAATGGGCCTGATTTCGCGGTCCCATCGCGTCCGCGAAGCCATCGGCAAGGAAAGAAATTCTTCGTCTGCGACGGCTTTTTTCTGTCCACGCCGGCGGTCTGACAGACGCCTGCGCAATGGCCAGGGGTCTGCGGATGCCTCTATTGGGATCTTCCTCCTTCCCGTGAGCCCTTGGCCGTTTTGTTTCGTCTGCTCGATGTGTTTTCAAGACGAGCGTGGCGATCGGGTGAATTGAGGTGCCGTCGGGGAGGTGCTCTGTGCCCCGGCGGATTCGGCTGCCGCGCCGAGCAGGATGCCGGCGCTGTAGCAGATCAGGTCGCTCCACTGGAATCCAAAACCCAGCAGGAGGGCGCCGGGCGTCGTATGCCGCAGGGCGTCGATCCACGGCGCCCGATAGAGCTGGCTCAATTCGACACCGTAGGAGATGAGTGCTGCGCCAATTGCCAATCGCATGGTGGTAGCCCTGGGCAAGAGCAGGCCGAGGACCAGGAAGACCGCCAGGGCCCAGAGGGTATCGCCGGCATAGGCTCGCACGAGCGCCGGCAGGTGGTCCGCGCCGGACGAGCGTGAAAGCAAGCCGGCCGCAATCGTCACGCCGAGCGCGACGACGTAGCTGAACCGGTTTCTTTGTCGGGCGTGATCCATCTGCGCATCTACTTGTAGTCGGCGCCGTTGAGACTTCGCACCACCGATGCGAGCCACGCTTCGAGTTGTGCCTTCATCGTCTCGACGCGCTCGGACTGCTGTTCGAGAAGGTCGTTCCCTTCCTGCGGGTCGTCGGCGAGGTTGTACAACTCGATTGTCACGTCGTCGCCCTTCTCGATTCGATGCAGCTTCCAGGGCCAGTCGAGCCATGCCGCATGGCCGGGGAAGTGGTCCTCGGGGTATTGCTCGGTGATCTCGCCCGCGTCGAGCCGCAGACGCGATGGGTTGTCAACCGGCTTGCCCGCCTTCTGCGCTTCGAGCAGGCTCGTCATCCACTCCTTGCTCGGGGTCGACACGCCGCGCGTGGGATGGTCCCAGAAGCCCATCGGTCTGGGCCGTGACGTCATTCTGCCCTCGATCAGCGGAACCAGGCTGATTCCATCCAGCGTAGGCTGGTTGTCTACGGTGACGCCTGTAATCTCCAGCAGGGTCGGATAAATGTCCGATGTGTTGCAGGGGACATCGGTCGTACGCGGCTTCGGGATCGCGACCGGCCATTCGAGGATCGCTGGGACGCGCAGGCCGCCTTCGTAGATCTGCGCCTTGTTGCCCCGACCGCCGGTGGCGCCGACGCCGGGCAGCCCCCCGTTGTCGCTGCAATACCACAGGATGGTGTTCTGGTGGATGCCGAGGGTGCGCAGCTCGTTTCGCAGCTTGCCGAACGCGCGGTCCATGCCGGTGATCTCGCCGTAGAAGTGCTGGTGCTTCTCGTCCTGGTCTTCGTAGAGGGCGCGATCCTCTTCGATGGCCTGGTGTGGCAGGTGCGGCGAGCCGAACCAGACCACCGCCAGGAACGGCCAGGGCGAGTCGGCGTGCTTGCGGATGAATTCGATGGCCGCGTCGACCGTGACCATCGAGCTTTCGCCGTGCATCTGAACCGCAGTCCCTTCCCGGCTGAGGATCGGGTCGTTGTCGAAGAAGTTCGGCGCCGACAGCCACTCGTCGAAGCCGCTGGCGCCGGGGTTGACCGGGCTGCCCTTGCACACCGAGCCGAGGTGCCACTTGCCGAAGTGGCCCGTGGTGTAGCCGCCGATCTGGAGCGCCTCGGCGATCGTCACCTCCTGAGGCCGCAGCGAGTGGCCCCACTTGAAGCAGCCGAAGCGGTTCGGATGCCGGCCGGTCATGACGCTGCCGCGCGTGGGCGAGCAGACCGGCGCGGCCGCGTAGAAGCGGTCGAACCGCAGACCCGCGCGGGCCATCTCATCGAAGTGCGGCGTTTTGAGCGTCGGGTGGCCGTTGTAGGCCATGTCGCCCCAGCCCTGGTCGTCGGCCATGACCAGCACGATATTGGGCTTCTTCGGCGCCACATCGGCCAGCGCCTTCGGACCCTTCAAACCGGCCAGGCACAGCCCCGCTCCGGCCGCCTTCAAAAACGCACGACGATTCATCTCCATGCCACCACTCCTTTCGCGATCTACCCCTTCTCGCCGCATAGGTCTGGCGCCGACCCGCCCGGCGCCCCATAGCATACCGCTTCCCGCCCGACATTTCGACCCCGTATTGCCGTCGCCCGAAGCGCGTATCTCGTGTTCCGTACCTCGCATCTCGGTCCACAAACAAAGCCTATACGGAGGCGTCCCGCGAAGCTGGCCATCTCCAGCACGTACGTGACTTGACCGGCCCGTTCCGCGACGCTACAATACTGTCGATAGGCAAAGGAGACGCGGAATGTGGAAGCAATCATTCGGAGAGAGTGCCGGACCCCTTTCCCCGTCGGCCCCCTTTCCATCGTTCACCTTTTTGGGAGGTCTTCACATGAAGCGCAAGCTGCAAGTTCCGATCGTTGTCGTTTTGTTTCTCCTGCTCTGCCTGATCCCGTTCTCGGACGCGGGGCAGACTGCTCCGGAGTCGTACTACACGCAGTTGAAGTCTCTGGTGACGGGACGGTGTTCTCTCCGGGTCCGTCCGAAGCCGTCGGAGCGAGACATCAACCTGATCGCGATTGAGGACGGGGCAGCAGGGGTCCTCTTTGGCGCCACGATGGATGACGTGATTGCCATTTGGGGCAAGCCAGACAGCCTCATGATCGATGGGATCAGGCCGGTGTGGGATCTGGGGATTGGCGCGTGCCGATTCGGCTTTGTCGACAATCGCCTGGTGACCATTTCGGTTCACTCTGCCACAATCGAAAAGGCTTATCTGCCGAACGGCCTGAGCTTTGAATCCTCTTACGAGGAGGTAGAGTCCGCGTTCGGTGAGCCCATCGAAGCGACGGACCTCAATCTGGAGTTCGCCACGGAGAACAGCTATCTGGTTCGCTTTCACTTTGCCCCGGACCTGGGCGCCCTGGGCAAGCGCAAACTCATCAACATTGAGATCTGTCATCCCGATTCGGGAGAGTAGGGCACGCATTGACAAGCGGGGCCATCATGTTGGAGGAAAGACGCATGAGACCGACCTTCGGTGTTCTGATTCTGCTGGTCACATCGGGAATGGCCCTCGCCACGGAACAAGTGCCTGACATATTGCATTACGACGACATGGAGATACGGGTGAGTACCGGCTGGGGACATCCCTCCCCTTTGCAGACGTACTATTACCAAAAGAGAGTGCTGTACCCATTCCGGGGGCATTCAACGGCGAACTACCGAGGGCACGTCGCCGTCTGGAAGATACAGGACGCCGAACTCTACCTGTCGGCGATTCAGACAGACTCTGATCCCAATGGTGGGCATGAGCGTGTCGTTAAGACATACAAGCCTCGCGAGTATGGCGTAGCCAGCAAGAGTAGGCCTCCATCTCAGAACGGCGATGTACTCGCAGATTGGTTCAGCGGCATACTCGATTGCCACACGAAGACCGAGGACGGATATCGGTCATACTTTTTCCACGTGCGAGACGGAAGCGTCGTCGATGCGCAGGTCATCACGACGGAGGACTACAAAACCCTGTCTGAACCTGGAACGGCGCATCTGTGGAGCGAAGACCTGAAGAACAAGAGTAGGATACGTCAGCTCAATATCAACTACATCACCTACTACTACAGGCTCAATGAGGAGGATGACATCGAATACAAAGGGCAGAACTGTCGGCTGGAAACGGGGTACGACAGAGTGAGCCCCCTCTTTGGATTTTATGACGACAGCCATCTTAACTGGCCTTACAATTGGGAGAACCTGGACAAGAGCGGCTCGCCTCACTGTCGATGGCGGATCGAAGACGACAAGCTGTATCTGACGGGTGTGGAATTGTACAGTGGTCTCAGTTTCTACAGCATCGATACGGAGAAACTGGATTTGGTCACGCTGTTCCGGGACAAAGTTACGGACGGTGTTGTTGAGGCCAACTGGGTGAGCGGAGTGTACGTGATCAAGCACGGATCCGTCACGCAGGAGGACGCTGGCTGGCCCGGATATACGTTTACGGTCTTCAACGTGACGGGATACACGTACCTGCGAATGAAACAGGGACGACTAACGGAAAGCTATACCGTGCCCGAGGACTCTGACCCTGACGATCTGTCTGAAGATGTGGATCCGGGACTGTTCCGGATCATTGAGGACTACCGATTGCCGTCGGTCTTCGGCACATCCTCCGCCGCAACCGACGGAGGCGCGGATCAAGCACAGAACGCTCTTTCTTCAGCGCAAGCTGTCATTCGGAGCGAGCACCGGACCCTTTGGGCTCTTGGGATTCACACGAGTTGAGACGGTATTCAATTGGGAGGGAGAAAGATGATGCGCGTCGCCTCGATGTTGATGGTTTCGCTCTTGCTTTCCCCGGTTTTGGCGCAGGAGGGAGGGACTGCGAATCCGCCGCAGCGGGAGCGGACGATCGCACTGCCTGTGGGGGAGTACGCCGCTGTGCTTCGGGCCCAGATGGAAAGCCTTGAAAAAGAATGGGGAAAGTCCCCGGCCAGCCTGGCGGAGGCCCATGCGAGGCTGGAAGAGATCGTGTCTCCTGAGACGTTGGCGAAGATCGATGCCATGCCATCCGAAGAGGGCATGATCGATTATCATTTCGGATTGGGGCTGAGCATGCGCAATGCCTGGGGACTGTGGGCAGATTCGGCATTGGCCAGGCACATGAAGGAACTGGGATTCACGAACGGCGACGAGATGTCGGGGACGATTCTCGCGACGTTCTGGTGCAAGCGACACGGCAGGGATTTCCGCCTGGAGGAGCGGGCCGCCAGGTACAAGAAGCTCCGCGAGAAGCAAGAGAACCGTATCCCCAGGGCCCGCGCGGCGCTGCGGGACAGGATGATGGGGTTGCGTTTCGAGAAGCGGGATGTTCCCAAGGTATCCGTTGCCGTCCGTCATTCCGGTGTGCGGCCGCGTCTGGCGTGTCCCTTTCGCAACGGCGTGTTCCTTACCGTCTACCACCAGGGTCGTCTGGTACCCAAGTGGGTCTCGATGCACGAATCGTATGTAGATCCGAATGGCGACGTACGCCCGACGTCGGAATACGGTGACTTCGCCCACTGGGGATATGGCTTCGATCCGACGGAGGGCAAGATCCGCAAGATGAGACCAGGGGAGGACTCCTACACGCAGGGATACTACTTCGACCCGGCGGACGGCAAGCTCCATAGGATCTGCGTGCCGGAAGTCAACGAGGTTTATGCGGCGGTCGTGGCCGGGGACAGGGCGTGGTTCGCCGGCCTGACCGATGGCAGGCTCGTCGCAGCGGGCGTCGGCAACCAGGGTCGCCTCACGGTACCCTTGCCGCAGGACGATGAGATGCCCGATCTGGGCATAGATGGCCAGTCCTTGTTGGCCGTGTATACCAAGACGATCTATCGCCTCGCGGATCGCACCTGGACGGTCGTTTCTTCCGGAGGCATCTTCTTGCCACGGTCCGGATTGCCGCCGCGGTTATACGGCGATACCCTCTTCTTCCGAGACGAAGATGACAGTTCGGACCCCAAATGCAGGCGATTGTGGTGGTTGACCATGGCCGAGCCGTTGCATCTGAGTGGCCTCGACCGCGACGTAAGGGTACTTCGCCAAGGGGGACCGCAGTGGGACGAAGTGACCTCCTATTGTGTGACGAGCGATGGCGATTTATGGGCGTGTGTCGGCGAACACTACCTGTCGAATTGCCTGTTTCGTCGATCCAAGAACGGAGACTACTCGATCGCCATCCTGGGTAGTTCCGTTCGCTTTCTCGAAGAGGGCTGGCCCAATAGGCGGCACGCGTATCAAGGCGCGTCCGTCTCGGCGATTGCGCCCTTGCCCGATGGCACGCTTCTTCTCGCTGGTCGCACCGGGCTCTATCGCCTCAATGGTGACGAACTGATCCAAGAACTCGAATTCACCGTCAAGGGGCCTCCAAAGGGGCCTCCAGATGATGTACTCGATGCGGTTCGCCACCAGAAGTGGATTCCGAACAATGTTCTGCAGCTTGATGACAGGTCTTTTTTCATCACAACGGATTCGTGGGAGGGCGCCTACTGGCTACGCCAGGGCGAGGACGGCCAGTGGAGTTGTCTGCCCCTGGACGAGGGCGATCCCGTCGTCTGGTGAGAACAGCGGCTTGTGCCGCTGGTTTAAGACGGGATGTGCAAGAGAGATCAGGGATAAGTCATGAACGTGAGAGAGAAGAGATTGAACGCGTGCGTGGTTGCATTCCTGGTTTGTCTCGCGTTGGGCGGGGCTGTGGAGGCGGGGGAGGTTCGGACGGGGGCGTTTGAGGCGGTGTTCACGGAGCGGTGGCTTGGGTCGAGCGTGCGGAGTGTGCACGAGCGGATGCAGCAGGGGTCGAGGATGAGATTTCCGGCGGGCGTCGATTACCGGATCAGCGAGGAAACGTATGCGGCCTACGTGCCGCCGGACTACAACGGCGATGCGGCCTACGGGCTTCTCGTCTGGATCAGTGCGGGCGAACGCGGGGATATGCCCAAAGGCTGGGACGCGCTGATGGACAAGCACAAGCTCATCTGGATCGGCGCCCACCGGTCCGGCAACGAGCACAACCTGACGGGGCGCAGGATGCCCCTGGCGCTCGATGCCGTCTTCAACATGACGAAGAAGTATAACATCGATCCGAACCGCGTCTACGTTTCCGGCGATTCCGGGGGCGGACGCGTCGCCAGCATCCTGGCCATGCACTATTCGGAGGTCTTCAGCGGCGGGATCTTCGTCGTCGGGGTGGAGTACTGGGAACCGCTTCCGATGAGCGGCCGGCCGGGACAGTTCTGGAGGCCCATGCCCAAGCCGCAACTGGCTTGCCTGGCCCTCGCCAGAAAACGCGGACGCTATGTCCTCCTGACCGGAGACCATGACGGCAACCGCGCGCAAACCTACGACTACTACGAATACGGCTACAAGAAGAAGCTGCGCCACGTGCTCTACATCCAGGTCCCCGGCATGGGGCACGAGATGCCGCCGATGGAGTGGTATGAGAAAGCCATCGTTTTCCTCGACACCGCGCCGGCGGCGATGGAAAATGCCGTGCCTCGGGGCAAATCGGACTGAGTCGCTCAGGACGCTGCCTCGTCGTCGCCTGCAAACGGATGCTTGAAAAGGAATACAAGGAGACAGGATGAGGTTTCCGCCTGAAGTGCGTGGGACGCTGCGAAGACTGGGCCGGTCGAAGGTAGTCCTGGTTCTTCTGCTCGCTGCGCTGCTGGCGCAGCAGGCCCCCAACCTTGCACGCCTGGCCAGGAGGGCGTTGTCGGATGAGCCGGCCCCGCGCCGGCCCGATGTGTCCTACGTGCCTACGCCGCAGAAGGTCGTGGACCGCATGCTGGAGCTGGCGCGGGTGACGCAGGACGACGTGGTCTACGATCTCGGCTGCGGCGATGGACGGATCGTGATCACCGCCGCCCGGCAGTACGGATGTCGGGCCATCGGCTACGACATCGTGGACTGGGTGATCGATAAGGCGCGCGAGAACGTAGCGCAAGCGGGCGTCGGGCATCTCGTGACCATCGAGAATGCCGACGTCTTCACGCTGGACCTCAGTGGCGCCAGCGTGATAACCCTGTATCTGCTTCCCGATTTGAACGTCCGGCTCATCCCACAACTGGACAAGTTGCGGCCCGGCGTACGGATCGTCTCGCACAACTTCGACATGAAGGGCGTCAAGCCCGATCAGGTCGTCACCGTCGAAGACGCCGAAGGCCCTTACGACGATCACACCGTCTTCCTGTGGACCACACCGCTCAACAAAGAAGCCACGAACGAGGAAGCCCGCCTATAACGTGTCCGTAGAGGCGAGGCATGCCTCGCCCTCACAGACGGAGGCTCATTGCGCCCGGCCGATCAACTGCGGTTGTTTGGTTGGGCCGAAGCTGACGTTGGCCTCGCAGTCGTACTGGAGCTGCGGGCCGGCGAACTTCAGGCGGAGCGTGTAGATGTACGGCGTCTCGTAGAGGCAGACTTTGGCGGTGAAGGTGTCGTCTTCGGTCCAGGCGCCGGCGGCGGCCATCGGCTGCGCGGGGAGCTGGGCCCAGGCGACCCGGCCTTCCCGCCACTCGTTTCGTCCGCAGGCGATCCGCCGGTCGGCGCCGTAGACTCGGATCGTGACAGTCACATCGCTGCTATTGCCGCCGCCTTCGAGCGTGATCGCCTCGATCTTCTGATCGTTGGGTGCAAAGGCATACTTCCTGCCCGACACAGAGGCGGCCCGGCCGTTGCCTTCCGGCGTGCGCAGCGCCAGACCCTTGAGCCGTTGGGCGAGGCTTCTCGCGGCTGCGTCATCGGCAGGCAGTGCGGTGTCCTTCATCGCCGGCAGGAGTCTATCCCAGATCAGATTCATCACCGCCTGCATGTCACGGACGCCGCTGGTGATGGCGATCACCGCATCCTGCTCGGGCATCACGATGCAGTACTGGCCGAACGCGCCGTCGCCGCGATAGAGGCCGTGGCGGCATCGCCAGAACTGGTAGCCATAGCCCTGGTCCCAGTCGCTGTTCGGGTTGCTGCCGTTGGAGGTTTGCCTCGCGGTGGCCGCCGCGATCCAACTGGCGGGCACGAGCTGCTTGCCCTGCCATTGGCCCTTCTGCAAGTAGAGCTGGCCGAAGCGGGCGATGTCCTCGGTGCGCACGCTCAGGCCGTAACCGCCCGTGCTGACGCCTTCGGGGCTGACTTCCCACGTCGGGTTCTCGATGCCCAGCGGCCCGAACAAACGCGGCTGGAGGTAGTCGAGAACGGTCTGCCCGGTTGCCTTCTGGACGATGGCCGAGAGCATGTACGTGCCGGAGGTGTTATAGAGGAAGTGCGTGCCCGGCTTGAACGGAACCGGATGCGCCAGGAAGGTCTTGCTCCAGGGTTCGCTGTCCGTGCGGGGCGGCTCCGTCTGCTGGCCCGTGGACATGCGGAGCAGGTCGTGGACCCGCATCTCCTTGAGGTTGTTGCTCGGCTCGGCCGGTGCGGCGTCGGGGAAGAATCTCAGCACCTCGTCGTCCAGGCTGAGCTTTCCCTCGGCGATGGCCAGTCCGACGGCGGTCGAGGTGAAGCTCTTGCTCAGCGAATACAGCATGTGACGCGACCGAGCGTTGTAGGGCGCCCACCAGCCTTCGGCCACGACGTGACCGTGGCGCACGAGCATGAAGCTGTGCAGCGCATCGATGTCGCGGTCGGCCGCGTCGATGAAGTCGAGAACGACGGATGACGAAATGCCCTGCGCCTCCGGGGCGCTGCGCGGCAGCTCGGCTGCGGTACCGATGGAACTGCTCAGAGCGATGAGTGCGATGATGGAGAGAGTCTTCATGCTGGTGTCCTCACGAGAAGGGAAGGTAGGAGATAGAAATGCACGGCAATTCATCCGGATGTCACCTCTTCGGCGGCGATCGTGCACTCGGTTTGGCCCCGGCTCAATTCTACGATGAGGATGTCGTCCTCGGGCGGGCCGCTGCGAAAGCGCTGGATGTCGCGCAACAACTGCTCGGAGACCTGATTGTCCGCTGTCCGGGCCGCCTCCTCCAGCAGAGCCCGTTGCAGTCCCTCGATGCCAAGCATCTGGTCGTTGCGGTCGTGGGCCTCGGTGGCGCCGTCGGTGTACATGACGATACGGTCGCCCTCTGCGAAGGCCCGCGTCTGCGTATCGCAATCGTAGAGCGGATCGTCGAGCACGCCGAGCATGACCGCGTTGGAGTCCAGCGCGGTGCAGCCGCCCCGCGTGTCCAGCACGAACGGCGGCGGATGTCCGGCGTTGGCCCACTCCAACCGGTCGGCCGCCGGGTTGTGCCGGACGGCTACGGCGGTGGCGTAGATGTCGTGTTTAGCGATCGAGACGCAGAAGTAGCGGTTCAGAGCCTCCAGCACCTCGCCCGGGCGCAGATCGGCGTGCTCGCCGAAGAGGCGGTCCAGCTCGCCGTGAATGCGATTGACCGTCAGTGCGGCGGTGATGCCGTGGCCGGTGACATCCAGCACGACCACGTTCAGCCGGCCCGCCTCGTCGCGCCGGACATAGACGAAGTCGCCGCCGAGCTGCTGCATCGGCTCGTAGCGGTACCGCAACTGGAACGGCCCCTCCGTGATCTCACGGGGAAACAGCATCTCGTGGACCGCGCGGGCCTGCTGCAATTCCTGCTGAAGCTGTCCGTAACGGCCGAGCACGTGTTCGAGCGTGAATCGGCTGCGAAACCGGCTGTACCGGAACCAGCAGTACAGCAGACCCGGAATGCCCGCTGTCGGCAGGATGAACACCTCGAAGATGCGATGTCCGATTGTGCCCTCCACGAAGAGGAAGTCGCAAAGCAGCGCCAGCCCGCACAAGGCCGCCAGGACGCGGGCTGCCTCGCGCACGGTCCAGGGGATGAACAGCGCCCCGACGAGGTGAATCAGGAGCACGCGCCCGACGAGCGAGGGCTGACTGGCAACCTGCTCGGCCGGCAGGTCGCTCACGAGGGTCCGCAGCGGAAAGACGGAAAACACCGGACGAACCAGAAAGGTTATGACGCCGGCCGCCACGATCAGCCAGAAGCTGTACCGAATCACCGCAACGCGGTCGAGTCGTTGGTCCTTGGCACGCCGGTAGCCAAAGAAGAACACGAGCACGGTCATGATGCCCGGCAGCAGGTCGTAGCCCGAGTACGCCGCTAGATTGTTGAGAAAGGGGCCTTTCTTCCAGAGGGAGACGATGAGCCCGACGGCCAATTCGATGTTCGCCGCCGCCATCGAGACCGCACAGAAGACGCGCAGACGCCGGCGCATCCATTGACTTCGTCTCTCTTCGGAAGCCAGCGAGATTTCTTCGTCCAGCGGCAGTGCCATAGAACCTTCCGTCCAATCGACAGTTCGCCGAGCGTATTGAACCTGGGTGCCCGACGCCCGTAGAATACCGCGTCGGTGACCCAATTTCGAGCATAATGCTCGTATTAACTGGATTTGTCATGCCATCGCTGGATCAAGATTGAGAGAAAGGGGGCGGCATCATGGCAGAGCACGTTCTGACCAGGCGAGGGTTTCTCCGGAGTACTGCGGCCGGCTTTTGTGCGGGCGGTTTCGTCGCCCAGGCGCTGGCGGCGTCCGGCGGCGGAGGGGTTCCCACGCGCCCGTTCGGCAGCACGGGCGTGAATGTCTCCATCCTCGGTCTGGGCGGCCATCACGCCGGACGGGGGCGGGATGAGAACGCATCGGTCCGACTGGTTCGCAAGGCTATCGACATGGGGGTGACCTTCCTGGACAACGCCTGGGAGTATCACGACGGCCGCTCCGAGGAGTACATGGGCAAGGCCCTTCAGGACGGCTATCGTGCCAAGGTCTTCCTGATGACCAAGCACCACGGGCGCGACAAGCAGACCGCCATGCAGCACCTCGAAGACAGCCTCCGGCGGCTGCGCACCGACGTGATCGACCTGTGGCAGTTCCACGAGGTCGTCTACGACAAGGACCCCGAGATGATCTTCGCGCCCGCGGGCGGCATCGAGGCGGCCGACCTGGCTAAGAAGCAGGGCAAGGTCCGCTTTGTCGGCTTCACCGGGCATCGCGACCCGATGCTCCATCTGAAGATGTTGGCGTATGGCTACCCGTGGGACGCGGTGCAGATGCCGATGAACGTCTTCGATCCACACTACAAGAGCTTCCAGCAGCACGTGCTGCCGATTCTCGTGCGGCGCGGGATCGGCGTGATCGCGATGAAGACGATGGCCAGCGGCCACGTGCTCCGCGCGAATGTCGTCACGCCTGCCGAAGCGCTGGACTACATCTGGAGCCAGCCGGTCTCGACCATCGTCTCGGGCATGGAGTCCGAAGCGCTGGTCGAGGCCAACGTCGCCTCGGCGCGGTCGTTCCAGCCGATGAGCGCCCAGGCCCAGACCGAACTGCTGGAGAAGACGAAACAGGCGGCCTTGACGGGGCAGTTCGAGCCGTTCAAGACGGCCCCCAACTTCGATGGCGCCATCGGCCGCCGACTCCACGGTCTCTCGTAGCCTCACGTTCGGTGGACAAGGTCTTGGCGAGTCCCTCTGTCTCGTGGTATGATCCCTCAGGCCGGCGCCGGGACATCCGTGTATAGGTCCCATAGGTCCTATGGGTCCTATGTCCATCGCACTGATACCCGGCCCCGAAAATGGACGACAACACAGGCTTTTGGCGAGGTGCAGACGTGAGCCGCAAGACAGCATTTCTCGGATCGTGGATTATTCTGGGTGTCGTATTCGCAAACTCCGTGACATGGCCTTCTGCGTGCCGAGCGGCACCGAAGCCCATCACGCTGGAGACGCTTCTGGAGGAGATGGTCGATCGCGACACGATCGCGCGGCTGCCCGATCCGGCGTATACCTGCAAGCAGGCCAGCAGCTACGACCGCCACTCGACCGAGCCCGGCTCGCCGACGTGGTGGGCCAACATGGATCGCAGCTACTTCGTCCGCGTCGAGGAGAACGGCGGCCGCACCGAGCACGTGCTGATGGACGTCGAAGGTCCCGGAGCTGTGGTGCGGTTTTGGGCCACGTGGCACGGTCCCGGCGGAGGCGAGTTCAGCAACGGCACGATGCGCATCTATCTCGACGGCCAGCCCGAGCCGGCGGTCGCCGGACCGCTGGCCGACCTGATCAGCGGCGGCGTCCTGGTCGCCGAGCCACTCTCGCAAGGCGTATCGCCCCAGACGGCCTACCGCCATCGAGGCCACAACCTCTACCTGCCGATTCCCTATGCAAAGCATTGCAGGATCACGTACCAGACCGATGTGCCCATCGACGACGGCGCGCACAAGGGCGAAGCGCTCTACTATCAGATCAACTACCGTACGTACGAGCCGAAGACCGAAGTGGAGTCTTTCTCGTCCGAAGTCCTGCGTCGCGCCCAGGGGACTGTCGCCCGGGTGCAGGCGATGCTGAGCCAGAGCTGGCCCTTCGGCCTCGACGACCTGGACGAGGATACGCTCGAAGGACGCCTTTCGCCCGGCAAGGATCGCTCGCTGACGATCAAGGGCGAAAAGGCCATTCGCGGCCTCCAGCTCCAGTTGAAGGCGGACGATCTGGCCCAGGTGCTGCGATCGACGATCATCGAGATCGCCTTCGATGGAACACGGACCATCTGGTGTCCGATCGGCGACTTCTTCGGGACCGGCTACCACATCCGCCCGCACACGACCTGGTACACGGATGTGTCGGTCAATCGAATCCTCTCGTGCCGGTGGGTGATGCCGTTCCGCAAGCAGGCGAAGATCACGATCCGCAACCTCGGCGCCCAGCGCGTCGAGCTGACGTATGGCCGTGTCCAGACGGGGCCGTGGGACTGGGACGACCGCTCGTGCCATTTCCACACCACCTGGAAGCAATGGGCAGGCATCGAGACGCAATCCAACGAAAGAGCCAAGGATCTCGGCGCTCTCGATCTGAACTGGCTCACGGTCCGGGGGCAGGGCGCCTACGTCGGCGACACGCTGACCCTGTTCAACACCGCCAACACCTGGTGGGGCGAAGGCGATGAGAAGATCTACGTCGACGGCGAATCGTTCCCCTCGCACATCGGCACGGGCACGGAGGACTACTACGGCTACGCCTGGTGCAAGCCCGAATTCTTCGAGTCGGCGTTCCATGCCCAGCCCAGCGGTGACGGCAACCTGGTCGCCGGTTTCTCGGTCAACTGCCGTTACCGGGCCTTGGACGCCATTCCCTTCCGCAAATCCATCCAGTTCGACATGGAGCTGTGGCACTGGGCCCGGACGAAGATGAACTACGCCCCGACCACCTTCTGGTATGCCTGGCCCGGCGCCACGTGCGACGTCGAGCCGAATGTCGAAGAGGCCCGGCGGCCCGTCGCACGAAAGGTCGAGGACATCGTCAAGCCTCGCCGTGTGGAGAACGCGCTGGAAGGCGAGACGCAGAAGGTCGCCGAATGCTCCGGCGGCACCACGGAGATTCAGGACCTCCCGCAGCACGACTGGAGCGACAACCGCCAGCTCTGGTGGCGGCATGCCCAAGAGCAAGATCGCCTCGTGGTGGAATTCCCCATCGCCGAGGAGGGCGATTACGATGTGATGCTCGGCATCACCAAGGCCCGGGATTACGGCATCGTCCGCATCGCCATCAACGGCCAGACGAAGATCGACTCGCTCGACGGCTACAACGGCTCGGTGATCGCGGCGGACGTCAAGCTGCCGACGTGCAAGCTCCATCAGGGGACGAACCGGCTCGAAGTGACGGTCCTGGGCTCCAACCCTGAGGCGATCCAGAGCCACATGTTCGGACTGGATTACATCCTCGCGACGAAACGCTCCAGATGAGGACAGGGATTCATCGCAGATTGCGTGAAAGGGACAGACTATGACGCAGCACCCGCTGGATTCGAAGAACATGCACAACGATTACAGTCGCCGGCGTTTCCTCGGCGCAGCGCTGGCCGGGGCAGGGGCTTTGGCGGTTCGCCCGGAATGGCTCTCGCCGGGCGTTTCGGCAGCAGCCACGGGCCGGCGGACCGCGACCGATATTGTGACGCTGGGCAAGACGGGTATCAAGGTCTCGCGCCTCGCCCAGGGCACCGGCTACAACGGCACCGGCCGCTCCTCGGCCCACACGCGGCTGGGCGAGAAGGAGTTCGACAAGCTGATTCACCACGGACTCGACCGGGGTATCACGTTCCTGGACATGGCCGACCTGTACGGCTCGCACCCTTACGTGCGCCACGCGCTGGACGGCCGAGCGCGGGACAAGATCGCCTTTCTGAGCAAGATCTGGCCCGAGACGCAGTACTGGAATGCCTTTTCCGGCGGCGCCAAGCCCGAGATCGACCGCTTCCGACGGGAACTGGATACCGACGTAATCGACATCTGTCTGATGCACTGCATGCGAAACAGCCGGTGGCCCGAGGAACACAAGCGAGTCTGTGACGAATTGGACGAGCTGAAGGCCAAAGGCGCGGTCCGGGCGGTGGGGGTATCCTGTCACGACCTCGGCGCTCTAAAGGTCGCCGCCACACATCCCTGGACGGACGTGATCCTGGCGCGGATCAATAACGCCGGCCGCGACGCTGCCATGGACGCGTCAGTCGAGGAGGTCGTGCCTGTCCTCAAACAGGCCAAGGCCAACGGCAAGGTGATCATCGGGATGAAGATCTTCGGAGCCGGCGCACTGACCCGTCCCGAGCAGAAGGATGCCTCGCTCCGCTTCGTCTTCGAAAACGAACTGGTCGACGCCATCACGGTCGGAATGCTGAGTACCGAGCAGGTCGACGACACCATCGCCCGGATGAACAAGGCCCTGAACGCCTGATCGCGGATTGCCCCGGGTAGCGGTCTCAAGTCCGAACGATTTGGGGATGGTTCTCAAGGTTGAGCCATCCCCAAGCTGCGCTGGAGGCTGCCACCCATTGATCGATCTGCAGCCTTCTGCGTAACCGTCAATCATCAATTATCAATTATCAATGAAGACAATGTCTTCCGGGATGGCGACAACGTCGCGGTGACTCGGACCAAGCAGGGCTTTGATCTCGGTGCTGTGTTTGCCCGCCAGCGTCTTGAGCTGCACGGAGGACAGGCTGGTGACCGCTTTGGCGGCGCCGTTGAGCAGGACGACGTCGCCGGCCTGGAAATCGCCCTCGACCGAAACAACGCCGGAGGGCAGCAGGCTCTTGTGATTCCGCAGCGCCTTCATCGCGCCGTCGTCGATGCGCACTGTTCCGGCCGGGCGGCTGTTGATGATCCACCGCGCGCGATTGCTGAGCTTGCGTTTGGGAAGGAAGATCGTGCCGATCTCCTCACCCGCCACGATCCGGCCGATCACGTCTCTGGCTCGACCGTTGGCCAGAACGAGCCGGCATCCCGCCTGGGATGCGATTCGCGCCGCCTCGATCTTGGTCTTCATCCCGCCGGTGGCGTGCCGGCTGCCCGAGCCGCCCGCGTTGCGGACGATCTCCTCGGTGATCTCGAAGACCGCGGAGATCGGCCTGGCGTCGGCGTGATCGTTGGGGTTCTTGTCGTAGAGCGCATCGATGTCGGTCAGCATGATCAGCAGGTCCGCGTCGATTTTGCTGGCGACCAGCGCGCTGAGCTTGTCGTTGTCGCCGAACGCGGTGCCGATCTCGGCGGTGCTGATGCTGTCGTTCTCGTTGAGGACCGGGACGATGTTCAGACTCAGCAGCGTCTCGATCGCGTTGCGCAGGTTCAGGTACGTCTTGCGGTTGCTCAGCACCTCAGCCGTCAGCAGGACCTGGGCGACGGTGACGCCGTGCCGGAGGAAGGCCTTGCGGTATTCCTGCATCAGCAGGGGCTGGCCGATGGCGGCGCAGGCCTGGCGCATCTTCATGTCCTTGGGCCTGGTGGAAAGCGCCAGTTGCCCGGCGCCCATGCCGATGGCGCCGGAGGTGATGATGACCACCTGCCGGCCGGCCTGGAGCAACGAAGTGACCTGCGAGGCAACCCGCCGGAAGTACGCCGCATCGATCCCCGTGTCCTTGGTCAGCGTGTGCGTCCCGATTTTGATGACGATCCGTCTTGTCTTGCTGAAATCTCTCATACGTTTGTCAGTATATGCCTGCCTCAACGCCCGTTCAAGCCCAAACGATCTTGTACGACCTACGGGGCTTGATAGTGGTAGTTGAAGCGGCCGCTCGGCGCGACGTCGCCGTAGAGGTAGAAGTCCAGGATATCGCCCGAGGCGGGCACGTTGTCGGTCCACTTGAACTCGAAGTCCAGCGGACGGTTCGCCTCCAGGCCGACGAGCGCTCTTGGTATGCACAGTTCCATCCGGTTGCCCTCAACACGGAACGCGACTTGGCCGATCTTGGACCAGTTCCATTCGTGTTCGCTTCGTTCCAGAGTTGCTTCGTTTCCGTCGGGCTTCGTGCGATTGACCGCGAAGTCGTAACCTTCCCATCCGGTGCCTTTGTCGCGGTCGATGTCGATCAGCAGCATCATCCAGCCGTCGCCGGTCGGTTCTGTGATAAGCTCGGCGGTCTCGACGTAGAAGTACAGGTTCTCCGCGTCCCGCGTCACCTTGGCGGCGATGAAGTCGTTGCGGCCCGAGTCGTTCTCATAGAATGTCTTGCCGTAGCCGCGGTGGCGGCGGTGCATCGTGCTGCCTTTGTGGTGTCGAAACTCCGGCTGCACCCCGGCCCACGACTCGAAGCGTCCGTCGATGTCGATCGCCACCGGCGGCGACGGCGGGGCAGGGGCCTGCACGCCTTTGTACCGCCGGACATTTGCGACGAGCTGATGGTAGTAGTTGTCGGCAAAGCCGCCCTTCATCGGCTCGATGTCACGACTGTATTCGTTGTTGAACTCATCGGGGAAGGCGTTCTCCGTGCCTTGCCACTCTTTGTAGCGGCCTGCGATCCACTCGTTCCATCCGGTCACGAAGATCAGCTCGGGGTCGATCTTCAATGCGCAGTCCCATTGCTCCTGGAAGTTCAGGCCGCGACCGACGGCTTCCGGATCGGTGCTGAAACTGTGAGCCTTGGTATAGCTGCGCCCGTACGAGCCTTTGGGGTCGTTCATCGCCGCAGGCGCCAGCACGTCGGTGGCGTTTTGCGCCACGCCCACCGTCACCTGCTCGAACTTCCCCGGCGTGGTCTCGACGTAGCCGTGCTGAGGACAGACCTCCAGCCAGCCCCAATGGTCGGGCCGCGAGGGTCCCCTGCGATAGTCGGGCTGTCCCGGCCGGAACGTGAAAAAAGAGCGAATCGGCTCGGGAAGGTTGTCCGGATAGCCCATCAGCAGCGGTTTGCCCTTCCAGTAGAACCACAGGTCTTTGAAACGTCCCGGCTTATAGATGTCTTCGTAGATCTTCGTGATGTTGACGCGGCTGTCGTCGTGCGGAGCGAACGGACACAAAAAAGCGAACTGCGGTGTCCGAACCCCGTCTTGCCGGGCGGCGGTCCAAACCTCCCCAAGCACGTCGTAGGCCTCCTTCCACGTGAATGTTCCGTTCGTGCAGTCGAAGACCACGACGTCCACGCCCGCGTCGGCGAGCATCTCGGCGTGTTTGCGGTAGACCCACGGATCGGTGCCGCGATAGTAGCCGAACAGCGGCTCGTTCCAGTGGTATCCCACGATGTGTCCGACCTCCTTCCAGACAGGATGGTTGAAGTCGTTGATCGCCTCGGGATACCGTGCGACGATCTCGCTGACGTTCGCCGGTCCCAAGTCGGTCTTGCCGTCGACGTGCCATGTCCAGTAGAACATCGCGACGGTCCGGTCCGGCCGTGGATCGCCCACTTTCACATGGTCCGGCAGTTTCCGCCCCAGCGCATCGGTCGCGACCCACGCGTCGCTGATGCTCTGCGGCGTACTGCCCAAACAGACGGAGAGACTCAACAGTAGGATGGTCCATAGGACGATCATGGCACGAGCGAGCAATGACGCGTGCGAGTGCTTCAGGGTCATCGGTCTCCTCTACACATATGAGCTGGAAACACGCCAGAATCAGAAGTCTGGAGCCATTGTAGGGGATCACCCGCCAAATGCAATCCTCGCGCGCCCCGTCCTGGATCCGGCCGGTATTTGTGTTGCTTCCCAAGTGGTTCGACCCTAAGATGACCCCGTGTGGTGCCCGTTGCGACGCGGGGGTATCGTACACGAGGTGGTCTTCCGACATCACCGGGCAAATGGCGAATCATCGTGAAGTACAGGCTCATCATATTCGATTTTGACGGCACACTGGCCGACACGTTCGGCTGGTTCGCCCACGCGATCAACCGGATTGCCGACAAGTACCATTTCAAGAAGGTCGATCCGAGCGAACACGAGACCATCCGGGGTTTCGACGCCCGCGCCGTGCTGAAGTATCTCGGCGTGCCTTTCTGGAAAGCTCCCCTGATCGCCGCCCATATGAGAATGCTGATGTCGCAGGACATCCAGCGCATCAGCCTGTTCGAGGGGATCGAGAACCTGCTGCGGCGCCTGTCCGAGGTCGGGGCCACTCTGGCGGTGGTCAGCTCGAACTCTTTCGAGAACATCCGTCACGTTCTCGGGGCGGAGGTAGCGGCCCTGATCGACCACTACGAGTGCGGCGTGTCCGCGTTCGGCAAGGAGGCGAAGCTGAGGAAGGTCCTTCGCCAGAGCGGCATTCCGCGCCGCGAGGCGATCTACATCGGCGACGAGATCCGCGACTGCGAAGCGGCCCGAGAGGTGGGCATCGCCTTCGGCGGAGCCTCCTGGGGTTACACGACCCCTGAGGCGCTGCGGGCCCATGCCCCGAGCGATGTCTTCGCCCACATCGACGACATTCTCGACCGGGTCATCGGCTGACCCCTGCGGACGAGGCGTGCCGGCGCCCTTTGCACAGGGAAAGCGTGCGATCAATCGTGGTCGGATGGTATGATGTCGTCATGCACGACATCCTGAAAAGCCACATTCTCCAGCTTCTTCAGAAGGATGCGACGCCGCGAAATCTCGCCCACCTGGCCGAGGAGCTGGGCGTTGGCGGTTCGCTGCGCCACGCCTTCCGCGAGGCGATCGAGTCGCTCAGCGCCGAGGGCCGTGTCGTCCTCGGTCCGCGAAACGTGATCGGCCTTCCATCGCTGTCCAGCGAGGTCACGGGCATCTTCCGGGCCAATCCGCGCGGGTACGGCTTCGTCAGCCCGCAGCAACTCACCGACGAGGGCGACGTGTTCATTCCCGCCAAGTCGACCGGCAGCGCCATGACGGGCGACCGTGTCGTCGCGCATGTCACGCGCGGTTCGAAGAAAGATCCGGATCGTCTCACGGGCAAGATCGTCAAGGTGCTCGATCGCGCCCACACCACCGTCGTCGGGACGCTTCGCCAGGAGCAGGACCGCTGGCTGGTCCGGCCGGATGGGGGCGATTTCCTTCGCCCGATCGAGATCGAGCGCGTTGACACCCGGGTTGTCCGGCATGGGGACAAGGTCGCCGTGGCGATTCGCACGTATCCCACGGCTTCGCAGGCGGCCACCGGCACGGTCCGGGAAGTGCTCGGGCGTCCCGGCCGATTCGATGCGGAGATCGCCGCGGTCATTCGCCGGCACGGCCTGTGCGAGGAGTTCGAGCCCAGCGCCCTGGTCGAGGCCAGCAACGCACGCGAGAACTTCCGACCCCAGGACACGCGCGGACGCAAGGATCTCACCAAGGCTCTTGTCGTCACGATCGATCCGCCCGATGCGAAGGACTTCGACGACGCGATCAGTCTGGCGCGCACCGAGCAGGGCGGCTGGCTTCTCGGCGTCCACATCGCCGACGTCAGCTACTTCGTTCCGCCCGGCTCGGCTCTCGACCGCTGCGCGCGACAGCGTGGCAACAGCGTCTACCTTCCCGGCCGGACTCTGCCCATGTTGCCCGAGATGCTCAGCAACGAAATCTGTTCCCTCCAGCCGGGCAAGCGACGCTATACCAAGAGCGTCTTCTTGACCTACGACAAAGATGGGCGGATGCAGTCCGCTCGCTTCGCCAACACGATGATCGAGTCTAAGGGCCGCCTGAGCTATCAGCAGGCCGATGCGGCGCTCAAAGGCGACGCGGGTGGCCTTGCCGAGGAGGTGGTGTCCCTCTTGCACGAGATGGACGCATTGGCCCGCGCCATCGAGAAGCGGCGCCGGCGGGCGGGCATGCTGCAACTGAACATGCCCGAGACCGAAGTCGTGACCGACGAATCCGGCCGGGTCGTTGCGGTCTGCCCTGCCGATACGAGCTATCCGCACACGATCATTGAGATGTTCATGGTCGAAGCCAATGTCGCGGTCGCGGCTCTGCTCGATCGCCATTGCATCCCGTTCATGCGGCGCATCCATCCTGAGCCCGAGGGCAAGGTCTTGCGCCGGCTCAGTCAGACGCTACGGCTGTTGGGTGTCACGCTGTCACGCCAGCCCCAGCGCGGCGATTTGCAGAGCCTGCTCGATCAGGTGCGCGGCAGCCGGATGCTCGTGCCCGTTCACCTGCTGGTCCTGCGCAGCCTCGCGAAGGCGACCTACGCGCCGACGAGCGTGGGCCACTATGCCCTGGCGGCGTCGAAGTACTGCCATTTCACCAGCCCCATCCGCCGCTATGCGGACCTGATCGTCCACCGGGCGCTTCAGGCCTATCTGAGCGGCCAGTTGACGTTGGCCCGACAGCAATACACGTTCCCGGAACTGGCAGCCATCGGCGAGCACATCTCGCAAACCGAGCAGACCGCTGAAGAGGCGGAGCAGGAACTCAAGACGATCCTCATTCTCTACCTGCTGCGAGACAAGGTGGGGAGTGTCCTGGACGGTGTCGTGGTGACGCTCACCGCGTTCGGGGCGACGGTGTACTTGCCCGACTACGGCGTGGAAGGGCTGATTCCGTGCGAGGCGCTGGGGCCGGACCGATGGCAGTTCGACGAGCAGAGCCAGTGCCTGGTGGGCCGCCATACAAGGGCAGTCCTGCGTCTGGCTCAACCCCTCCGCGTGCGCATCGTCGCGGTTGCGCCGGCCGGCGGGCAGCTCGATCTGGCGCCTGCCGTCGACCTGATTCGCAGCGTTACTCCATCGCGAGAGCCGCAGCAGAGACCCCGGCGCAAGTCCGGCCCCAACCACCGCCGCAAGAAGCGAAAACCACACGCCTGATCCGTTCGCCTGCCATGGCGACGTACCGTTGTACTGTTTTGCGCCGAGCACTTAGAATAAGAATATCTGAATGGCCACAGCATGAGTTCCAAATGGTGCATACGTATAAAGGCTTTTAACGAAATAGGTTGCATGCATTATGTGCGAATAGAAGCCACTTTTTGTGTCTCTGATATCGCGTGGTAGAATTGACTCGCATGATGATAGTATTAGTTTGACTTATTGAATATATCTGCGTAACTGGGAAACAGGTTGGAGCAAGATCGCATACAATCGTGAGACGTGAAACCTCTGTCTGTCGCAGGGGCGCACCGTGGTGCGATGTCCTGCGAGATCGGTTCGGTCACCTGGAGAGCTGATGATCGCGAATCCAAAGAATCAGGGTCTTTACGACAAGCAGTTCGAGCACGATGCGTGTGGCATCGGTGCGGTGGTGGATATCAGCGGCCGGCCGGACCACGCCATTCTCGAACATGGCCGGGAGGTGCTCAAGAACCTGCGCCATCGCGGCGCCGCCGGCGCCGACAATGTGACCGGCGACGGGGCCGGCATCCTCCTGCAAATCCCTCACGAGTTGCTCGTCACGGAATGCCAGAAGAGCGGCGCCGTGCTGCCCGAACCCGGGCGCTATGGCGTCGGCATGGTATTCACCAGCAAGGACGCTCTGGTGAGAGCGAAATGGGACGGGCTTCTGGCGCAGGCGGTCCACCACTACGGTCTGCAAGTGATCGGCTGGCGCGACGTGCCGACCCGGCCGGATTGCCTGGGGCCGATCGCCCTGGCGGCCGAGCCTGCGATCCGGCAGGTGTTCATCGACGGCAGCGGCCTGGCCGACGTGGAGCTCGAACGGCGTCTCTATCTGGCCCGCAAGCGCGCCGAACGCCTCGTCCGCGAGGACGCCGGCTCGGAGGCCGAGGATTTCTACGTCGTCAGCATGTCCTGCCGGACCATCTGCTACAAAGGCATGTTTATGGACTGGCAGTTGTTCGCCTATTACCCCGATCTGGAGGACCAGCGAACCACCACGTCGCTGTGCATCGTCCACCAGCGGTACAGCACGAACACGTTTCCCAACTGGCGTCTGGCCCAGCCGTTCCGCTGTATTGCCCACAATGGGGAGATCAATACGCTCAGCGGCAACCGCAACTCGATGCGCGGCCGCGAGCCTAAGATGGTCAGCAAGACCCTTGGCGACGATCTGACGGACCTGTTCCCGATCATCGACCCGGCGGGCAGCGACTCGGCGGCCTTCGACAACGCGCTGGAGCTTCTGGTACAGTCCGGCCGCAGCATGCCGCACGCGTTGATGATGATGATTCCCGAAGCGTTCGGGGCCAAGTATCACATCAGCACCGACAAACGAGCGTTCTACGAGTATCACGCGGCGGTGATGGAGCCATGGGACGGCCCGGCGGCGATGGTCTTCACCGACGGGCGGATCATCGGGGGGACCCTGGACCGCAACGGTCTGCGGCCGTGCCGCTATCTCGTGACCAAGGACGGCCTGGCGATCATCAGCAGCGAGGCGGGCGTTGTGGAGTTTCCGCCGGAGAAGGTCAGCGCCAAGGGTCGCCTGCGGCCGGGCCACCTGTTCCTGATTGATACCACGGAAGGACGCATCATCTCGGACAACGAGATCAAGAGCAAGATCGCCCGCCAGAGTCCGTACCGGCGCTGGCTGGAAGAGAACCGGATCGAGCTGCGGGGCCTGTTCGATGCGCCGGATCTCGTGGAAACCGATCCGATTGAGACGATCCGCCGGATGCGGGCCTTCGGCTATACAGGCGAAGAGAAGCGCGTGATCCTGGCCCCGATGGCGGTCAACGGGCAGGAGCCGGTCGGGTCGATGGGCAACGACACGCCTCTGGCGGTGCTGAGCGACCGCCCGAAGCTGTTGTTCAGCTACTTCCGCCAACTGTTCGCCCAGGTGACCAATCCACCGATCGACCCACTCCGCGAAGGGCTGGTCATGAGCCTGATGCTGTTCACCGGCAAGAAGCGGAACGTGCTGGAGGAATCGCCGTTGCACTGCCGGCAACTGAAGCTGCCGCACCCGGTCCTGACGAGCGCAGACGTGGCGCGGCTTCGTTCGGTCAAGCGCAGCGATTTCCAGGTCGCGACCGTCCCGATGCTGTTCGACGTGAACCGACGGACGCCCGGGAAGGCGTTGCGCAAAGGCCTGGACGCGATGGTCAAGGCAGCCCAGGCGGCGGTTGCCGACGGCGCATCCCTGGTGATCCTCAGCGACAGAGACGTCTCGCCGACGCAGGCAGCGATCCCCTCGCTATTGGCGGTTTCGGCGGTACACCACCATCTGTTGCGCGAGGGGCTGCGCACCGAATGCGGCCTGATCGTCGAAAGCGCCGAGCCGCGCGAGGTGATGCACTTCTGCCTGCTGGCCGGCTACGGCGCCAACGCTGTCAATCCGTATCTGGCTTTCGACGTGCTCGGGGAGATGAACCAGCGCGGCGATCTGGGCGCGGAGATGGAACCGGTGGCCGTCTCGGATCACTACATCGCCGCGATCAAGAAGGGCATCCTCAAGACAATGAGCAAGATGGGCATCTCGACCCTGCGCAGCTACATGTACGCGCAGTTGTTCGAGGCCATCGGTCTCAAGAAGGGCCTCGTAGATGAGTACTTCGCGGGTACGGCCTCCCGCATCCAGGGGATCGGGCTCGACGAGATCGCCAGAGAGACGTTGAATCGGCATGCGTACGCGTACGACAACGACGACTACAGTTATCCCGAGATCGACATGGGCGGCGACTACGCCTACCGCTATCAGGGCGAGCGACACCTGTGGAATCCGACCACGGTCGCAAAACTCCAGGAGGCGGTTCGCAACAACGATGCGCGGGCGTATGCCGCGTTCGCGGAGGCGGTGAACGCCCAATCCGAGCGGCTCTGCACGCTGCGGGGTCTGTTCGAGTTCCAGGGGGGCAAACCGATCCCGATCGAGAAAGTCGAGCCGGCCAGCGAAATCGTCAAGCGATTCTGCACCGGCGCGATGAGCCACGGGTCGATCAGCAAAGAAGCGCACGAGTGCATGGCGCTGGCGATGAATCGCCTCGGAGGCATGAGCAACACGGGCGAAGGGGGGGAAGACCCTGCCCGGTACGTCGCGGAGCCCAACGGCGACTCGAAGAACAGCGCCATCAAGCAGGTCGCCAGCGCGCGGTTCGGCGTGACGATCAATTACCTTGCGCATGCCCGAGAATTGCAGATCAAGATCGCCCAGGGCGCCAAGCCGGGTGAGGGCGGCCAGTTGCCCGGGCACAAAGTATCGCAGGAGATCGCGACGCTGCGGTATGCGACGCCCGGCGTGACGCTGATCTCGCCTCCGCCGCACCACGACATCTACTCGATTGAGGACCTGGCCCAGTTGATCTACGATCTCAAATGCGCCTGTCCGGGCTGCAAGGTGTCGGTCAAGCTGGTCTCCGAGGTCGGCGTCGGGACGATTGCGGCCGGCGTGGTCAAGGGCAACGCCGACGAAGTGCTCATCAGCGGCCACGACGGCGGCACCGGCGCCAGTCCGCTTTCGTCGATCATGCACGCCGGCTGCCCCTGGGAGCTGGGCCTGGCCGAGACGCAGCAGACGCTGGTCTTGAACAACCTGCGGGGCCGCACGCGATTGCAGACCGATGGGCAGATTCGGACCGGTCGCGACGTGGTCGTCGCCGCCATGCTCGGAGCCGAGCAGTTCGGGTTCGGCACCGCCGCCCTGGTGACGCTGGGCTGCACCCTGCTGCGGAAATGTCATGAGGGCGCCTGCATCTATGGAATTGCCACGCAGGACCCCGAACTGCGGAAGCGCTTTGCCGGCAGGCCGGAGTACCTGATGCGCTACCTGACCTTCGTGGCCGAAGAGGTCCGCCAGATCATGGCCGAGCTTGGGTTCGAGAAACTCGAAGACCTGGTGGGACGCGTAGACCTGCTCAAAACCTCCAAGGCGATTCACCATTGGAAGGCCAAGGGTCTTGACCTGTCGGCGATCTTCCACCGGGTGGACACCTCGGACGGACGGCCCGCGCGGTTCTGCGAACGGCAGCTCGACAAGCAACAGGATCACATGGACTGGAAGATCATCGAGCTGGCGCGTGACGCCGTCGAGGACCGCAAGCCCGTGACGCTGGAACTGCCGATCCGAAACACCGACCGCACCGTTGGGGCGATCCTGAGCAACCGGATCGTGCTCAAACACGGTCCCGGCGGTCTGCCCGACGACACATTGAACGTGGTCCTGCGAGGTTCCGCCGGCCAGAGCTTCGGCGCCTTCCTGATCGGTGGAGTGGCGCTGACGCTGATCGGCGAATCGAACGACTATCTGGGCAAGGGCCTGTCCGGCGGGCGCATCGTGGTCAAGACGCCGCCGGGGGCGACGTTCCTGCCCCATGAGAACATCATCGTCGGCAACACGCTGCTCTACGGGGCCACCAGCGGCGAGGTGTTCATCAATGGCGTCGCCGGGGAGCGTTTCGCGGTACGAAACAGCGGCGCGGTGGCCGTTGTGGAGGGTGTGGGCGATCATGGCTGTGAATACATGACCAGCGGCTGCGTCGTCGTGCTCGGCGGGACCGGCTGCAACTTCGGAGCCGGCATGAGCGGCGGCGTTGCCTACGTCCTCGACGAACGCCAGCTTTTCGACACGCTGTGCAACCTGGACATGGTGGACCTCGAGACCGTCTGGCACGACGAGGACAAGCGCGTTCTCAAGAACCTGATCGAGCGTCACCGGATGTTTACCGACAGCGTGCGAGGCAAGTACATCCTCGACAACTGGTCTGGAATGATCGGACGGTTTGTGAAAGTCATGCCCATCGATTATCGCAAGGCTCTGGAACGGATGAAGGCCGAAGAGCGACGCAATACCGAGACCACGCCGGCGACGGAGGAGGTGTTCCATGGGTGATATCCGCAGGGCAGGGGCATCGTGGCGAGGGCGTCCTGCCCTTGCGCCGCGAGAGCGTCTCGCTCTTGTCTGTGTTGTTTCGGAAGAAGCCAGGAGCAGGGGCAAGATGCCCCCGCGACGCAAGGGCGGGACGCCCTCGCCACGAGGTGTATCATGGGGGAGCTAAGAGGGTTTCTGAAATACCAGCGTCAGGAGGTGGGCCATCGCCCGGTGGCCGAGCGAGTGCGCGACTTCCAGGAGATCGATCTGCCTCTGACGCCGGAGGCGGTCCAGCAGCAGGCGGCCCGCTGCATGAACTGCGGGATCCCGTTCTGCCAGGGGGCCGGCTGTCCGGTGGTCAACAGCATCCCGGATTTCAACGACCTGGTCTATCAGGGACGCTGGAAGCAGGCGTGCAGCCTGTTGCACCGTACGAACAGCTTTCCGGAGATCACCGGTCGCGTCTGTCCGGCCCCGTGCGAGAACTCCTGCACGCTGAACGTCAACGACAATCCTGTCCTCATCAAGCACATCGAATACCAGATCGTGGAGAGAGGGTTCCAGGAAGGCTGGATCGTGCCGCAACCGCCCAAGGCGCGAACGGGCAAGCGAGTGGGCGTGATCGGCTCGGGTCCGGCGGGTCTGGCAGCGGCGCAGAAGCTGGCGCGGGCAGGTCACAGCGTCATGGTCATCGAGAAGGACGAGCGTCCCGGCGGGCTGTTGCGCTATGGCATCCCCGACTTCAAGCTGGCCAAGAACGTCATCGATCGGCGTCTCGAACAGATGCGGGCCGAGGGCGTGGAGTTTCAGTGCGGCGTGACGGCCGGCGAGGACGTCTCCATACGGTATCTCCGCAAGCGCTTCGACGCCATCTGTCTGACCATGGGGGCCGGACAGCCCCGCGACCTGGCGGTTCCGGGACGGGGGTTCGACAACGTCCTCTATGCCATGGAGTACCTCGCGACGCAGAACAAGATCTGCAACGGCGAATCGCTGGAAGGCTGCAACCTGGTCTCCGCCAAGGACAAGGTCGTCATTGTCATCGGCGGGGGCGACACCGGCAGTGACTGTGTGGGCACCGCCCGCCGCCAGGGGGCGAAGAAGATCTACCAGTTGGAGATTCTGCCCAAGCCGCCGGAGCAGCGCCCGCCCGACACGCCGTGGCCGACGTGGCCCCGGATCATGCGCACGTCGAGTTCGCAGGAAGAAGGTTGCGAGCGACGCTGGTCGGTGATGACCACGAGGCTCACCGGCGCCGACGTCCACGTGAGCCACTTGCATGGCGGCGAGGTGGAATGGGTCAAGGGCCGCAGGGGCTGGGAGGTGCAGGAAGTGCCCGACACGGAATTCACCCTCCAGGCGGATCTGGTCCTGCTGGCGATGGGTTTTGTCCACGTCACTCATGCCGGACTGGTGGAGGACCTCGGTTTGCAGCTTGACGAACGGGGCAACGTCGTGGTAGACAATCACCAGACCAGCGAGCCGTGGGTCTTCGCGGCCGGTGACACCGTTCGCGGAGCCTCGCTCGTGGTCCACGCCATCCGCAGTGGGCAAGACGCCGCGGCGGCCATGGATCGGTGGCTGCGACAGGAGCACCGGGGGCAGTAGCCCACTCTCCCCGCCAATGGAGCCGATTACGAGGACAGTGCAGGTCGATGCCAAAACGCAAGGACATCCATAAGATTCTCATCATCGGTTCGGGACCGATCATCATCGGTCAGGCCTGCGAGTTCGACTATTCCGGCGCTCAGGCCTGCAAGGTCCTTCGGCGAGAGGGCTTCGAGGTGGTTCTGGTCAACAGCAACCCCGCCACGATCATGACGGACCCCGAGTTGGCGGATCGCACGTACATCGAGCCGATCACGCCGGAGATTGTCGAGATGGTCATTCGCCGGGAGAAGCCCGACAGCCTGCTGCCGACGCTGGGCGGGCAGACCGGCTTGAACACCGCTGTGGCGCTGGCCGAAAGCGGTGTCCTGAAGAAGTACGGCGTCAAGCTGCTCGGCGCCAATCTCCGCTCGATCAAGAAGGCCGAAGAACGCGACCGGTTCAAGAAGACCATCCAGGACATCGGGCTGGAGGTCCCCCGCAGCGGGTACGTCCACAACTGGGAAGAGGCCAAACGCGTCGTCGAAGAGATCGGCTTTCCGGCCATCATCCGTCCGTCCTACACCCTCGGCGGCACCGGCGGCAACGTCGCCTACAACACGGAGGAATACGAGAAGTACATTGCCTGGGGTCTGACGCTCAGTCCCAAGGGCCAGGTCCTCGTCGAGGAATCGGTGGCCGGGTGGAAGGAATACGAGCTCGAGGTCATGCGCGACCGCAAGGACAACGTGGTCATCGTCTGCTCCATCGAGAACCTCGATCCGATGGGCATCCATACGGGCGACAGCATCACCGTCGCGCCCGCCCAGACGCTGACCGACAAAGAATACCAGATCATGCGCGAGGCGTCGCTGAAGATCATCCGCGCCATCGGCGTCGAGACCGGCGGCTCGAACATCCAGTTCGCGGTCAATCCCGTCAATGGCAAGCTCTACGTCATCGAGATGAACCCGCGCGTCTCGCGTAGCTCGGCGCTGGCCTCGAAGGCGACGGGGTTCGCCATCGCCAAGATCGCTTCGCTGCTGGCGGTTGGGTACACGCTGGACGAGATTCCCAACGACATCACGAAGAAGACGCCCGCCTGTTTCGAGCCGACGATCGACTATTGCGTGGTCAAGTGGCCGCGGTTCACGTTCGAGAAGTTCCCGCAGACCTCGCCGGAACTGACGGTCCAGATGAAATCCGTCGGCGAGGCGATGGCCATCGGCCGCACCTTCAAGGAAGCCTTCCAAAAGGCTATTCGTTCGCTCGAAATCGACCGGCATGCCCTGGCGGCCAAGCACATCGACGAGACGATCCCGCAGAGCCAGTTGAAG
>CAZOFX010000003.1:112065-112757 GCA_964579055.1 uncultured Pirellulales bacterium
CCGAAGCAACCGCTGGGACAAGCTCTGGTACGTCGCCGAGGCGCTGCGCCGGAAAATGCCTGTGGACGAGCTGTTCGGACTGACCAAGATCGACCCCTGGTTCTTGAACAACATCAAAGACATCGTGACGTTGGAGGCGAAATTGCTGGCCGGCAAGGGCACGCTGCCCGATGCCCGCCTGATGACACAAGCCAAACAGTGCGGCTTCAGCGACCGCTACCTCGCGTCGATCTCCAACGTCAAGGAGCCCGAGTTCCGCAAGCACCGCCAGTCGCTGGGCGTCAACGCCGTCTACAAGCGCGTCGACACCTGCGGCGCCGAGTTCGAGGCGACCACGCCCTATCTCTATTCGACGTTCGAGACCGAATGCGAAGCCGAGCCGACCGCGCGGCGCAAGATCGCCATCCTCGGAGGCGGTCCCAACCGGATCGGCCAGGGCATCGAGTTCGACTATTGCTGCTGTCACGCCGCGTTCGCTTTGCGCGAGATCGGCGTCGAGTCGATCATGGTCAACTGCAATCCCGAGACGGTCAGCACGGACTACGATACGTCCGACCGGTTGTACTTCGAGCCGCTGACGTTCGAAGACGTGATGTCCATCGTCGAGAAGGAAAAGCCCGACGGCGTCATCGTCCAATTCGGCGGCCAGACCCCGCTGAAGCTGGCGGTCCCGCTGGAGAAGGCCGGCGTCA
>CAZOFX010000004.1:0-110677 GCA_964579055.1 uncultured Pirellulales bacterium
TATCGCGGGATCGGAATCCCGCATTGAAAACATACTAAGGAATTCAAAATCCCGTCCTGGCAACAGGGTGAGGGTTCGAGTCCCTCCTCCGGCATTCTCCGTGGTTGCCCGGACAGGCCGCATGTCGTATGTGCAGGCGCGACAAGACAAGCGAGACACCCGCCCCACCGGCGCGGCCGTTCAGCCGACCGACAGGGATTTCGAGTCTATCGCTCCTCCTTCCAGTATCGACTGACGATGCCGTCGGCGATTTCGAAGTAGAGCACCGTGCGTTCCTCTCGCTGGTCGTCGAAATCCAGGAAGATGAAGACATCGAGGTCGCTGTCGACCTTCTTGGTGTAGACGTACTTGAGGATCTCCGTCCCATCGGGCGTTTGGGTCTCGCTGGTGGGTTCCCCCAGCGTGCCGAGCAGCCATTCTTTGCTGGTGACGCCCACCTTGACCTGACGGAGCGTCTCGCCGCCCACGACCGGGCCTTTCGCCCCATAGCTGACGTCGGACCGGCTCGAAATACAGCCGCTCAGAACGAAACCCAACACCGCACACAAGACAATGACACCCGCTGATGCCGCTGGCTCCCGCCTGCACATACTCTTGCCTCCTTTTCCTCAGGTCACACTGCTTTGGAATTCGTCGTTTCCGACTACCTGTGACGCACCGCACGTCACATCGTAATTGGACTTGTTCCGCATGTCAAACAAAGCCGGCCTCACAAGTAAGAGGCGCCTGGACCGCCCTGTGGTCACGGCAAATCCACGGCCGCGACGTGGAGAAGAAAGCCGCCAGATTCTCTGCTAAGGGGTTGCAGGACAGGGTCTATCAGTGCTATGTAGGATGGGTTTTGGCCCATGCCGTTCGTAGTGACGCCGTAAGGCGTTACCTTGATTGCATGCCCTGACGGGTACGCTACAAACGGCGAAGCCCATCTTGTCAATCGAAGGAGCACACTATGACGACGCGATCCAACCGGTGGCTGAACAGACGACAATTCCTTCGTGCCAGTGCGGCGGCGCTGGCGGTCCCGTCCCTCGGCTTGCCAGGCTGCGCTACGGGCAAGCGAACCCAGACACCGACATACACGAGTCGGTGGGCGTTTCTGGCCGATACGCACATCGCCGCCGATCCGAACGACCACAGCGGCGATTTCTATCCGCATCGTAACCTGGAGAAAGTCCTGGAGCAGGTGCTGGCCCAGCCGCCGGAGGGGATGATGATCGCCGGTGACGTCGCGCGTCTTCAGGGCCTGGCGGACGACTATGTGCAGGTCCGCCGACTGCTGGCGCCTCTCGAAGGGAAAGTACCCGTCCATATGGCGCTGGGCAACCACGACAACCGCGCGAACATCCTGGCCGAGTTCAAGAATCCGTCGGGCCAGATCCAGCCGGTCAAAGGCAAGCACGTGACGATCGTCGAGGCGGGTCCCGTCCGCCTGGTCCTTCTCGATTCGCTCGTCAAGACGAATGAGACGCCGGGCCTGCTTGGCAAGGTGCAGCGGGACTGGCTAAAGACGTATCTGGTCGAGTCAGACGACAGGCCCCTGCTGCTGTGCTTCCACCACGCCCTGCGGGATACCGATGGCGACCTGCTCGATTCACCGAGGCTGTTCGAGATCATCGAGCCGGTGCGGAAGGTCAAGGCCCTGGTCTACGGCCATTCGCACGACTACGCCTTCGCTTCGCACAAGGGGATCGCGTTGGTCAACCTTCCGGCGGTTGGCTACAGCTTCAACAGCGAGATGCCCGTCGGCTGGGTCGAGGCGAACCTGACCGCCCGAGGCGGCGAATTCACCCTCCATGCGGTCGCCGGCAATGTGAGCATCGACGGCCAGGTGACCTCGCTCACCTGGCGGACGTAGCGCCCGGCGCTCAGGCCGTCGTCCGGCGCGCGACCAGCAGAAAAACGGGGTAGTCTCGGGGCCGGTCGGCCCCCTCGGGTTGACGGCGGACCACGTGGACCGTTCGGCCACTCTCGACCGTGAAACCAGCCGCCTCGACCTGTGTTCGCAGCCAGGCGGGGTCGATTCCGCGATGGACGACGTGCGCATCACCTCTGTGGAATGTCCCATCCTCCGGTTCGAGGTCCGCGACGGCGACCCAGCCGCCCGGCCGGACCCACTGAGCGAACCGCAACAGCAGTGACGGGATGTCCTCGATGTGGTGAAAGACCATGCTGCTGACGACGGCGTCGAACTGTGTGTCCGACGGTGACGGACGTCCGTCTTCGAGCAGGAGAGGGCGGACCTGGTCCAGGCCTGACGCCTTCGCCTTGGCTTCGAGCACAGCGAGCATCTGGGCGGAGGTATCAGCCGCTGTGACGCAAGCGACTTTCGGTGCCAGCTCGCGCGTAATCAGGGCGGTCCCGCACCCGAAGTCCATGATCGCCATCTCCGATGTCAGCGGAACGTCGGCAAGCATCGCCCCGGCCACGGCCTTCGCCAGCTCCAACCGCGCGGGATTGTCGTCCCAGGTCGCCGCCGCTTCGTCGAAGCGGGCCCGTGCCCCCTCGGTCCTCCGTCGCCCGCCTCCTTGTGCCGATCCGTTCTGATCCATGTTCACCTTCTGTCCTTCGTCTGTTTCGTTACGGAGACAATCAGTCGTCACGTTCGAACACGAAATGGTAGTCCTCAAACAGGCGAAAGGTCTTCTCGGAGACAATGCGGAGATTCACTTTCATCGACTTAGTCTCATCGTGCGTCGTGTCATACCAGCTATCCAGGCAATCCACCTGGTGCCCCGCAGATACAAGCGCCTCGATCACGCGATACAGCTCCACCGTGGCCTCGACCTCGTCCTGCCCCTCCGGAAACCAGTCCTGTGGCTCATCGAACACCAGATCTTCTCCTGACAGGTGTCGAAAGGCACAACTGCATCCCGTCGAAGAACCCACGTACCATTTGTGGGGATACATCAGGACAGAAGCGCACGCCTCTTCATCGTCCGTAGGATGGGCGAAGCTAATCAGTCGCGAGTTGAATCGCGTCAGATCCTCGTCGCTGCTCGTCGAAAGACAAAGCACGTAGCACATATCACTGACTCCACACCTCACGGCTCGCACACAGATGCGATCCACTCCTGTTCGTCCGGCTCTGGCTCCCGGGCGGAGGATCGATTACTTGGCGGCGTCGCCGGGGGCGACGAGGCGGTAGCTGACGAACGCCACGTGTCTGCTGTCGGGCGACCAGCTCGGGACGTTGATCGTGCCCTGCCCGCCGAACAGATGCGCCAGCACCTTGGGATCGCCGCCTGCCGCCGGCATCAGACGCAAGGTCACCTGCTTGTTGGCCGGATGGCCTTCCACAGACTTGTCGTACGACAGAAAGACGAGCCACTTGCCATCGGGAGACGGGTGGGCGAACCAGTCGGCATATTCGGCGCCAAAGGTCACCTGCTCCTGCTGCCGGCCGTCCGGTCCCATGCGCCAGATCTTCATCGAGCCCGACCGCACGGAGTTGAAGTAGATGAACCTGCCGTCGGGCGAGTACTCGGGCCCATCGTCCAGTCCGGTTGCCGTGGTGAGCCGCCTCTCGGGTCCGCCCTGGATGCCGATCGTGTAAACGTCGTATTCGCCATTTCGCTCGGCACAGTAGGCCAGCGTCCGGCCGTCGGGCGACCAGCCATGCCAATAGGAAGGCCCCTGCTCAGTCACGAGTCGGGGCTGCCCCCCTTCGCTCGGAATGACGTAGATCAGTGATCCTTTGTCCGAGGTGTTGTGACTGACAGCCAGCCAGCGGCCATCGGGGGAGAAGCCGTGGTCGTTGTTGCAGCGGTCGGCCACCGATTCGATCATTCGCGGCGTGCCACCGACGACGGGAATCGAGTAGAGCCTGCCATGGCTGTTGAATACAAACGTCTTGCCGTCGGGCGACCAGTTCGGCGCTTCGAAGTGATCCCGGACGCGATGGAAGATCCGGCGCCGGCCTGTCTCGATCGCCACGATTTCCAGTGTGCTCTCCAGTACCCGCTCAGCCTCTGCGACTGGCGGGGTGTTCTTCAGTTGTACGTCGGAAAACACCGCCGTTTCCCTTCGCGCGGCATCGTGGGAGCAGACCGCCAGCCCGACATAGACCGGATCGCCCAGCGGGACTGTCATTGAGCCCACCGGCTGAAACACGCCGTCGGCAGCGGCGACCGAGAGCGTGAACAGATGGCCATCGCGTTCGAGCAGGATCGTCTGCGGCGTCTTGACGGACGATTGGACCTCCGCCGTCTCGCCGCCGACCTGCATGCGATATTGGAGGCTGGTCAGACCGTCGCCATGCACAACCGCGTCAGCGTACGGGGCATCGGCCTCCAGGCTCTGGCGGACCATCCAGCCGGCCTTGCGATGCGGATCTCCGCCGGAACCCTCGAATGCCACGCGAGCCGAGAGCCTCAGATCGCCCGACAGCTTACGCCACACGAAATGGAACGCGTCCTCGCTGCCCCACATGTTGGCGCCGCTGCCCGTGAGGCGATACTGGCTCGCGCCCGCATCGTACCGGGCCGAACCGGGCAGAGAGACACGTCCAACATCGCCCGCGGCCTCGAATGCGCCAAGACCGGCGCAAGAAAGGTTGGAGGACATCATGCTCACCACACCGCAGAGCAGAATCATCATATTGGCACTCTTCATATTAGCGCCTCACACCATAAGGGCCTGGGATACTGCTGCCGTGATCGATGATAGCTCGGTCGGCTCGGAGAAACAACCGTCTGTGCGGTGAATGTGGTCTCGCTTCGCGACGTTACTCCACCTCGCGGGCGACGACATCGAGGATCGCCCTCTCGCGTCGCTCGAGCATGTCGCCCAGAGCAGGCAAGCTGAGTCGATAGCACAGGACCAGCACCACGAGCAGCAGTCCCGACGCCACCATGTTCACCGGTCCGGCCGGCGCCCAACCAACCCCTTCGAACAGCAATCCCAAGAGGGGCATGAGGAAGATCGGGATCATCGTCACGGGAAACAGCAGGTGTGAGAACATGACCAGAAGGGTCGTCGTCATGCGCATCTTGGTCGGCTTCATGGACCCCGGGGCGACCCGGTAAGGCACGAGCACCGAGAGAAGATTGCCCGTTATGCTCAGCAGAACAAATGCGGCGGGCAGTTGCAGGACCGTCGCGACCACAACCATCGCCCGCAGACGGACCGCGATCGTCACCAGAGTCAGCAAAACCAGGCCGATCACCGCGGCGATCGGAAACAACGCGAGGTTCTTGCCGAGCAGGACCCAATCCCGCCGCGTCGGCAACAGCACCAGCGTGCGGAACCCGCCCCTGTCGAAGCCGAACGAATTGAACATGAGCTGAGCCATGCCGAAGAACGTGACGGCAACCGCAGCGGTCGCCATGAAAGGTTTGATGCCGTCGGGCGTTGTGGAAGATCGTTTGGCCAGCGCCATCCCGCCGAAGATCACCAGCCACATCAGGTTCATGCCCAGCGCCATCTTCACCTCGGGAGCCCGCTTCAGGGAGCGAAAGAACGCCTGGGCCAGCGTGGAAGCCTCCTGCGGCACGCCCGGAAGGCGTCTGCCGAAATCGTCTCGAACGCGCGCGGCCCGTTCGGTCTTCTCTTTGCGTCCGACCGTCCGTCCGGTCTCGCCGCCCTGATAGAAGCGAATCGTGGACCGATAGGCGCGTCGCAGTCCCAGGGCGCCAATCCCGAAGACGCCCATGCTCGCCAGAATTGCCGGCCGGACATCGCCCGAGGCCAATGCCAGCGCCCCGTTGCCCACCCACAGAAAGGGCACGACCTTGTGCGCGGTCAGCACAAGCGGCGGGATCGTCCGTTCCGGCTTGCCCGGCGAGGTCGCCGCATCCGGCGCATCGGTCGGCGCCCCCTGACGATGGCGGTCGCGGTCCGAGACCGTTTGAACCAGGAGATTAGGAAGCTGAGTCAACAGGACAAAGCCCACGGTGACGCCCGCAATGATCGCCCGCCGGCGACGCGGATTGATCATGAGCGTAACCAGCCAGCCGCGCAGGCAGTAGATCCACGCGGTAATCATGAAGACGAAGCCGATCGCCAGAGGCAGCATCCAGATCATGCCGAGTGCGCGGCCGATCGTCAGCCCCAGGGCCAGGCCAAGCATGCCGGGGACAAGGAGGACCACGCTCAGCGACAGATGGGACGCCAGATAGTTGATCACGAAGATCTGCCGTAGCGAGATCGGCAGGTGGAGCATGCGGCCGATGTCGATCGTCTCGGACCGCTGAATGTCCGAAACGATGGACATCACGCAGAGGAATAGAAACATAAGGGTCAGCCCATCCCAGATAACCAGCAGGATCATGGGCGGAACCTTCGGCAGTACGAAAACGCCGCACAGAAAACCAATGACCGCGCCGCCGGCGCTGATGGCCAGCCCGATAGCAAACACAATCAGCGTGAGGACGACCGCCAGCCCGCCGGATCGCGACCATTGATTGCGGCTCAGACGCCAGCGCAACCACAGGATCGTGCGGAGCTGGTCCGTGTCCATCTACCCCTCCAGCCAACTGAGCTTCTGCCGCTCGATGTGACCGCTTCCAACGACTTCCAGAAATCGCTGCTCCAGCGAGCCGCCCCGCCGAATCTCGTCCATCGTGGACTGGTGCACGAGCCGGCCTTGGGCGATAATCCCGACGTCGGTGCACAGCTTCTCGACGATCTCCAGCACGTGGGACGTCAGGAACACCGTCGCACCGCGCTGGACGCAGCGTTTGAGCGTATCGCGCAGCACCGCCGACGAAACGGCATCGACCCCCTCGAACGGCTCATCCAGGAACAGCAGGTCCGGATTGGGGATCAACGCCGCCGCCAGCGCCAGCTTCTTCTTCATGCCGTGCGAGTACTCGAGCGTCAGCTTCCTGTCCTCGTGCGCCAGCGTCATCATGGCCAGCAGCTCGTCGCAACGCTCGCGCACCAGGGCCGCAGGCAGTTGATACATGCGCCCCACAAAGGTCAGATATTCCCGCCCGGTCAGGTTGTCGAACAGGGCCAGGTCCTCGGGCACCACGCCGATGCGCCGCTTGACCTGGCGCGCCGCACGCGGGTCCGCCGTGTTTGTGCCCAGGATGCGCACGGACCCCGAAGTGGGAGCCAGCAGGCCCGTCAGCATCTTGATCGTCGTGGACTTGCCGGCGCCGTTGGGACCGAGAAACCCGTAGAACGTGCCTGCCCGGACGCGCAGACCCAGGCCATCGACCGCCACAAGGTCTCCGAAGCGACGCGTCAACCCGTCTGTCTCGATCGCTAATTCCATGTGAGCACAGAATCTACGGGACCGATACGAGAAAAGCAAGCCCGTTTCTCCCAATCGGTCTCGTGAGAGTCATCGCGCGATCAGCAGAAGATCTGTCAGTGCAATTGAGGACTTGTGAGCACCGCGTTCGGAGTGATACGTTTGTCGCCCGTCGATAGCTGTGCATTGCTATCGTGCCGGAGGACTGTGCATCGAGTCTGGAAGAGCAGAATGCCACTGCCCACGCGGGATGTGCGTCAAGCACGCGCATCGGGCCAATAACGGCGAGTCGGACATGAGCCAAAGAGAAGCGGCGGTCCCCAACTGCGGATGGAGCACGATACCCGAGGGCGTGATCGATGCGGGCTTCTTGAGCGACGCGGAGCTGGCCGTCTTCATCGAACTGACGCAGCACCGACGGTCGCTGCCGGTCTATCATGGGTGGTGCTGGTGCTGCTACGAATGTGGCTTCGTCGCGACCGACTTGACGAGCATGGGCCACCATATCCTGCGGGCACACCGGCCGGCCCCTCTCGACGACGGTCCGGAACCCGCTTTCTGAGGCAGGTGGAAGTGATCGGCACCTTCACGGCAATCCGCGATCGGAAAGAGCGCCGCCCGGAGACCGGAGGTTTCGCATGGCGTGCCCGCAAGGGCGAGTCCTCCGGCCTCCAGGGCGCGGAATTCGGAATGGTGCTACCGGATGAACAGCATCTCGGCGTAGGACGGAAGCGGCCAAAGCTTGGCGTCGACGATCACCTCCAGCTCATCCGCCGTCTTACGCAAGGCGGTCATCGCCGGGATGACATCCTCGTGAAAACTCTCCGCGTGCTTCTCGGACCCGCGGGCCGCGGCCGCTTTGGCCGTCGCGTTTTCCAGAGCCTCGATGCGACTGTCCATCGTCGCGATCAGGTCGCAGACGCGGTTGAGCAGCTTCTTCTGCGTCTCGGCCGAAACGCCTGCGCCGGACACCGCAGTGACCGCCTTGCCCAGTCTGGCGGAGTATTCGCAGCAGGCCGGCAGGAGCTGACGTTTCGCCATGTTCAGCATCGTCAGGGCTTCAATGTTGACCTGCTTGCTGTAGCCCTCGAACAGGATCTCGGTGCGGGCATGTAGCTCTCCCTTAGAGAGGACGCCATGCTTGGAGAACAGGGTTACGTTCTCCGCCGCCATGATATCCTTGAGAGATTCATACGTCGCGCGAACGTTCGGCAGCCCCCGCCGCTCCGCCTCGGCCACCCACTCCCCAACATAGTTGTCGCCGTTGTACACAATGCGGGCGTGCTTGAGAGCGATGTCCTGCAGGATCTTCTGAGCCGCCTCCTTGACGCTGTCGGCCTTCTCCAACTCGTCGGCGATGTCGCAGAGGGCGTCGGCCACGATCGTATTGAGAACGAAACCCGGACCGGAGATGGACTGCGAGGAGCCCACCATACGGAACTCGAACTTGTTGCCCGTGAAGGCAAAGGGCGACGTGCGGTTTCGGTCCGTCGAATCCTTCGGCAGCGGCGGCAGGGTCGAGACCCCGAGCTTGAGCTGGCCGCCCTTCTTGCTGTTCCTGGCGGCGCCTTTGGCCAACTGTTCGAAAATATCCGTCAACTGCTCGCCGAGGAAGACCGACACGATGGCCGGCGGGGCCTCGTTGGCGCCGAGCCGGTGCTCGTTGCCGGCGTTGGCGACGCTGGCCCGCAGCAGCCTGGCGTACTTGTCGACCGCCCGGATGACGGCGCAGAGCATCACCAGGAACACCATGTTGTCGTGCGGCGTGTCTCCCGGATCCAGCAGGTTCACGCCCGTATCGGTGCTCATGCTCCAGTTGTTGTGCTTGCCCGACCCGTTGACACCCGCGAAGGGCTTCTCGTGCAGCAGGCAGACGAACCCGTGCCGGCGGGCCACCTTCTGCAGCGTGTCCATCGTCAACTGGTTGTGGTCGGCAGCCACGTTGATCGTCGAGAACACCGGCGCCAGCTCGTACTGTGCGGGGGCGACCTCGTTGTGCTGGGTCTTGGCGGTCACCCCGAGCTTCCACAGCTCGTTGTTCAGCTCGTTCATGAAGGTCGCCACTCGTTCGTGCAGGGAACCGAAGTAGTGATCCTCCATCTCCTGCCCACGAGGAGGCTTGGCCCCGAACAGCGTCCGGCCGGTCAGCAGAAGGTCCAGACGCTTGGCATAGAAAGATTGATCGACCAGGAAGTACTCCTGCTCCGGTCCCATCGTCGCGGTCACACGGGTCACCGTCGCATCGCCCAGGGCCTTCAGGACGCGAACCGCCTGCCTGCTCAGGGCGTCCATGGAACGCAAGAGCGGCGTCTTCTTGTCCAGCGCTTCGCCCGTGTACGAGCAGAACGCACACGGAATGTACAATGTGGTGTTCTTGCCGTCCTCTTTTACGAAGACCGGCGACGTGCAGTCCCACGCCGTGTAGCCGCGGGCCTCGAACGTGGCTCGCAGCCCGCCGGAGGGGAAGGACGAGGCGTCGGGCTCGCCTCGAATCAACTCCTTGCCGCTGAACTCCATGATCGTGCGGCCATCGGCCCTTGGCGAGATGAAGGCATCGTGCTTCTCCGCCGTCAGGCCGGTCATCGGCTGGAACCAGTGGCAAAAATGCGTTGCGCCTTTGGCGATAGCCCAATCCTTCATCGCATTGGCGATCACGTCCGCAGTAACGGGGTCGAGCGGCTGCTCTCCGTCCAGGGTCTTCTTGAGAGATTTGAACACGTTCTTCGGCAGACACTCTCGCATGGTCACTTCATTGAACACATTGCGGCCGAATGCCTCACCTACCGTAGTCGACATTTCTGACTCCTCAATTGCCATCACACCTGTTTGTTGGGTCCATCGTACCGCACCGCAAACGCCCTGGCCTCCTCGACGCCAATGGGGAACGTTTGCCATGCTATCCCCTGCCGGGCGAGACTGTCAACAAGGGTGAGGCTTGCGCTGCGCGGCGAGCTCCCCAGCAGAACCGCCGGCAGCGAACAAGCCTCACCCACTATCCAATGCCACCGCGCGCCGCGGTGCAGCACGCCCTTCGTCCACGAAGGCGAGGCGATACATGGAGCACAAACCGATGGCTTGCGACCGATTGCCGCAGCGGATGCTACCGACCGGAGGCCTGACGCATCTTCGACGTCATGCCCGTACCACAGCGGCGCGGCCGACCGCCGCACCGGCCGAATAGCCTGTCTGTTCCTTGCCACCATCGAACTCAGACTCCATCATCGTCTGCTCTCGTATGGGCCGGATGCGATACCGGCACATGCACAGAAATATGTAGCAACAGACATGCCAATCTCGCCAGGCACACGACGATGATCATAACTCATTTAATGAAAATTACTTACAACCATGTATTCCACCGAGACCCTTCTTCAACAAGCTACATTTATGTCGATCGCACTCGGGCCAGTCTACAATATTGTCGCCGCCAGCCTGCCGATGAAAATCGAGCCTCGCCCAGGCGGACGAGGCTCGGATCGCCTGCCCAACAGGGTGGGCACAGACGATGATGGCGCGTGGACCGACGGGATTGTCTCTCCGCGCCCCGGCAACCAGCTTCGGCTACCCGATGGCTTCCCTTCCGCGCTCGCCTGTCCGAATGCGGATGCACTCGGGCAGGTCCAGCACGAAGATCTTCCCGTCACCGATTTGTCCGGTTCGTGCCCCGTCGATGATCGCCTCGACTGTCCGCTCGACGAAGTTCTCGTTGACCGCGATCTCCAGCCGGACCTTCTTGAGAAGGTTCACTTCGATGTCCACCCCCCGGTAGGATTCGTGGTAACCCTTCTGCTGTCCGCAGCCGAGCGAGTTCGTGACGGACATCTTGAAGACCTCGGCCTTGTAGAGCGCCTGCTTCACGTCGTTGAGCTTATGCGGTTGAATATACGCGATAATCAGTTTCATGTTCCTGCACTCCTGAATCGGGCTTCTCGCCCCTGGATTCTCTACGATTCTCTCTCGTCCCTCAGGCGGTGGTGAACACCTGGAAGCCGGCATAGGCCTCGTTTCCGTGCTCGCCGATATCCAAACCACGCAACTCTTCCTCACGCGAGACCCGGATGCCCATGACCGACTTGAGGACCAGCCATGTCACGGCGGCCGCCGCAAAGACGAAGACCGCCACGGACACGACAGCCGCCAGTTGGGCGCCGAGCAGCTTGAACCCACCGCCGAAGAACAGGCCGTTGCCGGTGGCCGTGCCAGTAATCTTGTCCTGGGCAAACAGCCCGACCGCAAGGGTCCCGAACACGCCGTTCGCCAAGTGCACGGACAGCGCCCCGACCGGGTCGTCGATCCGCAACCGGTCGAACCCCATGACTGCCACCACGACCAGGACACCGGCGATCAGCCCGATGAGGATCGCGCTGCCCATGCCCACGAAGGCGCACGGGGCAGTGATCGCCACCAGGCCGGCCAGACAGCCGTTGAGCGTCATGCCCAGGTCGGGTTTGCCCATCAGGACCCACGACGCCATGGTCGCGCTCATGATCGCCGCCGCCGCGGCCATGTTCGTCGTCACCGCCACGTGGCTGATCGCCTGGGGGTCCGCCGCCATCGTCGAGCCGGGGTTGAATCCGAACCATCCGAACCACAGTACGAAGGTGCCGAGGGTCGCCAGCGACAGGTTGTGACCCGGGATAGCCTTGATATGGCCGTTGTCGAACTTGCCGATCCGCGGTCCCAGCATGATCACGCCCGCCAGGGCGGACCACCCGCCTACGCTGTGCACCACCGTCGAACCGGCGAAGTCGAACATGCCCAGCTTGGCCAGCCAGCCGCCGCCCCAGACCCAATGCCCCACGACCGGGTAGATGAACATCGCCAGGACGAACGAGAACAGGATAAAGGAGATATACTTAATCCGCTCGCAGACAGCGCCGGAGACAATCGTCGCCGCGGTCCCGCAGAACACCAGTTGGAAGAAGAACTTCGCCCAGAACGGCACACCGGTCCAGGAGATCGCCGAGTACACGCCCTGATACGCCTCGCCGGTGGCCGGGGAGTTGTCGGCGCCGCCGGCAAAGAACAGTCCCTTGAGGCCGATCCAGCCATTGCCATCACCGAACATCAGGCCCCAGCCCAGGATCAGGAAGCCCAGCGACGAGACCGCGAATACAATGAAGTTCTTCGACATGATGTTCACGCAGTTCTTCGCACGGGCGAACCCGGACTCCACGGCGGCAAAACCCAGATTCATGAAGAACACCAGCATCGCCGTGACCAGCACCCACATCGTATCCACAACCACTTTCACGCTTGGATCCATCATTTTCACCCTTTATCAGCCAGACATCGCGCCCACACGGCGCGGGACATGATCAACACTCGTGTCGCTCTGGCGCGAGAGCACAAGACCGCCGAGGCCGCCCCGTGGCGGCCATTCGGCACCTCCTATCGACCTCAGAAGCTGTACGATGCACTGACGCCGCCCCAGAAATTGTCGCTCTCGCCCGTCGCCTCACGGATGTCGTCATCGACCATCACGGAGTAGCCGATGCTCGGCTTGATTGTCCAGGAGCCGATGCAGAACGGCACGCCGGCCGTAAGCGTCAGATCGTTGAGGGCCGCGCCATCCACGCCGAAGTAGAAGTCGTTGTAGTTGTCCGTCGCATACCCGACGCTCGCACCCACCTGCACATGGCAGTAACAGTCTTCCCGCCACTCCTTGATCTTCTCGATCGTATGCCCCACGGAGAACAGGATGTAGCTGCCCTCCGCCTCGTCGAAATCGTAGAACCACTTCACCGCCGGCGACAGCGGCACACCCGCCGTCACCCCGCCGTACACCTCGCTCGTCGCCTCCCACGGCGTATTCGGGAAGTCGTAATAGATCAGGCCGACCGAATAGCCGAATGTCTCCTGGCCCGGGAACGTGTTGCAGTAGTCGACGGCATAGTCGACCTCGCTGAATTCCCAATCATCGACGAAGTCGCCCGTGACATCCACGTTGCCCCAGATCGACCCGGTGAATCCCTTGTATCCGACGCTGGCACTGGGCTGGAGTACCCAGTCATCGACCACATTCTGGCCGCGCCAGACGTACTTGCTGAAGAGATCGGCTCCGACGCCAACAGTCACATCCCCTTCGGCCAGACCGGCCGTATGGAGACCCAGAACCACGGTTGCCACACACCATGCTGCCTTGGACTTGCTCATTTCTCCTTCTCTCCTATTTTCGTCGCTGCTGCCATCACTGGACGTCACTTCTGCCATCACGCTCGATCCATGGACTATCGATGACGATCTCTCTGTCCGTTGCAAGCACTGTGCCAGCCATCGGCATGACGATAGGAATGAATGTAACCCGTGTAATAAAAACATGATACACACGCACCCCCGCCAAGCCACTCAGCTCCTGGCCATATACAAAAATGTAGATACGCTCCGCCCTATCCACATTTTTGTGGCGCGATCGGGCTTCGTAGCCCTGCCGTCAAAAGCGGAATGACGCCGGATCGCAACGTCGTCCTATTGTCTGTGCCCCGATTGGACGATACTATGGCAGGCAGAGGACAAACGACGTAAGATCGACAACGTCACGGACGGCGGCATAGACGAAGGACGTTTCATCGGGAAAGGAGGTAATCGGCCGGCGTGACGCGGTATCATCATCGATGCAACGTCGGCCTGCAACGCAGACAAGCCCCGTGGCAGCGAAAGCCTCAAGTCGAACCATCGCAAGTCGAACAAGTTGGAGGACACTAAGGATGGGGCAGAACGTTGAGCACAACCTGCGTGCCACGCTCGGATCGTGCATTATCGCAGAATGTTGACTTTGATGTGATCTGGAGGAATTGCCATGTCTACAAACAATCGCCCCGCAATTGTACTCGCCCTCGCGATCGTGGCTATGGCCCTGCTCGGTTTCACGACCACCTCGGCACATGCCGGAAGCATCAGCTATGTCAAGATCACGGGCGACGCGGATTGCGGCATAAGCGCCGACAACACCTACACCCACAAACTGGATTTGGGGACCGGCACGCCGGGCGCCTTGATCAATGGGGTCCAGTTCGATGCCTATAACGCAGCGGCCAACGGCACGTTGAACTTCAACAGAGAGGTCTCCTCCGGATACCTCTACGATCATGCCGGCAACGCCGATCACAACGTCTCCGGCGGCCTGGCGAACCTGCTGACGGACATGTATTACAACGGCGATAACGCCATCGATGGGACGACGACGTGGACGCTCAGCGGGCTCACCGCGGGATATACGTACCACACTCGGATCTATACCCGCCAGTGGGCGGCGAATAACCAGCGTACGGTGATCTTCGCATTCGATCCGGACGGCGCAGGTCCTATTTCCGATGCCACCGAAACGATCAATGAGGACGATGCGACGACCGTGGGAATGCCCAACGGCAACGACGCCTATTACATCAACTATGAGTTCACCGCGGTCGCCGGCGAAGACCTGGTGATCACGGTGACGCAGGATCTGTTTAACCAGTCATGGCACCTCTATGGCCTGACGAACCAGGAGGTCACCACGCACGTGGCCTCTTCTCCCAACCCGGAAGATGGAGCAACGGATGTGTCACGTGACACGACACTGAGCTGGACACCCGGTATGTCGGCGGCCACCCACGATATCTACCTCGGCACCTCTCGGGACGATGTCAGCGCCGCGACGGTCACCAATCCGCTGGGCGTGCTCGTCAGTCAGGGCCAGACCGCCGACAGCTACGATCCGGGTCGGCTGGAACTGGGCCAAACCTACTACTGGCGCGTCGACGAGGTCAACGGGGCGCCCGACTTTACGGTCTTCACGGGCAACGTCTGGAGCTTCACGGTCGAGCCGTATGCCTATGCGGTCCAGAACATCGTCGCCACGAGCAACGGCCTCTTTGAGGCCGGCGCCGGCCCGGAGAACACTGTCAACGGCTCGGGACTCAATGCGGCCGACCAGCACTCCACTGAAAGCACCGACATGTGGTTGGCCACGGCCCCTGCGGATGAGACCCTGTACATCCAGTACGAATTCGAGCGTGTTCTGCGGCTCCACCAGATGCTGGTCTGGAACTACAACGTGCAGTTCGAGAAGATCCTCGGTTTCGGAGTCAAGGACGTCACCGTTGCGTACTCGACCGATGGCGCCGACTGGACCGTCCTGGGCGACGCGGTACTGGCCCAGGCGACGGCCACCGATACCTACACCGCCAATACCACCATAGACATGGCGGGCGTGGCGGCCCAGTACGTTCGTTTGACCGTCAGCAGCGGCTGGGGCATGATGGGCCAGTACGGACTCAGTGAGGTTCGCTTCCTGCACGTTCCGGCGTTCGCACGCCAGCCCGACCCGGTTCCCGGCGCGACGAACCTGCATCCCGAGATCACCCTGAGCTGGCGGCCGGGACGCGAGGCCGGCCAGCACAATGTGTACGTGAGCACCGATGAGCAAGCCGTAATCGACGGCACTGCCACCGCCGCGACGGTGGCGCAAGCCAGCTACGACGCCGCTCTCGAACTGGGCCAGACGTACTACTGGAAGGTGGACGAGATCAACGACGTCGAGGAACCCACTGTCTGGAGCAGCGAGGTCTGGACGTTCTCCGTCGCCGAATCCATCGTTATCGATGATTTCGAAACCTACAACGACACCGACAATCGCATCTATGACACGTGGCTCGACGGGTGGGTCAATGACACCGGCTCGACCGTCGGCTATCTCAATGCGCCGTTTGCCGAGATGACGCTGGCCCACAGCGGCAAGCAATCCATGCCGCTGGCCTATGAGAATGCCAACGGCGCCACGACCTCCGAGGCGGAGCGTTCGTTTGACGAGCCGCAGGACTGGTCCGGCTACGGGATCCAGAGCCTGTCGCTGGTCTTCTTCGGCGACCTCGCCAACGGCGGCGGACAGCTCTACGCCAAGATCAACGGCACGAAGGTTCCTTACGGCGGCTCGGCAGAGGACCTGAAGATCGCCGCCTGGATCCCCTGGACGATCGATCTGACCGGGCTGAACGTGCGGAATGTGACCACCCTGACGATCGGCATCGAAGGCGCCGGAGCATCGGGGACACTGCTCATCGACGACGTCCGCGTCTATCCCTACGCCAGCGAGCTGATCGAGCCAGTCTCGCCGGACGATGCGAGCCTGGTGGCGTACTATCCTCTCGACGGGGACGCCGGCGATGCGGCGGGCGGCCACCATGGGACCATCTCCGGAACCCCCGACTTCGTGCCGGGCTTCCAGGGCCAGGCCCTCGACCTCGCCAGCAGCGCCACGGTTCCCCAGTACGTGTCCGTGCCGTATTCGGCGGACTTCGCCATGAACTCGTTCACGATCGCCGCCTGGATCAATGTCAATGACCTCGATGCGTTGCGCGCGATCCTGGGAACGCGATTCAACAGCGACAACACGTTCGACGTGAAAGTCGAAGCGACGCGCGTCCACGGCGACATCGGCGACGGCAGCGTCTGGCTCAATACGAGCGTCGATATCGACGCAGCCCATGGCGGCGTCGTTGGTCTCAACGAATGGCATCACATCGTCTACGCGATCGACGATGCAACCGATACTGCCAATCTGTATCTCGACGGCGTCCTCTCGGCGACCCTTACCTTCAGCGGCACACCGCTGTTCATGAAGGCCGACCAGGAGCTTCGTATCGGCAACTGCTCGGGGACCGAATACATGAACGGGCAGATCGACGAGGTCCGCATCTACAACCGAGCCCTGAGCATGGCGGAGGTCGCCGGCCTCGTGGGCCGTCCCGGACCGATCTACAAAGGGTTCTGAGACCGGGCCGGCTACAGGCGCCGATTGACGCAGTAACACAACAGAGTCCCACATCGAGGGCAGGGTATCCGCAAGGGCCCTGCCCTCGCCATTTCTCGCTCGTCACCGCACATCTGGCTCACGAATTCGCCTCGCCACAAGAACCGACGCAATGCCCTGAAGGGTGGGCATTTTGGGGCGGAGTTTTTGCATCTGCCCATCCGATAAGTAGTAGAGACGAATGTTGTATGTCAGTCGCCGCCAGCGGTTTGTGAAGTCGATCGGAACCGTCTGCGGCGAAATGCGGCCGGCAGCCGCATGAAGGGGGTTTTTATGGTCCGCAGACGCCTGTTCACTGTCCTGCTATCGGTCGTAGTTCTGGATTTCACCACCGCCACGGGGCAGCCCGCGCGTTCCGAAGGCTCCCGCGACGCCTACATCGTGCAGGTGCGTCGATCTGCGGACGTGCTACAGGCCGGTCGCGGGGCGGCCTTGCGCACCCGAGGTCGGCTCGGGCACGTCTATCGTCGGTCGATGCGAGGGTTCTCGATCCAGTTGCCACCCGGGCAGACGCGAGACGACATTCTCAAGCAGCCGGGCGTGGTCCGCGTCGAGCGCGACCTTCGGGTCTACGCGGCCACCCAAACAACCCCCACCGGGGTCAACCGCATCAATGTCGACAAAGTCGACGGCATCGACGATTCGGTGGACGTCGACATCGCGATCATCGACACGGGCATCGACATCGAGCATCCTGACCTGCGGGTCGTCGGCGGGCGACGATTCTCCACGCGCCGCTGGTGGTCGGTGGAAGACAGCCAGTACGACGACGGGAACGGGCACGGCACGCACTGCGCCGGTATCGCGGCGGCCATCGACAACGACCTCGGCGTCGTCGGTGTCGCACCGGGGGCGCGTCTGTGGGCGGTCCGCGTGCTCGACGCCAACGGCGAAGGCTATCTGTCCGATGTGATCGCCGGAATCGACTGGGTCACGGACCACGCCGACACGATCGCAGTGGCCAACCTGAGCCTGACGGCGACGGGCAAGAGCGACATTCTGCGCGAGGCGATTCAGAACAGCGTCGCGGCCGGGGTGGTGTATGTAGCGGCGGCCGGCAACGACGGCTCAGACATATACGGCGCCGACGGGGTGTTCGATACGAGCGACGATGTGATTCCTGCCGCGTATCCGGAGGTCGCGACGATCTCCGCGATGGTGGACACCGACGGCGAGCCGGGCGGCGCCGGTCCGGCTGACATCGACGGGGACGACGACACCTTCGCCGGCTTCAGCAACATCAGCCGGGGCGCTGTATCCAGCAACCCCGTCATATCGCCGGGAGCCGCCATCGACCTGATGATGCCGGCCGTCGCCATCCGTTCGTGCTGGGTGGGCGCGCGATATGCCACCGCCAGCGGCACCAGCATGGCCTCGCCTCACGCCACAGGCCTGGTCGCCCTCTACATCGCCGCTCACGGTCGGGCCGCCGATGCCTCCGGTGTTTATGCCATTCGCCAGGCCCTGATCGACGCCGGCGCCGACCAGGACAGCGGAAACCGGCTCCATCAACCGGAAACGGAACCCGACAGCTACCGCGAGAATCTCGGCTGGGCCGGTGCTACCGAGCGGCCAGCCAATGAGCCGCCGAGTGCCGATTTCTCCTTCGAAGCCAGTGACTTGGACGTGACCTTCACCGACCACAGTACGGACACCGACGGCCACATTGCGGGTTGGGACTGGGACTTCGGCGACGGGGCCGGTTCGGAGGAACAGAACCCCAGCCATACATATGCGAGCAGCGGGACGTATAGCGTAACACTAACGGCGACAGACAACCAGGAGAGCACGGACACGGCGTCGAAAGAAGTCACCATCACGGGGAACCAGAGCCCGACGGCAGGATTCTCGTTCCTCACTAACGGTCTGAATGTCGAATTCACCGACGAGAGCTCCGACGATGGCGCGATCGAAGCCTGGTCGTGGGACTTCGGGGATGAAGTCACGTCGAATCACCAAGACCCCGACCACGAATACGCCACCGGCGGAACCTATACGATCACACTGACCGTGACAGACGACCAGGGAGATAGCAGCTCTGTCAGTCTGGACGTGACCGTGACACAGTCCGAGAGCACGCCGGCGACCGCGCACGTGGCCATCGAGATGAGCACGCAGCGATTCTTGTTGCGGTGGCGTGTTACGGCGGTGGTCACGCTCCATGACGGCGGCGAACCGATCGCCGAGGCCGATATCCAGGGGCACTGGGAAGGCGTCACCACGGGCAACTTCTCCGGAGCCACGCAAGGAGACGGAACCGTCGTGTTCCGAACCTCATGGCTGAGGGCACGAGGAGACGCGACCTTCGTCGTCGACGCCGTCAACAAGGAGGACCAGGAGTACCCCCTCTCCGGCCAGACGTCTGGGACGATCTCCGGTCCATAGCCCACGGCGATGGGCTCGCGAAGGACCTGTCTGATAACAGGGGGCACCCCATGGCCTCGATCGCCCCTCGGCGGTGTGCACCCTCTATCAATCTGCTTTCCCGTCGATTTAGGCAGTACGCGCCTCGTCGTGAATCGAGTATGATCATGGCCTCGCGAGGCTGGATCATGTTGCCAGACGCCCGTGAGCACAGATACAGAACGTGGATGGCGGTCGGCGCCTGTGGCTGCCGGCGCAACCGTTCACAAGGAACAAGTATATGGATTTGATCGTCAACTTCACGCCAACAGGCATGATCCCCACCAAGGCGATGACGCCTTACGTCCCGATCGACGTTCAGGAAATCGTCGAGGACGTGCACCGCGCCGTCGAGATCGGCATCACGATGGTGCATCTGCACGCACGGGACGAGGCCACCGGGGAGCCGACCTACCGTGCCGAGGTCTATGAGAAGATCATTGCCTCCATCCGGTCGTTCGCCGGCGACCTGATCGTCTGCGTCTCTCTGAGCGGACGCAACTTCAAGGATCTGGCGCACCGAAGCGAAGTCCTCGGTCTCGACGGCTGCGTCAAGCCGGACATGGGCAGCCTGACGCTCAGCTCGCTGAATTTCAACAAGGTGGCCAGCATCAACGCCCCGGATACAATCCTGTCGTTGGCTACTCGGATGAAGGAGCGTGGGATTGTCCCGGAGCTGGAGGCATTCGACGCCGGGATGATCAATTACGCTCGCTATCTCCAGAAAAAGCAGGTCATCTCACCGCCGTTCTACTTCAACCTCCTGCTGGGCAACGTGGCGTGCGCCCAGGCTGATCTGCTCCATGCCGGAATCATGGTTCGCGACCTGCCGGCGGATTCGTACTGGTCGCTGGCCGGGATCGGAGACTGCCAACTGCCCATGAACTCTGTCGCGATCGCGATGGGCGGCGGCGTGCGCGTGGGCCTCGAAGACAACATCTACTACGACCGGCGGCGCAGCAAGCTGGCCAGCAACGCGGACTTGTTGCGCCGGGTCCACCTGATTGCCGACGCGAACGAACGGCCGCTCATGACTTCCGCGAAGCTGCGGCAGTTGCTGCACCTGGAGCCGGGCAACGGCCGCTACGGCCGCCGTCACCCGGAAGCCCCCTCGTCGGAGAGCTTGCGGACTCCCTATGCGACGAATGCACGGACCCGATGTGAGTAGTTCCATGTCCACGGAGATGTCCGATTCCACGCGGCTCAACTCTCACGGCACTGTGGGCTCCGTCGGCATCGTCCTCCCGGAGCGGGGAACAGACTACGATGAGGCCGGCTCGATTCTGGCGCGCATTGTACAGGAGTCGGGCCGGCCCATGCGTGTGCTCCGAGACGGCGATCCCGCGATTTTGGACACCGATGCCCTGATCCTGTTCGGCAAGTGCTCCGCCTTCACGCAATCGGCCCGGCTGCTCGGCGCCCATCCAGCCGGACGACCGATGACAGTCCTCTGGCATATCGAACCGCTGCTGCCAGCAACCCTTCCGGACCGGGCGATGGCGACGGCGCGACGGCTGGCACGATGCGACTGGAGCCTCCTGCCCGCGCCCTTCTCCTCGATGGCGAGGTACGTTCCAGCGCACAACCTCCTGCGCGATGCGGCCCGGTCCGCTCTGAGCGTCAGACTGAAGAGACTGGCCGCTTGGGAAGCGCAGCCAGCCTATGCAGATGTCCACCCTCGGCAGTGGCACCACGCGGCGCAACACTACCTGTGGCTCAAACAATGGCACTCGCGCGACTGGTGCGATCTCGTGGCGGCCAGCACCATACCCCGATGCGATGTACTCAGGCAAATGGGAATCTGCTGTGAATATGCACCCTTGGGACATCACCCGGCCTGGGGCGAAGACCTCGGGGTCAAGCGGGACATCGACGTGCTGTTTCTCGGACGCGTGAAGAGGACATCGCGCCGGCAGATCCTTCATCAGCTTGGCCGCCAGCTTCAGGACAAGAGGGTCAGGCTGGTGCTCGTCGAACGCAACTGCTACGGGACCGACCGCACGCGACTGCTCAGCCGGACGCGAATCGCACTCGACATCGTGCAGCATGCGTGGGAAATGCCCATCCTGCGACTTCTCATCAGTATGGCCTGCGGCGCCATGGTCGTCTCCAATTGGATGTCCAACCCGCATCCGTTTCACACCGAGCACTTTGTTCGTGCCGACCTGGACGCCTTCGTCGACACGATCCTCTATTACCTGAACCATGAATCCGAACGCAGAGCGATTGCCGAGTCAGCCCGCTGCTTCGTGACAAGCGAACTGGCCTGGCATCCCGTAGTCTGGCATGTGCTCCGGCGCGGCCGGGAGCACTTTGAAGCTCGATCCGGAGTCATCCCATGAGCATACCTGTCCAACGCCCATACCTGGGACCGGAAGAACTGGCCGCTGTCCAGCGTGTCTTCGAGAGTCGCTGGCTCGGCATGGGCCCGGTTTGCCGGGCGTTTGAAGAGCGATTGCAGCAGTTCCTCGGGGTCCGGCACGTGGTCGCCGTCAACTCGGGGACCGCCGCCCTGCATTTGGCCTTGACCGTCCTGGGTCTTCAGCCGGGCGATGAGGTCATCGTACCGGCGCTGACATTCGTTGCCACAGCACAAGCGGTGCGAATGACCGGAGCGACGCCTGTCTTCTGTGACGTGGACGAGCGGACGTTCAATCTGGATGTTCGCGACGCCAGGGTCCGAATCACACCACGCACAAAGGCGATCGTGCCGGTTCACTACGGCGGAACGGCCTGTGATATCGAGGCCGTCCTGCGGCTGGCAACCGAGGCAAATCTCCACGTCGTCGAGGACGCCGCGCATGCCTTCGGATCGACCTGCGCGGGCCGGCGAGTCGGAACGTTGAGCCGCCTGACGTGTTTCAGCTTCGACCCGGTCAAGAACATCACCTGCGGGGAAGGCGGTGCGGTTGCCACGAACGACTCCGAGCTGGCGCGAAACGCCGCACGTTTGCGGGTGCTCGGCATCGATTCCGACACCTGGTCCCGACGCGATCACGATCGGCCGTGGTTCTACGATGTCACCGCGTCGGGCTTTCGATACCACCTCAGTGATATCAATGCCGCCATCGGCCTGGAGCAACTCAAGCGATTCGACTTCTTCCTGCAGCGTCGACAGGACATTGCGCGGCGCTATGACGAAGCATTCGCCGGTCTCGACGGTTTGACGCTGCGCCGGCAGCATCTCGAACGAACGTGTCCATTCTTCTACGTGGTTCGCGTGCGAGACGGCCGTCGTGACCCCTTGATGCACCATCTGAAGGATCGGGGCATTGCCTCCGGCGTCCACTATATTCCCAACCACCTTCATCGTCTATTCACGGAGTCGCGCACGTCGCTGCCGGTCGCCGAACGACTCTACAGCGAGATGCTTACCCTCCCGCTGTTTTGCGAAATGGGGGACGAACAGGTCGATACGGTCATCGCGGCGGTCCATGAGTTCTTCCGCGCAGCGCCGCACCCGATCGTCTCGATCGCAAGACCCCATCCATCCGCCGCGGAAGAACTTTCCCCGACGCCGGAGGCCTCCTGACATGACGGATAGCACCGTTGAATTGCTGATCCTGGGGACGCGGACATTCGCCGAGGAGGTGGCCGATCTGGCATCGGCGATCCGTGGCGTGCACGTTGCCGGTTTCGTCGAGAACACGGATCGGGACCGCTGCGACCGTTCGCTGGCAGGGCTTCCGGTTTACTGGATCGAGGAAATCGGTCCTTTGGTGAGCAATTGCCAGGGGGTCTGCGCGCTGTCCACGACGTTACGCAGCCGGTTCGTGCAGCAGGCCGCCGAGATCGGGATGCGCTTTGCCACCCTGATCCATCCGAGCGCCGTCGTCTCACCGCAAGCGCAGATTGGCGAAGGGACCGTTGTCGGCCCCGGCTGCGTGATCGCGTCCCACACACGCCTGGGACCTCACGTGATCGTCAATCGAGGCGTGCTCATCGGGCACCATACGACGATCGGGACGTTTTGCTCGCTTCAGCCCGGCGCCAACGTCGCCGGCGCCTGTGCCGTCGGTGAGGCGACCTACATCGGCATGGGCGCCATCGTCATCGACCACGTTTCCATCGGCTCGCATTCGATCGTCGGTGCCGGCGCCGTCGTCGTGCGGGACGTGCCCGATGGCGTCCAGGTCCTCGGCATGCCAGCGCGAATCGTCAAGGAAAACATTGCGGGCAAGTGATTTGCAGTTCGCCGGGAAGAGGCATATCGCCAACGTGGCTCAGTGAGGGCTTCTGCGCCTCGATGCTCCTGCATCAAACGCAGGCAGCGGCATTCGACTGACGCCGGGCGGACCGCTACAGGTACTTGGGGTGGATGCCGTATTTCTTGATCTTGTAGCCGAGAATGCGTTCGGTGATGCCGAGTTCCTGGGCGGCGTGGCGCTGGCTGCCGGCGGCCTTCTTGAGAGCATCGACGATCAACTCGCGCTCCTTGTTGGCGATGATCTCCGTCAGCGAGGGGTTGGCAACGACCTGGGTGCGGTCGATCATCTGGAGCGAGGGGGGCAGGTGCTCGCTGCGGATCACGTCGTCGCTGCACAGCAGGACCGCCCGCTCGATGCAGTTCTCCAGCTCGCGGATGTTGCCCGGCCAGTGGTAGTGCGTCAGCATGTCGATCGCAGGCGTCGAGATCCGCGTGATGCGCTTGCCGTTTTCAGTGGCGAAACGTTCGAGAAAGTGATCGGCCAGCAGCATGATGTCGTCTTTGCGCTCCCGCAGCGGCGGCAGATAGATCGGAAACACGTTGATTCGGTAGTAGAGGTCTTCCCGAAACAGGTCTTCCGTGATCAACTCTTCGAGATTCTTGTGCGTGGCGACGATGATGCGGACGTTGGCTTTGATCGTCTCGGCGCCGCCGACGCGCTCGAACTCGCGGAACTGGATGACGCGGAGCAGCTTGACCTGGAGACTGGGCGGGAAATCACCGATCTCGTCGAGGAAGATGGTTCCGCCGTTGGCCCGCTCGAACCGGCCGAGCTTGCGCTCGACGGCGCCGGTGAAGGCACCCTTCTCGTGCCCGAACAACTCGCTCTCCAGCAGCGTCTCGGGCATGGCGGTGCAGTTAACCTTGATGAAGGGCTTGTCGGCGCGGAGGCTGTTGTAGTGGACGGCGTGGGCGACGAGGTCTTTGCCGGTTCCGCTTTCGCCACGGATCAACACCGTGGCGGTGCTCTCGGCCACCTGCTCGATCAGGCGATAGACCGCCTGCATCGCGTTGCTGGTCCCCACCATGTTGTGCACGTCGAACCGAGTCTTGAGCTCACGCCGCAGCCGCACATTCTCATCCTGCAGCAGCTTCCGCTCGGACTCGACCAGCTTGTTGAGCTTGATCGCCTGGGCCACCATCGCGGCGATGATGTTCAGCAGCCGTACGTTGGCCTCGAAGCTGTCCGTCCGTTGAGCCTGCCGGTCCACACTCAGGGCACCTACCGTCCGGCCGTCGAGTTTGATCGGCACACAGAAGAAGGCGGTCCGCACACCGTCAGCCGGCTTCCTCGCCTGCGTCTTGCCGAGGAATCGCGGGTCCCTGGAGATGTCGGGCACCACAATCTCCTCGCCGGTCTGCACGACCCGTCCGGTGATTCCTTCACCGACTCTGTAGCTGCCCAAGCTCTTGGACTTCTCGCTGAGCCCGTGGGCGACGCGGATCGTCAGCGTCTCGGTCTGGGGGTCCAGCAGCGTGATCGTCCCCCGCCGCAGCTTCAGGTGCGTATCCAGCGACTTCAGGATGCTCTTGAGCGTCTCCTCGAGGTCCAGTGACTCGGCAAACGCCTTTGCCACGTCGCTCAGAAGCTGTACTTCCGCCGATTGCTTTGCTTTCATTCCGGCCAAACCTCTCGTTTATCCCCAAGTTGACCCACAAAATTGTAGGCCGAGCACTGGAGTCTACAATTTTGTGCAGTGCTTCGCAAGTAGAATCTCAGCCTGAGGATCCCCTCCCTGGGCTCTGGAGGCCGACGCCCCACCCGCATTGGGACAGACCGGCCCATTCCGGTCAAGAATTCCGTGACGTTATCCGATATAGGCTCTTACGTGGAAACCTGTGCAGACGCGTGAACGTCCCTTGTTGCGACAAGACAAATCAGGAACGATGCGAATGAACCTGTGGAGGAAGATAGGTCGCGCGATCCGGTACCGGCTGGTCCTGGAGAAACTGACTGAGCGGGTCCTGCCCCGGCTCGGAATCCGCGTTGAATCCTACTACTGGACGCAGGAAGGTCGGACCGACAACGCCACACCAGGCTCGGACTCGGGCTTCGAGGACTGCACCTTCGGCGCCTTCGGCCGCGACGAGATCCGGACCTTCGTGACCCTGGTCCCCTGGCGATCGGAAACCGAGTTGCTCCAACGGCTTGACGAAGGGAAGCTCTGCTTCGGTATCAAGCACCACGGACGGATCGCGGCATTCGTCTGGTGCAATCTCGCCGAGTGCACCTATCCGTGGCACCGGGTTCCCCTGCACGAAAACGAGGTCTACCTGTTCGACCAGTTCACACTGAACGCCTTCCGAGGCATGAACCTCGCTCCCTACCTGCGGCATCGCACGTACGAGGCCCTGCGCGCGATGGGGCGGGACACCTTCTACAGCGTCACCCATCGCTTCAATTCCTCCGCCGTCCGGTTCAAACAAAAGCTCGGCGCCCGGTTCCTCTGGCTGGCCGTCGGCATCAACCTGTTCGGCAAGGTCCGGTGGCACGCCGTCCTGCGAAGATACCCGCGCGGCTGATTCCTACTGCGACCACGGTGAATCTCGCGGAGTTCTCTCATCCTGCGTTGCTGACCGCCTCCGCCCAAGCCCGGAGGTGAAGGGGTACTGGAAAATCTTCACGGAATTTTTTGTCTGGGTGTTAGAAAATCGCGCCGAGAGCGTCTACGTAGGTAAGGAGATCGACAGATCGCCGCTATGAGAGTCATGGTTCTTGCATGGAGCACTGCGATGAAACGGAACTGTTCTCTGATGTCCGACGGACGCGAAGACCGTTCTGTTCGAATTGACCTTTCGGCCTGCCAGAGCGCGGCCGCCGATCATGAGAACCTCTTCGCGTGGAGCGCGCGGGCCCGTCGAGAGACCGAGTGCTTTCTCAACGGACATATCCGCGACGCGTCCGCGGGCTGGCCGGTGCTCTCGGCACGCCGCCGAATCGTCGCATGAGCGATGCAGACCGACCGGCCTGCGTCAGCAAGTCACGTGGATCAAGGCCGCCTTCGCCTTGGCGAATCTGTTGTAGGCATCGATCAACTCAGGTGTGGGCAGGGCGCAGAACCCGATGCGGTGCTCGCGGAGAAAGTCACAACCTTCCGGCGTCACTTCGGCGGCGCCTGAGTGCCCTGTCCCGATGAACACCTTCTTCGGTCCGCCTTTGCAGACCTTCTTCAGCTCGGCCGGGCCAATCTTGTGCGACGTGCCATAGACCTCCCTGGCAAGCCGTTTCTTGCGTCTCTTGACCTCGCCGCTGGCCAGGACATACACGTCGGTCTCATACGTGGTCTTGCCAATCGTGATTTCGCCAAAAGAGGTCCCCATGATCTCGGATGAAGCCGGCATAATCACATCCCCAATATCCTGGATCGCGCCGCCTTCGCTGCGGCGTCGTGCGATTCTATTATGAGCACCGACCGGGAATCAGGCAAGTCTTCTTGCGACCGGCTGCGGCCGCCGGCCGCCCTGCCCGGCTATCGGGAGTGGGGCTACTCGATCGCCGTCACAGTGGTGGTGATTTCCATGGCGACGTCGGAGAATATCGGCTGCCCCGGCGCAGAGTCCGTGGTTCTCAGGACGCGGCCGCGGAGCGAGGTCTTCTGCTCCCTGGAGCGCAGCCAGCCCGTCGGACAGTCCACGGTCAGATGGATCTGTGATGAGCCGGCCAGTTTGTTGCTGACTGTCGTCGTGCCGACCTGATAGATGACAGGTTCCTCCTCCATGTCTCGCCGGCCTTCGGCAATAATCGTGCATGAATCCTCTGCAAGGGTCGTCACGGTATACGTGCCGGGCATCTCGAAGCGCGCTTCCAGTCGGATCGCGATGGGGCCATCCCAATGGCTGCCGCTCTGCGCAGGCTCGGGGGGTAAGGGTACGAGCAGATGGTCGAGCAGGTGGCGAATCGTATCGGCACCGAGGATGATGGACTCTTCGAACTGCTGTTTCAGCGCCAGAGTTCTGCTCCGGCGAGAGCCATAACGCTGGTCTGTCTTCGCGATGGCCTCTTCGGCCTTCTCCTGGAGTTGCTCTCGCATCATTTCGTCTTCGGCCGCGACGCGGTCGGCCGCAACGGCCAGGAACAGCTCGTCGAATCCCGGGTCACGCAGTTCGCCCTGACCCGAAACGCGAATCGCGAAACGTTTCCCGACAAAGGGCACGTAGATTCCCGCCATCGAGTCCGTCTCGCTCAGAGGTCTGGCTGAGTCGTATTCGCCCAGTACCGTTCCATCCATTTCCGTCCGGACTTGTATCGCACGGAGCGCGACGGTGACAGGGACAGTCCCGTCGGCCTGTATCTCTTTCGCTTCAAGGGCGACCGTGAAGGACTGCGTGCTCGCAATGTCCACCTGCTGTCCTGCTTCCTGGGAAGAAATGTCCAGACGAGTGGTTACGCGCAGGGTCGGGCCGGTTCCGGGATGGGGAGAGAATCGCAGTTGAACGGCGTCGGGCCTGGACGGCGAGACCGTTTCGGGCGAGGCGACGGGCGCGGAAGGCGGAGCCTTCGCAGTCACCGGCTCGACCGGAGACTCGGCCTCCGCAACGTCCGGTCGGAGAGAAACGGTCAATTCGCTGACAGACGCAGAGTCCCGAGAGCGGAGGAACAGAACCAGACCGATGTGAGCTGCCACCGCGAGGGCGAGCACGCCGACGACGAGCACGAGCAGGCGGCGGTTCGACCGGGTGGACGTCGCGGACGATGGCGCAGGCTCCTGGTGAGATTCACCTTCTGTCTCCGACGGAACGGGACTCGCGGATTCGGGCGCGACCAGACCCGTGGAAGCGTCGAGGAAGCTCCCGCACGCAGGACATTCCACGAACGTGCCTGCGGAATCTTCGGGCACCTCGATTTTCCGGCCGCACATGGAACAGGTGATCGTCCGAACCGGACTTTCTTCCGGCGGCGTCTGCCCGCCACCGGGGACCACGACGGCCTTCTTGCACGACGGACACCTGCCCTTCCTGCCGGCCTGGAGGCTCGAAACCTTGATCTTCGTGCCGCAACTACCGCAGCGAAACGTGACGATGCTCGATTGAGAGGGCACCGCCACCGCAGTCCCGCATCGGGGGCACTTGCCGCTTCTGCCCGCGTATCGGTCATCCACGCGGATCGATTGGCCGCAATTCGGACAGGAGAACTTGATCATGGTTGAGTCCTCCGGACGGCCCCCACGGCCTGAACCATGATTTCTCGTTCGTCGCCACAAATCGCATCTCGTACTTCTATGATACCATAGAATACGCCCAAATCCTAACCACTCACCGCACGGGCATAAAAAAAGGGGCTGCGAGCGGTGTGCTCACAGCCCCACGGAATCCTGTGCTTCCAGCCTGACACGGTTGGTATGGCTGGAGATGGCAACGTCCGATTACTGCGCCGCGGCGGGCCTGCCGAAGCCGATGTCGTCTATGTAGACGGTGCCCGTGCCACCGGCGATCGGGCTGGTCCGGTTGCCGACGCCGATGGTCATCTTCTCGATCGACGCCGGATTGACGCCGCCGAACTCACTCAACGCGATCTGCCACAGTTGCCACTCGGCTGCCAGAACAGTGTCCGGGTCGGCATTACTGACGGTCGCGGTGTGTCCGGCGCGGTCTTCCAGCGTGATGTAGAGCGTCTGCGGCGAGTTCGTCGCATTGCCACGGAAGTACAGCCTCACGCTGTCGCCACCACCGACGGTCCAATCCTGAGACGCATCAAAGACCCGCTCGGCTTCCGAGTAGAACGGCGAAGCCGAGTTGTCATACTTCAGCGGCATCGACTGCCGCCCGCCGTGAACGATGGTCCGCTCGGCGAATGGCGCGGTGAGATAGCCGACGGTGGAGCCGGTATTGTTGACCCAGCCATCCAGCCAGGTGTCGAAGATCGTCGTCTTGGCGTCGATATCGTCGTTGTAGCTCTCGAAGTCATCGACCACCGCAAACTCGGCCGTCGTGAAGCTCCACAGGACGCTCGGCCAGACCGAGACGTCGTCGGCCTCGTTGACCTCCTCGACCATCCAGTAGTACGTGGCGCCGAATTCCAGATCACTTGGAACGAACGCGGCAGCGCTCACCGTCCCGGCCAAGGTCACGGCGTCTGCGGCAGCCCCGAGATACACCGTGTGCGAGACGGCCTCGCGACCGCTGCGCCAGCTCAGAACTGTGTCGATCGCCACGTCGGTTGCGCCGTGGGCCGGTTGCGGCTGGCGGGCCTGGGCGGGGATGAACAGGAAGCGGACTTCGCTGAGCCCATACTGGCTCATCATGCCCCATCCGCTGTTGACGGTCAGGCGGACGTACTTGGCCGCCACACCGCCGAAGCTGACGGTCGTGTTGGCTGTATACGTGCTCTTGGCGGTAGGCTTGGCGAATTCGACGTCGCCCAGAGCGGTCCAGTCGGTGCCGTTCTGCGAGTACGAGACGCCCACATCCTTGAGCCCGAAACCGAGAATCAACTCGAACTCGGCGTTGTAGTTCCACACGAGCATCTCGTGAAGCTTGTAGACGCCGTCGAACTCATACTGGATATAGAGGTTCTCATCCGCGGGAGCGGTGGCCAGCCACATGTCCGTGGTTCTCGTGGAATGCTGGCCGTCGGCGTTCAGTCCCGAGCCGTTGACGGTATTCTCCGGCCCGGCGGTCGCCTCCGAAGCGCCGTTGCTGGTAGCCACTACGTTTTCCACCGTGTAAACGAAAGACTCTGTGGTGAAGTGCCAGACATTGCCCACGTCCCAGCCGACACCGTTGGCCTCATCGACTCTCCAGTAATATGTCGTGGTGAAATCGAGGTGTCCCGTGGCGTCGAAGCTGTTGGGATCCTGCGTCGAGACGACCGCTGCTGTGCTGTCGACCGCACCAGCGTCGTCGCTGAGCGAGACCCTGTGCTTGGGTGACGACGCGCCTACGTACAGCCCAGGCGTCCAGCTCAGAGCAGTCTTGACGGCGACTTCCACGGCGCCGTTGTCCGGATTGGGATTGGAGGCCATTACGCCGCTCCATCCGCCCGTCACGAGGATATTGTCAATAGCCCACCACCAGTCGTTGCCGGCATCGTACAGACCGAAGGTGATCACCATACTCGTGGCGCCAGCGGGATTGGGGATATCGACCACGATGGTCTCGTTGGTGGATGTGTCGGGATGGAAGTTCGGGCTGGCAGAATCGGACTCCCACAGCTGCACTGTGATCGGCTCGGCGCCATCGAAGGAAACCTTGACGGTTCCGGTCTGATGATAGTCGTCGTCGAACTCCGGACGCCAGCTCGAATCGAACTGAAGCTTGACGGTGCCCGGCCGGGCGGAGGACAGATCGATCGGAGCCGTGCTGAGCCATACGTCATAGGTGTTCGCGGGATAGTCCTTGGGATGCCCTGCGTCGTCCCACTCATCCGGGTCGGCGATGGCGACGGTACCCTGGCCTAACGTAAATTCCTCGCGGCGTTGCTGGCCCGCGGTCTCAATCCACCAATCCTTGTCGGCAAAGCCCCATCCGGCCCATTCGGTCACGCCGTCCGTGGCCGGATCCTCGATTCCGGGGACGCCACTGGCATCGTTGATCCAGCCGGCCGGCGGAATGTCCGTCCATACGGCATCTCCAGCAACCCCCTCGTCAACGTTCGGACCCAGCGGCAAGCCTTCGAAATCCTCTGACAACAGCACAAAGGTCTCCTGGGCCTGCGCCATGCCGACGAAGGCCAGGACAACGGCCAACAGCAAGTACTTCGTTCTTTTCATTTCTCCATTCCTTAAAAAGAGTTTGTGGATTATCCTTTTTCGAGTGCACACCAACGGAGCAACTCCCGCTTCTTTAGCATCCGAAGGTTAGAGTCGTGTGTATCGCTCGTTTTTTCTCTGTTAACGTGTGTCTCTGCCTGCACCCGCAATGCGAAGAACCATTGCCAAGGCAGATCCGGAGTTTGCGGACTCCCATACCTGCTGCGAGCGTTGTGACTCTCCTTCCGCCCACCTCCTTCCCAAGAGAACAGACTTCACATGAAGCCGACATGAGAGTGGATACACTTCGGCGTGTAGCAGGACTCCCGGCCATATCCGCTCCTCGGTAGACACATAGCTTGGCGTTTCCAGGGCCAAAATGCGAATGCCAGGTGAAAACTTCGCACCATCATTTATACCACATTCCGTGACACCGACACAACGACAATCCCTGCCGTCAACAGGGCCGAAACGGGGCCCGCCCCGATATCGTCGGGGCAGGCCCCCTGCAATGCTTCAGAATCTGCAGGACACCGCTGCTCCTGTGGACGAGTGCTACGGGGCAACCGGCCGACCGAAGCCGACATCGTCGACGTATATGGTGCCTTTGCCGCCCGCGGCCGGACTGGTCCGGTTGCCGACGCCGATCGTCATCCTCTCGACTCGGCTCAGGGTGACACCGGCAAACCCACTTAGCGGGATCCGCCACTGCTGCCACTCCGCCGCCAGGACGGCGCCCGCGTCCGCGTGGACGACCGTCGCCGTGTGCCCGGCATTGTCTTCCAGCGTGACATAGAGCGGTTGGGACACATTTGTCGCACTGCCCTGGAAGTACAGGCTCAGGCTGTCGGCGGCTCCGATCGTCAAGTCCTGTGGCTCATCGAAGACTCGATCCGCCTCCGAGTAGAACGGCGAGTTGCCGTTGTCGTAGGCCAGAGGCATGGATTGCCGGCCGCCGTGGACGATCGTGCGCTCGGCGAACGGCGCATCGAGGTGGCCGACCGTCGAGCCGGTATCGTTGACCCAGCCATCGAGCCAGGTGTCGAAGATAGCCTCGCCGGCTTCGATGTCATCGGTGTAGCTCTCGAAATCGTCGATCAGCGCGTATTCCTGCGTGGTGAAGCTCCATACGGCTCCAGCCCAGTTCGACTGATCTCCGATCTCGTCGACTCTCCAGTAATACGTCGCGCCGAATTCGAGCGTCTGGGGCGAGAAGCTGGGCTCGGCCACGGTGCCAGCCAGAGCCAAACCCTCCGAATCCGTGCCGAGATAGACCTCGTGCGAGGTCGCCTCGCGGCCGGCACGCCAACTCAGGGCATCAGCGCGATCCACGTCGGTCGCCCCGTCAGCCGGCTGCGGCTGGCGTGCGGAAACCGGGATGTGGAAGAAACGGACTTCGCTGAGCCCATATTGGGGGATCGAGCCCCAGTTGCTCGTCACGGTCAACCGAACGTACTTGGCGGCCACACCCTGGAAATCGACCGTCGTATTGTGGGCATAGTGTGCTTTGGCGGTCGACCGCGCAAACTGAACATCGCCCAGAGAGGTCCATTCGGCGCCGTTCTGCGAATACTCGATGGTCACGTCCTTGAACCCGAACCCAAGCACCAGGTCGAACTCGACATTGTAGTTCCAGACCCACATCTCGTGGAGCTTGAGGACCCGGTCGAACTCGTACTGGATGTAGACCGGATCGGCCCCCGTGGGCAAGCCCAGCCACATATCGGCGATTTTGATCGAGTGCGTGTCGTCGGCATCGAGCCCGGAACCGTTGATGGTGTTCTCGGGACCGGAGGCGGCATCCGAGCTGGCGTTGCTGGTGGCGATGACGTTCTCGGCCGGATAGGCGAACGGCTCGGTCGTGAAGCTCCAGATCTCCCCCTTGAAAATGGTATAGTCCGGCGCCGCGTTGACCTCGTCGATCCGCCAGTAGTAGGTCGTCTCGAACTCGAGCAGGCCTGGCGCATCGTACGTCGCTTCGCTCTGTCCCTGGCTGACCAGCACACCCCTCGGATCAGTGCGGCTGGCGTCATTGACATCGTCGAAGACCGTTCCCAGGTACACGTCGTGCGTCGCGGCGGATTCGCCGGCCGACCAGCCGAGCACCACATCGCGGGGCACATCGATGGCCTCGCTCTCCGGAATCGGGTCCGCGGCCACTTCGGGTCCAGCCCCCTCCATCGCTTCAATCAGCTCGTCCGGCGTCAGGCCATGGTTGTAGATTCGGACATCATCGATCCCGCCAATCCAGTCGCAGCCCCACCCATCCGAGCCGATGAGAACAGGGCAGTTGCTGCTGGTGATGGCCCCCATCGGGGTCTGCTCCGCCTGTACTCCGTCGAGGTAGCTGGTCAACGTGGTGCCGTCATACGAACAGGCGATATGGCACCACTCGTCGCGCACCAGGTTTCTTCCAACGTAGGCCCAGGCCCGGGGCGACGTATTGAACGTGAACGCCATGTAGGGTTGAGTGCTGCCCCAGCCGTATCGAACCTGCCAGCTCCAACTGGGACTGGCCGTGCTCAGCGCCTTGGCCATCGGGGCCGTCTCCGTGCCCTTTCCTTCCGGATCATCGGCGCCAGGCTTTATCCAGAGGGTGATGGAGGTCGCGCCGGTGATGTTCAAGCTGTCGCCGGCGCCGCAATTGATGTAGTCGCCGCCACCGCCGGACACACCCAGGCCATGGAATTCCAGAGCCTTGCCGGTGACGCCGGAGATCCATGTGGGATTACCCACGACAGTCCCGTCGTTGCCATTGCCGGATGAATCCAAAATGGTGGTGCCGCTGCCCTCATCCAACTTCCAGTGACCCACCAGCTCCCCCATCGCCGCTCCCGTCACAACCAGCACACAGAGAACGGCCCACCAGACAGATTTCCTGCACATGAGTATCCTCCTTCAGACAGTGAGTGAATCAACACATCAGCATCCCGGCCGCATGCCGGGACACTGTGTCTATCGAAGATACCTACAATTGCCCGGTCCGCTCGCACACCCCGCGAGAATCAGGCGTATCAAATGGGGTTCTATCGGTCCTGCCGGTCGAATGAGCCCCACATCCACCGCGTTCGAGACCTCGGAAGTGATACCGTTATTCGAACTGCCTCCGTTCCGCACCGTCCCTACTCCCACTCCATGATCCGTGCCTCCGTGGCACGCATCGGACGGCACATTTCCGTACCCACTAACTGTACCACATCGGCCTCAGGAGAGCAACACCATTTCTTGGTGTGCTTTGTCCGTATCGACCATAAGGCGCAACCATCTGACATGTGGAAACTACGTATTTTTGGGTTACATCAGGCCCCCCCCGCTGGATGTAGGGCATCCCAGTCCCCCGACGTACACCCGCATCGGAGCAGAATCGGCGCGCGGATGAGAATCCACGGGTGTCGGGGACGCAAGCACCGTCCACACCCAAGCGCCAAGAGGCCTCACGACCGGCTACGGAGGCGTGGTCTTGAAGGGCCAACTGAACTTCTCGAACCGCCCGTATTCTGCATCGGAGTAGTCGGCCTGGCCGTCGACGGTCTGGAGGCCGGAACGTACCTGCTCCACGTGGCAGTCTACGAAAACGGCGTTGACGGTGCCTCCGTTCCAGTCGCTGCGCTTGGCGCCGTGGAAGGTGCCGAACCAGTCGCGACTGTCCCCGCAGAGGGCATTGTCGTTCAGCACGTTGCTACAGCCCGGCCGCGCCCACATGTTCTCCTCCGAGAAGAAGAACACCTCGTTCTTGGGTCGCATGATCTCGCTCTGCTTCAAGACGCCGCCGCCGGCGGCTCCCGACTTGGAACCGAGGTAGGCGTTCATGCTGTAGCTGTAGTAAGGGTCAATGGGGTTGGACGGAACGTGGCTGGGATGTCTGTGGGCCTCGGTCTTGGCGACGACGTTGAACGTCGGGCACAGATGGACCTTGTCGCTCTTGAGATAAGGCCAGAACGGACCATCCGCCTTGTACCTCGGATCGTGCCATCGGCAATACCGCTCGTATCCACTGACGGGGGCCTCCGTCTTGACCAGTGAGGTCCACGCACTGGGATAGCGTCCGTCGGAATCGTCCAGATAGAGCATCTGGGCCAGGCCGTATTGCCGAAGATTGCCCCGGCAGGTCATCTCCTGGGCCTGCTCTTTGACGCGCTGCAAAGCAGGCATCATGATGGCCATGAGAATGGCAATGATGGCGATGACGACCAACAGTTCGATGAGCGTGAATGCGTGCCGCTTCGGGTACATCGCTTGCCTCCTTCTGCCCCCGCCGGGGTCTGTCAGCCAGCAATCTTGTCCGAGATACGCACAAACACCACCACTGTGCAAAGTGGATTCTATCTCTTTAGCAGCGCCAAACGCAAACGAAATCCGCCGCATGGGTAGATCGAAGACCACTTATCCGAGCTTCCGGATTTCCGCCTGCCGTACTTGGGCGGCCATCGCCAGGCGCAGCTATCGCTGACAAGCGTTCGCGGCGTCGGTCGGCTCATGTTAGGATGGGCCGGTGCGTTCCGTTGCACCTGGAAGAAACCTCAACCACACTGAGGAGCCGAGCCATGACCGACACGAGGAGACCCGCCGGCAGGATCGTCACCCGCCGCAGCTTTTTGCACACCTGCGCAATCACCACGGGCGCACTGGCGTTTCCCACCATCGTTCCGTCTTCGGTGTTCGGAGCCAGCGCCCCATCCCGGCGGATCACCATCGGCTGCATCGGCCTGGGAGGCCAGGGCACCAGCAACATGAGGGGCTTCAAAGGCAACCCCAACTCCCAGATCGTGGCGCTATGTGACGTCGACGCAGGCCATATGGAGAAGGCTCGGGAAACCGCCGGCATCGATAAAGCCTCATGTTACAACGACTTCCGCTTGCTGCTGGCCCGGACCGACGTCGACGCGGTCTCCGTGGCCCCACCCGACCACTGGCATGTGCCGATCTCGATAGCCGCCGTCAAGGCGGGCAAGGACGTATACTGCGAAAAGCCCCTGACGCTGACGATTCTCGAAGGCCGAGCACTGGCCGACGCCGTGGAGCGGTACCAACGCGTCTTCCAGACGGGCTCGCAGCAACGTTCGAGCGACAACTTCCGCAAGGCTTGCGAACTCGTCCGCAACGGCTACATCGGCGACCTCAAGACCGTTCACGTGGGCATCCCGGGCAACAACCGCACGTGCGAGCCGACGTGGCAGCCCCAGCCGGTGCCGGAGGGGTTCGACTATGACTTCTGGCTGGGTCCGGCCCCGTGGGCTCCCTACCATCCGCAGCGTTGCCACTACGAATTCCGATTCCTGCTCGACTACTCCGGCGGCCAGGTCACCAACTGGGGCGCGCACCACCTCGATATCGCCCAGTGGGGCCTCGCTATGGACGACTCCGGGCCGGTGGAGATCGTCGGAGAGGGCGAATTCCCCACGACGGGCCTGTTCACCACAGCCACCAAAGTCCACTTCGAGGCGACCTACGCCAACGGCGTCCGTCTGACCTGCGCCACCGGCGGCTCTCACACCCGGTTCGAGGGCGCCAAAGGCTGGGTGGACGTCAAGCGAGGGGGCCTGGAGACGGAGCCGGCGTCGCTCAAGACGCACGTGATCGGCGCCGATGAGATCCAGTTGTACAGGAGCAACGACCACAAGCAGAACTTCCTCGACTGCGTCAAGAGCCGCAAAGAGACGATCTGCCCCGCCGAAATCGGCCATCGCACCTCCACGCTCTGTCACCTGGGCAACATTGCGATGCGGCTGAAGCGCAGGCTGCGATGGGACCCGGCCAGAGAGGAATTCGTCGGCGATTCGGTCGCCAACGCCATGCGCTGGCGTCCGGCCCGCGAGCCCTGGGGCATCTGATCCACCGCCGGACGGAGGTCTGTTGGCAGTGGGCCGGCAAGTGCCGGCTTATTTCTGCACCTGCTGCTCCCAGCGGTCTGTGAACAACACCAGATCGTTGGCGTCTACAGCGCCATCGCTGTTGAAGTCGGCAGACGCAGGCGCTTCGCTCATGCTGGCGAAGGCAGTCCCACCATACGCGCCCGCGTTCACACGACCGCCGTTGGGCTGGCGCTCGATCGAGAAGTCGGCCTCGGGGTCCCCCGCATCCACGCAGGGACTCGTAAGGTCGTCGAGCACCCAGATGTTGTGCGCGGGCCAGTACCGGCCACACTTGCTGCGCAGGTGATAGTCGCCCGTATCGGGATCGGCAAACATCGGATTCTCGCTGAAATTGCCCTGGCCCTCAGCGCCTCGCTCGATGCAACTGTACGTGGCCTGGCACCCGTACAGGTCGCTCCAGGTGTTGTCCCAGAAGATGCTGCTGCGGATATCCGGACTGGCGTCCCCAAACGCCTCGATGCCGCACTCGTTCCCGACGACCGTGACATGAGCGATCGTTGGCGAGCTGTCGGCGATCAGAATGCCGACACGACTGCCCCGGATCACGAAATTCTTCAGCACGCTGGCCGCCCCCTCGCCCCGATGGAACGACACCGCGTATGCGTCCGGCACTTCCAGAACCGCCGCCTCGCCCACGCTGCAAACCGTAATCGCCTTGCCGAGGAAGCGCACCTCCTCGCGATAGACGCCAGGATGCACGTTCACCACGTCGCCCTGCTTGGCCACGGCGATTGCCATCTGAATCGTCGCCAACGCCGTCGAAGAGCGCAAGCCGTCGTTCTGATCGCTTCCATGGGTCCCATCAACATACAATGTTATGGCCTCTCCATAGAGCTGGCGGATATCCTCCAATGCCAGAGCACGGTCGAACAGCATCAACTCGTCAAGCACACCTTTGAAATGGTAGCGAGGCAACCCCAGGTTCGTCGTATACCGCCCTACATTGACTCGGTCGTCGTCGTAGCCGCCGACGAAGTCGATGGGAGACGATGAACAGGGACGCCATGCATCCATCTGACCATCGATGTAGATCCCCTGCATTGCGCCTTTTCGCACGGCCACGATATGATGCCACGCATCCTTCCCCAGAATGGATTCTGCGTAGAGATCTTCGTCCGTGCTTCCCATCGTGGTCATCTGAAAGGCAATCGTTCCGGTGTCGCCCCGCCTCTGTATGTTGAACCCAAGTTCGTTCTGCGGGTCTTCGCTGGCACCATAGTTGAAGTCCACCAGGACTTCGCTCTGTGCCACCGAGAAGCCCCTGTCCCGTTCGAAACACACCCAGAATGACACCGTGAAGTCACCCGTCGGCAGCCACACAGGATTGTTGTCGGGCAAGGCCACATAGTCATCCTCGCCATCGAACCTAAGGCCACTCCCTTTCCGCCCAGCCGTCCACTGGGGCCCGCGCAAAACACCGGCCCGGCTGCCCAGGACGTCGTCAGCCAAAACTCCCTCGCCTTCATCGAACGTCCAGAGGTGGATATCGCCCCTGGCAGGTGGAGTTACCATGAGGGTACACCATGACATGCAGATTGACAGGCAAATCGCGGCTCTCATATGACCACCTCCACATAACAGCGTCTCTTCTGATCCTCTGGAGCCCTGCCTCTCGGCTCGCTCCTCCACATGGTACCATTGTAGGAAGAAAGCACGTCGGCGTCAACAGCACCAAGGGAAAACCGTTGCCACGGCGAGAAGCTCAGGCAGAAGGAGCTGCCTGCCTTGATGAAAGGGTCCATACGAGTTGATAAACCACGCCGAGCGCCGCCAGAAAGACGAGGGAGGAAAACAGGATCATGGACATCAGCAAAGCCGCCGGCTCAGAGACGCCGTAGCCAGCCAACAAGACCACCAGCGTTACCTCGCGGACACCCAGATTGGCGATGGAAACTGGGATCTTACCAAGCACGAACACAATAGCGCACAGCCAGATCAGAACACCTGTCGGGACGACAACGGATGCCGCCCAGGCAGCGAAAAGGTACCACAGCAACCCGGCCGGAAGAGCGGCCACAACGTTGATGAGCCCGACAGCCAAATGAAATCGCCATCCGGCGGACTGGAATGTCGCGATCTGCATCAAAAGGGCCTGACCCTTCTCCTGCGCACCCTGAGGCAACGGCTTGAGGGCCACCGTAAGCAACCGGATGACGGGCCCGGCGGTCCGCTTGTTCAGAGCCAGTACGGCGATCACAACAACCACCGCCAGGACCACGGCACAAACCGCCGGCAGAATCCACAACTGCCGGCTTTCAGGCCACAGGGCCTGCGTCGGATTCACTACGATCAGCCCGACGAGACCGACAACCGTCATCACTACCGTGAGCGTCACCTGATTGTAGAGCATGGCACTCAGGACATTGGTCCCTCTGCCAGTCGTTCGCTTGAGGATATACCACTTGACGCCCGTGGTCACAAATCCCGGCAGCACCAGGCCGTACAACGATGTGACACAGGTGGCTCCAAAAATCAGGTTCGTGCTCACCTCACACTCTTGTTTCCTCAGAATCCACTGCAGGGCCAGCGACTGCACCCAGGAGAACAACGCGGTGGAGCCCCACACACCGATCAGATACTGCCACCTCGCTGCGGCGACGGTTTCACGGAAGCGACTCAGGTCCACCTTGGAGAAGACCCAGACGAGCAGAACGACGGCGACCGCAAGCCTCAGGAGGAGCCGAACGAATTGTTTGGCGCGGGTGTGCATATTCCTGTCTCAAAGCTCTCAGGAGGTCGCCTGAGTCACGTTATGTCCGAGAATCAGAACCCGGCGGGAAAGGGTCAGTTGAAGCTTGTAGAGCCTGCGGCAAACCGGGCTGCGAGGAAACAGCGACTCCAGAGCGCCGAAGGGCAGGTGGGAAGCAAAAGCCGCGAGGATCACGGCGCCGACCCCAACGAAGGGGCCGCTCATGTAGCGGCTGCGGATGTCCGCGTAGCCGGCGTTCACCAGCAGTTGGTCCAGCCGCCGGCGACTGGTGACGTAATTGTGCGAAAAGTCGCAGTTGAAGAAGTGCTGACGCCAGCTCAGGTAGTCCGGACAGTGGATCAGGAACTTGCCGCCAGGCTTGAGCGCCTGCCTGACCTGACAGGCGATATCCAAAGCCTGCTCCAGACCACTCATGTGCTCCATCACGTTGATCATCACGATCAGATCGAACTGCCGGTCGAGCGCCGGCAGCGGCGGCACCCTCGCACAGACAACGTCGGCCCCCTTGCTACGAAGGGACTCCGCCAATCCTGCGTTCGGCTCGATGGCATGGTATTCGAGCTTGCGTTCGAGACAGATCCCGGCGAACTCGCCCCTGCCCGGTCCGATCTCGAGAATGCGGCCGCCGGGAGCGACCTCGGCAAAGGCCAGAATTCGCTCGAACGCCCGCCGCATGAAACGCGTCGCCAACGCGGTCGGCCGCTCGGCTTTCTGCAGATGGTCGAAGAAGGCATCTGTCGTTTCTGGGCTCACTGGCTTCTCCTTCGCGCGACAAAGACCCGCTCGTCCGCACAGCGGTCCTTGTACGCCTCATATACCTGGAGGTCATAAGTGGCTTTGTATAGAAGGTAGTCCCGCCGGATGAGGATGTCGAACCCTTCGGAGGCAACCACCTGCTCAATCCTGGCCCATCCGATGCGGTCGTCCGGCCAGACGTGAATGTCGCCCTCTCGCTTGTAGCGCGGATTCCGCAGACGCCGCAAAAGGTGGACGTAGCCCCGCATATCCAGAACCAGCGAGAGGCCTTTCCGCCAGTTCACACGAGGACGCGCCTTCCGCAGGAACTCGGCATAAACCGGCGGTCGATCGTAGTACGTATCCGTCACTTCATGATCGACGTAGAGCACGCCGCCGGGTCTAGTGACCCGACACATCTCGCGCACGATCGCCAGATAGTCAGGCACATGGTGCAGGACCGAGTAGGTGGCCACAAGATCGAATTGTGCATCCGGCACGTTGGACAGATCCTTGCCATTGAGCTGGAGCGTCTCGCACAAGCCGCTACCGGAGAATTTCCTCCGAATGTCTTTGAGGAAATCCGCAGACAAATCCGCCGAGGTCGTGCACGCTCCCAGCTCGATGAGGTGTCGCGTGAGATTGCCCGAACCGCAGCCGAAATCGAGCGCCTTGACCGGCCTCGCCCCCGTCTGAATCAGTCCCACAGCCTCGCGAAGCATCCCGTGCAGGCGTTGCTGCTCGATGGAATTGAAGATGTCGCCGTGGACTTGCTCGTACACGGCCGCATCGGCGCCCTTGTAGTATTCAGGCTCCACGTATCAACCTCTGGTAGACTTCAACAACCTGCTGCACCGCGTCTTTGCCATCAAATCGGCCAGCGTGGTCGCACGCACGGCGCGCCAGGCAATCCCGCAGTATCTCGTCTGACGCAAGCCTTCGGATCGCCTGCGTGATGCTCTGCGCATCCAGCCGCGGCAGAACGATGCCTGTCTCTCCATCCTGGACCAGCTCAGGCAGCCCGCCGACGGGTGACACAATAACCGGCACCCTCATCCGCATCAACTCCAAGGCCGCGATACCAAACGCCTCCCGGCGGCTGGGGACCACGGCAAGGTCGAAGGCCCGCATGACCCTCGCGGTATTCTCGTGCAAGCCGGCCAGGACAACGATCCGTTCGAGCCCGAGCCGCCGGATGCGCTTCGCAAGGGGCGCCCTTTCCGGGCCGTCACCCAGCAGATAGATGCACCAGGACCTCTCGTCCCGCGGCAGCCTCGCAGCGGCATCCACGAGCAGGTCCACCCCTTTGGCCCGGTCGAGCCGGCCGACGAAACCAACGACAAATCGTTCTTCCGTCAGTCCGAGCGACTCCCTGATCGTCCTGCGGTCGTAGCGATCCGGATCGAACCGTTCGAGGTCAATGAAGTTGGGGACGACGACAACAGGAAGATGAGGATCGTGGATCGTCTGCTTGATGGCGACTGCCGCCGCCTGGGAGTTGGCAACAATCACATCGGCCCGTGAGCCAAATCGCTTGAGCACCCAGCGATACACGCAGCCGGAACCGCTGCGGAAGATAGGGCCGTGCTCGTGCAGCACCAAGCGAGCCGCAAGACACGAACGAGACAGCAAAGCGATAATCACGGCCTTCTGGAGATGAGCGTGCACGATGTCGATGCGATGTTCTTCGCAGAGCTTCGGAACGGATCGCATGGCGGCGAGGCTGTACTTGCCGGACCTCAGAGTAATGGTTGTTGTATCAATCGGCAGCGGTCGGGGGTTGGGGCGAAGGGCGCACACATAGCTCTGGACCTGATCGGCCGGCATTCGCTCGACGAGGTTCTTCACCACGAACGGCGCACCGCCGTAGCCCAGATGATCAATCACGTGGAGGACACGAATCTTCATTTCACCTTCGCGTACAGTCGCAGATACGATTCGGCTACAGCGTTCCAGCCGAAGGTTTCGGCTTTCTTTCTGGCGGCCAGGGACATGGCGGTCAGCATCGTTCGCTGGTCGGTCAGCTTCCGGACGGCCGCGGCCAGGGCGGGCGGAGTCGGATCGTCTACGACGATGCCGTTGTCCGAGATCAGCTCGTCCACACCCTCGCAACGGGTGGTGACGATGGGCAGCCCTGAGGCCATCGCTTCGAGCATGGCGTTGCTCATCCCCTCCTGCGCGCTGGCGCTGACCAGGAGGTCGTGTTGACGGTAAATCTCGGGCATCCGGCTCGCACTGTGCCGCCCGGTCATCGTGATCGCGCCCCGCAAGCGTTCGCCGGAAATCCTGCGGCGAAGCTCGCCTTCAAGGGCGCCGCCTCCGACAATGGTCAGTTGCCCATCGCAGCCCTCCTTGCGGAGTAATTCGATCATTTCGATCAGCACAGGCAGGCGTTTCGTCGAAGACAGCCGGCCGACCGTGATCAGCCGCAGCGGTCCCGTCGCGCCGGAGGGTCTTTCGGCCGGAGTGAAACGCTTCAGGTCCACACCGTTGGGGATCACCTCGATCTGCGCCGAAGGCAGGAACCGCAAGGCCCGCTGCCGCAGCCCTTCGCTGCACGCCACCAGGGCCGACGCGTGTTGCCAGATGGGTTTGAACACCAGCGGACCAAGCAGCTTGTACTCCAGTTGCAGACGCGCGTTGCCGCCGGGCACGTCGGAGCCTCGAAGCGAGATCACGTAGGGCAGCCTGCTTGCCGTGCGGTAACACAGCCAGCCCGTGGGGAAGCCGAAGAACGCGTGGACCAGATCATAGGTGTTCTCCCGCAAGAGCCGGCGGTAGCGCGGACGAGCCTTGATGAGCCAAGCGAGCACTTCGCTGCGCCGCCAGAAATGCAACTGCTTCTTGCGAATACCCACCTTGTGGATTCGGATGTTGTCTGAAAACGGATCGAGGAAAAATTCGGGCTTCGGAGCCGACGTCAGCACGTCGATCGTCAGATTGGGCCGGCCCGCGAATTCGTTCAACAGCGCATGGTGGGCCTGCCCTCCCCCGCCACCGATCGGCGGAAACTCATAGTTGAGCATGAGCAGCTTCATCGATACACACCGCCTGTCATCTGCACCACAGGAAGCGTTCCGACATCTTTCTTGTCATCCTGAGCGGAGCGAAGAACCTGGGCATGGAATGCTGCCAGGCAACGATTCCCGCCGCAAGCCGGATGCTTCACTGCGTTCAGCATGACAGTGTGCATGTGTTCAGTCTTTCCTCTGAGCAATTACGTAGAGGTTGGTCTGGAGCACGAGCGGCAGCTTCTCGAAATTGACCTTCGCAATCAGCGAGCCAAGCGGCCCAAGCTTTTGGAGTTTGGGGCGTGTGAACTCGTTGATCGCGTTCATCTTGACGAACCGCACGTCGAATCCGTGTCCGGTCAGACGTCGGCGAAGCTGCCCCGGCGTGTGCAGCGACGGATGGTATCGCCTCCACTTCAGTGATCTATGCGCGAGCGTTTCAAAGGTCGCGTTGCTGCATTTGTTGGGCGTCTGGAACAGATAGTAGCCCTTTGGCTTGAGCACCCGATGCACCTCACTGACGTGTCGGTCGATCCGCGCGATGTGCTCGAAGAGATCGAAGCTCAGGACCACGTCGAACTGCCCGTCGGCAAAGGCCAGTTCCTCGGCCGGCTGCACCTGCAAGTCGAGGCTGCCGTACTTGGCCAGGCCATACTCGATGGCAACGCGGGAGATGTCGGTGCCGGTGACATGATAACCCTGCCCCGCCAATTCGCTGACCACCGCGCCGATGCCGCAGCCGATCTCAAGAACCCGGTCGCCCGGCTTGAGCAGTCCGGTCCGCGCAAGGAAATCCAGGTTCGTCCGGAGATTGCCCCGCTGCTCCTTGCCCCCTTCGAGCCCGCCGCGCCAGCCGCGGTCGTACAAATCCTGCTGCTCCTTGAGCTGTGGGTCCATCGCCATCGGCTCGCCATCAGTCTTTGTGCTGAAACAGCACCTGTTCTCCGAACAGGCCCACGATCCTGTAGTTCTGCATGACATAGTCGCGCAGGGGCTTCATCACCTTGAAGCGTGCCGCCTCGTCCGGCCCGATGACTTCGCCCAACTGCTGGGCATAGGCCTCTTCGTACTGCTTGATCGTCGCGTCGTCCGTCGGCAGGAACTGCTGCCGAAAAAGCGGCCAAAGCTCCATGGGGGGCACGTTCCAGGGGAAGTGCCGCTTGCGGGTATCCACGATGAACTTAGGGGGCTGTTCCTGAAACGCCGCGAGGATCTCCTGAATTCTCTCGGCGAGCTGCGGCGGCGGCAGCGTGTGCATCGTCCCTTCGAACGCCTTCGGGGTCGGGCTCATCCGCTGGGCCTGAACGTAGATGCCGGGAACCCAGCCCCAGACGTAGATCACATCGTTGGGCTCGGTGTGCTCGCGGATGTACTGACCCACCTGCTCCCAAGCGCCCCTTTCGCCCTTCTGCCGTTCGTCGACGCTGCGCCAGGCGGCGTACAGCGGCTGGGCGGGAATCCGGCCGGCGCGAGGCGGTCGGTACCGCTCCGCAACCTCATCCCACTTCTGCACGTAGCCTCTCGTGAGGATCTGGCGGCCCTGGGAATCCTTGTACGCAGCGCCGGTGTGCGGGCTTCTGCGAATCCCGAAGAAGACGTGCCAGGACAGGACGATCATCAGCACGACAGACAGCAGCCCTACGACCACCCAGCGGCTGCGATTCGGATCGGCGTGCCAGCGGCGGTTGTATAGACCGACGAGGTGGCCGCCGAGCATGGCGGCTGAGGCATTCAGCGGCAGATAGTATTGCTCGTATGAATGGGGGCTGATCCACACGAAGGCCATGTCGAAAAACCACCACAGCGCGAACAGGAGCACGAATCGACCGCCGTCCGGATCGGTCGACGTTTTCGCCTTCGCCCGCCTGCGCCGCAGAAGAAGCACCGCTCTGGCCACAACAGCTCCGGCGGCCATCGCGATGGGCAGAGTCAGCAAGGCGTAGTACCGCAGCACCCGCCGGAACGCTTCCTTTCGCTCCGCCGGACCGAGCAGCCGCCAACTGTCACTGACGTAGCCGGGCAGCAGCCTCAGGATCAGGCTGTCACCCTGCGAGGCCGCAGCGCTCTGTCCGACGTCCGAGGAGGCCGCCGTGTCGTCCACGCGGGCCTCAGCCGAGTCGTCGGCTTTCCCGGTGTCGGCTTTGTATTCCATCTTGACGCCGGCCAGCTTGAACGCCGGCGCGAAGGCCCACGAATAAGGCCAGTAGTACAACGGCGTGTCCATGCCCGCGTACCACACGCCGATTGGCGTCATGGTAATCGCAGCGCCTGCAATCAGCAGCAGGATGTCCACGCCCGCCTTCTTCCAGCCGCAGCGATGCAGGATCGCCTGCGCCAGCGTGAACAGTCCCACTGCCCCGATGGCGGAAACACCCGTCTGCTTGAACAAGGGGCCGCCGATCAGCAAGGCTCCGGTCAACAATGCCCACCACCGCTTTCCGCTCAGGTGATAGAACACGAAAGAGCAGATCCCCATGATCATTAGCGCGATCATGAACTGCTCTTTGACGTTGCCGTATTTGGCGATCAGCGGCGCTGAGAGATAGACGGACGCGATCGTCACACTGACAGCCGCCGCCAGAGTGCCGTAGAGCCGGCGCAGCGCAACGAACATGAGCGTCAAAGCGACCGCCTGGAAGAGGCCCTGGAGGACCTTGGACCCGGTTTCGTTGAAGCCCGAGAGCGTCACGCCGAGCATGTTCACCAACAGCGTGCCGGCTTGAGCGCTGGGCTTCTCGTCGTAGCCGATCCGCGCCCCGGCCAGGATGTGCCGGGCGGAATACACGTAGGAGCCGCTGTCGAACGGGTCCGGGTAGCTCAGCTCGAAGTACTTGCCCAGGACAAACGGGACGCCGGCCAGGATGAGAATCAGACCCGCGATCAGGAATCGCTTCGTGCGTCCGTCGCCGGAGGCAGTGTGCTTCCCGCCGGCATGGGTCGAACGTCCGTGGAAGGGTTTGCTTCGCTGAGGCATCTTAGTCATTCACATGATCTCCACGGCCGTCCGTCGCGTCGAGGACTTCTCTTATCACATACGTCGGGCGATTCTGGGATTCGTGATAGGTGCGTACGAGCAGCTCAGCCAGCAGACCCATCAGAATGAACTGGATCGTCGTCAGGAACAGCACCGCCGTGAGCAACAGCAGCGGATTGCCGCTCATGTCCACGCCCGAGTTGACCTTCTGCGAGATGACCATCAGACCCAGCAGGAAGGCGAAGAGGGCCATCAGGCCGCCGAGACCGCCGAAGATGTAGATCGGTTTGGTGGAGAACGAGCCGAGGAACTTGACGGTGATCAGATCGAGGATGACCTTCCAGGTGCGGCCGAGCCCGTACTTGGCCACTCCGGCGGTCCGGGGTCGGTGGTTGACCACGCATTCGGCGATCTGCGCTCCGCTCCAACTGGCCAGCGCCGGGATGAACCGGTGCATCTCGCCGTAGAGTTTGGTCTGGGCCAGGACCTCCCGCCGATACGCCTTGAGCGTACAGCCGTAGTCGTGCAGCTTGACGCCGGTAATCTTCGAAATCAGCCAGTTGGCCATCCGCGAAGGCAGGCGCCTCGTCAAAGCCTTGTCGTGCCGCTCTTTGCGCCAGCCACTGACCACGTCGTATTCTTCGCGGAGCTTGGCGACGAGCATGGGAATGTCCGCCGGATCGTTCTGGAGGTCGGCGTCCATCGCGATCACGACGCCGCCCCGGGCATGGCTGAAACCGGCGCTCAGGGCCGCTGTCTGCCCGAAATTCTTGCGGAAGCGAATCACCCGCACGTTCGGATCGGCCTCGTGGAATTCCTTGAGGACCTGGAAGCTGCCGTCGGTGCTGCCGTCATCAACGAAGATGATCTCGTATGCGTAGCGTCCGTCCAGAGCCTGTCGGATCTGGTCGTACAGCGGGCGGAGGTTCTCCTGCTCGTCGAGCAATGGCACCACCACCGATAGCTCCGTCTGATCTTTGTCGCGCGTCACTTTGGCGATATCCTAAGCACGTCTGTCGGGCTGTTTCGAGGCCCTATCCTAATCCGAGGGCCGCGCTTTTGCAAACAATCGCAAAATCCGCTCAGTCAAAGGATTATCGGCGATGTGAGGGTGCCGTCTGAGCAAAATCCCGTGACGTTTCCGCGTCACCATGCGCACAGGTGAATCCGTCCGCGAAGGGTACGCCGAACGGCCCTAATTCGACTCATAGGGTCCGATCTCGTCAACGGGGATCGGTTCGGAAAGAACGGACCGCAGCAGGCTGGAATCGCCTGGGACTTGCCCGCCGGAGGCGATTGCCGCCGCGAGGGTCCCGTCGGCAACGGCGTTGAGGGCGACTTGCCCGGTTCCCCCATCGCGCAGGAAGATGCTCTCGCACCGGGCGAAGAGGTTACGGCTGATAATGTTGACGTCGGCATGGCTCTTGAGGTCGGCCAACTCCGGATAGCGGCTCGCATAGGCAGGCTCGCCCGCCTGTGGGCCGAATCGCTCAATGGCTTCGAGCCAGCGGGACTGGCCCCAGCGGCTGAAGCTCAGGCCCGCCAGACAGTCGACGAAGAGGTTGCCTTCGATAAGATTCTCCTTGCCGCCGTGGATCTGGACGCCGCCGAAGTGGACGGCCCCGCACCGCTCGAAGAGGTTCCCGTAGACCGCGACGCCGGAGATCATGTCGTCCAGCCGCACCCCGGCGGCCCCGTGTTGCGTCCCGCCACGGATATCGCTCCAGCGGTTCCAGCGGATCACGACGCCGCGATAGAGCGGATTGCCGAACATGTCGAGCCCGCCCTGATCGTCCGATTCGCGTACGACGTTGCGGATGTGGTTCAGCTCGATCACGTGATCGTTGCCTTCGATGCGCATCGCCGAGGAGGGTATCTCCTCGAACCTGTTGTGGGCGATGCGGTTGCCGCAGCCGTCGAGGTGAACGGCGGGCGCGTAGGTGCGTTTGAGCCGGGATATGTCGGAGACGGCGCAGTTCTCGACAAAGTGCCGGCCCGGCGTCAGCGTCGCACGGTCGCCGCCGGCCACGCGGGTCCCGCCGCAGCCGAGCGTGCGCATCGTGCAACCGAAGATGCCATGGTGCCGGCCGCCTTCCACGATGATCGCATCGCCACCGAACCGCTGGATCGTGCAGTTGGCGACGAGGCAATCGGCGCCACCGCTGACCTGAATCCCGTTGCCGCGTCCATCCTGGAGCGTCAGGCCGCGCAGGATCACATGTTCAACGTCAGTCAACGTGATGAATGGCTGGTCGAACACGCTGAGGACTACGTCCGCTTTCGGCACGTCGAGCCCCTGTGGCGGCAGCCAGTAGATGATTTGCGTCCGCCGATCGAGATACCATTCGCCTTCGGCGTCCAGTTCGCGGAATACGTTTAGCGCATAATAGCGCTGGTCTTTGCGATACCCATAGCCGGAATAGGGCGGTGTCAGCGTGAACGTCTTCGTATCCGCGTCTATCGAGGCAACCTTCTGATACTCCTCGAACCAGTCCCAGAACCAGTAGCCGTACAGGCGCACGTCAGGCTCGTCGAGCCATCGGCTCGGACGGTCCTCGACGTAACGGAACTTCCCGTCGCGGCAACCTTCGATCGTGTTCGAGAACTCGAACGTGTCGGCGCCGAGGACGTCGCCTGTCCTGACGAAACCCTCGTTGGGCCATCGGGCGAGCGTCTGAGGCCTGCCATCGACGAACAGTTCCGGCTGCCGACGCAATTCCGTGGCATCGCCCCAACCCTCAACGCCCAGGGGCTTGAGGTCGGCTTCGAGCACGCGACTGCGAACGGCCTCATCCAGTCGCTCGCGAACCGCCGGATCGGAGATCGGCTTCCACCCAGTAACTCGCACGCCCCCGCGAAGGATGGCCGTCGGGCCTTCATAGACCACCGGCGCCTCGGCAGAGCCGGAGTCTTCAGAGGTCAGTTCCAGCGTGCGTTCGCAGGCATACTCGCCGGCGCCGATTACGATCCTCACTCCGCCTTTGGGCAGTCCGCCGCCGTTCGATTTTTTCAGTTGCCGGACCGCGTCGCGTGCCCTCTCGATGCTGCGAAAAGGCCTCTGGCGCGAACCGTCGGCGGTATCATCTCCCCTCGGCGTCACATAGAACACCTTTCCCGGCTCAGGCAACAAGGGCAATGGTTCGCGGTAGGCCTTCGGGTCGCGCGCGGGCAAGCCCTGGGCGATGCGTCGGGTCTCCGCGATCCGTCGCTTCGCGATGTCACGATGGAACCGCAGCAACGTCGCGTCCGCCTCCAGACGTTCCCAGGCCGCGAGCGCTCCTGCTGTATCCTGCCTCGCCAGCGCCACTTCCGCCAGTCCAAACAAAGCTAAACCGCGAGCGAACGGCGCAACGGAGGCGTCGCGCGCCACCGCCTCGAATCCTCTGACGGCCTCCTCCAGCTTGCCCTCGGCAAAGGCCCCAGCCGCCCCATCAAGCCCCGGACAAGACGAAGCCGGCATCTCCTGTGACGCTCCCGTTGCCGCAACCGCCAGGAGCAGAGCGCCAAACAAAACGATCGGGACAATTGAGAATCGCGTCAGATCCATGCGTGCCTATCCTCCCGTCAGGATTTCGTTCCGTTATCGTCACCCCCAGACTACAGGTGCCCGACCCGCACACTATATCAGAGCAGCCCCCGGGATTAAACAGCGCGTGTGCCACGCAACACCACAAAGTTGCATGCTTGAATGGTGCTGCGGGTGAGCATAAGATACGGCGATGCTGGAGAAAGGATTGGTTCAGGTCTATACCGGCGACGGCAAGGGCAAGACGACGGCGGCGTTCGGGCTGGCGCTGCGGGCGGCCGGACAGGGCAACAAAGTATTGATGTATCAGTTCCTCAAGCCCCCTTCGCTTGACCTCGGGGAGCGTCTCGCCCTGCAATCGGCGGCGGACATCCGGATCGAGGCAATGGAAGAGGACTGGGACATGGCTGCCTCGTTCAAGGACAAGGAGGCGGTGGAACGGACGCGGATCGCCATTGGCGAAGCCCTGGCCAAGCTCACCGAAGCGGCGCAGAAGCGATCTTATGACGTCCTGATCCTCGACGAGATCGTCTATTGTCTGGGCCACGGACTGGCAAGCCTGGAAGACGTCAAGCGTCTGATCGAACAGCGCGATCCGGCGGTCGAGATCGTCTTGACGGGGCGGGATGCCCCCATCGAACTGGTGGAGCTGGCCGACCTCGTCACGGAGATGAAGAAGATCAAACACCCGTTCGACGAGGGGCTCAGTGCCCGGCGCGGAATCGATTATTAGCCGTGAGCCCTGTAGGGGCGAATGATCATTCGCCCCCACCAACAAACAAAGGAGAAGACGTTGGCCAAGAATGTGGCAGCGATCATCTGTGCCGCCGGACCGGGAACCCGGTTCGGTGGAAAACGAAAGAAGCAATTCACTGACGTCGACGGCCGGGCCGTCTTCGTGCGGAGCATCGAGCTGTTCGCCAACCGCGACGACGTCAAGCAGGTGCTCCTGGGCGTTTCCAGAGAAGACGAGGAGATCGTCAACGTCAAATGGGGCGCCAACCTGAAGTTCTTCGGCGTCAAGACCTTCTTCGGTGGAGGCGAGCGGTTCGATACCGTTCGAAAGGCTCTCGAACTGGTCGGCGACGACATCGACCTGATCGCAGTCCACGACGCGTGTCGGTGCTGTGCGACCGACCAGCTCGTCGGGGAGGTCATCGCCGCCGCCGGCAAGAGCGGCGCCGCCATTCCCGCGTGCCCGGTCACGGCGACTCTCAAGGAGGCCCAGGACGGCGTCATCACGCGGACCGTGGATCGGGCCAATCTCTTCGAAGCGCAGACGCCCCAGGTCTTCGAGGTCGCGCTGCTCCGCAGGGCCTACGAGAACCTGGCCCGGCTCGATCCGGCCCTGGTCACCGACGACGCCTTCCTAGTCGAGGCGCTGGGCCACGAGGTCTCCATCGTCCAAACGGATTCGTCCAACATCAAGATCACAGTCCCGAGCGACATCGCGATTGCCGAGGCAATCCTCAGGAGCCGCCCGAAACCCAAACCCGAAGGTCCGATAGGACCCTATATCGAGGCTCAATGGTAGGCGCGGAACCCGGTGGACAAGAAATTCTGTTTTTTCCCGCTTGACAAACTCGGAGAAAGCGGGTTTAATAGGAGCACTATGGTGCTGAACTGTCGCTATTACTGCAACTTTTGGTGGTGGCCTGAGGACATACATCCGACGGGCGAGCGATAATTTGCCATAGAAAAACCGCTAAGAAAGACCTTGTGACGCAGCCTGTTGGAACCAGCAGGCTGCGTTTTTTTTTGGTGTTTCGGCGGGTGCGCCAGTAGAACTTCGCTATTTGAGAGCCGGACTTATGGATGATTATCGACAGATCATACACGGCGCCGAGCCGGGTCAGGTCGTACCGATCGTCAAGCGGATCGACGTGGGCGATCCCCTCGATTTCTTCGCCAAACTGACCGACTACGGCCGGGCCAAGAACTGCTGCCTGCTGGAATCGCGTGAGTATCTGGCGGGCACAGGCGCGCTAAGCTTTGGGACCGCCCGACCGGCGCTGTACCTGACCGGCACGGGATTGGACTTCCGCATCCAGGCGCTAAGCAAGACGGGAAAGCGGATGCTCAGCTACCTGGCCGGCGACGAGAAGCGGTTTGCCTTTTGCGAAACGGTCACGTTTGAGGCCGACCGGATCATCGGGCGAATCCGGCCGACGGAAGGGACGATGGACGAACAGACTCGCCTTCGCAGCACCAATCAGATGGACGTGTTGCGGGCGGTGGCCTTCGCGTTCCGGCTGGCGAGCAAGCCCTTCCGCGTCACCTGCGGCCTGCTCGGGGCCCTCAGCTACGACTTCGTGGATCAGTTCGAAAAGCTGCCCGCCAGCGAGCAGGACGTGCTGGGCAACCCAGATTACGAGCTGTATTTTGCCGACAACATCTTTCTGATGGACCACGAGCACAACCAGGGCTACATCGTGGTCAACTGCATGGTCACCAACGGCAACCGCGAGGCGGTCGTCGCCGAGGCGCAGGACACCTTCGATTACTACTTTAACATGGCACGGTTCGAGCCGCCGAAGGGCAGGTGTTATGACGGCCCCCTGCCGGCCGCGTCGAGCGACACATGCCAGAGTGAATACGAGAACATGGTCCGTGCAGCCAAGCAGCACATTGTCGACGGGGACATTTTTCAGGTCGTTCTGAGCCGGACGATCACCGAGCCGTGTCCGGACGAGCCGCTGGACGTCTACAAACGGCTGCGCAGGCTGAACCCGTCCCCGTACATGTTCTATCTGAACATGCCGAGCGCCGTGCTGATGGGCTCCAGCCCCGAATTGAATCTGCGCGTCAGCGGGACCGGTCCACGCCATGTCGAAATCCGGCCCATCGCGGGCACCAAGCCGCGAGGACGCATCAACGGCGAGATCGACGCCGACACCGACTTCCGATACGAAGCGGAACTGAAACTGGACCGCAAGGAACTGGCCGAGCACATGATGCTGGTGGACCTGGCGAGGAACGACATCGCCCGCGTGGCCGATCCGGGCACCCGGGTCGTCAACGAACTGCTGACCGTGGAGAAGTACGAATCGGTCCAGCACCTGGTCAGCAACGTCAAAGGCACGCTCCGGCCCGACCTCGATGCACTGAGCGCGTACCTGGCGACGATGAACATGGGAACGCTCACCGGCGCGCCGAAGATCGAGGCGATGAAGATCATCCGCCAGCTCGAAAAAAACAAGCGCGGCTACTACGGCGGCGCCGTCATGTACTTGACCGTGGACGGCCAGTTCGACAGTTGCATCACGATCCGCAGCCTCCAGGTACGCGACTATACCGCCTACATTCGCGCCGGCGCCGGGATCGTCCACGACAGCGTGCCCAAGACCGAATTCGAAGAGACCGAGCACAAAGCCCGCTCCTGCATCCGCGCCATTCGAGGACAATAGTCGCAGGGTGACATCACGAGCACCGCGTGAAGGACGAAACCATGGAGACAAACGATACCAAAGTCCTGTTCATCGACAACTTTGACTCGTTCACGTACAATCTCGTGGACGATTTCGGCAAACGCGGCTGCCGAACCAAGGTCTACCGCGCCGACACGAGCCTCGACGATCTGATCGCGGTCTGTGCCCAGTTCGATCCCGACCTGCTGGTGATCTCGCCGGGACCGGGCAACCCGGACACCGCCGGCGTGTCGCTCGAAGCGATGGCGTACTTCCAGAACAAGCTGCCCATCTTCGGTGTCTGCCTGGGGCACCAGATCATCGTCCAGCACTTCGGCGGCGCGATCGGCCACGCCCCGGAACCGATGCACGGCAAGCCCTCGCGGGTCAGCCACAACGAGAAGGGGCTGTTCGCGGGCATCGAGAACCCGCTCCAGGCCGGGCGGTACCACAGCCTGATGGCCCAGCGACTGCCCGACTGCCTGGACAAGACCGCCGAATTCGAGGGCGTCGTCATGGGCGTCCAGCACAAGGAGTTGCCCATCTACGGCGTCCAGTTCCATCCGGAGAGCATCCTGACCCCCGCCGGGGGCAAGATCATTCAGAACATCCTGCGCATCGCGGCCCAGAAGAGACAAACGGTAGGGAGCTAAGCCATGGCGACAATCACCGAATACCTGGAGATCATCCTGAACGGAAACGACCTGACGTTCGAGCAGGCCAAAGCCCTGCAAGACCGGATTTTCGAGGGCGAGGTCACCGAGGTCCAGATCGCCGCGTTCCTGGCGATGATGCGGATGAAGCGGGCGACCTCGGCGGAGATCGCGGGCCTGGCGCAGTCGCTTCGCGATCACGCGGTGCGCGTCCATGTGGAGATCGACAACATGATCGACACCTGTGGCACCGGCGGCGCCGTGATCAAGACGTTCAACATCTCGACCGCGGCCGCACTGGTCGCGGCAGGCGCCGGCGTCTACGTCGCCAAGCACGGCAACCGAGGCATCACCAGCAAGTGCGGCTCGGCCGACGTGCTCGACGAATTGGGTGTCAAGATCGACCCGGGTCCGGACGTCGTCGCCGAGTGCATCCGTCAGGCCCATATCGGGTTCATGTTCGCGCCGAAGTTCCATCCGGCGATGCGCTTCGTCCAGCCGATCCGCAAGAGCCTGGACTTCCGGACCGCATTCAACATCCTCGGACCGCTCGCCAATCCTGCTCGCGTCACCGCCCAGGTGATGGGCGTGGCCGATGTCGAGCTTCTGGGACGTATCGCCGAAACGCTCAGACTCCTGGGCGCCAAGCGGGCAATGGTCGTCCACGGCCAGGGCATGGACGAGATCAGCCTGTTGGGCAAGACGAAGGTTGTCGAGCTGCGCGACGGGCGCATCGAATCCATGGAGCTCGACCCGGCTGAGTTCGGGTTTGCCAGCGCGTCCATCGATCAGCTTGGCAGTGGTGACGCCATCGCCAACGCTGCCCTGATCCGCCACATCCTTGGCGGCAAGGAACATGGACCTCGCCGCGATATCGTTGTCCTCAACGCGGCCGCCGCGATCATCGTGGCCGGACTGGTGGACGACTTCCAGCAGGCCATCCCGCTGGCGGAGTATTCGATCGACGATGGGAAGGCCATGAATTGTCTCGAAACACTGATCGAGGTTTCCAACAAAGGGTGAATTTCCTCTCTATATCGGATCACTGTCATGCTGATACCCAAGGTCAAGATTTGCGGAATCACGAACTACGACGATGCTGCCGCGGCCCTCGAAATGGGCGCCGACCTGATCGGATTCAATTTCTACCCGAAAAGCCCGCGGTACATCCGGCCGGAAGCCGCGACACGGATCATCAACAAGCTGCCCGCCTTCGTGGACCTCGCCGGCGTGTTCGTCAACAGCTCCCTCGAAGAGACGCGGGAGATCGCCAGCCAGTGCCAGCTCGACTGGATCCAGTTGCACGGAGACGAAGACGCCGAATTCTGTCGCTGGCTGGCCTACGACAGCCCCAAGACGATGAAGGCGATCCGCGTCAAAAACACCAACGACATTCAGCAGGCGGACAATTTCTTCACGGACGCCATCGTGCTCGATGCGTACGACCCGAGCAAGTACGGCGGCACCGGACTGACCTTCGACTGGAACATCATCGGCCATATCGGCAAGCGCATCTTCCTGGCCGGCGGAATCAATCCGGACAACGCCGTCGCGGCCGTCGAACTCGGGGTCTACGGGATCGACGTGTGCAGCGGCGTCGAGGCTTCGCCCGGCAAGAAAGACCACCAGAAGATGAAGCGTCTCTTCGACAACATCCGACACTTGAGAGCATAACCATAGGTCCTGTAGGTCCAATGGGACCTATGTTTGAAAGGGCATTCGACATGAAACACAGAGGCAGATACGGCGACTACGGCGGCTACTACGTCCCCGAGGTGCTCATCCCCGTGCTGGAGGAATTGGAGGAGGCGTTCGATCGATTTCGTGACGATCGCGCGTTCGTCGCGGAACTGGTGGAGCTGTCGACCCACTACGCCGGCCGCCCTACCCCGCTGTACCACGCCAGGCGGTTCAGCGAGCACGTCGGATTCCAGGTCTATCTCAAGCGCGAGGACCTGCTGCACGGAGGCGCGCACAAGGTCAACAACACGCTCGGCCAGGGCCTGCTCGCTAAGTACATGGGCAAGAGCAAGCTGATCGCCGAGACCGGCGCGGGTCAGCACGGCCTGGCCACCGCCATGATCGGCGCCCTGCTCGGCATGGAGACGAAGATATTCATGGGCGTCACCGATGTCGAGCGACAGAGCGTCAACGTCCACAAGATGAAGCTCTGCGGCGCCGAAGTGGTTCCCGTCGAGGGAGGCACGGGGACACTGAAGGATGCGATCAACGATGCGCTGCGGTACTGGACGGCGCACGTGACGGACACGTTCTACCTGTTCGGCACCGCCGCCGGGCCGCACCCCTATCCGACCATCGTCAAGCACTTCCAAAGCTGCATCGGCATCGAGGCGAGGAGGCAATGTCTCGAACAGATCGGCCGACTGCCCGACATGGTGCTCGCCTGCATCGGCGGCGGCAGCAACGCGATCGGGATATTCGCCGGTTTCCTGGACGACAGGGACGTCCGCTTGATCGGCGTCGAGGCCGGCGGCAAAGGCATCCGCACGGGCAAACACGCCGCCAGTATCGTCGCGGGCACGCCCGGCATCCTGCATGGCGCGCGATCCTATCTGCTTCAGGACAACGAGGGACAGGTGATCGACACCGAATCGATCAGCGCCGGGCTGGACTACCCCGGCGTGGGGCCCGAGCACTCCTACCTCAAGGACACCGGCCGGGCCGAGTACGTCGCGGCCGAAGACGAGGAGGTCCTCGACACGTTCGGGCTGCTGGCGAAGATCGAAGGCATCCTGCCGGCGCTGGAGAGCACGCACGCGCTGGCCTACGTCGCGCGACTGAAAGGCAAGCTCAATCCCGAAACCGTCGTGGTTGTCAACCTCTCAGGTCGGGGCGATAAGGACGTGGGCATCGTCGAGCAGCATCGACCGTTGGAATAGGTCCTGCTGGACCTATGGGACCTATTCAAGAGTAACCTAGGCAGGACAAACGACCATGAAATCCTATCGTGACGTGTTCTCCGAACTGAGACGCCGCAAGCGTGCGGCCCTCATCCCGTTCTTCGTGATCGGCGATCCGGACTTCGACACCAGCCTGGCCCTGGTCAAGGCCGCCATCGACGCCGGAGCCGACGTCCTCGAACTGGGCATCCCCTTCTCAGACCCCATCGCCGATGGCCCGACCATTCAGAAGGCCGATATCCGCGCCGTGCGCAGCGGAATGAACGTCCGACGCGCGATGGAGTTCATTCAGCAAGTCAAGCAGTACAGGGACATCCCCATCGGCCTGCTGATGTACTACAATCTCATCGGTCACTACGGCACGGAGAAGTTCTTCAATGATGCCCACGCTGTGGGCGTCAACAGTGTCCTCATAGCCGATATGACGATCGACGATGCGGACGAGGTGCTCGGCCTCATCCGCTCGGCCGGCCTGGACAGCGTCTTCATGGTCACTCCCAACACCTCGCCCGAGCGGGCCAAGCAGATCGCCGCCAAGACGACGGGCTTCATCTACACGGTCTCCGTGCTCGGCGTGACCGGCAGCCGGGATGCCCTCTCCGACAGCGTCGAAGGTCTGGTTCGCCGGCTCAAGTCGCTGACGAACGTCCCGATCTGCGTCGGGTTCGGCATCAGCAAACCCGAACACGCGCGAGCGGTAGCCGATGCCGGCGCCGACGGGGCGATCATCGGCTCGCGGATCGTCGGCATGATCGAAGCCCACCTGAACGATCCCGCCCAGGCGATTGCCGAGGTCTCCGCCTTCATCAGACAGGTCAAGGCTGCCCTCTCCACGTCCGGATAAAACCGGGCGAGACGCTCTGGCACTCGAAAACATGCGTTCACAGCCATTTCCGGGCAGCGCCGCGCCACCGGCCCATTTTCGCCCGCGGGTGAACCTTTTGCGTCTGACAGCAGTAGGAACCCATGCGCAACGCCTTCAAGCAGGTAGATTAAGTGGGGTATGATCGAGAAACTGCCGAAGTAGAAGGCAAGTCGGACAAAACCTTTGGTTGTTAGGAGGATATCGTCATGACACGGAAATGGAACTCTGTCGCGATCGCGCTGGTGGTGCTGTCGTGGACGTCGATTTCGCTCGCCCAGGGTGGCTCGGGACCTGCCGGACAGGACCCCGCCAACCAGCGCATGGCCATGCAACAACAGCAACGCGTCCAGGCCTTGCAGCAGCAGATCGATGACTTGAAGAGCCAGCAGGATTCCCTGATCGAGCAGTTGCAGGCCATCCATGCGGCCGCGCTCAAGGAGAAGGCCACCGAGACCGCCGGCAAGGTCGAGAAGCTCATCGCCAGTCAGCAGGAAAGCTTCCGCACCAGACTCGCGCAGCTCCAGCAACAGCAGCAGCGCATGACGCAGGGGATGCGGCAGCGGGCCGACAGGCCTGGACGCGCTGGGCGTCGAGGCCGGAGCGCTCCCGACCTGGAGCTCAAGAGCTTCGACGGCAGAACCTACAAGCTCTCCGACCTTGAGGGCCGGATCGTCGTCCTGGAATGGTTCAATATGGAGTGTCCCTTCTCGAAGTACCATCACGACACGAAGCCAACGATGGTCGACCTGGCCAACAAGTACAAGGACAAAGAGGTCGTATGGCTGGCGGTCAACAGCACCAGCCACACGAGTGCGGAAGCCAACGTCGCGTTCGCAAAAGAGCACAAGCTGACGTATCCGATCATTGATGACCGGTCGGGCCAGATCGGCCGAGCCTTTGGGGCAAGGACCACGCCCCACATGTTCGTCATCGACAAGGACGGCGTGATCGTCTACCAGGGAGCGATCGACAACGCGCCCATGGGCAAGGTCGAAGCGAACGTCGCGAACGTCAACTACGTGGACCAGGCCATCTCGCAACTGTTGGCCGGCCAGCCGGTGACTATGTCGACGACGCCCCCCTACGGCTGTTCGGTCAAGTATCCCAATCCGTAGATCAAGGAAAAGGAAAATCGAGGCACCGTGACGGCCAGCACAACCGTCGCGCAAGATCAACTGTCCAAGACCGGATGGGCCCCTCTTTGCCGGCTCGCGTCGATCCAGACGAAACCGCTGGCAACGAGGGGCCTTCTTCATTAGAATAGGCCTCCCGAGCAGGCTCCGACATTCGATGGAAGGATCGGAGAGAACGATTCACGCGAGAAAAGGAGGCTTAGGATGCAACGACCGCCGACAAATCCATTTGTGCCGAGACGTTCGGCATTCCTCATCGCCTTTCTGTCGGTCGGGTTGCCGACCATGGCAGCTCAGGCCGGAGCGGCCGAGAAGCTGACGTACCTCGATCTGGTCGGTCGCCTGACCGATCTGGAGCATCTGGCGACATTGCCTGAGCCTGGGGAGAAATGCGTGCAATGGTCGAGCTGGGACCGGCGCAGCAAGTACGACGAGACCTCCGGCAAGTACATCGACTGGGACGCCAACGGCGACGGAGGCGGGATCATCCGCAAGGAAGGCGACGCACTGGTCTTCGCCGAGATGGAAGGTCCCGGCGTGATTTGGCGCATCTGGTCGGCGCTGCCGAAGGAAGGACGCGTGAAGATCTACCTCGATGGGGCCGCCGAGCCGGCGGTGGACCTGCCCTTCATCGGGTACTTCAACCGGGAGAATGAGCCGTTCACGTATCCGGCCCTCGTCCACGAGGCCGCACGCGGACAGAACTGCTACGTCCCGATCCCCTTCCAGAAGTCCTGCAAGATCACCGCCGAAGGCGACTGGGGCGCCTACTATCATTTCACCTATACGACATATCCGAAGGGAACGGCCCTGCCGACCTTCACGCGGGAGCTTTCGCAGGCCGAGAAGGATGCGCTGGCCAAGGCGGACGGAATTCTGAGCCAGTGTGGGCCAGCGGGGCTGTCACAGCCGGGTGAACGAGTCGAAAAGCACGGCCTCAGCTCCAGCGGAGGCGGCACGTGCGTGATCAGCAGCCACAAAGGTCCCGGAGCGATCAAAACGCTTCGACTGAAGCTCGACCCACCGGCTGGGCCGGAAGATCGCGATGCGCTGCGCGAATGGACGATCCAGATCCGATGGGACGGCGAGAGGTCACCAAGCGTCTGGGCGCCGTTGGGCGATTTCTTCGGCACCGCGGCCGGTGCCAACGCGTATCGTTCGCTGCCCAGCGGCCTGACTGACGACGGCACATGGTACTGTCACTGGTTCATGCCCTTCGCCTCCGGCTACGAAATCACCCTGGTCAACGACGGCAATCAATCACGCAAGGCCCATCTGGAGATCGTAACCGTCCCGCTCAAGGGCAGCGCCAGGCAGCTCGGTCGCTTTCATGCCAAGTGGCATCGGGATGCGTTTTTGCCGGAAGACCCCGAGCGGCGGAAGATCGACTGGACCATGCTCAAGACGCAGGGACGCGGCCGCTTCTGCGGCGTCATGCTGCACGTTTGGAACCCGCGCGGCGGCTGGTGGGGCGAGGGCGACGAGAAATTCTTCGTCGACGGCGAGAAGTTCCCCTCGACGTTCGGCACCGGCTCGGAAGACTATTTCGGCTATGCCTGGTGCGATCCGGCGCTCTTCGAGAACTGCTACCACAACCAGACGATCAGCATGAGCAATCGGGGGCACGTCTCGGTCAATCGCTGGCACATCACCGACAACGTTCCGTTCCAGACGTCGTTCGAGGCCGCGATTGAGAAATACTACCCGAACGACAAGCCCACGCTATACGCCGCAACGGCGTACTGGTACCAAGCCGCCGGACAGAGCGATCCCTATGAGCCTCTCGGCGTCGAGCAGCGCACAGGCTACTGGACGCCCATCGAGGTGTTCAAGGTCAAGGACGCTCTCGAAGGCGAGAACCTCACGGTCCTGGCCAAGACCGCAGGCAACGCGGCCCCGCAGGACATGTACGGCTTCGGTCCCGACTGGAGCGGCGATACGCACCTGTGGTGGACCGAAGCCAGGCCCGGCGCGACGCTGGACCTGGCGGTGCCCGTGCAGAAGACCGGCGTGTACCGACTCAAGATGCAGTTGACCAAGGCTGTCGATTACGGCATCGCGCAGTTCTATCTCGACGGCAGGAAGCTGGGCGATCCCATTGATCTCTACAACGACGGTGTGGTCGCCACCGGCGAACTCGACATGGGCCTTCACGAATTGTCCGCCGGCGAGCACACGCTGCGGATCGAGATCGTCGGCGCCAACGACAAGGCCGTCAAGAGCTACATGGTCGGGCTCGACTATGTGAAGCTCGAAGAGGCGCAACCCGCCTTCTACCTGCCCGAAGATCCGGACTATACGATTCTCGATTCAGCGGCCGATTCGGTCCGCTTCACCATCGAGCGGACCCTCGTCGAGTACAAGGGCAACCTGTCGAGCAAGTCCAGCTTCGTGGACAAGGACGGGAACATCATGGGCTGGCACGACTTCGGCAACCTGGAGGGTCCCGGCTGGGCCGCCAATGCGGTCGGCGGCGCGTACGAACTGCACGCCTACGCCCGGCACAACAGGGACCCGGCGCTACAGCGCACGGCCCTGTCGATCCTGGACCACGTCCTGACCGCCGGCTTCATCGATTACGAGACCGGCTTCATCACGGGCTATCGCGAGACCACCACCGACCGCTTCTGCCTGAACTACCAGCACAAGGACAACTGGTTCTGCCCCGGCTCGATGGCCAAGATCGCGTATCAACTGCTGCTGTTCAGCGACGTCGTCGAGGAACCACGTAAAAGCCGCATGCGCCAGGTCGCCGCTAGGACGGCTCAGTGGATCGACAGGAACGTCAAACCCACGCCCAACGGCTGGTATCCCAGACGCTGCAAGCCCGACGGCGAGCACTTCCCGCAGAACGCCTACGGAGATGGTGACATTCTCTTCGAAAAAAGCGGTGACGGCCTGTTCATCCTCCAGCTCCATGTGGGGCTGACCGAACGTGGTCTGGCCGACTACACGGAGGCCGTGCGTGCGAAAGTGAAAGTCTTTATGGAGGCCGGCGGCATCTTCGGGAGCATCAACCACGACACCTACGACGAACACGAGTGCGTCGCGTACGCGGTGGCGTTTCGCGTGCTGCGCCAGGCCGCATCGCTGCTGAAGGACGAACGCGTACGCGCCTTCGCCTACGACAAATGCCTGGCCGGCATGGATCAGTTCAAGATGACCGAGGATCGCAACGGGGTCCAGACCAAGGGCCTGCTCTACATGGAGAAGAGCTGGGACACCGCCTATCTCTGGGAGAACGCCGAGGCGGTGCTGGCCTACCTCGAAGCGTATCGAGACACGGACAACACCGCGTATCTGCTCGACGGCCTGACCATTCTCCGCGCCATCTCCAAGCACCACCAGCGCGACACAGGCTTTCTGACCGAAGGCGTCGACTGGAACAACCACGTGGGTGAGCAACACCATTTCGACGAAGCCGAATACGGCGACATCAAGTACACCGAGCCCTTCCTGAACAATCTGCACATCCTTGAACCGACGCTGCTGGCGGTCGAGCTGGGAGTGGCTGGTCCAACCGTCAGTGCCCCGTGAGCCTGATCCGCCTGACGTCCTGCGAGACGAGCAGGTGGGGACGCTTCTCGATCCCCAGGATCTCGGCGTGCGAATCCGCCATCCGGCGATACCAAAGCGTCGCCTTCAGATGCACCTCCTGTCCGGCCAGTCCCTCCGGCACCTGCCAGGAATACTTCTCGATGCGGGTCTCGCCCGGAACCAGGCGGTTTCCAATGATCCGGACCGCATTCCATTGGCCGAACGTCACCTTCCCCGCCGAGTCCAGGAAGACATCCTGATAGATGCGGTCCCCTTCCGGCAATGAATCCCTGGCAATCGCCTGGCTGACCGAGCTATGCGTCGGGTACGCCTCCAGCCGGTTCGATGTGATGAAGTAGCGATCGTTGGGGTCCTGCGGGTTCGGCGGCACCGGGATGTGCTGAAGCTCCCGGCCGTCGGCGTCGCAAACGGCTACGCGCAGCCAGACGTCCCGCTCTTCGGTCGCGCCGGTCGGGAACAGATGGCCCGTCGCGATTTCGCTGACCGAAACCTCCAATGGCATGGTACTACCGGCGGCGACGGCTTTCGCATCGAGGAGCAGCTTCACGGACGCAGCGCCCTCGACGAAGCTGCTGAACCCGCCGCCGAACCAATGGGCGTGGTTCCACGGCCGCTCGCGGCCCATCTTGGCGGGCTTGCCCTCTCGCGGTGGCATATGGCAGAACTGGCAGACGATGTCACGGTCGGCGTAATCGGTATCGAGCCATTCGCGATGCGTCGCCTTGACGAAGACACCGAACGTGTTCTGCTCGTTGTGACAGATGCCGCAGAGTTCAGCGCTCTCGAACAGTTCGGAGACCTGCGTTTCGTGGTAAGGAGCCCACGGAAACTCCAGATCGGCCCGCTTGGTGTTCTCCCCCGGCCCGGCGTCCACGCGGTAGTTGTGGTTGACCGGATCACGCTGGGCGATGCCTGAGAGCGAATGGCAGAAGTCGCAGAACACGCCCCGCTCGGCGTCCTGCTTGGCCTCGGCAAGCGGGTTGCCCCCGGCCCGCCCGGGCGCCTCCCGCAGCGGACCGCTCGCAAGGCCCGTCCTGACCTGCCCCACCGTGCGGTACGAATCTGTCCAGGGCCAGGCGCGGTCCCAGAAATTGTCGGGCTGTTCAACCTCCGGCGGCGGCACGACATTCGAGAGAAATGCCGATGGGGAATGACATCCCAGACAATCGGCCGCAAGGTCTTTCATCATCGGATCGCGGGCGGCGTCCTTGACCGCGTACTGGAAATACTGGGCCTGGAAGAAGTCGCCTGTGTACGCCCGGGACATCTGCGAACTCGACCAGTCGGCATACCGTTCCCAATGACATCCGATGCAGTCGTAGGGATCGTCCCAGTGATCCATCGCATGCGTCTGTTCCTTCTTTGCCTTGTTGCCGGCCGGGCCGGCCAGCAGCAGCGCACCGCCGCACGCCGACAGGATGAGCACCGTCCAGCCGATTCGTTTGATGGAATGCCGAGGAATCATGGAGACCTCCAGTTGTCTTTCGAGGATCGCGTTCAGAACAGAAACTCGAAGGTGAGGATGCTCTTGGCAACGACGTCGTCCGCCTCGCCGCCCAGGCCGAGGCCCACTCCGACGTTCCAGTGCGTCTTCCAGCTCGTGCGACCGGTGTAGTAGAGGTCCAGCACCGGGAAGACATAGTGCCCCTGTTCGCTGGAACCCTTGGGATCGGACAACTCCCCGAGTTCGCCGTAGAACTCCAGGCCGGGCCGGATGTGCATATCCGGCGTGTTCCACAGCCCGTCGCCAGCGTCATCGTAGTAGAAGCCCGCCGCATACGCAAACTCGACGCCCTCTTCCACGTCCTCGCCGCTGGTCTTCTTCTCCAGGATCGGGTTCAACGCGATGCGGACCGGGCCGATGTCCTTCTCCACCACCAGACGAAACTCGAACTTCTCCGCGTCATCGTAGTCCTTATCGGGCAGGATGTACTCTCCGTAGAGCGCCACATCCACCGGCCGCTCGTATTTCTCGAACAAGCGGTAACGGGCCAGCAGCTTCGACCGGACGTATTCGAAGCTCCCGCCCTGGGGGTCCAGGCAATCGGCGTAGTAACCCACCGTCAGCCGGTGAGACAGGCCATACTCGACCTCGAAGGAGTGGGCCCACATCTTCTCACGCGACAAGGTCTCGTCGAAGTAGCCCATCTCCTCTTCGGAAGAACCGATGTAGGTGGTCCAGTAGCTGATCTCCACGGCGCCGGCATCCGCCGTCTTGTACTCGTAGACCCGAAAGAACTGACCTTGAGCAACGGCCGGGACGAGCAGGAGCAGCAATGCGATCCGGCCGAACCAGGAAACGTCGCGACTCCATCGCCGTGTCTCGGTCTTACTGGATGGACATAGCCCATAATTCATACCGGACTCCTTTTGTATCTGGGCCTTTAAATAGGTATGTCGCAAGATGCTGGCAGCGGACACGTCTCACCCAAATCTACGCCCGCTGGGAGATCTGAAACACTCGGATGCTCTGACGCAGAGGTTCTCATGCCGTCCCCAATCCGTGGTCCTGATTTCCTTTGCGTATCGCTCTTCGTCTAAGCTACAATCGCCCTCAAGTCAACGGAATTCCACAAGATTCCACGCTACGTATTGCGGGTGTTTGGCTCGTGATTCGTCGCTGGCATACATCGAGAGCGACAGAGGAGTCAGGAGAATGGAAAAGCAGCGAGTGATTTCGACGTTGTCGGTTGCCGTCATGCTGTGGGTGGGCTGCACTGGCGTGGGACATGCCGATGGACATCTGGTGCCCGCGGACAAGGGCCTCACCTCCGCCTATCTACAGGGTCTCCGTGAACGCGGCCAGCGCGCCGTCTACGCGGCCGACGAGGCGGACACTCTCGGCATGCCCGTCGGCGGGATCGCGACCGGCCAGATGTACCTGCGCAGCGACGGCACGCTCGGGCTCTGGCATATCTTCAACCGACACATCTTCACCGGCTACGGCGCCGAATGCTACCGTACGTATCAGCCCGATAGTCCGGTCGAGTCGGGGTTCGCAGTTCTCGTCAAGAGCGGCGACACGCAAACGCTCAGGTCCTTGAATCGGGACTTTGGGACGGTCCAGTTCGCGGGAGAGTACCCCATCGGGATTGTCCGATACCACGCCGACGGGTTTCCGGTGGATGTGGAGATGGAGGCGTTTTCGCCCTTCATACCGCTGAACGCGAAGGACTCCGCCCTTCCGGCAACCCTCTTCCATATCACGCTCAAGAACACCTCCGACCGGACGCAACAGGTGGGCGTCCTGGGGCGGTTGGAGAACGCGGTTTGCTTTCATTCCGCCAAGAGCCGCGGCGTGACACGCGACAGCCGCATCATAGAAGAGAAGAGCCGAACGCTGATGGTCCACACCGCAAAGGAGCCGGTAAAGCAGGAGACGCAGACCCCGCGTCCCAAGATCGTCGTGATGGAGTTTGAGGGGCCGGACTACGGCGACTGGCAGGTCACGGGCGAAGCCTTCGGAAGAGGTCCCGCTCATGGCACACTCCCGAACCAGCAGTCTGTCAGCGGTTTTCTCGGAAGCGGTCTGGTCAACACCTATCTCGGCGGCGATCGCCCGCATGGCACGCTGACCAGCCCGGCCTTTGTGATCTCGCGGAAATATATCAACTTCCTGATCGGCGGAGGCAGCCACGCGGACGAGACCTGCATCAATCTGCTGGTCGACGGTCAGATCGTACGCACCGCCACAGGCAAAGACAACGAGAAGCTCGAATGGCACTTCTGGAACGTCGAAGACCTCGAGGGCAAGCCCGCCCGCATCGAGATCATTGACCGTCACTCGGGCGGATGGGGACACATCAACATCGATCAGATCGAGTTGGCCGACGAAGCTTATGACGTGGACATGGGGCCGTTCGACAAGCTGCCCGACTACGGGTCGCTCGTGCTGGCGTTCGACGGGTCGACGTCCGGTTCGGCGGATGCTTCAACCGTCACGACGAAGATGGTCGAGCTGGCTCCGGGCCAGACTGTGACGTTCACGTTCGTCCTGACGTGGTTCTTTCCGAATCATCAGAATGGCCACGAATACGCGAACCGGTTCAACAGCGCTTCCGACGTAGCCCACTACGTGCTCGACAACCACGAACGGCTCAGCGGCCAGACCAAGCTTTGGCACCAGACGTTCTACGAGGACAGCACGCTGCCCCGCTGGCTGCTGTTCCGGCTGCACTCGACCGTGGCGAACCTGGCCACCGGAACGTGTCAATGGTGGAAGAACGGACGGTTCTGGGCGTGGGAAGGCATCGGCTGCTGCGAGGGAACGTGCACGCACGTGTGGAACTACGCGCACGCGCCGGCCCGGCTCTTTCCCGAACTGGAGCGGAGTGCTCGGGAAATGCAGGACTTTGGCGAGGGGTTTGACCCCGACAGCGGACTGGTCGGCTTCCGCAGCAATCGATCGTACGCCGCCGATGGGCAGGCCGGGACTATCCTGAAGGCCTATCGCGAGCACCTCTGCTCCGCCGATGATGCGTTCCTCAAGCGGAACTGGCCGCGTATCAGGAAGGCGATGGAATTCTCCATCGGGCAGGACGGCGACGAAAACGGCCTGATCGAGAACACCCAGCACAACACGTTCGACATCAACTTCGAGGGACCCAACACCTTCGTCGGATCGATGTATCTGGCCGCCTTGCGCGCGACCGAAGAAATGGCCCGTGAGATGGCAGACGACGCCTTCGCCCAGCGTTGCAGGCGGATCTTCGAAAGCGGTTCGCGACTGACGATGGAACGGCTGTGGGACGGCGAGTACTTCATCCAGCTCGTCGATCTCGACAAGCACCCGAAACATCAGTACGGCAAGGGATGCCTGTCCGACCAGCTCTTCGGCCAGGGCTGGGCCCATCAGTTGGGACTGCACTACATCTATCCGTCGCTCAACGTCAAGGAAGCCCTCCGGTCGATCTGGAAGTACAACTGGGCGCCCGACGTCGGCCCCTACAACGCGGCCTATCCCCCGGACCGCTGGTTCGCCCGGCCGGGCGAGGCGGGCCTGTTCACCTGCACCTGGCCCAAGAGCGAGTACATGGCGGAGGGCGTGCTGTATCGCAACGAGGTCTGGACCGGGATCGAGTATCAGGTGGCCGGCCACATGGTGTGGGAAGGCATGGTCGACGAGGCGCTGGCGATCTGCCGGGCCGTTCACGACCGCTACCACCCGGCCAGGCACAATCCCTTCAACGAAGTCGAGTGCGGCGACCACTACGCGCGGGCGATGGCCAGTTGGGGCGTCTTCACTGCCCTGTGCGGCTTCGAGTACCACGGGCCCATGGGGCATATCCGCTTCGCCCCGCAGATGAGCCCGGAAGACTTCAAAGCGGCGTTTACCGGAGCGGAGGGTTGGGGCCTGTTCGCGCAGACCCGGTCGAACGACGCGCAACGGCAGCGGATCGAGCTGCGCTGGGGCCGGTTGAACCTCAAGACCCTCGCTTTCCGTGTCCCATCGGAGTGGAAGAACGTGGAGGTTGCCGTCCGCTGCGAAGGCAAGACATTGCGCTGCACGCATTCTGCGGACGCCGGAGAGGTTCGAATCGAGCTGGCCGAACCCGTGCGGCTTCCCGAAGGCCAGGCACTGGACATCGTGATTCGTCGCTGATCTTCTGGAATCGTATCCCTGCATGGCGATGCCTATCGCGTAACTGATTCTACAACAAATAGTTACAGCATATCTACTGCGCATGCCAAGCGATGTCTGATTCCCCTGGCGCCAGGCCATGGAATCAGTGCACAGTCGCCCCGAGGGCTTTTTTTGTACCCATACGTGTGGTCGGCTCGTATACTGGTGCGACTCTGTGACATACGAACAGACGCGAAATCACCTAACTGCTTCGGGAGGAAAGAAACGATGACACAGTCACGAAGACTCAAGAAGACATTGATCCTGTCGGCGCTCTGTGTGCTCGGCCTTGCCGTGGCAAGCCCGGCGGCCGATCCGATGACGATGGTCCCATCCGGGAGCCTCTTCTGCGTCCGGATCAACAACCTGGACGGAGCTCTGGGCCAGGTGGACATGTTCCTGACCGGCCTGCTGCCGTTCGGCGTTTCGATGCCCGTCAAAGCGCAGTTGGGCCAGTTCCTCGGCAGCGCCCAACCTCAGGGTGTCAACATGGCGGGCGGCTTCGTCCTGTTCGGCCCGCTTCCCGGCGGCACCCCCGATCCCACCCGCATCGGACTGCTCGTCCCGGTCAGCAACTACCAGCAATTCGTCTCGGGCAACCCGAACATCGGGAAACCGGACGCCCAAGGCATTTCCCTGATCAAACCCGAAGGGGACCAGCCCGGTGCGGCCGTCGTCCAGGCCGGCGCGTTCGCTTTGGTGGCGGCCCTAGCCGGCGGGCAGGCCATAGCCGCAGAAAGCGTGAGCTTCTCGGCCGACGGCCAAGTCCTGGTGACCGCCGTGGACATCAAGCAGGCCCTTGCCGAGATGAAGAACTGGATACCCCGCGGGACCGCCTCCCTGGCCCAGACGCTCGACGCCGAGGAGCTGCAACGAGCCCAGACTTCGCCCGTATGGATCTACGCCAACGTCGAATTGGCCGGCCAGCTCTACGGTCCGATGCTCCAGGCCAAGACCGAGGAAGCCAAGCAGGGCATGCAGGCGATGGAGACACAAGGTCAAGGCGCGATGGCCAAGCAGGCGACCGCGAACATCGAGGCGTCCGCCGCCATGCTCGACACCCTGATGAAAGAAGCCAAGTATCTCAGCATCTCGCTCAGTCCCAGCGTCGACAAGATCGGCGCCAGCTTCGTGCTGGCAGGCGTGCCCGGCTCAGGCATAGCGCAGATGTTCCAGGGCGGTTCTTCCAGCGGCGCCGGCAAGCTGCTTGGCTACATGCAGGACGGGGCCGCCATCAACTTCGCCGGATCGATGGACAGTCCGCTATGGCAGAAACTCAACGAGGCCTACATCGACCTGATGCCGAAGATGATGGGCGAAGGGGCCTCCGCAGACGATGTCGCATCGCTCAAAAAGATGATCACCGACGCGATGGACGCGTTCGGAGGGGCGATGGCCGGGTCCATCTCCGTGGATGCGAACGGCAAGCCGCCCTTCCGGGTAACCTACGTCGCGGACGTAAAGGATCCCGCGAAATTCTCTCAGCTCATGGACCAGGCCGCCGAGTTGATGACCAGCGGATCGGTGGGCAAGCTCTACGAACAGATGGGCATGCAATGCACGTTTAATCTCAAGAAGAATGCCTCGACGCATGCGGGCGTGCCCATCGACACCGTCACGTTCGGTCTGAAGGGCACCAAGCCCGATGCACCGGAGACCCAGATGATCAATGCCATCTATGGTGATGGGCTCGATATCCAGATGGCGACGGTCAACAACCAGCTCGTCTACGCTCTGGGCCAGGACGCACAAAGCGCCGTCGAGAAGCTGATCGATCAGGTCAAGGCCGGCGGTCCGAAGCCGGTCGCCGGCGAGGCGAAGACCGCCCTGGCGATGATCCCGGGCGCCGACAAGGCCGATTTCTTCATGTCACTGAACGTGCTGCATCTGATGAAGATCGCCAGCGCGTTCGCGCCGATGCCCCTGCCCCAGACGGACATCCCGAGCCAGAGCAGCATCGCGGTCGCCGGCAATGCCGGCGGCGGCAAGATGACGATCGACCTGGCCGTTCCGAAGCAGCACGTGCAGGAGATCATGGCCGTCGTGATGCAGATGCAGCAACAGCAGATGCAGCCGTAAACAACCCGTCTGTACACCACTCTCGTCGATCTGGAGCGGCGTCGGGCTCGGCGTCACTTCAGGTCGGCGAGAGTTATGATACTACCCACTCCGGCACGAAGACAACGATTCCCGAAGTACTTCAGGAAAAGGTCCTGTGCCTTCTCGCCCGTGCAATGGGTGGGCGCCACGTATCGAACACCAAACCGTTTCAGCGTGCGGATGACCTGCTCGATCTGACCCTCCGTAGCCCACCCCAGATGGAACCCTCCCATCACCAGCAGGACGTCTTCCTCATGCAGAGCCCGCACCCGCTCCACAATCTTCTCCACCCCTGGATGGGCGCAGCCGGTCAGGACGATCAGCCCCTTCATGGTGCGGACGACCAGGGCCTGTTCGTAAACTTGCCGGCCCATGCGCCCGGTGGAATACACATGGGCACAGATTTCACGCGGTGACTCTACCTCGACGACTGCGGCGCCATAGCCTCGCACGGTCTCCTTGAAACGTTGCGGAAAGGACTCCAGCAGAAAGACGTCCACCGTCGGCTGGACCGCCAGAAAACCCACGAGTCCGCCTGTATGGTCGTCGTGGGCGTGCGAGAGGAACACGGTGTCGATGCCATTGGGATTGATCTCCATCAACGCCATGTTGTCCAGCAGCAGCGTCCCATCGCTTCCGGTATCGAACAGGATCGTCTTGTCCGGGCCCGTCACCGTCGCCGCAAACCCCCAAGCGGTCTGGAGCCGGTCGTCGAAAGGATTGTTGTCGTGAACGATTGTCACGGTCAGGCTTTTCAGGGCCGGCGTCTCGGCTTCCCGATGGCCTTGTTTCATAGCTTCCGTCTCCCCTGTGCCCTGTAATGAATCGCCGATCACAACCCACCCCCAAACCATAAACGCCGACACGCCGATGTAAGCTGCCCTGGACATTTCGCCTCTCCTTCCAGGACCATCAGCCGGTCGTGTCCTGATACGCGGCACGAAGCCGCGACAGTTCCGTCTTCAACTCGGAAACGACAGACGCGTATGCCGGGTCGTCATAGACGTTTCGCATCTCCTGCGGGTCCTTCTGGAGGTCGTAGAGCTCCCATTCATCGATGTCATGGTAGAAATGGATGAGCTTGTGGCGCCGGGTCCGAACGCCATAGTGGCGTTTGACGCTGTGCTCGGCCGGGTATTCGTAGTAGTGGTAGTACATCGAGCGGCGCCAATCCTCAGGCGTCCGGCCGGCAAGGATCGATCGCAGCGAGCGCCCCTGCATGTCTGCGGGCGCCGGAACGCCTGCGTAGTCGAGGAACGTCTCGGCAAAATCCAGATTCAGCACGATGTCGCCGTTGACCGAACCCGGCCGAATCTCCCTCGGATAGCGCGCCACCAGCGGCATGCGCAGCGATTCCTCGTACATGAAGCGCTTGTCGAACCAGCCGTGGTCACCCAAGTAGAACCCCTGGTCGGAGGTATAGATCACGACCGTATCGCTCGTCAGACCGGACTGGCCGAGATAGTCCAGGAGCCGGCCGACGTTGTCGTCCACCGAGGCAATGCACCGCAGATAGTCCTTGATGTACCGCTGATACTTCCAGCGCACGAGGTCGCGGCCCTGGAGATTGGCCTTTTCGAAGGCCTCGTCCTTCGGTCCATAGGCAGCGTCCCACCGGGCCTTCTGCTCGTCCGTCAGATTCTTCATCGGCGTCAGCTTCAGGTCGTGGGCGGTCAGCGTCTTCTCGATGCTCATGTCCGACTCTCTGGCCGCACGTCCGCGGCCGGAGTAGTCGTCGAACAGCGTGTCCGGCTCGGGGATCGTCCGGTCGTCGTACATCGTCAGATGGTCCGGGCCCGGCTCCCAGCGCCGGTGCGGCGCCTTATGGTGAAACATCAGGCAGAACGGCTTCTGCCGGCTGCGGGCCTTGAGCCAGTCGAGGCAGCGATCGGTGATGATGTCGGTCACGTAGCCGGTATACTTCTTTTTCTGGCCCATCTCGATCATCTCAGGGTTGTAGTAAACCCCCTGCCCGGGGAGGATGTTCCAGTAATCGAATCCCGTCGGATCGGTCTTGAGATGCCATTTGCCTACCATGGCGGTCTCGTAGCCGGCCTGCTGCAGCAGCTTGGGGAAGGTCTGCTGCTCGCCGTCGAATTCCTGGCGATTGTCGGTGACGCCGTTAAGGTGGCTGTACTTGCCCGTCAGGATGACGGCGCGACAGGGCGCGCAGATAGAGTTCGTGCAGAACGCGTTATCGAAGCGCATTCCCTCCTTGGCGATGCGATCCAGGTTCGGCGTCTGGTTGATCCGGCTGCCGTAGCAGCTCATGGCATGGGAAGCGTGATCGTCGGTCATGATGAAAATGATGTTGGGTCGTCTGGCCATCCCGCCCGCCGTTCCCTCGCCTGCCACACGACCCGGCCAGATCGACAGCGCCCCGGCTGAGCCGGCCAGCACCCCCAGGGTCTTGAGGAACTCTCTCCTGCTCTGTCCTTTCACGATCGCTCCTTTCCAATCGCTCCGGCCTGTGGATGACGAGCCGGCATCCGCCGATGCATACCGAAGGTGCGGCCAGTATACCACCTCCGATCTCTCCAAGAAACCGTCCTGTAGCCCTGCCCGCGAATCCCCCGTCGTGGAAACCGGATCGGGAAAGGGAGTAACGAAAGTCGGGGAATGGAAAGAACCGCTTGAGTACCGGGGCACGTACGGTATAATAGCAGCGGTCGCTAGGGGTGATCGGTCGAAAACGCCGATCTGAGAGAAAACCCTCCGAACCTGATCAGGACAGTCGCCCGGTCGAATGAACCGGGCGAACATGCCTGCGTAGGAAAGCGATAGACAAGACGCTATTGCCGGCACGACGAATCGCTTCCTGCGGGAGCGATTTTTTTGTTGGCAGCAGGAGTTCAGACACATGGCAACGCAATTGCAGCAGGCCCGGGCCGGAACGATCACCGAGGCCATGAAATACATCGCCGAGGTCGAAGGCGTCAGTTCCGAGACGATCCGGACGGAAACCGCAGCGGGACGACTGGTTATCCCCGCCAATACGCTCCATCTGAAGACCAACCTCAAACCGATGGGAATCGGGCGCGTCCTGACCACCAAGGTCAACGCCAACATCGGCACCAGCAGTGCCCGGTGCTCCGTCCAGGCGGAGATCGAGAAGATGAACGCGGCCCTGTCCGTTGGCGCCGATACGATCATGGACCTGAGTACCGGCGGCGACCTCGACGCCGTTCGCCGCGAACTGCTGGCTCACTGCCCCGTCGCCTTCGGCACCGTGCCGATCTATCAGGTCATCGAGGGCCGGGAGGTCGAAGAAATCGACAACGACATCCTCCTGAAGACCATCGAGAAGCAAGCCCGCCAGGGCGTCGATTTCTTCACAATCCACGCCGGACTGCTCCGCGAGCACCTGCCACTGCTCAAGAACCGCGTGGCCGGCATTGTCAGCCGCGGCGGCGCCCTGCTGGCGAAATGGATGCTCCATCACAACAAGCAGAACCCGCTCTACGAGCTGTTCGACGAGCTGTGCGACATCATGGTCGAATACGACGTCTGCTTCTCTCTCGGCGATGGATTGCGCCCCGGCGCCATCGCCGATGCCACCGATGAAGCCCAGATCGCCGAGCTGCGGACGCTCGGGGAATTGACGCAGCGGGCCCAGGAAAAGGGCTGCCAGGTCATGGTCGAGGGACCGGGGCACGTTCCCTTCGATCAGATCCGGTACAACATGGAGATCCAGCAGAAGATATGCCACGGGGCGCCGTTCTACGTCCTCGGTCCGCTGGTGACGGACATCGCGCCGGGATACGACCACATCACCAGCGCCATTGGAGGCTGCGCCGCCGCCTTCTACGGCGCGTCCTACCTGTGCTACGTGACGCCGCGCGAGCACCTCGGACTGCCCAACGCCGACGACGTCCGAGCGGGCGTGGTTGCCACCAAGATCGCCGCCCATGGCGCCGACGTGGCGCGAGGCTTGCCGGGCGCCGCCGACCGGGACCGCCGGCTGAGCGTGGCCCGCGCCAATCTGAACTGGAAGACACACATCAGCGAATCACTCGATCCGGCAACCGCCGATCGCATGCACCGCGAAGCCCGCGGCCAGATCGAAGGAGGCCAGGTCGATTCGGCAGACTTCTGCTCGATGTGCGGCCAACACTGGTGCAGCGTGCGAATCAATCGGCAGGTGCGGGAGGCCATCCGCCAACAGCCTTGCGACGCACCGCCGCACGGGATCGGCGTCACGTCCGCATCGAATCCAGCTCGATAATCGCGACCGGCAGGAAGATGAACAGAGGCACCCAGGGCCAGAATTCCGGCATGATCCGGGCGAACACCACCTCCGTCGCCAGCATCTTGCACACGAACGTGGCGATGTAACAGGCCACCGTCAGCGCGAAGCTCACCAGAATGGCCGACTTCATGGCCCGCGGATCGCGGCAGATCAGCACGGGCAGGCTGACCATGAGCATGGTCAGGTTGATCAGCGGATCGGTGATCCGGAAGTGCCGCTGGCTGGTCAGTTGCGCTACGTCCTTGATCTTGGTCTTCTGCGCCGCCAGCGCCGCCAACTGCCGGGAGCTGAGCAACGCATTGTACCCCGACATCTGCCGGACCGCGATATCCTTCGGCAGCAGGTCCGGCGCCTGATACGAGGCAATGGGCTTGGCGTCGGCCGCGTCCGCCGCTTTGGTTCCGATGTAGAGCCCATTGACCAGGTCCCAGCTTCGCGTCTTGTCATTGTAGACCGCCGCATCCGCTGAAATGCGCCCGGTCACTTGCCAGACCCCCGGGCGATTCGGATCGCTCTGCCGCGTGAGGATGGTCGGCGCGTCCAGGGTCAGCGTTTCCATCGAGAACTGACGGGAGCAGATCAGCGAACCCTTGCCGTCCGCGAGGAACCACACCGCGAATGACTCCTGCCCGGGCAGGTCGTCCTCGTCGCGGACCAGCTTGTCGCTGATCGTCGGGATTAACACCTCCTGATTGGCGACGGACAGGCCCGTGAACAGGATGGCCAGGACGAGAATGGGCCCGACGATGCGCTTGGCGCTGACGCCCGAGGCGATCATCGCCACCAGCTCGTTGGAGCGGACCATCCGGCCCAGCGCGAACGCCGCCGCCACGACCGTGATCACGCCGGCGGTGTCGCGAAAGTAGAGCGTCGTTCGCATGGCGTAGAACAGGACGATGTGGCAGGTCATCGCCCACGTGCCGCGTGACGCATGCTCGGCGAATTCATCGATGTTGACGAACAGCTCGATGATGATCCGCAGCCCGATGAGAACGCAGAACGCAATCACGTAGCCGACCATGAAATTCTTTGCGGTGTAGCGATCCAGGATCTTCATCGCTGCGACTCTCACATCCTCTCTGTTATCCGGGCGTTGCGATTCACCTCAGGTTCTCGCCAGCCGGCGATAGATGACGGCCGCCAGCACCGTCAGGGCAGCCAGTCCCGCCCACATGATGGCCGTGCCGGAGAGGCCCTCGGAGCCCAAGTTCCCCGTAAGGCGCTTGCCGCTGATGATCGTCACAACCAGCACCGCCGCAGGCACGCAACTGGCGCCGAAAGCACTGAGCAGGTGGCCGCCTCGATTGATGATGCCCAGCCCGATGCCGATCAGAATCATTGGAACGCAGCCAATGCCGAACACCAGACGCGAGTTCATCTCGGCTTCGATGTCCACCAGCGTGCGGCGGACCTCCCGCTCGAGCTGTTTTTGCAGCGACGCCAGCATCGAGGTTGGCGGGCCCTGCAAAACGGCCGCCGCCCCCTGCGGAACGACCGTCTCCAGCACGCCGGCGCGATGGAGACTCTGCTGAAGCGGCGCCGGCAGTGCCAGTCCGGAGACGATGTGGCGCACGACAAGCCTCCCGGTGGCTTCGACGGTTGGGCTGTACAGATCCAGACTCAGACCCGGACCGGTCAAATCGTCGTCGACGTGAATGCTGGCCTTGTCACAGAGCAGGGTCTGGAGATGCTTGCCCGAGACGCTGTCGTATTCCTCCACGCGAATCGGACCGAGAAGATCGATGTTGCCTTCGTCGCGCAACGCGCAACGGGACGCTGTGAATCGGACGGATCGGTCCCGGCCTCGCAACTCGTAAGCCCCTTCGGCCGGTGCCCTCAACCTCTCACTGAGGTCCTTCGCCAACGCTTCGGTCGCCAACTGCCTGTAGGCGGCCCGGGCCACCTTGCCGACCGGATCGAAGAGCATCAGGTCAGCACGAATCTGCTTGATCTCATCGACCTTCTTGAACTTGATGTCATCGCCCAGCAGGGAACCGAAACCAGCCTGGAACGATCCGTAATCCATCCGGACTCCCGTACCGCCGGCCTGGGCCATCTGGTGCAGCCCATATACCTCCAGTGTGACCTGGTTGGCGTTCTCCTGCGAATCGAAATGAACCCTGGCGGCGTCGGCGGTGCGAATGTCCCGGATCGCTCCGCGCTCGGACTGAACGACGACAATCCCGGACAGCGTGTCCCCTTTCGGATCGACATTGTCCGCGTAGATCAGAAACCGTCCGTCGGGAGGCATCTTGTAGAACCCCCGCCTTTGGATGTTGCGAAAGAGAATCTGCTTGGCGTCGGCCTTGAGCGATTTCTCCGCCAGATGCACGAAATACGGCATCACGTGGAAGCTCAGGAGCAGATTGGCGATCGCCACGAGGATCGCCAGCGCCAGGCCGGGATAGACCATCGTGAACAGACTGACGCCGCTGGCCCGGCACGCGTCCAGCTCGTTGTCGCTGGCGAAGCGCCCGTAGGTCAGGGCCGAGGCAAACAACGCTGACATGGGCAGCACGAAGGTCAGGGTGATCGGCATGAAGTACAACAGGATGTGAAGGACCTGTCGAGGGCCCACCCCGTATTCCTGAACCGGGCCGAGGACGCCGCCCAGACTGAGGATCAGCGTCAGGCCGATGGTCGCCAGCAGGAAGACCCGAAACAGCTCGCGAAACACGTATCGTTGCAGCGTGAAAACCATACTCAGGACCGCTCTTCCATCACTCCGTTCATGGCTACGGCTCCACGGTGCGCGGCGCCCATCAGGCAAGCGACGTCACTGCAGCGGTTTGACTTCGGTCTCCGCCACCCCAAGCGGATCGATATTCTGTATCCGCTCTGCATAGACCTTGTGGGGATACTTCGCCAGAAGCGACGCTCCGTAGCGTTCCATATGATCCTTGAACCGCTGCGTCGTCAGGGCCGACTGGACCTGGTTCTTGAGCGAATCGGAGTACGGCCGCATCTGTGCCGGCGTCTTCTCGAGGATCTTCACCACGCGCCACTTGATCCGGTCGTCGAAGAACCCCTTGACGGGCCCGACGATCTCGTTCGGCTCGCCCTTCCAGAGATCGTTCCACAAGAGCCCTTCGCTCGATGGATACACGTTGTGCTCGGATTCCTCGGCCCTGAGAGACTGCTCGGTCTTGACGGTGGCGAACGCCACCCCGCTTTCGAGCGCCTTCCTGACCTGCTCGGCGGTCGGGAGGTCCTTGCACCAGATCTGGTCGATCTTCAGCGTGGCCTCCGTCGCGAACCGCTCCGGGTCCTGATCGAAGCAGGCCTTGATCTCCTCGTCCGTCGGCGCAGGGACCTCTTTGTACTTGTCCGTTCGCATCTTGCCGAGAATGGTCATGTCCTCGCGGGCCCGGATGTCACGAACCAGTTCGTCCTTCTTGTCATAGCCGCGGGCCACCGCTTCGGCCTCCACGATCGTCGGCTCCAGTCCGCGATTCAGCAGCTTCTCTACCCCGGCCGGGGTGCTCAGGTCCTTCGAACGCCCGGGCGGCGCGATCTCGTTCAACGTCTTGAACCAGTCGTACAGCGTGAACTGCCCGCCGGTGTACGTCGCCAGAACACTGCTTCTTTCGTCCCGGCTCAACTCGGTCTGAATCTGATGATTCGTGATCCAGAACACGGTGCGGCCGCGGGGCTCGACGGGCTGCGTAAGAAGACGCTGATGAATCTGCGCGGCCCGCGCGAAGTTCTTGTCGATCTTCTTGACCTCGAACTTCTTGACCAGTTCGGCGTACAGCGTCTGGTAGACCGGCTGCCACTTGGTCGACAACACCTTCATCCTGGCCTGTTCCGGCGTGAGGTTGGGATCCGCCTTGATCTTCTCATCGATCTCCGCCTGACTGACCGGAACGTTCTCCTGGACATAATCGCTGAGGAACGCCTGAGTGAGCTTGCGCTGCCTGTACCGGTCCACCGAGGTGGAGACCGACTCATCCTCCGCATACCCGAGCGCGCGTCCTTCGAGGACCATCGCCTTCTCCAGGAGCATCTCGTGCAGCACGGACTGGGCGGTGACAGGCTCCCGCGGGCCGGCGGAACCGTCGCGTTGCGGCCGAACGCTCTGCGACAGCCGCTGCGTCAACTCGTCTTTGGTGATGGAGTCGTCGCCGATCGTGGCCACAATCAAGGACGCGTCGGCAGAAGCGCCGCCGTCCCCGGGCGCAACCTTCGCCGGGCGACAACCGGACAGGATAACCGCCGCGATCATCACGGCGGCAACGAGCAAAAGGATACGCGATGTGTGTTCTGTCTTCATACCCTTTCTTCCCAACGGTTCATACCAGTGCTTGTCACACGGAAACGCAGGCTCTCCGCCGCCGATTCCCGTGCGCCGGCCCCCCGGCGCCGGACTCCTCAATGGATGACCTTGTTCAGCGGATACGTGATAATGCCCGACGCGCCTGCGCGTTTCAACGCGGGAACCAGGGCCCGTTCCACCTTGTCGTCGACGATCACCTCGATCGCCACATAGCCCGAGTCCGCCAGGCTGGACACCGTCGGGCTCTTCTCCGCCGGCAACACCTTGAGAACGGCGTCCAGGTCTTCCTTGCGAACGTTCATCTTCAGCCCCACTTTGCTGCGCGCCTTGATGGCCGCCTGGAGCAGGATGGCGATATTCTCGATTTTTTCCCGCTTGAAATCGTCTTCCCAGGCCTGGCGATTGGCGATCAGCCGCGTCGTCGAGACGATGACCGTGTCGATGATCCGCAGATTGTTGGCGCGCAACGAAGTCCCCGTCTCCGTCAGCTCCACGATGGCATCGACGAGGCGGGCCTTGACTTCCGTCGCGCCCCAACTGAACTCGACCCTGACGTCGATGCCCCGGTCGGCAAAGTACCGCTGCGTGACACCGATCAGCTCGGTGGCGACGATTCCGCCCTGGAGATCCTCCGGCCGAGTCACCTTCGACTCGTTGGGAACCGCCAGGACCCACCGGGTCGGGTTGCTCGTCGCCTTGCTGTAAGGCAGCTCGCATACCTCGACAACCTCGCAGTTGTTCTCCGTGATCCAATCGAAGCCGGTGATGCCGGCGTCGAGCACACCGTCTCCCACGTAGCGGCCCATCTCCTGCGCCCGCAGATAGATCGGGGCGATCTCCTCGTCGTCGATCGACGGCAGGTAACTCCGCCTCGAATCGGAGATATCGAACCCCGCCTTGGCAAACAGCTCCACCGTGGCCTTTTGCAGACTCCCGGCGGGAATACCCAGTTTCAAGATTCTCTCTGAACTCATCGGATCAATCCGTACCCTCGTGCTCGCGCCGTGCACCGGACCCGCACGCCGCGATCACACAGATCATTTCTTGGCCTTCGCCACGTTCGCCGTTTTTGCTTTCTTTCGCGCGGCCTTCTTTTTGGCGACCTTGGGTGACTCGCTCTCCCGCCGAAGCAGTTCGTAGAACTCGTAGGCATTCTTGGCCGCAATCTGACGGCTCAGGAATCCCTCGATATCCGATTCGTCCGCCTCCGAATTGACCACCTCATGCTGCTTGAGACAATCCGTCATCGGCCCGGTCAACGGGATGGCGTGGCCCTGCAAGGACGTTAACATGCAGTAGCCGACCACATAGGCGTCCATCCCGTCGAGGTGTTCGAGGGCCTGCTTGGCCGGACGCTTGCCCAGCTTCTTGAGATTCTGAAGACTCAGCGTATGGTACTCGTCGAAAACAGCCCGCAGCGCCGTCGTCAGCGCAAACGCCGTCGCCCGACTGGCAGCGGTATCTTCGTGCAGCACCTCCACGATTTCCTCCACCCGTGAGACGCGCAGATCGTTCCAGTCCACAAAGGTGTCCCGGAAGCCCCTCATCGCCCGCTGCGTGGCGGTCTCGCTCAGCCGCTCGCTGACGATGCCGTGAATCAGGGCCTCGATCGGATCGTCGTAGCTGACCTTCTCCGCTTTCGGATGGACGCGTTTGAGCGTGCGATAGAGCTTCTGCAACCGTTGTGCGTATTCCTTGCTGTTCTTCATGGCCTTTCCAGATGATTCTGCGGTGAGTGAACCGCACTCCAAGACGCCGTGTGGCAAAGCATAGACACCCATTTCCTCCCGTCGTGTATCAGACATCCGGAGTGTCCGCCTGGCCCGATTCGACTTCCCGGCTGCGACGCTCGTTCGCCACCTGGTCAATCAGTCGCATCGTTTCCAGTGTCTTGTGAAAATGCTCGTCTCGGTGAAAACGCAACACCGGGCAGAACTTGCTTTCCAGGGCCGGTCCCAGCAGCGACTGAATGCGCTTGGCGGCATGGTCGATCGCCGCGAACGTCTTGTTCTTGTCCGCCTCGCTCGGAGCCAGCACGCTCAGGTAAACCTCCGCCGTGCGCAGATCCGGCGCCATCTCCACCCGCGTGACCGTGACGAGACCCGCAATGCGAGGATCGCTCAGGTGATTGGCGATGGCGTCGCTGACCACCTCCTTCACCACACGAGCAACTTTTTCCTGCCTTCGGGTGGGCATACCGGCGTTTCTTCCTGTACGGGTCGTCGACACTCGGCTCATGAATCCAAGGTCCGGGCCACCTTGACGGTTTCGTAGAACTCCAGGGTGTCGTCCATCTTCAGATCGTCGAACCCGGCCAGCTTGATGCCGCACTCAAACCCGGCCTTCACTTCGCGCGCGTCGTCCTTGAAGTGCTTGAGGGACTCCAGCGACAAGTTGTCTCGAACGACAATGTTGTTCCGGATCAGACGGGCCTTGGCACTCTTGAGCACCACACCGCTGTTGATATAGCAGCCGACGACGGTTCCGATTCGGGAGACCTTGAACGTCGCCCGGACCACCGCCCGACCGAGGACCCTCTCCTGCTCTTCCGGCTCGAGCAAACCGGCCATGGACTTCCTCAGGTCTTCCGTGATGCGGTAAATCACGTTGTACAACCGGATGTCCACCCCTTCCGCCTCCGCCGTCTTGGCGGCGCGCTCATCGGCCACAACGTTGAAACCGATGATGATCGCGTTCGACGCCTCCGCCAGCAGCACGTCCCCTTCCGTGATGCCCCCGGGCATGGCCTGGAGAATGTGGATGCGGACCTCGTCCACGCTCAGTTCCGAGAGGTATTTCTTGAGCACGTCCACGGATCCCTGGACGTCGGCGCGGACGATCAGATTCAACTCCTTGACGTTTCCGGCCTCGATCTGGCTGAACAGGTTGTCCATCGTCACCTGGGTCCGCTCGGCCAGCGATCTCTCGCGGGCGCGGAGCCGACTCTCTTCGGCCGCCTCCTTGGCACGATTGATATCGTCGAGGCAATAGAACCGGTCGCCCGCCTGAGGAACGCCGTTGAGACCGCTGACTTCCACAGGCATGGAGCTGGTAGCGGTCTTGATCTTCTTGCCGTAGCTGTTCTTCATCATCTTGACGCGACCAAAGGTGTCGCCGGCCAGGATAACGTCCCCCTTGTTGAGTTGCCCTTCTTTGACGAGCACCGTCGCCACCGGCCCTTGCTGCGGGGACATCTTGGCCTCGACGACCCATCCGGTCGCGGGAATCGTGTCATCGGCTTTCAAGTCCATCAGCTCCGCCGTGTAGTCCAGGGCCTCGAGCAGATCCTGGACGCCCTGGCCGGTGGTGGCGCTGGTCTTGACCACTTCAGTCCCGCCGCCCCACTCGGCCGGCGCCAGATCGTGCTCGGACAATTGGGCGTAAATGCGGTTGATGTCGCAGCCGGGCAGATCGATTTTGTTCAGGGCCACGACGATCGCAACCTTCGCCGCCTTGCTGTGCGCGATGGCCTCAACGGTCTGAGGCATCACCCCGTCGTCGGCCGCAACCACCAGAACCACGATGTCCGTCATGTTCGCCCCGCGGGCGCGCATGGCCGTGAACGCCTCGTGGCCCGGCGTATCGAGGAACGTGACCGTCTTGTTATTCCAGGTCACCTGGGAGGCGCCGATGTGCTGGGTGATGCCGCCGGCTTCGCCGGCCGCCACATGGGTGGACCGGATCTTGTCCAGCAGACTGGTCTTGCCATGATCGACGTGTCCGAGCATGGCGGCGACCACCGGACGCCTGGTAAGATGGGCGCGTTCGCGTGCCTCGAATCCCTTTCGAATCTCCTCCTCCACCGTGCTCTTGCGCACGATCTCCAGTTCGGTCTCGAACTCCAGGGCGACGAGTTCGGCGGTTTCGTTCGAGATGACCTGGTTCGCGGTCACCATGGTTCCTTGCTGCATCAATTTGGCGATGATATCCGCCGCCTTGACGGCCAGAGCTGCCGACAGGTCTTTGACTGCGACCGGCTCACTGACCGTGGCCTTTCTCGGTCGTCCGGCGGCCGCCGCTTCCCGCTGCGCCTTGGACGCAATCTTCCGGGACGGACGCAGCCGCAAGCCTTCGCCGCCCGCGGCACTGAGTCGCGCCTGCCGCTCGTCAAGGTCCCGCTGACGCCACTTCCCGCGGGGCTTCGGTTTCTTGCCGACTTCCTCCTCGACGCCTTCCTTTCGGCGGCCGTGGGTCCTCTCCTTGTGGTGTTTGCCATGTTTCTTGTCGGCTTCCGTCGGAGCAATCACATCCCCGCCCTTTTCCTTGTTCTTATACATCAAGGGTTCGGTGATCGCGGCGTCGCGTCGCGGACGCGGACGCGGACGAGGACGCGGGCGATCCAGCGGCTCCGGCGCCTCTACGCGGACCACCTGCGGTCCGCTGAGGACAGCCGGCTTGGGTTTGCCAAGCATGGGCCCGGCGGGCAAAACCTCGATCTCTACCTTCTTCGTTTCCACCACGGGCGCCCGGGGGGGCTCCTCGACGACAACCGGCGATTCCGGCTCGATCGTTTCCACCGCGACTACAGGGGCCTGCACTGGTTCCTCCTCCGCCTGTTCGACCTCCATCACCACCGCCGCGGCCGGAGCCGGAGCTTCCACCTCTTCCGGCGGAACTCCTGTCTCCTCGGACAGCTCGGCCTCGGCTACCGCCGCCTCCAGAGAACCCGAGTCACCCGGTTCCTCCGCCGATGGCGACGTTTGCATCACCTTGGTCCGCTGGGGCCTCTTGACGCGAACCTCCGATAAATCCACCTTTTCCGCGGTTTCCACCGTCGTAACGTTTTCCCCTTCGCTGAACCACTCGCGAATGGTGGCAGCCAGACCGGCGGAGATCGCGGTCATGTGATTCTTGACGTCCAGACCCTCGTCCTGGCACTTCTTGACGATCGCAGAGCTTTTGACACTGAGTTCACGAGCTAATATGTAGACTCTTGTAGTAGCCAAGGAACCTCCACGCCCCTATTCGTCCTGATCCTTCTTCCGCACGTCCAGACGACTCGTCTGCTCGGCCAACTCCTTTTCGGCCTGCCTACGTTCCGATTCGGCCGCCATCGTCTTGGCGGCCTGGTCGGCGCCCAGCACCAGTCTCTCGGCGAAGTCAGGATCAAGGCCCAGTTCAGCCACCAGCGGCTCCGGACCCACGTCGTCGAGATCAAGAACAGATATGATACCCAAGGCAATCAGCTTATCAACGAGGATATCGTCGGCGCCTTCAACGCTCTTGACACAGGTTGCGAGCCTTTCAATGCCAAGGTTGTATTCATCCGGCGTGAGAATGTCGATGTCCCAGCCGCTGAGCCGCGCGGCTAGGCGGACGTTCTGGCCGTGCTTGCCAATGGCCAGGGACAACTGATCCTCTTCCACCACCACGGTAGCCCGGCCCAATTCAAAGCACAACGCGATCTCGCTGACCTTGGCGGGCATAAGTGCATTTGCGACAAGGATTTGCGACGAATCATTCCATCGGACGATGTCGATCTTCTCGCCGCCGAGCTCGTCGACGATGTTCTTGATACGACTGCCCCTGACACCCACACAGGCCCCGACCGGGTCTACCTTTTCGTCGTAGGAAGTCACCGCGACCTTGCTGCGGTAGCCTGCCTCCCGGGCCAAGGCCCGCACCTCGATGATGTTCTCGGCGATTTCCGGCACCTCCGACTCGAACAGGCGCCGGATGAAATCGGGGTGGGTCCGCGACAGGATGATCTTGACCTGGCTGGCGGTTTCCTTCACATCGAGAATCAGGCAGCGAATACGCTCCCCCGGGCGGTGGGTCTGTCCCATGATCTGCTCGCCCTTGGGCATGAATCCCTCGGTCCAGTGATCCAGATTGACGATGAGCGTGCCCCCTTCGTACCGAACGACCGCCCCGCTGATCAGTTGCCCTTTTCTCTGAACGAACTCGCTGTAAATGCTGTCCCGTTCGTCCGCTCTGATCTTCTGGATCATCACCTGCTTGGCAGTTTGAGCCGGAATGCGGCCGAGCCGCCGGATGTCGATCGGCTGCTGGTCCCGGAACGCCGCGACCTTGCCGTCATTCCTGTCGATCCGGACCACGATCTCGCTGTCCGGGTCACCGAAATGCTTGCGAACCGCAGAAACCATCGCCTCTTCGAGATCCGCGAAGATCGACTCCTTGTCGATGTTCTTGTCCCGGGCGATGTTATCCACGATCCTCAACAATTCCTGGTTCATAGTCTTTTCTCATCAAAAAAGAGACGATCTCCTGAGCACCTGCCGTGGTACACCGGAGACGACTATTTCGTTGTGTCGTCGCCCGCCACCCATCTCGCCGACGGGAACGGCTGTCTGAACAAAGAGCAAAAAAAAGTGGAAACCTTTAGCAGTTTCCACTTCAACACACCCATGCCCAACCGAGGTTGTCACCTGCGTTTCGCCTACATCAGTTGCCTCCGACAGCAGCTTGGCCCACTCATCGGTCGAAACCGCCAAACCTCACCATCAACCTCGCCGGCGCCACGATACTGAAGCAGAAACATCGATTCCACAGCCGCCATCGGCGCGAAAGCGCAGCCACAATTTGCGAATCTATGCCGCTGCACTGTTCAGATGTCCTGTAAACACCATTGCCTGCACCTCACACAGCCTTGCTGGCAGCCATTAATCGTCGTAACCCAAGCCGTTATGATAGTGGCCCCATGGGGCAAGGGCAACAACTTTTTTGAGTATTTTGGCCTTTTTTGGCGTGTGACGATGTCCAAAAATGCCCATTCAACGACACGATCCGTTGGTCCCCTTGACCCCCTACATATAGGAGTCCCAACCCGATGAAAGGCCATAGGATGGTCCCGGACCCTGCCAGAGAGTCGATGTCGCTGAAAACTGCTTCCGGCTTGTCAACAGCCGAATTGCCAATTATGATCCTATCGATCACATGGGCACTCTGTTCGAAAAGGGGTTAGAAATGAAGCCAAAACTGGCGGTTGTGGGTGCGGCCGGACGCGTGGGAAGGCGAATCGTCGCTCTGGCAGTCGAATCGGGGCAGTTCGAGGTCGTCGGAGCCACCGACGCCAAAGGCCATCCGGACATCGGAAAAGACGTCGGACTCCTGGCCGGCGCGGGAACGTTGGGCGTGCCGTTGACCGACTCCTGCGTAGCGGGATCGGACGTCGTAATTGACTTTTCCCTGCCGGAAGCGGCCGGTAACACGCTGCGCCACTGCACTGAAAACCGGATTCCTCTGGTCATGGGCACCACCGGACTGGGCCGCGACCAGCAGGCCGCCGTGGCCGAATCGGCCGGCAGGATCCCGGTCATCTATGGAACCAATATGAGCGTCGGGATGAACGTCCTGTTCGCCCTGGTGGGCAAAGCAGCCGCCATGCTCGGACCCGACTACGACATCGAAATCGTCGAGCAGCACCATCGGTTCAAGAAGGACGCGCCCAGCGGCAGCGCCATGACGCTGGCAGAGAAGATATGCCAGTCCACGGGGCGGGATTTCCCCGACTGTCTCACACATGGACGTCAGGGAAAGGATGCACTGCGGCAGGCCAACACGATCGGCATGCACGCGGTCCGGGCCGGCGACATCGTGGGCATCCACTCGGTGATTTGCAGCACGCTGGGCGAAACGATCACTCTGAACCACACAGCACACAGCCGGGATACCTTCGTCAGAGGGGCCCTGCGAGCGGCGAGATGGCTCATCGGCAAAGACCCCGGCCTGTACTCCATGGCTGATGTGCTGGGTATCAAGTAGATTTGATAATCCATGCTCGTGTTTCCGGACATCCGCCCTGCCGTTCGGACAGAGATGAGAAGGCTGCTCTTTGCGGGAGAACGCTATGAAATCGCACTACGCCCTTCCACTGATCGCCGTCCTGACAGTGTGTCTGTTCTGCGCAGACGAGACCTTTGCGCAGGATTCCATCACCATCCGTCCTGTGCCGGTCCCGCAGGAGGCGTTGTCCGGCTGGCCCGTGCTCCGGCGTTACGACCAACAGCACCTCGCTCGCATCGCGCTGCCTCTGGGCGGGATCGGGACCGGGACGGTGTCGCTGGGCGGTCGGGGCGATCTTCGCGACTGGGAGATCATGAATCGGCCGGGCAAAGGGTTCATACCGATGAGGGGTTCGTTCGGCCCGTTCTTCGCGGTCTTCGTGAAGACGCCCGATGGAACGACGCTGGCCAAGGCTGCCGAGGGCCCGATCGACCTTTCCGCTTATGAGAACAGTCATGGAAGCACAACGCCCAACCATGGTCTGCCGCGTTTCCGCAACTGCTCGTTCGCGGTGGCGTATCCGCTCGGCCAGGTGGCGTTGTCCGATCCGGACATGCCAATCGACGTTCGCCTCGAGGCATTCAATCCACTGGTCCCGGCCGATCCTGACGCCAGCGGCATGCCTGTCGCGGTCCTGCGGTACATCCTGCACAACAAGACCGATCAGAGGCTGGTGGCCTCCGTCTGCGGGGCCATGCCCAACTTCATCGGAATCGACGGCTCCGGCCAGACCAGAGACTGGAAGGGCGACCTGATCGCCACCGGAGGCCGCGCCAACCGCAACCACTATCGCGAGGCGGACAACCTCCGCGGCATCTTCATGAGCTCTGAAGGCGTCGCCGAGAGGGCCGAGCAGTGGGGAACCATCGCGCTGGCGACCACGGCCGACGGCTCCGTCACCCATCGCCTCTCCTGGATCGCCTCGGGCTGGGGCCGGTCGCCGCTCGACTTCTGGGACGATTTCAGCGCCGACGGCAACCTCGAAGAGCGGCAGCCCACGGGGGAGGACACCCCGATGGCGTCGCTGGCCGTCCAAGTTGAAGTCCCTCCGCGAGAGGATGTGGCGGTGACCTTCCTGATTGCCTGGCACTTCCCTAACCGCATGACCTGGACACCCAAGGGCGTCGATGAGGATCGGATCGGCAATTACTACACGACCCGGTATGCCGACGCCTGGGACGTCGCTCAGATAGTCGCGGCACAACTCCATCGCCTCGAAGCGGACACCGTGCGTTTCGTGAGCACCTTCTGCAACAGCGACCTGCCCGAGGTCGTCAAAGAGGCGGCGCTGTTCAACCTCAGCTCGCTGCGCAGTCAGACCTGCTTTCGCACGCAGGATGGACGCTTCTACGGATTCGAAGGGTGCAGCAACCGGGGCGGCTGCTGCCACGGCTCCTGCACCCACGTCTGGAACTACGAGCACGCGACGGCGTTCCTGTTCGGATCGCTGGCCCGATCGATGCGCGAGGTCGAGTTCGCCCTCGCGACGGACGACAACGGCCTGATGAGCTTCCGCGTCAATCTCCCTGTCGCACAGGCTCGCGAATTCGGCAAGGCGGCCGCCGACGGCCAGATGGGCTGCCTGATGAAGCTCTACCGAGACTGGCAGCTTTCGGGTGACGAGCATCTGCTCGACTCGCTCTGGCCACACGCGAAGAAAGCTATCGAGTTCTGCTGGATCGAAGGAGGCTGGGACGCCGACAAGGACGGCGTGATGGAAGGCTGCCAGCACAACACGATGGACGTCGAATACTACGGACCGAATCCTCAGATGGGTCTGTGGTATCTCGGCGCGTTGCGCGCCGCCGAGGAGATGGCTCGGCACCAGGGCGACGAGGCCTTCGCCGCGACGTGCCGCAGTTTGTTCGAACAGGGCAGTCAGTGGATCGACGAGAACCTCTTCAACGGCGAGTACTACGAGCATCACATCCGCCCGCCCCAGGACCGATCCGCGGTCGCGCCCGCTCTGCTCGTAGGCATGGGCGCTGCGGACCTGAGCAAGCCCGACTACCAGCTCGGCTCCGGCTGTCTGGTCGATCAACTCGTCGGCCAGTACACCGCGCACGTCTGCGGCCTGGGCTACCTGGTCGAGGCCGATCACGTGCGCCAGACCCTCGCGAGCATCATGAAGTACAACTACCGCGAGAGCCTGTACGGGCACTTCAACTGCATGCGCAGCTTCGCGATGGACGGTGAGTCCGCCCTGCTGATGGCCAGCTATCCGAAAGACCGGCCGGAGAATCCGTTCCCGTACTTCAGCGAAGTGATGACCGGGTTTGAATACGCCGCAGCGGTCGGCATGCTCCAGGAAGGTATGATCGACGAGGGCCTCAAGTGCATCGCGAACATCCGAGACCGATACGACGGCCGTAAACGCAGCCCCTTCGACGAGGCCGAGTGCGGACACCATTATGCCCGTGCCATGGCCAGTTGGGCGGCGGTGCCCGCGCTGACCGGGTTTCTTTACAGCGGCGTGGACAAAACCATGACCTTTGCCAAACCTGAGGGCAACCACTTCTGGTCCAACGGCGACGCCTGGGGCCTCTGCTCGATCAAGCGCACGGGCAGTCAGATGAACGTGGGCCTCTCAGTCCTTCAGGGCGACCTGACGCTGTCGAGATTCGACCTGACCGGTCACGGGACCCGCAAATTCGAAAGCCCCGTACGCATTGAGACTGGCAAAAGAGCCACGTTCACCGTGCTCGGCACAAAGTGAGGGGGACCCGAGAGCCAGCCACCGGTCGGGGAAACCTCTCGTCCGGTGGGCGGATGCCCCCTCCATGCCGCCTGACACCATTGGGCCAAAGAGCTCACCGACTCGTCCTTCTGCGCCTCCAACCGAGCAGACCCAGGCCAATACCTGTGAGCAGCAGAGCACCCGGCGCCGGAATCGCAGGCGTCACGTGGGTAGCCTGGAGGATCAGTCCACCGCCCTGTGCCAGCACGTCATAACGGAAGCCTGAGGGGCAACCTTCGAAACCGTAGGACATCATCGCCCAGTCCACGGGAGAGTCCGCGGTGAGGAATTGCAGGGTCACACTCTCTCCCAGGCCGATCTCCGAGGCAAAATCGAAGTCCGGCAGGAAGGAGAACTCGGTGCTGCCCATCGGAGAAGAAGAGGGCAACAGGGAGGACAGACCGAGCAAAGTTATTCCGCCCGTCACCTCGATGGAATCGAAGGTCCCGGGCGTGAATCCGCCGATCTCCAGTTCCAATACACTGCTGGTGGACAGGGCAAGGTCGCCGATGATCGTGGTGTCCATGATCGTCCCCCCGCCGCCGGGTGAGAGAATCCCGGCATTGCTGAGCACGTTGCCCGCTCCCAGGTCGATCACATCGCCCGCGTTGAGGATTCCGTCGGCATCGTTATCGAAGGCGTTGGCGCCCGTGCCGAGAAGGACCGACCCGGCCACGATACCATGGTTCTGGATCGTGTCGTCGCCAGCCCCGGCGACGATCGCCCTGCCGCTCAGTGCCGAGATGCTGCCTGCATTGACAAGCGTGTTGAGGGCCCCACCGTCAATCTTCACCCCCGCACCGGCGCCCGAGCCGCCGCGGACGATACCGTTGAGGTTGAGAGAGATATTGCCGTTGCCGTCCCCGCCGACGCTCTGGGCATGGATGCCGTCCGAGTCTGCACCATAGGTCGTGATCTCGCTGGCGAGCGTCACCGAAACCGGACCAGCCGTACCGTTGCGCCCCGCCGCACTCTGGGCGAGAATGCCGTGGGACATATCGCCGTGCGTCGTGATGCTGCCCGTGTGGGTGACGCTCACGACGCCGGCCGAGCCTTCACCGCCGGCGCTGCCGACAAAACCTGTGCCGGAGCTGGTGTTCGACATGGATAAGCCGTAGGTCATAGGACCGATCAGACAACTCCAGCCCCCCTCTTCGCTGATGCCGGCAAATCCCCCGCCGCCGCCGACGCTCTGAGCGAGGATCCCATGAGCGAATCCGCCGTGCGTGGTGATGTCCGCGCTGTTCTCGACCGTGACATCGCCGCCGTCGCCACCGCCCCCGCCGGAGAGTTGCAGCACCATGGGGGCCGTCGGGCTGGTGAGACAGTACAGGTCATGGTGTGCGTAGCCGGCCGCGCCACCGCCACCCCCGACGCTCTGGGCCAGGATGCCGTTGGCGAAATCGCCCCGGGTGGTAATGGCGTCATGGTTCGTCACGTGGACGAAACCGCCGTTTCCTCCGTTGCCGCCGCCGCCGCCCAACAGGAGCGTCGCATCTGCGCTCAGGAAACCGGCAAACGGCAGGTAATCCAACGGATTGGCGCTCAATTCGATCGTGACGTTGGTGGTGTCCCCTGCAACGCCGCCCCCGCCACCGATGCTTTGAGCAAGAACCCCGTGGGCAAACCCACCCTGTGTGTCGATCGGGCCGCTGCTGGTGACGACGACGCTTCCACCGCCGCCCCCGCCGCCGCCCCGGCCCCCAAGCGACATGCTGACCGTCGCGTTCGGCCCAAGGAGGTCCTCCCAACTGGCCATGATTCCTATATCGGCCAGAAACGTACTGCTGTTGCCCCCGACGCCCCCGCCCCCGCCGACGCTCTGGGCCAGAATGCCATAGCCGAAGTCGCCTTGCGTGGCCATACGCCCGGCGCTGTCCACGTCAACAGAACCTCCCGCGCCCCCCTCGCCCCCCTCGCCCCCGACGGATGTCGTGACCGACAAGCTATTGATGGCAACCGTGCTATGCATGCTGTTGCCCCCATGGCCGCCGCCCCCGCCCACGCTTTGGGCCAGCACGCCGTGGGAATGGGACGCCGAGGTACTGATGTCGCCGGTGTTGTTGACCGTGACAGTCTGGCCGCTGCCGCCGGCGCCGGCCTTGCCGCCAACGCTGTAGCCGAAACTGATGGCGGGAAGTTCAATGCCCGGAATAAAGGAATTGAGCGTCCAGGCGGTGGCGCTTCCTCCGGACCCGCCACCGCCGCCAATGCTCTCCGCGTAGAGACCGTGGGCGTACTGTCCCTGCGTGGTAACCGCGCTGCCGCTGGTAAGATTGACGGCGCCACCGTCACCCCCACCGCCGCCACGTCCCCCGATGGCGACATTGGCCGTGAATACGATTCCAGCCGCGTAGCTGGCGACCCTACCGCCGTTGCCGCCGCCGCCGCCAATGCTCGTGCCGCGGACTCCGTGCGAAAAGTGGCCTGCCGTGGTGATCGAAGTATCTCCACTGTGAACGTCGACCTGTCCGCCCCGGCCCCCCTGGGTACTTTCGCCGCCCATGGCGAAGGCAATCCCCAGGGCGACGTCTGTCGCACGGCCGCCGGTGCCACCGCCGCCGCCGATACTCTGGGCGAAGATCGCGCTGGCATCGATGCCCGAAGTCTCCAGGGCGCCGCTATTCGTGACGCTGACGGCGCCGCCGTTGCCCCCCGAGCCGCCGGTACCGCCCCAGGACATCAACGGACTGTATGCTTTTCCGCCGTAGCCGGCGACAACTCCGCCGCCACCACCAATACTCTCGGCCAGGATGGCCGCCGAGCCGTCCCCTGTGGTCGCGATGGTCCCGGCGTTGGTCGCGTGAACGGCACCGCCATGGCCGGTGCTGTTTCCTGTGCCGCCCAGGGCGGCAAACCCGTAGGAACTCCCCCCGGAACCACCGCCGGCCCCGATACTCTGGGCCAGGATCCCAAAGGTATCACTGCCGGAAGTCTGAAGCGACCCGTGGTTCTCGACGTTGACCGTATTGCCACTGCCCCCGGCCGAGCCCTTGCCGCCGAGAGCGACCAGCCCGTAAGAGCCGGCAGCGTCGCCACCGCCGCCACCGATGCTCTGGGCCAGGATGGCGCCGCTGACGAGTTCCCGGTCAGGGCCTGCCATGGCACTGCCGCCCGCTACGGTGATCGCTCCGTTATTTGTCACCGCGACCGTTCCTCCGTTGCCCGCGCTGTTCACGCTGCCGCCCCAACCAACCACGCCGGCGCCGGCGCCAACGCCGCCGGCGAATCCGCCCACGCTCTGCGCAAAAATGCCGCGGGAGTCCAGGCCGGAAGTCGTGATGCTGCTGTTGTTGGTGACCTGAACAGAGCCGCCCGGCCCGCTGCCACGAGTGCCGCCGCCTTGCCCGACCGCGCCGCCTCCTGTTCCGCCGTCGCCGCCGGCGCCGCCACGGCTCTGGGCGGAGATCCCGTCGGCCGCGGCCCCGGCGGTAATGATGTGCCTGCCAGCGTTAGTCGTGACGTATACGGAACCGCCGGAGCCCCCTACCCCGCCGTCACCGCCCGCCGCGTAAACACCACCGGCGACGCCTCCGTTGCCGCCGGCGCCGCCTTGACTCAGGGCGAGAATACCGGGAGAGGAGTCACCCACGGTGTCGATGTTGCCCGATCCTTGGATTTCCACGGGCAGAGCGTTGCCGCCCGCGCCGCCGGCGCCGCCCCCCGCATAGAGACCGCCGGTGTGCCCGCCGTTGCCGCCGCGGCCGCCCTGGCTCCGTGCCGAAATGCCGGGGGAGGAGACGCCGGAGGTCGCGATGGAGCCATCGCTGTGCCGGACCAGGACGCCGTCGGGAATGCCGGGCAGACCGGCGCTTGCGACGCCGCCCCCCGAGCCGCCGGCGCCGCCCGCACCATAGGCGGCGCCCGAATCACCGCCGCTACCCCCGCCGCCGCCCTGGAAATCCGCGAGGATGCCGGGGGAGTCATTCCCGGAGGTCATGATGCTGCCGCCGGCTGTGACATTCACCGCTCCCCCGCCGCCCCCGCGACCACCGGCGCCGCCCTCGGAGTAAGTGGAAGATCCGGCCCAGCCGCCACCGCCGCCACTGCCGCCCCGGCTCTCCGCCAGAATCCCAGAGGAAGAGTTGCCGCCGGTCCGGATACTGCCGTCACTGTTTACCACCGCCGCTACGGCCGAGCCCCCCGCCCCGCCGCCGCCGGCGAAGGACGGACCCACTCCAAGTGCGGGAGTGGCCCAGCCGCCAGCGCCGCCATTGCCCCCTGCACTGCGCACGCTGATGCCGGGAGCCCCGGTACCGGACGTACTGGTCTCGTAGGCGTTATCCAAGAACATCACTTCCGGCGCCACGGTGATCTCCTTCAGCAGGTAGGGCCAGCCCGCGGCAAGCACCGTCCAGCCGCCGGATTGCCCCGCGCCGCCGTCGTCGCCGTCGCCCAAAATGGACCCGCTTCCGCCCGCGCCGTCGTCGCCCAGATGCTCGTTTCGTATGCCGGCAACGCCCGCCGCCGGGGTGATGTCTGTGTCGAGACCGAAGACGCGGTATGTAAACGTGCGGTCTTCGTCCCCGCTGACAATAGGCCAGGGAATCGACCAATCGGGTTCGCGCCAAATCCCCGAAGACTGGTCGCCGGTGAAGTAAACGTCCAGCTTGTAAGCCGGCCTGGAGGGCAGGTCGGGCCCGGCGAATACCCCCGAGCTCAGCCCAAGAAGGATGCCCATCACCGCCAGCCACGACACCACCTGCTTCATCGAACGCTTCATTTCTCCGTCCTCTCTACAGAATCTCGATATGCTCAGGTCATAAGCCAGCGGCGCAGGAAGAACGCCCCTCTCGGGGGACAATGAATCCGTCTGCGGACCGCGTCGCGCTTCAGAAAGACTGGTTGGGGAGGCAGAGAATAGGCAGTCCGTTCCTCCCTAATCAACTCGCAGCCTGTTCGGAAATGCCTACCTTTGCAGGGATGTCCCGCTAATGCGTAGAACTTCTGCGCGATGACATGCTTCCGGAGATACCGCACGCCCTCCGTACGGGCAACAGGACACTCCGCGGATCGAGATGCCATCGGAGGCAAACACTATCCACTACCAACAGGGCAAACTCCAGTTTATGCCGGGAGCAGGGATCTGTCAAGGAGATTTTACTTCTTTCCGGAAATCCGATCGAGGGAGGGCCGAAATCGGATGGGGAGTTGACACCGGGGACGAATCACGGCTGATAGTCACGGCCTTTCATGCCGTGCGTCGTCAGGTTCGCGTCGGGCAGGCCGTCACGCGCGGGCAGAATCTGTTCGGCCTTGAGAAAAACGACATGGCTGTCGGCAAACAGGAAGTTTCGCGCCCCCTGCCAGTTCCACCAGCCCTGCTCCGTCTCGACGGGGGCGTGGCTGCTGGCCCATTCGCCGATGAGAATCTTGGCGGCCGGGTGCGCAACGGAGTCGGCCCGTTGCGGGATCGATGGACGGGGATTGCTGTAGGTTTCGGCTCTCTCGCTCATCGCATCGATCTGCTGCGGGCTGTGGTAAAACGTCATCGAATAAGCGTAGCTGGTCGACTCGAACAACGCCGGGTCGGCACGATCCTCGGGACACAACAGCACCGAGGGATCGTTCACATCGATGGAACCGCCCAGGTAAGGCTTGACCCAGCGCCGCCATCCGCGTCCCATCCACAACCAGTAAACCGGGTCCTCGGACACCGGGTCGGTCGCACACGGATACGTGCCATCGTTGTCGTGGAGGTACATGCCCATGCCCAGGCCGATCTGCTTGAGGCTGTGGGCGCAGGACACACGGGACGCCACCTGTCGCGCCTTTCTCAGTGCGGGAACGAGGATCGCCAGCAGAACCGAGACGACGCCAACGACGACGAGCAGCTCGATCAGGCTGAACGCTCGGCGGTGTGGGTCTGTCGGTGAGATTCGATAGCGCATATCATCCATGATCTTGAGCGTCCGATCCGTGTTTGTGGCAAGGGCGAATAATTGCCCGCCCCTACTCGACTGTCACACTCTTGGCCAGATTGCGCGGCTTGTCCACATCGTGACCTCGAAGCACGGCGGCGTGGTACGCCAGCAGTTGTAACGGGACCACCGTCAGCAGCGGCTGGAACAGCTCGGGCGTCTGGGGGACCGTGATTACGTGGTCGGCGACGCTTTCAAGGTACTCATCGCCTTCGGTCGCCACCACGATGATGCGGCCGCCTCGAGCCCGCACCTCCTGGATATTGCCCATCATCTTGTCGTACTGCGCTCCGGCCGTCGCGATGAACACCGCCGGCATACCGTCGGCAATCAGCGCGATCGGACCGTGCTTCATCTCCGCCGCCGGCAAGCCCTCCGCGTGGATGTAGCTGATTTCCTTGAGCTTCAGGGCCCCTTCGAGCGCCACCGGATAGTTGAACCCGCGCCCGAGAAACAGCCAGTTCTCCTTATCGATGTTCGCGGCCGCGATCTCCCGGATGTGGTCGGACTGTTCGAGAATCGTCTCGATCTTCTCCGGAATCTGCGCCAGCTCGGCGATGTGACGAGTGGCGTCTTCGCTGCCCAGATGTCGGCGCCGCCCCAGTTCGATGGCGAGCATACTCAGCACCGCCACCTGCGCGGTGAAGGCCTTCGTGCTCGCCACGCCGATCTCCGGACCTACGTGCAGGTAAATACCGGCGTCGGTGGCGCGGGCGATCGTCGAACCGACGACGTTGACCACCCCGAGGACCATCGCGCCGCGTTCCTTGGCCTGCTCGACCGCCGCGAGCGTGTCGGCGGTCTCGCCCGACTGGCTGATGGCGACGACGATCGTGCCGTCCTCGATGATGGGATTGCGGTAGCGAAACTCGCTGGCGTACTCCGTGCCGACGGGGATGCGTGCCAGGTGTTCGAGAAGGAATTCCCCCACCAGGCCGGCGTGGAACGCCGTGCCGCAGGCGGTAAAGATCACGTGGCGGGCGCGCGTCAACTGCCGCAGGTAGTCGCGGATGCCGCCGAGTTTGATCCGACCCTCCTGCAATTCGATTCGTCCGCCCATGCACGTGCGAAGCGACTCGGGCTGCTCGAAGATCTCCTTGAGCATGTGATGCTCGAAACCGCCCAGCTCGATCTGTTCGAGCGAGAACTCGATCTGCTTGAGATCCTTGGCGATCGTGACATTGTCAATCGTTTTCGTATGGAATCCGTCCGGGCCGATGAGCACCATTTCGTTGTCGGCCATGTAGATCGCCTGCGTGGTGTGCTCGACGATGGCGGCCGCGTCGGACGCGAGAATGTACTCGGCGTCGCCCACGCCCAGGATCAGCGGGCTGCCCCGTTTGGCGCCGATGAGCGTGCCGGGGAAATCGGCACAGAGGATCGCCAGGCCAAAGGTGCCGTGCAGCTTCCGCAGGGCCTGCTGGACCGCCCACTCGAAGGCATTCTGGTCGTCGGCCAGGCCGGTGTCGCTCTCGTTGGCGTAGATGTAGCCGATCAGGTTCGCAATGACCTCCGTGTCCGTTTCGCTGCGGAAGGTGACCCCTTCGCTTTGAAGCCAGGTTCGCAGCGTCGCGTAGTTCTCGATGATCCCGTTGTGCACGACGGCGATCTTGCCGCTCCAGTCCAGGTGGGGATGCGCGTTGACGGTGTTGGGCTGCCCATGCGTGGCCCATCGCGTGTGCGCGATGCCCAAAGTGTCGCAAGTGCGCGGCTCGCCCAGGATCTCTTCCAGGGCGCTGATGCGTCCGCGGGTCTTGGTGACGCGAATCGAACCATCGTCCAGCACGGCGACGCCCGCTGAATCGTATCCTCGATATTCCAGACGCTTGAGCCCCTCGACAAGGATCGGTTGAGCGGCCTTTCTTCCCAGATAAGCGACAATTCCACACATGGTCGTATCCCCAGTTTCTCCGTGTTTCGTTCCCTACAGAATCGGCATTCCCGGACGAAGACTCCATCAAAAAAAGGGTGAAAAACCGGGCATCTCCAAACGCGGAAGGAGCACCGGCTATTGCAGACTCGCGCGTTGACGATCGTCAATCACTTCTGCTTAAGCGGGCTATCAGGTATTCTGATTTGACCGGTATGATCGGCGGAGGCTACACTTGTCGGATGATCGTCGTAATCGACTACAACATAGGCAACGTCCGCAGCGTCTGCAATGCGTTCCGGCATATCGGCTGCGACATCCAGTTGAGTCGGGACCGCAGGACCGTGGAAGAGGCCCTCGGCCTGGTTCTGCCGGGCGTGGCTGCGTTCGGCTACGCCATGAACGCCCTGGGTTCGGCCGGCGAACTCGTCAAGCGGGCCGCCGCAGCGGGCAAACCGATCCTCGGAATCTGCGTCGGCTATCAGATGCTCTTTGACGAGAGCTGCGAATACGGCCCGCACCGGGGACTGGGCCTGATCCGAGGCAATGTCGTCGCCCTGCCGGCCGCCCAGCCGGTGCCGCACATGGGCTGGAATCGGGTCGAGTTGCCGGCGGACATGGCCTTATTCTCGGACCTCGGCGAGGCGAAGCACTTCTACTTCGCCCACTCGTACTACGCCCAGCCCGCTGACGAACGAGTGAAGATCGCCTATACCGACTATGGCTTCGCCCTGCCCGCCTCGGTCCAGAAGGACAACATCTACGGCGTGCAGTTCCACCCGGAAAAGAGCGGCCGGCAGGGACTGAAGGTCCTCCAGAACTTCTACGAGATGTGCACTCGGAAAGCAGCATGCTGACCAAGCGAATCATTCCGTGTCTCGACGTCAAGGACAACCGCGTCGTCAAGGGCGTCAATTTCCTGAACCTGCGCGACGCCGGCGATCCCGTGGAGCTGGGAGCCCGCTACAGTGACACGGGGGCCGATGAGCTGGTCTTCCTCGACATCACCGCGACGATCCGCTCGCGAAAGACGATCGTGGACCTCGTCGAGCGCGTCGCGAAGAACGTATTCATCCCCTTCACCGTCGGTGGAGGCGTGCAGACCGTCGAGCAGATCGACGAGTTGTTGCGCAGCGGCGCCGAGAAGGTCTCGGTCAACACCGCGGCGGTGCAAGACCCGAACCTGATCACCGACGCGGCCCGGCGATTCGGCAATCAGTGCGTGGTGCTCGCCATCGACGCGCGACGGTCCAAGGCGCGCCCGGGCCACTGGCAGGTGTGCGTCAAGGCGGGCTCGGAACCCACCGACCTCGACGTCATCGAGTGGGCGGTTCGAGGTGAGGAGTTGGGCGCCGGCGAGATCCTGCTGACCAGCATGGACGCCGACGGCACGCTGGCCGGCTATGACAACAAGTTGAACAAGGCGGTCTCCGACGCAGTGAACATTCCCGTCATCGCTTCCGGCGGCGCAGGCACGCTCGACCACCTCTACGACGCCATCGCCGAAGGCGGCGCCGACGCAGTGCTCATGGCCTCGATCACCCATTTCGGCGACTTCACCATCACCCAGATGAAAGAGTACCTCCGCGACCGCGGCCTGCCCATGAACCTGTGACCTACGACAGAATTCGCACGAGGCCTCGATCGCCGTCGACCTGAATCGTCTGGCCGGTCCGAATGATGCGAGAGGCACCTGCGACGTTGACGACGGCGGGGATGCCGTATTCGCGCGCGATGATCGCCCCGTGAGAGAGGATGCCGCCGAGGTCCATGACGACAGCGGCGGCCGGCAGGAAGTACGGCGTCCACGCCGGGTCGGTAGAGGGAGCGACGAGGATCTCGCCTGCTTCGACGTGCTGATGATCGTCGGCGTGGAGAATCACTTTCGCCCTGCCGACGGCGGTACCAGGACTGACCGCCGTTCCTTTCAACAGCGTCGCTGTCGTGTCGACCTCCGGCATACGATGCTTCTGCGGATCGAAACGCCCCACCACGACGGGCGGGGGCGTCAGGTGGCAGTTGCGTTCATATTCGGCCCGGCGCTCGGCGATCCGCTCGGCCACGTCGAAATCTGCCGCTCCGCTCGCAACCGGCTCGACCTCGGGGATTTCGAGGAAGAAGATATCGTCCCGCTCGCGCAGGATGCCTCGTCTCACGAGCCGCTCGCCCAGTTCGAGCACGACACGGCGAAAGGCGGCGATGTGGCGGACCGCCTCGTTCTTCCAGTTCTCCCGGTCGACCGCAACCTTCCGCCCGTTGCGCAGGGCCCAATCGAAGATCCAACGCTTGATCGGATTCTTCAACTGCCGGCGACACTCAAGGGTAAGCCGCTCCCGTTCCTCGCCGAGACGCTGCTGATTGGCCAAAGGATCGGCACTGGCGACGGAACGAAGGTAGCCGCGAAGGAGATTGAGAATGTAATCGGGTCGCTCGGACCAACGCGCGTTGAGCAACTCCAGCTCACCCCGACAGTGGTGACCATGCTCGGCCATGAATCGGTCCCAGGCAACGAGGAACCGCCGGCCATGCTCGCTCTGCTCCAGATCGGCATATATGGTCTCCCAGTCCGCATTCGATAGCAGAGGGTCCTCGATTTCGCTGCGCTCGTGGGCAAGTGATGCAAGCCGCCACAAATCGAGACCGGCCTGGGTGTCGGCGATGCCGCCCTGGGCGGCAAAAAGTCGATAGGCGAGGGTCAGATCTTCATCACCGAGCCAATCCTGGCAGATCTTCTGCAAGACGGGCAGCGCCGCAGCACCGGGCCCCAGGAAGAGCAGATCGGTGTTGGCGAGCCTGCCTATAAGAATCTTGTCAATAAAAGAGGCCAGCCTCTCGGTCGGCATGGCCCGGGCATCCATCGCAGACAAGGCATCGCCCTGTGCCCGCAAAGAGGCCTTGAAGGCTTCACCCCGGCTCGGTCGATGCGCAATAATCGTGCGTACGATCCGGGGCCAGGAGAGAATGTAGCGGAACCAGGAGAAGCCCAGCCCGGGCAGGTCTTCCTCGCACAGATCGATTTCGCCGAGCTCGAAAAGCCGGTTCTGCTGGCCTCCCATCAGGGTCGAGGCGCGGGCCCATTTCTCCGGGCCCTGGTTGAAGGGCATCCCAGCGGCCAGCCCGGTGTTGATGTTGAAGTAGAGCCTTCCGGCGACGAAGCCCACGATCGGGGCTTTCGTCAGGTCGGCCCCAACCAGGCGGGAGATCGAGCCGAACAGTGGCATGAACATCGGCTCGATCATCGATCGCGTCATGGGACTCATCACGTCCGGCACGACCTCACCCAGATTCAGGTTGGTCCAGACTTGACGCTCTTCCCAGGGTTTCGGTTCAGGAATAGCGGTGATAGGTCTGGCCTGGAGGAACCAGACGTCCCCATCACGCATGGCCCATTCGATGTCCTGGGGGCCGCGCAGTCTGCGCTCGATCCGCCTGGCCTGGCGTGCGAGGCGCTGGGCCGATGCAACCTCCAGGACCGGTTCACCGTTCGTGGTCGTCTGGCGGATAACGCCCAGGTTCTTCTTTCGCAACACGATTCGGTCGGGCGTGACATGGCCGGAAACCAAACGTTCGCCCAAGCCGGCGCAGGCCTCGATCACGATCCGGCTCGGGCTGCCGGTGACCGGATCGAGCGTGAAAACCACCCCCGCCGCCTCGGGTTCGATCTGCTCCTGCACGATGACCGCCATCTCGACCTGCTCGTGCTCGATTCCGTTTCGCTCGCGATACTCGTACGCTCGTTCGGTCCATAACGAGGCCCAACATCGCTTGATCGCGTCGAGACATCCTTGCAGCGAGGTCACGCCCAGAATCGTTTCATACTGCCCGGCAAAAGAATGCCCCGGCAGGTCTTCGGCCGTCGCCGACGAACGAACTGCCACTGCGTCGGCCCCCAGTCGATGGTACGCCGCTTCGATTTGCCCACGCAGACAGTCCGTCAGAGGCGTACCAACAATGAGCTTTCGGATCTGCTCCAAAGTCGTCCGAAGGCGATCCGGCCTCGCGTCAAGACACGCCGCAATCTGCGAGCGGAGATTGCCCGACCGGAGATGTTCCCGAAAGGCCATCATCGTGACAAAGAAGCACGGCGGGACCTTCATCCCAAGCCCGCGCAACCTGCACAGGCTGGCCGCCTTCGGGCCGATCAGCGTCTCCAATCGCGCCGGCAACCGTCTGCCCAGCCGTAGGATAGTCTCTTGCACGTCAACTCCACCCGGTCCGGTCAACCTCAGGATGGGTCACCGGCAATCCGCCGGCTCCCGCCGCAACAGCCTGCTACCATGTCAGTAAGACGCACCTCGGACCAGTGTGTTACAGACAGACGCGTGGGTCAAGAAACTGCCCTACAGCGGCCGGCTGAGGAAGCCGACGGTGGATTCCATGATGCGGGCCTGGAGCTGCTGGGAATGTTCGGCGGTTTCACATTCGAGGTCTTCAAGGTTGGCCCGGCAGAAGCGACAACCGAGCACGTTGAGATGGAAATCCACATACCGCTGCCAGTCGTCGCTCAGCGTGCGAAGCAGGAAGCCCCCGATCGTGCTGCGCTTGGGACAACTGAACCGATGGTATTCCCAGATGTCGGTCAGAACCCCCTCGAAATCCCCCGACGAGGGGTCCGAGGCGATCTTCTTGTGTTCGATGAAACTGCGGACTTGCTTGAGACTGCGATGTTTGACCAGGGCGACGGTCTTCTCGTCGACGTTCATCGTCTCGGCGACGCGTTTGTTGGGCAACTGGCAGTACAGCAGCAGCTCGATGATCTGCAAGTCACGGAACCGCAAGGCGCGTTTGAAGCCGTCCACCAGTTCCTCCAACGCCTCGGCCAGCACCGTTTTCTGGAGGCCGTACTGCTCGTCGGCCCGGGCGTACCAACTGGCGGTCTGAACGGAGCCGGCCACCTGCTCGAAGGCGTCGGAGGAACCCTCGTCGCTGTCGCCCTCGTAGGCGTCCTGGATCAGGCAGACCTTCCGCGCATCCTTGCGGCGGTAGCTGTCGATAATCTTACGCCGGATCAGGGAGAAGAGATACGTCTCGAGGTCGCATTCGCCGCGAAACCGGTCCAGACTGCGGACGAACGCGATGAACGCATCCTGCACCACGTCCTCCGCATCGGCGCGTTGGGGAAGCTTGGCGCGGGCAAAACGCAGCAGGCGGCCTCGATACCGCCCGATGAAATCCGACCACGCCTGCTGGTCGCCCTGGCGAATCTTGTCCAGGAAGTACTGTTCCGGCTTCGAAACCTTGTCCATGTGCCGTCGCTCGTCTCTGGTCGCTCGTCTATCGCACCCCCGAGCGACGGGCGACGAGCGACGCTGCCCTGTCACCTCAGGACCAGGAATATGGCAATGATGCCCGCGATCGCCAGGACGGTCCCGGCGATCCGCAAGGTCCATTCATAATACCCTTTGGTGGCCATGTTGAGGAAGAGGTAGGCGACCACAATTACGACCAGAACACCGAAGGCCGACACGAGGATGTGAGCCCAGGTGACCCTTTCGCTGTGTACCTCGGCGCTCTTCTGTTTGTTGAGCCACGCCAATTTCTGGGCCGAAGCGTCGATCAGGACCGCGTGCCGCCAAATCCGGCCTGCCGCACCATCGAAACTCTGCACGAATTGATCGAGGATGAACCCCCCCTCCTGCACATCACGCGAGTTGACCGTCAGAGGTGAATGGCCGGGCACTGTGGCCCATTTCTGTCCCACAATCGAGCGCAGGTGGTCACAGGCATCGCGCAGGGCCTGGCTCTTGGCCTCATTCTCACTCGTGCACGCCCCCTGCGAGCGAGCCACAAGAAACTGCCTGTCCGGACGTTCGTTGGCGAAACTGGCAAAATCCTCCACCCAGGGTTTCTCGGAGAAGACCTGAACCACGGTTGTCTCCCCCCGGCCACGGCGGGCATTGGCTACGACCCGACCTTTCACAGTACCGGGTGGTTCGCTATTGCTCCACGGCGGCGGCTGGATCGTCTGAATGTCCTCGGAGCGGAGCGTAATGCCGATCTCATTCGGCGCGGTGTTCCGAGAACTCGCCTCGATGGAGCAGGATACCCCGAGCAGTGCCTGCTCCAGAGTTCGCTCCAATTCCCACAGGAGCGAGCGGTCGTGCTCTTCCTGAAACAGGACAATCTTGGGCGGATGATTGGCGTCCTCAGTGAGGAACGAATGAACCCACCCCTGCAAACGCAAGCCTAACGCCCGAACGGCCGCCCGCCTGGAGGGATAGACGTCCGCTTCGAACTCCTGCTCGACGCCCTCCGACCAGATGGGCGAGGACGACACCGAAGGCGCTGTCGGCGCCGGCGGAGCGATGGGACTGATGGGACTCACAGGACCGACGCTTTCGGGCAGCCTTATCGTCGCCTGCTGGTACACGGCATGCCCATGCGACCGACGCAGCCACAGGCCCGCGCCCAGCAGAGCCATGACGACCACGGCGAAGATCACCGTTGCTCCGGCCTTCGGCGACTTGTGCAGCAGGAGGATGAGCAGGACGAACAGGAACGGAATCGGAATGGCAAAGAACGGGATTTCCCCCCCATCCGGCACAACATTCGGCACAAAGCCCTGGTGCATCCCAACCGGAAGGAGAATCATGAAGGCAAAGACGATGAACGAGATCAGCCCGCCAACGACCCACACGCCGACCTTGGGCGCTTTCGCCAGCAGCAGAATCAGCAGCACGAAGAGGAATGGGATCGGGATAAGGAACATCGGCATCATAGGACCACCCCCTGATTGGGCATCGGTGCAAAGATCGGCGTTTGGCGGCGCGGGGGCCACGCCAGGATGAGTATGGAGACCAGGGCGATCACACCCGCGAAGATGGCTTCTTCCTGGCCGAAGGCGCTGAAGAGCCGCTCCAGTGCGCGACCCACTTCGTTCTGCTGGATCAGACCGGCAATTCCCTGCGCTTCCGACGAAGACATGACCTCACCACGGAACAGCGAAATCGCCCAGAAGAACCCCCCCAATCCGAGCAGGGCGCGGATCAGATGCGCCGGTCCGAAGCGGCGTCGGCCGACCATGATCAAGACCGCGGCGGCGAACAGCGATACCACGATGATCAGTCCTCCCCCCTGCTCAACCGTCCTCGGCCATTCGGTACTGTGGAAGACCCCTTCCAGCTCTTGCGCGATCGCGGGATCGGGCCAGCCGCCCGCAACAACCACGGGCAGGTGCAGGCCGATAGCCAGGCCGACCAGGATTGCCGCAAGCAGGAAGATGTGGCCAAGCGCACAGACCAGACCGCTGAAGGGATGCCACGGCTCATAGATGATCGTCCCAGTGCTCGCGTACGAAGGCGATGACGGCGGCTCGTTTCGTGCCGGCGCCACGGCAGCGGCGGCAGGCTCGTTCGGTGCCGCCGGCGCGGCGTCCCTGGCCTCTACCGGTGCCGCCGCGGCCGCCGGGCGATTCGGCATTTCCACCGTCTCGGCGGTCGGACCATGCCAGTTCACCACGGGAAGACCGTTCTTGTCCTCAAACTGGCCGGACACAATCATGATGATGTCGATGAGCTGGCCGATGCCACACAGGCCCGCCGTGAAAAGCCAGACAATCCCGGTTCCGATCTTGCCGACGTAGAAGCGGTGAAGGCCGCACAACCCGAACAGTGGTCCCACAATAGCCAGGAGCAGCGAGGTGGATCGCTTGGCCGGCGAAACCGCTCCGCTGGGCGTCACGTGGCTGTGAGACCGCTGGTGCAGAGGACGGCCGGCATCCTCCGACATGGCGACGTCGCGTACGCCGAACACACGCGGCGGCGCGAACAGCACAACGAGGGCCAGGATGTTCGGGAAGATGATGAAGAACAGAAAGACCCCGAACGGCGGACCATTATGCGTGGTGCCGAGCAGGATCGAGGAGGTGACGATAGTCTGAACGCACAGAGTCACCATGGCCGGTCGAATCAGATATCGGTACCAGCCGGTGAACCGGCTCCGGAACATCATGACGAAGCATAGCACCGAGAAGATGAATGCATCGACGCCGAAGGCGACGGTAAACCCGAAGTCATTGCCGTGCAGGCTGGTTCCGGCCAGAATGCACAGAAACAGTCCGAGTCCGATGCTCGCCAGCCACGCGAACATCCACAGCGGGCGGGCATAGGGCGCGACGGGAAGAGCACAGACGCCGGAGCGAGATTGCCGCTCGGGCAATTGCGCCGCTCGGGCGTGAACGCTCAGCACCTCGGCAACGGGCCGGCCGAACGGGCTGGCCGCCTGGACCACCAGGACAATGCCGGCCAGCGCACAGGCCGCGGCGACCGGTTCGAGCCCGAAGACCCCGCCGCTGACGTAGCCGAGAAAGCCGATCCACAGGGCATGTCCCAGCACGACGCGTTTCTCTCGCTGAGGGTCGCTTAGCTTCCACCAGTCCACGAGCAGCATCGGCAGAGCCAAGGCCAGGACCCTCCCGCCCCACTGCCCCATGAAGCCGCCGAAGAACGGAAACCACCTGAATGGAAATGGGCCGTGCCATCCGCCCTGCCCCCCGCCGAACGCATGGCCGCCGAAGATCTGGGCCGCGATAGAGGCCACCAGGACAGAGACAAACGCGGCGCCGAAACAAGTCCCCGCCCGGCCCAGCCAGCGGGCGTCCTCGTCCAGCGTCGCCCACCATTGACGACGCGAATAAAGGATGATCCGCGACGCGACACCGACCAGTACGAAGACGGTCATCGCCAACGGAAGCGCGTCCTGATTGCGCATCTGGCCCAGCAGCGCTGCGCCGAAACTGACGGTCGCCATCGTCATCAGGGCCAGGGTACGGCGCTGATTGGGACTGATCGGATCGGCAACCGTGACGCGGCTGGGCACGCTCTTCTGGGCGCGTTCCTTGGCGACCTTGAGCTTCTCGGCCATCTGTCCGCTGAACACTTCGACTTTCTTGGCGAAGAGCTCCGCCTTCTTGCCGATCTCTTTACTGAAGTCGACCTGGTCCGGGACCCACCCGGCGGCGGCCGGCCGTTCGGCTTTGGGGGCCTTGGCCTGGCCCATCTTGTGGGCGATATGCTCGGCGACGACGGACAGCTCTTCCGGCGAAAACTGCGAGACGCTGTTGCGCACGTGCTCGGCGCCGAAGACATCCTCGACCATCTGCTGCACCGTCTGGTAGCGTTCGTCGGGGTCCTTGGCCAGGGCCTTGCGAATAACGCGGCGGAACGGCTCTTCGATGTGTTCGAGCTGCGGCGCCGCGGTCATGTGCTTCATCAGAATCTCGGCCGGACTGGAACCGAGGAACGGAACCTGGCCCGTCAACATCTCGTGGAGGAGGATGCCGAGGGCGTAGATGTCGACGCTGCGATCATAGCGCCCCGCGCCGATCTCCGGCGCCATGTAGTGGACCGTTCCGACCGTGATCGTGTGGCTGACGTGCCGGCTGGCGCTGATCGCCTTGGTCAGGCCGTAGTCGCCGATCTTCACGTAGCCGTTCTCGTAGAAGATGTTGCTGGGCTTGAGGTCGCGGTGCACGATCCCGCACTCGTGCAGGTACGACAGGCCCTTGGCGATCTCACGCAGGAAGAAAGCCGCCTTCTGCGTGCCCAGCCCCCCGGGCGACTCCTTCAGCAGATCGCTGAGCGCCGGACCGGAGACGTATTCCATGATGACGAAAGGCCGGCCCTGGTCGTTGTACTTGACGTCGAAGACCGTGACCAGGTGCGGGCTCTTGAGGTTCATGCACTGGCTGATCCCGCGCAGCTCGATCTGCTCGTGGCTCTGAACCACCTTGAGCGCCACCTGCCGACCGCTGTCGCTGAGGGCATAGTAGACCTCGCCGAAGCCGCCTCGCCCGGCCGCACGCTGGATGGTGTATCCCTCCAGCGGTCGATCTCCGTATTTGTATTGGTACGCGTCCATAGTCTTTTCTGCCGGATTAAAAGATCGTCGTCACTTACCTTGCTGCTACGCGTGAAACCTGGCCAGGACCATGGACAACTTGCCGATCCGAATCGGCTGGTCCATCGTCAGGCCTTTTTCCGGCTGCATCGGTCGGTTGTCGATCGTGACAGGCTGGCTCGCCCGGCACAGCAGTCGGTCGTTCTGCTCGAAAAACGTGATCGTGTCTTCGAGGTGTTCGCTCTGCACGTGATGGTTCGTATAGGGTCCGACGAGAATATCACGACCCATCAGAAGAATGTGTCGGATGTCGGGTCGGCCCAGCCTGGCGCCGCTCAGCAGCAACAGAGCGGTCGTGCTGGCCGGATTGGGTAAACGGAACCGCAGCCGGCATCTCGGAGACAGTGCGATCGTGTCGCCGTCGGCCAGCAGCTTTTCGGTCAGGGATTCGCCGTTGACCTGAATGGCGCTTTCCGACCGCGCGAAGTAGTCCGCGTCGACGCGCTCGATGCTGACCACCGGCAGGTTGGGCTCGGCCATCAGCCCCAGCGTCGGTCGGGCCGATGAGCTGATCGGACCGATCGTCACGCGCGCCTCGCGAAAGACGAGATAGCTGCCGATCCCATCCATCTGCATGACGAACTCGGAAGGCAGCGATGAGGTCTCCTTGTTGTCCATTCGCGCATCCATACCTCGAACGATCCGGCGCGGCAGTTCCTGGCGCGCGGGGGTCTCCGACTCATCGCCTTCCATCGTCTGTTCTCGACGTCCGGCGGCGTCTGCGATGCTCAGGCCCAGCGGTCCGGCATCGAGCTCTTCCAGCGCCGCGGCCGCCTGCTTGACGTCGCCGATGGCCTTGTCCAGCCACCGGGCCGACGGGTACATCGCCTTGACCTTCCGCAACAACGGCAGCGCCGCGCCGGGCTGGCCCGCCGCCACCAGCTCAGCCGCCTGGTGGCATTGAGTCAGCGCCCTGCGCAGCTCGGTCATCTCCGGACCCTCGCCGTCCAGCGGAGCCAGTCTCTGCAACAATAACTGGGCGCGGTCGATGCGTCCCTGCTCCAGACCGGCCTGAACCTGCTCGCCCGCGAGCTTGCGGATTCGACCGAGCAGTTCACCTGCCCGGCCGTTTCGCGCCTTGGCGACGCCGGCGGCACGGACGAAATCCACCGCCGCGACGATGTCACCTCGCTTCAGCGCCTCCTCGGCTTTGGCGACCGCGTCTTCGGTGTGCAACCGGGCGGCGGCCAACTCCTGCTTCAGCAGCTCGGCCTGGGCATCGCCCGGCTTGGCCTCGGCCAGGATCTGCCCGCCGACGGAATGCCATCCCTCGGCGATCCGCTCTCGGGCCTGTGCCACACGAAGAGCATCCTGCTCGTGCCCCTGCTGCCGCTCGACGATCGCCCGGCAGACCGCCTCGCGCAGGCCGGCCACATCGTCGCTGTTGCCCGCCAGCTTCTCGGCTTTGTTGCAGTCGGCCAGCGCCAGATCCAGACGGCTGCCCTCCAGGGCTTGGCGAGCCCGCTGGAGATAGGCCCGCGTGAGTCGGCCGACCAGCCTCTGACCGTGGCGATGATGCCGGACGTCGTCGGCCTTGGCGATCTCGAAGGCCTCGTCAAGCCGGCCGTCGGCCAACGCACATTCCGCTTGCTTGATTCGCAGGATCAACACGACAAGGCTCCTTCTTGCTGCGAGCGCCGGTGAAGCTGGCCTGATCCGATTCTATCACTCGGCGCGGGTCTCTGCAATGCAGCCCTACCTGGCGGGGAGATACTCCATTCGGTTCTGCGAGAGCGGCTGCCCGACGCCTCGGCCGGGCAGCGAGAAGATCCGTCTTTCTAATCAGACGCCTCAGGGCCGTGCGCCTTCGCAACCGGCGCCGAATCTGCTTCGGCCGGCCCGTCGTGCTGCTGGAAATACTCGTCCACCTGGGCAACGAGGTCCGCTTCGACAACGGTGTCGACCGGGATCGCCTCGATGAACCGGCTCTCGTGCGCCAGCACGCGCTCGGCCACGTCCAGACGCTTCTGAATCTGGGCGATCAGCTTCTCGGTCTGGGCGAGTTTGCCGTTGTCGACCTGGACCTTCGAGCCGACGGAGGCGGCCTTGACGATCCGATACTGGCTGGCCAGCGTCTCGATCCTGTTCTCCAGGATGTTCTTCTGCGAGCGTGTTTTCTCCAGCAACTGCACGGCGGCGTTGAGCGAGTTTTCCCGGGAGGTCAGCAGACGCTGCTTGCTCGCCAGGACCAGCTCGCTCTCCTTGATCCGTTCGAACCGCGCCGCCAGGTCGGCCTTGACGTCCTCGCGGCTATACTGCCGGCCTGCGAAGCAATACTGCACCTGCGGGGTCTCCAGCGAGCCGCGAAGCGTCTTGATCTTGGTGCGCTCGTCTTCAAGACCTTCCTGGTTTTTGGCGATCTCGCCCTTGAGCGCCGCCACTTCCACCTCTTCCTGGGCGATCAGCCGGACATTGGCGTGCATCTCCGGGATGATCTCTTCCAGCAGGTCGCGGGCCCGACGCAACTCGAACTCGATCGGGACCGAGTCTTTGACCACGGTCCGCACGCCCTTGGCGGAGCTGCGGGCGTAGCTGACGATGTCCTTTCCGAACAGCAAACCGCCGGCCAGCCCCAGGCCGACCGTTGCCATTGCCCCAATTTTTAGCCATTTCGTAATCATGTTCGAACTCCTCAAATCTCGTTAACCCCACTGATTGCCTGTTTTCGGCCTCCATTCGGCCACATTGAGTTGGTCGTAGGCCGGAATCGTTTATTGCGGGAAATTCCACGCCGGGCAGGCGGGCGGGGTCTCCCGACGCTTTTCTGCCCGGCCCGGCCCATTTTTCTCGGGCGTTTGGCCGGCGAGAGAGCCAATCCCCTATCGGCGGGCCGGTCAAGGACGCGCGCTACGACCTTGCGGATCGCCGGCGTATGGAATAGCATGCGGCCTCGACGATCCGAAACCATCGATTTCTCAACGGCAAGGAGAGCATGCGATGAAGGTTGTGGCTTTCAACGGAAGCGCCCGAAAAGACGGCAACACCGCCATCCTGGTCCGGCAGGTGTTTGCGGAACTGGAGGCCGAAGGCATTGAGACGGAACTGGTCCAGTTGGCCGGCCAGCCCATCCATGGCTGCACCGCGTGCGGCCAGTGTTTCAAGAATAAGGATGGTCGATGCGTCGTCACCAACGACATCGCCAATCACTGCATCGGGAAGATGGTCCAGGCCGACGGCATCATCCTGGCGTCGCCGACCTATTTCGCGGACGTGACGACGGAGATGAAGGCCCTGATCGACCGGGCCGGATTTGTCGCCCGGGCCAATAGCGACATGCTCCGACGCAAGGTGGGAGCCGCAGTGGTCGCGGTCCGGCGGGCCGGCTCCATCCACGCCTTCGACACCATCAACCACTTCTTCTTCATCGGCCAGATGATCGTGCCGGGCTCGAGCTACTGGAACATGGGCATCGGCCGAGCCGCCGGCGAGGTCGAGCGGGACGAGGAAGGCCTGCAAACCATGCGAACCCTCGGCCAAAACATGGCCTGGCTGCTCAAACGGATCGCGTAGCTCGCCGGGCAGATACGCTATCCATCGGTGGATGACCAACGAGAAAGGGGCCTGTACCTTGGTGGTACAGGCCCCTTGACATACCTTTCGCCGCCA
>CAZOFX010000005.1:0-97919 GCA_964579055.1 uncultured Pirellulales bacterium
TCGTGGTGAGGATTCCCTCGCCGCGAGGGGCCTTGGCCAGGTCCTCGAATTTCTTGGTGGTCATGTCGTAGGCGAGGAAGTGTCCGCCCGGATAGGGCTTCCAGCCTTCCGGCGGAATGCCGATCTTCTCCATGCCGTCGATGATGCTGTAGTAGCCCACGTGCGTCGAAAAATAGAGCTTGCCTTCGCGCTCGACGAACGTGACGTGCGACTTGCCCTGGACAATGGTCTTGGTGTCCTTCTCGCCGCAGGCTTCGGTGATGTCACCCACGTGCTCGATCTTGTCGGTAGCCGGGTCGTAGCAATACATCTGCGCGCCGACCTCATAGGACTCCGAGCTCAGCACGTAGTAGATCCGACCGTCGCTGGCGGCGCCCATCCCGTTATAGGTGTCGTGCGCCAGCGCGAAGCCCGAGTCGTGGATTCGAGCGATCAGGTCCGCCCGGGCCGGGGCGAGGTGCACCGACAGGCAGACGGCCAACGAAAAAACGCAGCGCAAGTACTTCATATTTGAGTCTCCCATCCATCCTTTTCACTGTTCCGTTTTCACGCGATGCACCAGTTCGTGCACTTTGGCCACGACCACTTCCTCGACCGACGGTTGGAAGGGGCCGGGCAGGGGCGTATAGAGCATCGCGCCGCCCCCTTCGTAGCCGCCCTCGTGGACGATGCGGGCCGAGGGCACATAGCCAAAGACATCGTTCGAGTAGCCCGCGACCCAAAGCGGCGTGTCCGTCAGCTCGTGCTTCAGACGCAGCGAGTAGTCGACGACCACCTCGCCCGCCAGCGCCACCATCAGCAGGTCGTCGCCGAACCGGACCACCTGCACCGGGTACGTATAGGTCGAGGGGATTTTCCCTTCGTGACGCAGTTGTTCGAGAAGAAACTCGGCGTGCAGCCGCTCGTATTTGTTGTCGGACTTGGCCTGTTGTTCGAGCGTTTCCTTGCCGGGCGGCTCGGCTAAGTCCAGCGTCACATCCTCCAGCGCCGTTCGCAGCGGGCCGCGAACGGGTCTGGGCACGCCCTGGAGCGCCGCTTCGACGGCGTTGGCCAGTGCGTGGCCGTGCTCGCGGCACAGGTCCAGCGCGCGATCCGGCGTGCGCGGATACGGGTTCTGATCGGCCCCGCAACCGGCGATGAACAGCGCGGTTGCGCCCGGAAACCGCTGCTCGACGTATTCCTGCGCAAAGCCGGGATGGTCGCCGCAGTAGTCGTAGAGACTCAACGTTGTCGCGTGACAGGCATATCCGAACACAATCACCCGCGGCTTTCCGTCGGGATCGTCGATGCGCAGCACCGGGACATTGTGGTCGACCGGGCCGTCGGTATGAGGACTGTTGATGACGCCTCGCGCCGTGGGCCGGCGGCGGTTCATGGCAAAACCCGCGCGTGCGTGCGTGTACGATAGCTTGGCGGGGGCCAGCTTTGCGATGGCCTCGCCGACGAGCGTCGCGATTTTCTCCTGCAACTGGTCGCTGTAGGCGTCGGACTGCACGAGCTGTTCGGGCGTCAGGTCGTAGAACGAGTGTCCGTAGATCGAGTACGCGCTCTCGCGGATCACGGGTCCCGAATGCGTGTGCGACGCGTTGATCAGCAGGTCCTTCGGCGCGAGGCGGTATCGCTGCTCGACCTGGTTGGCGATCCAGTCGCGCATCGTGCGGTCGATGCCGAGCAGGTCCACCGTGACGATGGCCAGGCGGTTCCCCTGGGCGTCCTGGAAGACCAGCGCCTTGGCGTGCAGGTCGTGGACCTTGCCTTCGGCGGGTTTTGTGCGGGCGGCGTAGCCGGCCATCCACATGGGTTGGTCCGGCGTGATGACGGCTGTCGCCACCCCTGCCTGCCACTGATCCGCGCTCGATGCCCTGGCGGGCACGCTGCAAACCGCCAAGGCGCATACGACGACCGCCAGCAGGAACGGGAGAATTCGACCGCGCCAAGTCCCGGCGCTACGACGTGAGGCGTGTGCACCTTTTGCATTCATTGCAGTCTCCTTCATGAACGCCAATGCCGACATGATACCACCGCCCGGCCCGGCTCCGCAAGCAACGAATTCGCCGGCCAGCGCCCGCTATCGTGCCACTCGCCGACGCGAGGGCCGAGGGTAGGGGCGAATGATCATTCGCCCCTGCGAGGCGGCCACCCGGCCCTTTACGAAGGTGGCCTGAGCCAGTAGACTCCGGCTGACCGGATTTGGATCATCGTATAAACAGAGGGATTGGCCATGGTGCGGACCGCGGCGCTGACGGTTGTGGGTTTCTGTTTGCTCGTGGTCCCGCTGTCCTGTTCGCCGGCGGGCAGACGCACCGGGACGCCCGTCCGGCTGATCGTGCTCGATCCGGGACATTACCACGCCGCCTTGGTCCAGAAGACGATGTACGAGCAGATCGACCCGACGGTCCACGTCTATGCCCCCGATGGACCGGAAGTGCAGGAGTACCTCGGGCGGGTCGAGGGCTTCAATCGCCGCCCGGATGAGCCTACCAGTTGGCAGCAGCAGGTCTATATCGGACCCGACTACCTCGAAAGGATGCGAGCGGAGAAGGTCCGCCAACGGCGGATCGTCGTCCTGTCAGGCAACAACCGCCGCAAGACCGAGTACCTCAGCGCCGCGATCGACGCGGGTCTGAACGTGTTTGCCGACAAGCCTATGTGCATCGATGCAGCGGGATTCGCCGAACTGGAGCGGGCCTTCGACGACGCCCGGCGCAAGGGGCTGCTGATCTACGACATCATGACCGAGCGCCACAACCGGTTGTGCATCCTGCAGAAGCGGCTCGTGCTCGACACGGAGGTCTTCGGCGAGCTCGAAAAGGGCACGCCCGACGATCCGGCGGTCGTCAAAGAAAGTGTGCACCATTTCTTCAAGTACGTCTCGGGCCAACCCATCCGCCGGCCCACCTGGTACTTCGACACCGCCCAGCAGGGCGAGGGTCTCGTCGACGTCACCACCCACCTGATCGATCTGGTGCTGTGGACGTGCTTCTCCGGCCAGAGGATCGACTATCGAACCGAGGTCGCCGTCCTTCGCGCCAGGCACTGGCCGACGCGGATCACCCGGGCGCAGTATGAGAAGGTTGCCGGGGCCGCTGAGTTCCCCGACTACCTCCAAAGCCAGCTCGATGACGAAGGCGCGCTACCTTACTACTGCAACGGCGAGGCGGTGTATGCCGTCGATGGCGTACACACCAGGCTCGCGGTGACTTGGGCCTTCGAGGCGCCACAGGGCACCGGTGACACGCACTATTCGCTGGTGCGCGGCAGCCGGGCGCACGTGGTTATTCGTCAGGGCGCCGAGCAGAACTACCAGCCCCAGCTCTACGTCGAGCCGGCTCCCGACGCGGACCTCGGCCGGCTGGAACGTGCGCTGCACGCCGCGATCGAGCGGCTTGGGAGCGAGTATCCAGGTCTATCGCTGAAATCCGACCGACGTGGCTGGCAGGTCGTGATCCCGCCCGAGCAGCTCATCGGCCACGAGGCGCACTTCCGCCACGTCACCGAGCGCTATCTCGACCACCTCGCCAAGGGCAGTCTGCCTCCGTGGGAGGTCGATTTCATGAAGGTCAAGTACTTCATCACGACCCGATCGCTGGAGCTGGCCCGACAGCGGTAGGATGGTCAATCCGGCAGCACGCGATTCAATCTGGCGAGGACATCAGCCAGCCGCTCGCGGCCTCCACCGCCGACTTCCGCGGTGCACCAGCCGGTGAAGCCGACCTCGTCGAGCGCCTCGCGGACCGCTGGCCAGTCAATCGTCCCTTCGTCGATCTCGCACCAGTTGTTCTTCTCGCGGCTGTAGCCCTTGACGTCGAGCTTGACGATCCGCGTGCCGAGGGTGCGAATCCACTCCTGGGGCCGGCCGTGCTTGTGATGGTTGCCGATGTCGTAGTACGCGCCCACCCAGGGACTGCGGCAGGCGTCGATGAAGGCGGCGTAGCGTTCGGCTCCCTGCTCCGGGGCGCCGTCGTGGTCGTAGAACATCCGGTTCCACACGTTCTCAATGAGGATGCGAATCCCCAGCCTGGCGGCCGTGGGCAGCGCCTGGCCGATCACGTCGAGCGACCGTGGGACGATCTCGCTCTCGGGACCGTCGTTGCCGTGGCCCGGGACGAACAGCACGGTCGAGCCGCCGCAATAGTGAGACTCCTTGATTGCAGTCAGCAGATCGTTGAGGCACTCCTGCCGGCGCTTCGGGTCGGCTTCGGTGGCGCGCACAGACCAGTGTCGCGAATCGACCACGCCATGGATGGGCAGGCCGGTTTTCCGGCTGGCCTCCAGACATTGCTGTTTGTCCTGCCCGCCGGGCGAATCCAGCTCCACCCCATCGTAGCCGAGGTCCTGGACCAGCTTGAACTTGTCGAGAATGGACATGTCGCCTTCGATCATGCCGAACTTGAGCGATTTGAAGATGGGCTTGCGCGTCGGCTTGCCCGGCTGGAGCACGGGCGAATAATCATTCGCCCCTACCGCCGTCAGCGCGGTTGCGCCCAGGGCAAGAGCAGTCCCCAGGGACATCGACATCATCTCACGTCGACTCATCGGCGACGGACTGGACGACAGATTGCTATGGCGATTGGCCATGATCGAGCCTCCACACAAGAATACTGTTCCACGGATCTTAGATTGTAGGATGGACTTCAGCCCGTGCGGCCGATACAGCATGGGCTAAAGCCCATCCTACAGCGGTCGGCCACTGATTTCCAGCGTCACGTGCAGTTGGTTTCATTGCCAGAGCGTCTCGATCTGCCGAACGGTCTCGTCCACGAGCGCCTGGCCTCCTTCGGGTCCGACGACGAACTTGTCGGCGCTGTATCCTCCGCCCTGGACGGCCTTTTCCGTCGGCAGGTAGCCGCAGTTCTGGCACGACAACTGGACCAGCAGGGTCAGCGTCGCCGGGCTTCTGGCCTTCATGCGGATTCCGTAGTCGAGGTACAGCTCGAACGGATTCGTCGCCATGGCGACCTCGCCCAGCCGCAGCACGTGCAGCTCGACCGGCGCAATCGTGTCCGTCGTGTAAAAGGGCGCGTCGACGGACTTCGCCGGCGGAAGATCCACTCGCGCGACGGCGTGGCGGAAGACGACCTCGGTCTCGACGCGCCGCTGGACCAGGGGCAGCACATCCTGAACGGCGCCGACGATCCGCCGGGCGATCTCCTGACGGCGGGACAGGCCCCGCTGCTCGATCATGATCTGCTCGGCGCGCGAGCGAAACAGCAGATGGGGTGACAGGTCGCCCGCCGCGGCACACTGAGGCAGGACGAACAGGTCCGGCGCGATCTTCTCGTGAAGCTCCTGCCGAACATCGTGCCAGAAATCGGCGGAGACTTCGTTCAGGCCTTCCGTTTCCTGCGAGGTGCAGGCGATGTTGATCACGACCCCGGTCAGTTTGGGGCTGCCGTCCCAGAAGAAGAGCATCTCCACGCCGTGGTCCTCGTATCCTTCGATCCCGGAAAACTCGGGCCGGTTCGTGGCGCCGTACATGACCGCCGAGCCGTCGAAGTAGCGAGCGCGCCGGTTCATCCCCACCGCCGCATGCCCCAGTCCCCAGCTCATGCCGCCCGGCTTGCGCTTCTGCCACGCCTCGGCCGCCACCTGCGCGACCTTCTCTGCGAAGAACGCGCCGTACTCGGATGCCTTCATCACTCCATCGTCCTCGCTGACATCGTAAAGGTCGCCGAAGTCCTCATCCGCGAAGCCCGGGCCGGTGTGCGTGTGCGTGGCGTTCAAGGCCAGCTTGTTCGCGTCGAAGTCGGGCAGTTTCGTTTTGAGGAGGTCCCTTGCCTTGTCCAGCGTGGATTTGCGGATATAAAGCACGTCGCAGGATACGAGAATCGCCTGTTCGGACCGGCCTTCGGGCCCCTTCGTCTCGACCGCCAGCGCGGTCGCCGTCAGTGGGTCGAGGACCCGTTGCGAGATCCGCTTGTGCAGTTGCCCGACCAGGGCGACGGGCTTTTCCGGCGTGATGTCGATGGTGGACCATCCGACGGACAGCGGGGCCTTGGTCGAGGTGGGTTCGGCCGCGATGGACAGACTGCTGACGCACGACAGCAGCAGGAAGGAACCCCAAGCCCGAAGCACGAAATCCGAAACAAATCCAAAGCACGAAATCCCGAAGACCGAAACGCTGTCGCAAGCCGGCGGCGTCCGTTTGGGATTTGGCGCCTTTGCGCCATTCGTGCTTGTTTCGGATTTCGAGTTTCCGATTTCGAATTTGCCCTGCCGGGCGGTCTTCTTGGTCATCTGGCACGTCTCCTGAATGATCTGTGGCAGGTTGCTTCTACAGATGCCACGGGCTTCTCATGGGCCGATTCAGCATCCGGCTGGCCTGCGGATCGTCGAGGAAGTCCTCTTTGACGGGGTCCCATCGCAGCTTGCGGCCCAGACGCGTGCAGATGTCGGTCAGGTGACAGATCGTGTCCGTGCGCACGGCGACGTCGATGGGACAGATCGTGCGGCCCCGTGTCTTGACCGCGTCGAGGAAGTCACGCTGGTGCCCCTTGCTCTCGGGAAGGTGAATTTCATCGGGCCCGATGGTCGAGGTCAGCAGCGACTCGGGTTCGGCCCAGAGCCCTTCGCGCGTGATGTGCACCCATCCCTCCGTGCCCTGGAAGGTCACACCGTGCTTGTACTGGGCTTCATCCATGTAGATCATCTTCACGCCGTCGGCGTAGGTGTGCGTGACCTTCCAACTGGTGGCGCAGTCCGTCAGTCCGTCGGCGGGAAAGGCGCCCGTGCCCTCGATCTCGACCGGGCCGGTGTCATCGGTGCCGTGACCCCACTGGCCGATGTCCACGTGATGGACGCCCCAGTAACCGCCGATACCGCCCAGGCAGTAATCGGAGATGTGATACCAGATCGAGTAGCTCTCCTTTTCCGTCCAGGGACGGCAACGCTGATACGTATACGGCGTCCAGGGAGCGGGACCCAGCCAGAGGTCGTAATCCAGCCCTTCCGGAACCGGCTGCGTCGGCTGGTTGGGAAAGGCGAAATCATACGGCACGCCCACCAGGATCGTATGCAGTTTGCCGATCCGTCCGTTGCGCACCAGCTCACAGCCGAAGCGGAAGTTCCGATCCGATCGCTGCTGCGTTCCCCACTGGAAGACCGTGCCGCGCGCCTGACAGGCCCGCTGGAGGGCTTTGTCCCAGGCCAGACTCAGGCCCAGGGCCTTCTCAGTGTACATGTCCTTGCCGCTGCGGGCGGCCTCCACCGACACGAGCACGTGCCAGTGGTCCGGCGTCGCGATGCAGACCGCGTCGATGTCGCTGCGCCCGCACACCTCGCGAAAGTCGTTGTACATGGCGCAGTCGGTGTTGCCGTAACGCTGATCGACGGTCTGCTTGGCTCGCTCGCGCTGGCTCGCCAGGACGTCGCAGACGGCGACCGCCTGCACGTCCTTCTGACCCAGGAAGGCGCGCATCAGGCCGGAGCCCTGAGTTCCGAGGCCGATGAAACCCATTGCGATTCGCTCACTCGGGGCGAGGGCGCCGGCCGCCCCCATCGCTGACGGCGGAACGAAGTACGGAATAGCCCCAGCCCCTGCGATAGCTGCGGCGCCTCTGAGAAACCGACGACGTGAGCACCTGTTTTCCGAAGACATGCCCGATCCTCTCGAATTCTCCACGAAGACACAACATAGACGTACGGTGTGCTTTGCACGCCAACTCGACTATAGCCGGTGTCTGAGAAGAACTCAAGCAGGTTTGAAGCCGTTTGAAGTTTCAAGTTTGAAGCAGGATGCCTCGCCGTACTTCAAAGGAGTACGGGCGAATAATTATTCGCCCCTACCGCGCCTTGCTTTTGGAGAGCGTAAGGGTGATCCGGCCCCCAGGCTCGCTTGCTTCCGTGAAGCGAGGCGGTACGAAGGTGATGCGACCGGCTGCCTCGGGTCCGCCTGCGACGGGCTCGATCGCCAGAAGCGCTGCGACAGTCTCGATGCGCGCCTTGCCGATAGCGATGCAGGCGTCCTGCACGCGTCTTCTGGCGGCGTACTCCGAGCCGGGGCGCATCGTCTCGAGAAGGTTGTCCAGCGCCCGCTCGATCAGGCCCAGTTGCGTCTCGACTTGCTGCAATTGCCTTGTCCTGTCCGTGACGTTCCCGCGGTAGCCTGCCGTATAGGCCGCGCGAGTCTGGCCTGCCAGTTCGTCCCTTCGTCGCTGGAGTTCCGTCCTTTCCTGCCGCAGCTTGGCCAACAGGGCCTTCGTCTGTGGGTCTGACAGATTGACTAGGCCGGCGGCCTTTTCGATGTCTGCTCCGCCCAGGTGATGTCGAACCGTGACGGCCAGGTCTCGTTCATTTCGCAGACGCTCGGCGATTTGGGCCAGCTCTGCGGCCTGGCGGTCGGAAAGCGCGGTGACGCCGGCGGCATACTCCACGACGTGGGTCTCCGCGCCGCTCGTCTCCTCCTTCTCCCCGCCGAGGATATTGCCGATCGTTCCGGCGACCCGGTAGGGGGAACCCGCAACGGCGCCGGCGATGAGAGTGGCAGCGGCTCCCACCGCCGCCTGCGTGACCTGGCCGCGGGAAAGGCCATCCTCGTCGATCTTGAACGACAGCGGCAGCCGAATCGAGCCGCCCGCATCCCGGAGAATGAAGAGCACCGTGTCCAGGGACGCCGGCAAAGTCAGAAGCTGCGCCAGAAAGCCATCGGGCGGCTCGGTCAGTGACAGGTCCGTGAAGACCAGCCGAGCCCGCGTCGACAGGGGCTGATCCTTGTGGAACCGCATGTCCACGCTGGCGTCGAAAACGCCTTTGCGCAGGGTCATGCCGTTCTGGCCGGCCACGCCCTTGAAATTGACCAGCTCCAGTCCGCTCAGACCGGCCTTCACCCAGCCGTCGGGACGCGGATAGAGCGTCAGGCGTCCGGTGGCCGAGAGCTCCTGAAACAGAAGGCGATTCTCCATCGTCGAGGGCTCCGAAGAGTCCTGGATCGTGCCTTCCGCCGGCTCCGCGGAATCGACTGTGGAGCTGCGCCTGGTCTGCGGCAGAGGCACCTCCCCGGCCGTCGCAATCACGTTGAAACGCATCGGGGTCTTGACGCCGGCGCCGGCCGTGGCGAATCCACGAACCTCCACGTCCAGGCCCTTCAGGGGCACGTACATCGGGGGGGCCACCGTGTTGTCGACGAGAGCGAAATCGACGCCCGTCACCAGGAACTGATCGACGCGCAGGTCGAACGCGGATTGCGGATTAGGGATTGGCGATTGCGGATTGGCCGGCGCGATCGCATTCGCATCGGTCGATCGCTCCTTCGCGGTTGTTCTCCATGTCAGTCCGAGCAGATGCCATCCGTCGGTTTCCCGCCGGATCGCCCCCTGCGGATTCACCAGGCCGATCTCCTTGACATGAACGCTGCCGCCCTTCAGGTCTACCCTTGGCGCCACGATCCGCATTTCCTCCACTCCCGCCAGCACGGTGTCCGTCTGCGCGTCGCGGAAGGTCGCCGACTTGAACGATGCGTCCAGGCCAAAGGGTCTGCTGAAGTCAAACTCCGCAACGTGGCGTCGCTCCATGCGCAGCGTCAATTGAGCGGTCCCGGAGAACCTCCCGGTGTGCAGGCTGTTCGCATCCACAGCGCTGCGGACCTCCGGCAGGATGGAGACCAATCCCGGGCCTTGAATCTGCGTGATGTCCCACTCGGCGAGAATCTGGGGCTGGGCGATGAAGGGAGAAACTTCGACCTTCAGCGAAAGAGACTCGGTCAGCGGTTCAATCTGGCCGTGGACATCGATCTTGACGGGTGGATTGGTGTCCGGCTCATCCCCGAGGAGCTTGACGGTCTCGGAATTAGCGACCTGCAAATTCGAGATGACCAAGGGCTTCGCCGCCGGTCTGGCGGCGTCCTTCACGGTGAGTTTGCTGGCCTCCAGCGACAATCGCTCGAGGACAACAAGCGGATTCCGCCGGGCCTTCCGCGCGACGCCGCTCGCAAGGCGCTGCGCCTGATCGGGCACGGCCTGTTGGGCCGCCGGCTGTTCTGTAACTGTATCGACCGCATGGGCTGAAGCCCGTCCTACACTGCCAAAGTCGAATCCGAGCAAGCTCATCAGGCCGGAGGCCTTGCGTTCGACGGTGGCCTCGAGACCCTGGAGCGATATCTGCTCGATGGAGATCAGGTGCGCATTCGGGTCGAAGCGATCGACGGCCAGTTCGGCCGAGTCGAATCGCAGGAAAGGCTCCGGCTCGGAGTCCCCGCGGTAATCCACATCGGCTGCGCTGACGCGGATACGCCGGCCGCCTTCGGGATGAGCTGTCAACTCGCCGGTGATTCGGGCGTGGAGCCGTCCTTCTTCCAGGGTCGGTCTTACGGCCGGTGGCAGGTAGCTCAGCAGCGGTCCCGCATTGACTCCCGACGCGTCCAGCGTCAGGTCGGCTCCCTGTTTTGACGGTGTGGTTTGAAGCTGCCCGGCGACGGTTGCCTGCTGCACCATGCCTGGGGCCCTGACGGTCGCGCTGATCGTCGCCGGAGGCGATTCGACTCCGAGGGCGAGGTCGCTCAGGACGAGGTCGATCCCCATGGTCTGGGATACAGCCGGCGTCACGGCGTCATCGGACCACTGAATCTCCGCGTTCTTCACCTCCAGACGACCCACACGCATGGGGGAAACCGGCTTCGGCGGAGTCTCTGTCTTGGTCTTCTGCCCCGGGACGATACGCAGGCCCGCGCAGGCAAGGACGCCGGATTCGTCGCGAGAGAGCATCAGCCGTGGCCGCTCGAGCGTGATGCGCTCCACCGCAAGACCCGCCGTAGCGAGCTGGAGCTGCGCGATGTCGATCTGGTCGAGTCCCGCCATCTCGGCGGCGCCATCGTTGACCGCCGCATCGCGGATCGTTGCCGAGCAGAGGAGCCCGTCGCTTCCCCACGTGATGCGCCCTTTCGTTCGGGCGGCGACACTCCCTTCCGCCATGCTGGACTCGGCCCCGAGGGCCGCAAGATAGGGCGCCATCGCGACCAGAGCCAGGCCGTCGCCGCGCAGGTCCAGATCGAAGGACAGCCCGGCCGCCTCCGGTGCAACCGAGCCGCTCAACTCCACGGTCTCGATGGTCCCCGGACTGCGCAGCCACGCCTTGACCGATGCGGGCGATGCCGCGTTGGGATCGCCGCCCAGGACAAGGTTCGTCAGTTCAAAGCCAAGGTCCGGCACCGCGATAGTCTTGGCGGGCGTGACCATTCGATCCACAAAGGTCAGTCGATTGTCGTGCCAGGACAGGCGCCCGATCTCAATCCTCGTGGTCCTTTCCCGATGCGCATCGGGAGTCGATGCGATTGAGGATTGGGGATTTCGGATGGCGGATTTGTCGCCGCCGCGCTGGGTGCCGAATCCGTCATCCGGAATCTGCAATCCGGAATCATTGCGGCCGACGAGTCGAAAGCCCAAAGTGGCCAGGCAGCCTTCTCTGTCTCGCGCCACGGCCAAGCGCTGTCCCGAGATTTCAACTTGATCGATGCGCGTTGCCCCGGCAGCGGGGTCGATCTTCACCCCTTGAACGTCGATGGCCTTGAGGCCGAACAGCTCTTCGGTGTCCTGTAAGTGAATATTCCTGATGGCCCCGGACGCCTCGATGGGTTCATTCGGCTGATTGGTGAACGTCGCGTTCACGTCGCACGAGAATGTCCCGCCCGTGTAGAGGGACTCCAGGCCGAGCCTTCCAAAATACGGCTTCAGAAGATCGGGGCGGATTCCCGTGCCCGATATCTTGAGCGCCGCGTTGCTCCGGGAAGACGACAGGACCATTGTCCCATCGGCCTGGAGGGTTTCGACGATGCCCGGCGCGCCCAAACGAGCGGTCAGCGCCAGTCCATCTTGTCCAGATCGAGCGCTGCGGACCGTCACGTCGTTGAGGTCCAGCACCAGATTGGTCTGTGGCGACACGGACTGATCGTGGAGCACGAGTCGCACGTCGCGCACCTCCACACCGTCAAGGGACCACGCAAAGCCGTCGCCGGTTCCGCCTTTGGCGGACTGGTCGCTCGGGCCATCCGCCAAAGGCGGAACGTGCGACGATCGACGGGTGAATTCGAAACCTCCCATCGAAAGCAAACCGGTGGGCCTCCTCCAGGCGTGGAACGCGCCACCACGGATCCGTATCTGCCCCGCTTGAATGGCGCCGGAGTCGGCCACGTTGGCGTCGACCACTGCGTGCTCCAGGACGAAATGCTCCGTGCCGTCGATCGTTACGGTCGTGTTCTTCGATTCGAGCTGAACCCGGAGTGTGGCGGACGAAAGGGCCGCCGCGACCTCGTTCGGCGAAGCGGTCTGCTCGATCAACGGGGCCACATCGTTGGCTTCCGTTACCTGAATTCCCTGGACGCGGACGGATCCGCTACAGGACAACGCCAGATTGCGCGCATCGGGAACGAGTCCCAGATCGGCCAGGTAGTCCTTCACCGCGTCGGGATGCAGGCCCTGGAGGGCGACGTGGAGTTCCGCCAGAAGGTCTCTGCCCTCGGCCGAACCGGTCCCGTCGATCTGCAGTTGGTCCAGCACGGGAGGAGACGACAGGAGGACTTGGAACCGCGTCTTGCGCTTGTCGGATCGGAGGTCGGAAAGGCGTACGTTCAGATCCAACTGCGTCTGGAAGACCGGCTCCACGGTCTCGTCTCGAAACTGCAACTGAACGTGCTGGAGTCTCAAAGCGTCCATCCGCAGCGGCGGTGTCAGGTCGATTTGATGCGGCGACACGGAGGTCGGGGCCGCCTCGGAATCGGTCGGCTGCGCCGCCTCGCTGCGCTGCCGCAGGACGGTCAGCAGGGTCCGCAGTTGCGGAAACGTGCCATCCTGGGCCCGGGTCAGACTGATGTCCATTCCGTCGATCTCGACGCGGCGGACGACGAGCCGACGTGAAAGCAGGGTCACCAGAGAGACCGCCCCCCGACAGTACTCAACATCTGCAAATGGCGTGTTGGCGTCGGTCGGCACGAGAACCAGATGCCACAGTTCCGCGTCTCCCGTGAGCAGGGAGAGATTCAACCGTTCGTAGCGCGCGTTCAGGCCGTACTGCTCCATCGTCTTGTCGATGATCCACGGCAGAGACAACCACAGCGCGATGCGCAGGATCACGATCACGGCGGCCAGAATCACGCAGGCCCAGAAGAGACGCCGGAGCCAGCGATGACGGTGGCCCACCTCTCGTTCGATCCGCCGATCCGGGGGTTCGCCGACGGTGGGCGTCATGCGACTGGCGCCCTGGCTCGGGTCCGGATGGTCCGAGAATGACTTGGTTCTTCTCTTTCTGTGCCCCACGGGATGCTCCTAAAGGCTCTACGGTTGTTCCTGTAGGACCCGGTTCAGAACGCTGCGTCTTTCCTTGAGTGAAGCGAGGGGATCGTAGCCTTCGGGCGCCCGGCCTCTGGCCGCCAGCCATTCAAAGGCCCGTGTCCTGGCGGCCGGCGAAATATCCTCCAGATAGATGAAGTTCTCCAGGAGCAACCGCTGTTCCAGGTCTTCGATGCTCGTCGCCTCCGAGACCATCTCCTGTAGAACGGAAGGATGGCGACCCACCTCGCCGGCGTGGCGGACCACGATGGCCTCCAGGTCAGGTCCGCCCGTGGCGGATTGATCGGCGCTCAGCAGCTTCACGAGCAGTCGATACGCAGTCCTCTCCAGTCGCCATGCCAGCGCGGCCGTCTCGAAGGTCGGACCCGATGTGCACTCGTTGGTGACCGCGTGCGCCAGATGGTCAACGACGATGTCCGTCGCCGAAAGGGTTACATCTTCGAGCAACGGCGCTGCGGTTTCCTGCGCGAGGTACAGCAGCGCCCGCTGCCTGTGTGTGGGCGACGGAAGGAGTCGAAGGGCATCTTCGATACCCCGTCTGCCGGCGTCGAACGGCGGTCCGTTATCCTCGTCATCTGCTCCCGGAGCTACCAGCAGCTTGTCCTGGCACTGTTTCCACAGCGCCGCATAGGCGGCCGCTTCGGCTGTCCCTTCCGGCGGGGGCGACTCCACTTCGATCAGGACCGCAAACCCCACGAGTCCGGCCACCTCAAATGGAGACGGCAGCACGACCGCCAGTCTGTCTTGCTCCTGCATGTCCTGTGGCGTCAGCACGATCGTCTCGGTCGTCAGTCCGCCTGCGGCGGACCAGTCGGGCGTGGACGACCCCTGGGTCTTGCCGGAATCGTCTGCCTCCGGTCCGCCTGCGGCGGGCTTCAGGTGCCCGGTCGCCACGAAGGAAACCTCCAGCGAAATCCGCCGCTGGCGGATCGCCGGCACGTTCGGTTCCGGTCCGTCCGTGGCGGACCGGCGGCGCATCTGAATCTCGAGCATCCGGATGGCGCTGGAGTCCGACGTTGGTCTTTCCGCGATGCGAAAGACCGCGCCGACCCCGTTGGGCAGGATGCCGCGCAGTCGTTCCATGGGCAGAGGCGCCTCTGATCCTCTGACGGCGATCTGCCCCCAGAACTGTGTCCTGCTTGGAATGATGCCCACCCTGGCTTCTCGCATCAGCCGCGGCACGGCCGCCACCGCCGTGCTCGCCGGGAGCACCGTGATCATTCGGGTCTGTGAGGCTACGGGCTTCAGGGTGTTCTCATGCCACTGACTCAGGGCCACGACTGTCACGGTAAGACCACGCGAGTCCTCGATGCGCAGGGAATTGACATCGGCCCCAGAAGAGCCTTGGAAGTAACTCACGCCATACTGCAACTCGGAGCCGGGCAAAGGGGTCGAAGGAGTCTTGAGACCGGGATGGCAACCCGCAGACAAGACTATCATCCAACTCATCAAGCCAAGGGCAACTCGATACGGGCCAGTCGAATTCCTGTGCCGGCAACTCCACTGTCGTTCCATGTTCGTCTCAGATTGGCATCCCCATGGTCGTTGGCATGGCGGCCGTCCGCCATCTTTTTTCCAGAAGATAGCATGGCGCAGTAGAAACAGCAAAGAGCAAGAAGCAAAAATCAAAATAGCGGAATCCGCCAGCGGCGGATGATTTCCTCATCTTTGCATTTTGCTGTTTGATCTTTGCTTTGATCCTTTGGTCTATCGACTTGGTGTGCGATCCCGGCGCACCGGGACCCTACGCCTTAAGGGACCAAAGAGGCTGGTACGGGCGAATAATCATTCGCCCCTACAGGAAATGGCGAGGGCTGTCTGCCGAGCAGGTCGGTCAGTTGCGCCTCATCCAGGCGGTTATGTTTGACCAGCGCATCGACCAGGCGGTCGAATTCGTCGCGATGGGTCTCGATGAGTTTCCTGGCAGCGTCCAGTTGCTCGGACACGATCCTCTCGGCCAGCAGGAGCGTTCGTTCGGCAAGCGGGCGCTGGCTGTTTTCAACGCTGAGTTCATCGAGCGCCAGTTGTCCGATTTCCTCATCCATGCCATAGACGCGAACCATCTGGATCGCCTTTTGCGATGCGTTGGGCAAGTCGCCGCCTCCGCCGCCGATGGCTCGGGGCGCGCCGACCCCGATGCTCAGACCCGCGTCCGGGCCATAGCAGACCAGTTCCGCCGCTCGACCCGCCATCGAGATGCGAATATCGCGAAGCAGATCCTCCTTGGTTTGCAGGTCGCGGTCGTCATCATGTTTGCGTTCCATGTAGCCGCCGGCCCCGCCGCGTCCGACGATCGTCACCTGATGGACGGGTGTGCCGCTTTTCCACGCGACCAGCGTGTGTCCCGCTTCATGACGGGCGATGCGGAGCAGCTTTGCCTGATTCGTGCAGGGCAGGGCCTCGCCCATGCGCTGCTTCTCGAACGCCTCCAGCAGGATGCTGTCGGTGATGGTCGATCCGTCCAGTGCCGCCATCACGCCGGCTTCCTGGACGACGCGGGCCAGGTCCGCGATGGTCATGTACACGCTCTGATTGGCGATCGCTTCGAGAGTCTCGGTGCCGACCTCGGATTTCGAGAGTTTTCCGATGGCCTGTTGCAGGAACGCCAGGCGAGCGGACCGGTCCGGTTCGTCCACGGTGATCTCGCGGTCGAAACGCCGCTTCAGCGCCGGGTCGAGCTTGTCGGCCAGGTTCGTCGCCGCCAGCACGATCACCGGGGCATCCGCCGTCGCGCCGAACCCGTCCATTTCCGTCAGGAGGGTGTTCAACGTGGTCTCGCGGGACTCGCTGCTGGTCGCGCCGCTGCGCATCTTGCCCACCGCGTCGATCTCGTCGATGAACACGATCGCGGGCGCGTATTTGCGTGCCCGCTGGAACAGCTTCCGCACGTTTTCCGGACCGCTGCCTTGCCACTTGGTAATGAAGTTGCCGGCGGATTCTTCCAGGAACGCACAATTCGACTCTCCGGCGACGGCCCGTGCGAGCATGGTCTTGCCGGTTCCGGGCGGGCCGCTCAGGAGAATCCCCTTGGGCGGGCGCAGCCCCAGTCCTGCGTAACGCTTGCGGTTCTTCAGCCAATCGACCACGAAGCCCAGCGATTTCTTCGCCGCGGTGGCGCCGAACACGTCGTCGAACCGCGCGGACGGACGTTCCACGTCGCTGACTAGGCCGACCACGTCCTCGGCCTCGATGACGCGCTGAAGCCGGAATCCACGGGTCCAGATTCCCAGATGACGAGCCGACTCGTTCACGCGGGCGACCGTGTCGAACTCCAGACACTGACGCTGCCGCGCGAGGTCTGCGGCCACCCTCTCGCGGAACAGGCGAAGCAGAATCCCCTGAAGGCCCTCCGCGAATCCCGGCGCGCCGGGGTCCGTTTTCGAGAGTCCATCGTATTCGGTGGCGATCATCCCTCTGGCGCCGCCGGCTCGGACGCAGGCCAGAAACAGCTCCTCGTCGATCGGCCGCGGCCTTCCCTTGCCGTGGGGGTCCGCCCCTGGCGGATTGGCGTCGTACCGGTCATCCACGCAGACGGTCTTTGTCGCGCCGTCGGCCTGGTGCGTCTGGAACGACAGCAGGTAGACGGGGACATCGGAGAAACGCTTGCGAATTGTCTGGAGGATCGTCCGGCCGTTGTCGAATGCCGCGGCTGACAGGGGGAGATGATCGACCCGGCCCTCGCTGGGTAGGGGCGAATAATCATTCGCCCGTACTTCGCCGGCCCGATCGTGTCCCGTCGAGACCCACAGGTCCAGAAGGATCACGTCGATTTCACGTGCGGCCAATTGGCTGACTACTTCTTCCTTCGTCGCGGCCGGGATCCACTCGAACTCCGGATGGGCCGCCCGACAGCGCGAGGCGAACGCCTCATCCGCCACCAGGAGCACGGTCGATTTGTCCGAATTGAACAGAAGCTTCTGCGTCGTGGGGTGATTCCGGATCTGGGCCGGATCGACGGTGAACAGCACCTCATCGATCTCCTCGAGCACCTTCTCGACGCGCTGCGATTCGTAGAGGCTACAGAACTTGAACAGTTCCGACTTGACGAATCGCTCCACCTCGCTTCGCAACTGCCTGGCGTCGATGCTCGCGCCGCATCGCAGCACCAGCAGGATCGGAAGGATCGGGTCGTGCCGGAACGTCTTGAAGTACTGCCGTTCGAGCAGGGCTTCGGTGCGCGTCATTTCCGTCTCGGCGATGCGTTCGAGCTCGTTGATGCCCAAATGGTTGAACATCAGCGGATAGCCCTGCCCGAGCCGGCTGCAAATGGCCGGTGGAAAGGCCGGCTGGCCGGTCGTGGGATTCTTTTCGTTCGCCAGGGCGCTGAGAATCGTGCGCTTGTGGTAGTCGGCGTTGACCGCCGAGATCCCGCTGGCGTTGGGATTCTCGTAGAGACTGCGGCCGGCGTTCGTCGTGAAGATGATGATCGTGTCGCGGAAGCTCACGTCCTCGTCGTCGAACTTGTCGTGCAATCGGCCGGCGTCGAGAATCTGATAGAACAGTTGCATCGTGTTCAGATGCGCCTTCTCGATCTCGTCGAACAGCAGGATGGCGTTGGGATTCTGCTTGACGAACCCCGTCAGCAGGCCTGGCTTGGCGGCCTGAAACGACGGGGCAAAGCCGACGAGCTGGTTCTCGGCCTGGTGATCGCTGTAGGCGGTCATGTCGAACCGCTTGAAGGGACGCTTCAGATGGGCGGCGCACAGTTCGGCCATGTGAGTTTTCCCGACCCCGGGAGGCCCGGCAAACACGAACGTGGCCATCGGCTGCCGACGATCGTGGTCGGCGCCCGCAGTCACCTGCGCATTGTAAAGCCCTTCGACCAGGGCATGGACCGCGTGATCCTGTCCGAACACCTTCGCCAGCAGGGCCGCCCGCAACGCTCGAAGCTGACCGGTCAGCTCGCCCAGTCCGCCTGTGGCGGATTCGCTGTCCATCACCCAGCGGGCCAGCAGACTCATCGCCTGCCTGGTGCCGATGGGCGTGATCGGATCGCCCAGGAGATTCGCCACTTCCACTGACATCGCGGCCGCGCAGATCAGATGGGGCAGTCCCACCAGTCCCGGATGCGTCCGGTCGGGGACTCCCTCCCCGCCCGCCAGTTCGCAGGCCTTGTCGAGGAGCAAACGCACCGGTTCATCGGGCGGCATCGTTCCCGGACAGGGTCCCGGCGGCTCGAACTGGGGGCAGCGCCGTCGCAGCTCGGCCACGTCGCCGGCGGTCAGGCACTCCGCCAGTCGAACGGCGGCCTCACGGTCGGCGGCAATGGCTGCCAGCAGGCTCTCGACGTCTATGCAATTCCGTCCGAGCGTGTAGGCCCGGTCTTTGGCCATGGAAACGATCGTTTGTGCTTTCTCTGTGAACACGAGTCACCTCAAACTATACCAAAAGGCAAAAGGCAAACACCCAAGGGCAAAAAGCAAAGATCAAAAGGGAAGAATCAAAATGGCGGAATCCGCCTTCGGCGGAGGACTTCCTCATCTTTGTATCTTGCTGTTTGATCTTTACTCTCATCTTCCACGGCGTCACAGTTCGATACCCACCCGCCGGGGGCGGGCCGAAGGACTGTGAATCCAAATTTGCTGGAACGTGTTCTTCCAGTCGAGCGGCAGGGGCGAATGATTATTCGCCCGTACTTTGTCGTATTGCCTCTGCGAGACGGCGAAGAGGAATCGGCTGTTCGTCTGCTTGAGCCATTGGACAAAGCGCAGCCGGAAGACCGACGGGGCCAGCTCCTCGCTCAGGTAACGATGCAGCGAGTCGAAGAACCAGACGGTCTTCTGATTCGACTCGTCGCAGAGCAAATCCAGGAACCCGACGGCCGACGCGTTCCCATCCCGAGCCAGACGCTCCAGCAATGCCCGGCTGTTGACCTGGACGACCTTCGGAGGTTTCCGGTCGCCGGGACGGTTGAGCAGATCGATCAGAACGTCGCGCGCTGTTCGGTCGGGCCCATGAATCAACAGGCAGGGACGTCCCGTGGGTTTGACCAAGACGTCGGCCAGCACGCGCACGGCAGGATCGGCAAGAATTCGTTTCTTCTCGGCGTCATCGACTCGGCCCGACGACGCGAGCGGAACCAACACGTCGGCCCACTGCTCCATCGCCTGATTGCGCTGAGCCAGTTGCGACGCCGATGGGATTCCCTGTTGCTCCAATCCGCGGCGAATCCATTCATCGGACCCGTTCAGAAGCGCGCCCAGCAGATCGACGACTCCCAGCCTTTGGCGGCCCGCCTGTTCCGCAACGCCTTGAGCCACGCGAAACACCTCGCGTGCGGCGTCGCTGCGATGGACCATCCCTCCCGGGTTCTGTCCTCGCGGGCCGTTGCCCGGTCGTCGCAGGGCCCGCCGCAGTCGGGTGGAAACCTCGGGCACCGCGATTCCCCACGGGTCGTCGAGATGCGCTTTCAGATCCTGATGTTCCTGGGCCAGGTTGCCGAGGTTGTCATTCGTCTGGCCGAGGCGTTCGAGGTCGGCCGGGTCCATTTCGGCGAACTTCAAGAGCGCGCACAAGAGATGGGCTGGCTCGATCTGGGACCATCCCAGGGCTTGGGCTTCCATCGCGGCCAGCGGCCAGACCAGCATGATACCGGCTTCGGGTTCCATATCCGCCTATCCTTTCAGTGATGTCCCGTGCAGTAGGGGCGAATAATCATTCGCCCCTCCCAGCGCGATTCCTCGGGGTCCAATGAAGCGATCGTTTGTGCCACCCTGGCGGACGATAGGTGGTCGGCAGGCACGGACTGCACCTCCGCTACGATTACGGTGATGTTGTCGTATCCGCCGGCCTCGTTCGCCCGCGATACCATCTGGCGGCAGATCTGCTCGCAGGGCGTCTCGGTCCGCAGGATCTCGGCGATTTCCTCTTCGTCGAGCATGTTCGTCAGACCATCGCTGCACAGCAGATAACGGTCGCGCTGCCGGAGGTCGAACGCCCCGACGTCCGGCGGCAGCGGCTGGTTCATCCCCATGAACCGTCGCAACATGTGGTACTCCGGCAGGTCTTCGACCCCACTGTCGATCACGCCCTCGTCGCGCAGGGCATTGCCGAGGCTATGGTCTCGTGTCAGCATCTCCAGTTGGCCATCGCGAAGCCGATAGGCCCGGCTGTCGCCAAGATGGGCCAACCACAACGTGGCGCCGCTGACCAGGGCGGCCACGACCGTCGCGCCCATGCCTTCCCGTTCCGGCGTCGCACATCCCATGTCATGAAGCTGTTCCGCGACGATCAGCAGCGACTGGCTCAGGAGTTGCGCAGCGCCCTGCGTGTCCTCCAGTCCGGCGGCCCGTCCCATCGTCAGTTGGCGCGGCAGCGTCTCGACGACGAACGCCGAGGCCACCTCACCGGCCGGGTGGCCGCCCAGACCGTCTGCGACGACCATCAGCCCGAGCTGATGATCGATGCCGAACGCGTCCTCGTTCGTCTCTCGTATTCGCCCGACGTCGGTCAGGCCGGCATAGACCATCGTGACTGACATACTCTCCCGTCAACGCTGCAGGCAGACCTCGCCGGCCGCGTATCCCTTGCGGACATCGTCCTGGACGCTGGCCGGCAGAAGGCCCATCAGTTGGGCGACAACCTGGCGCAGTTGCTGGATGTCTCCGCGCTGAAGGCACGCGTCACCCTGGCTGATCAGCCGGGTCGCCATGGTCTGGTCACTCATCCGGGTTCTGTTGCTCTTGGCGTTCTGGAACACCGCGACCCAGAATTCATCCTTCGACATCAGCACCTCGTTGCGCAGACCCTGCACCTGCTGGAGTTTCTTGGGCAGGCGGTCGTCGCGGTGCTCCTCGATGAGCTGCTCCACTTCCGCGCGCAGCTCTCCGGCGCGCCGGGCGAATTCCGGATTCTCGCCGCCGAACTGCGAAACGACATTGTCGAGGTCGTTCAATTGTGCGTGGGCGTCCTGCACCATCTTGGGCCAGCCGCACTCGTTTTCCACTCGATCGAGGCTGGCCTTGAGTTCGAGAAGCCGCGCCTCGGCCTTGTTGGCGGCGTCGGGGTCGCCCTGTGCCGTTTCGACCATGTCTTCGAGGTTGGCGATCTTCGCCTGCTGCTGGGCAACGGCGGGGGAAGGTCCGCCCTTGTTGGCCAGCTCTCGCAGCCGTTGCTTCTGGTCGTTCAACTCGCGCGTCAGACGCGCCGCATCGGGCGTCCTGGTCTCCGGGGTGATGACGACCTCGAATTCCTCGTCCAGCATGGTGATATAGGCTCGCGCGCGGATGATGCGATCCTCATCCATCATCAACGTCACCTCGACCTCTGACTGCGCGGGAATGTCGCGGCGAATCTGGTTGCCCTTGACCGTCAGCACCGCCTGGAGGCGATTGCGGTCGGCCTTGGGATTCTCGCCTTCGACAATGGGAATGCTCAGCATCTCTCCCGAATCTCCCTTGCCCAGCGCCTTGGTCGTGCGGTACACCCGTGTTTGTTTGGCCGGAAGCGGCGTGCCCTTCTCCAGCAGCACGTCGAACTCGTTGTCGCGAAGCTCCACGCCCAGTGAATTGATCACCGTCTGTTGAGAAGGAGCGGTACCGACGGTGTACACCAGCTCCTCGGGAACCGTTTTCTGGATCGTGCCCTTCGCATCCGCCAGTTGAATGGCAAACGTGTTCCTCGTTCCCGCCTCCGCCAGCAGATCGGCCTTGAAGGTTCTCTCGGACGTGAGCGGGATCTTCCCGCTGTCCCAGCCCGTTGCCCGATTCGAGAAGCGGACCGTGAACCCTGTGAGGTCTTCGTGCTCGGCTGCGACCTTGCCACGGACGCGGAAATCCTCGTCCGGCCCGATGGCGTTGTACTTCAGTTCGAGCCGGTAGCTGCCCTGTCCCGGCGCGCCGGGATTGCAGACCAATCGCTGCGTACCCGCGAAGACCGCCGCACCCCGTGCGACAACTGTCAGCGGGTCGATGGAATGGTCGAGCGGAACGCCGAGCTGCTCGGTGAGGATGTTACGGAAATAGGGCGCCAGCGTGGGCCCGCCAACCAGGATGACCTTGTTGACCATGGGGGGCGTCAGGTCCTTCTCTTTGAGCACGCGTTTGCAGATCTCCACCGATTCCATGATGATCGGCGTGGCGACCGCGGTGACTTCGCTGCGTGTCAGCGGGAAGTCGATCTCCACCGTCTGGCCGGTTGCGTCCTTGACCAAGCAGTCGGCCAGGAAGGTCTTCTCGCTTCGCGAAAGCTCGATCTTGGCCACTTCCACCGCGTGTTTGATCTGGGCGATCGCCGTGCGCCAGCGGGTGTTCTTGCGATGCAGTCCGGGGAAGTTGAATTCCTTGGCCACTCGCGGCAGGACGATCTTCTCGACGATGGCCCAGTCGATATCGGCGCCGCCGAGATGATTGTCGCCCCCGTGGTTGACCACGTCGATCATGCCGTCATCGGCCTTCATCAGGGCCGCGTCGAAGGTGCCGCCGCCGAAGTCGTACACGAGCCAGTACTCTCGCTCGGCCCGGAGCTGGAAACCGTAGGCCAGCGCGGCGGCCACCGGCTCCTGCACGAGCGGACACTGTCGCAGGCCGACCATCTCCGCCGCCCGCTTGGTCGCGGCACACTGCTTCTGGTCGAAGGCGGCCGGAACCGTAATCACGGCGGCCGCAACCTCCTCTCCCAGTCGCTGTTGCGCATCGCCGCACAGACTCTTGAGGACCTCGGCCGACAGTTCCTCGGGGCTCTTGTTCACACCGGCGCTGCGGAACGCATAGACGTGGTCCGTTCCCATGCGCCGCTTGAATTCGATGTACACGTCGTCTTCCGATGCTTCGCTGAGCAGTTGCTGCCTGGCGCGCTTACCCACGCGCAGTTGTCCGTGCTTGCTGATGTGCACCGCCGAAGAAGTGACATCCAGATCATCGTTGTTCTTGATGATCTCAGGCGTGACCCCGTTAAGAACGGCAATCGCGCTGTTGGTCGTGCCCAGGTCGATGCCGAAATCGATCGTGCTTCGCTTGCTCATGTCTATCCCTTTCTCATTCGTCTTAGGTCCTTTTTGTCCCTTAGGTCCTTTGAGACCGAAAGGACCTAAGGGACCAAAAGGACTCAAATGACCGGCAGTCCGACGATGATCTCGCCGTTGCAGAGCGGACGTTCTTTCCAGCGGATGGTGGGACGGACGGTGTCGATGATTTCCTCTCTGGCCAGGCCGGGTGTCTGCTCGAAGCTGATGACCTTCTCCGGCATGCCTTCGTCGTAGGGCTTTCCCGTCTTGTCCACCACCGCAATGCCGGCGTCGTCCAGCGCGCGGAACAGCCCCTCGACGAAGCGGTACAGCTTGCTGGTCTCCTCCTTCGGCTCGCCCGTCTCCGAATCGATCATGCGGACCTTCAGCCGCCAGGCGTTGGTCGCGATCTGGGCCAGCGGACCGAGCAGTTCCCGGACGTCTTGCGGCCCGTCGCTCGTTCCGCCTTTGGCGGACTGGTCGCTCGGGCCACGAGCGACGAGCGACGAGCGATGGCTTTGCGTTGTGGCGCGAAGCTTGTTCTTCTTCTGGGCTTTGGCCCTTTTTCTTCTCGATACCGTGGACTTTCGCATGGCCGTCTCTTTCTCGGAACTACATTACGCGATGTGAAATCCGTCCTGTTTGGCTTTGACCACGCCGGGCCACGACTGAAGGTGATCCAGCGGCTTGACGTTTCCTATCTTCCTTCGTTCTTCCAGTCTGGACCGCAACCGATCTCGCTCGTTCTTGGCGGTTTCGTACCGCGGTATCCATAGCGTCTGCTTCTCGTGGAGCGACTTCAGTCTGGACGACAAGACCCACTTCTGTACGAATCGCGCCTCGTCCTGTGTCTGTGTGTCGGAAGCGATGCTCTTGCGGATCGTTTCGAGGGCGCTCGCCGCCTGCTCGACGGCGTCGTCGGCGGCCTTCAGCTTCTTCTCCAGGGCGTCGACCGGTTCCAGTGGCTGTCCCGCATGGACGGCCGCACACGTATGGCATCGGGGGACCAGGGTTGTCGCCTGCTGCGACAGCACCTCGACGGATTCTTTGATGAACGGGTCGAGGGCGCGTATGATGGCGCGAATATCTCCGGTGTTGGCGACCTGCATGAGCTGCGCGAAGAGGATCATTCCCGTCGGGTCCATCGGACCGGTCGCACCCGACAACTGGGACATCAACTGCTGGACAATCTGAGCGATGGCTTCTCGGTACGGGGCTGGATTGCTCTTGATGTCCGCCCACGTGACGGACCTGTGCAACGTGACTTGAATGGCGTGTTCGTTCTCCTTCGGACAGCTCCCGCAGAACCAGCAGAGGTCCCCCTGTCGGTTCTGACGCACGATTTCGATGTTCTCGTCGAGCCGGGCGCGCATCCGGCTTCCACGGGCGATCTGAAGCGTGGTCTCCAGCAGTTCGAGCGAGCTGGCCCAGTCCTGCGTCTCATTTCCGTAGGCGATCTGGCATTGCAGCATGCTCTCCGCCACGCGGTCGCATGTCTCGGTGAATTCCTGCGAGTCGCTGCCGAGGAGCACCTCCAGGACGTTGAGGATGTGACCGACCGTGTTGAACAGCTCGAGGCAGCGTTGCTTTCCGGCGGTCTTGTTGTTGTGCAGTTGATAGGTGGCCGTTTCGATGGCATGGTCGATCCGGCCGTTGAGCGGCTTCGTGACGCGCCGCAGGCTGGCGTCGACGTCGTCGTGCCCCTCGTTGGTCGCCTTCATGATCTCAATATGGTCCCGGGCGCGATCGTACAGCTTGCGGTCGCAGTAGGCCACCGCCAGGTCGGCGTTGATGTTGTCAAACGCGATGGGTAGCCATTGCGCAAACCGGTGCAGAAATCCCGTGGTCAGACGCGGATCGTTCAACGCGTCAATACGTTCGGCTTGGAGGGCCCAGAATTCCTCGTTGGCGCAGAGCGATTCCCAGTACCGGAAAGCGAAGTCCCAGTGGGAATCGAATTGCCGCCGGGTCTCTTCCGTCAACTCAGAGCGGTCTGTCGACGTCAGAATCTCTCGCTCCTGATCGAGCGCCTTCCAATGCCCCAGGATCGCCAGGTTGTGCCGGGCGGCCCAGGACGCTTCGCTGTCGCCGCCGACAAGGTTCTCCCATTGCCTCTGCGCCTCGCTCACCTGGTTGGCCTGAACACATTTGAGCGCCTCGTCGGCATGGCTTTGGCCCCACTGGAGCGGCCAGAACCAGAAGAACTCGTGTACGAAGCGCTGCCTGGCGTCGGCCAATACCCGGCCTGCCTGCAGGAGTTCCTCGCGGCTCGGCAGGGGATCGGGCCGGAGGAAGCCGCCGTACTCTTCCGCCAGTTCGCCCACCGCCAGGGCGGACTGGAGTTCCGTCTCGTTCCGCTTGATCTTCCGCCCGGTGGCGTCGACATCCGCTGCGAGCAATCGAAAGGCATTGCGGCTGTAGATGTCCGGCCCGCAGATATCCAGCAACGTATGGCACTCACCTGTCAGCATGCCTCGACCTCTCCTCGTTCAAGGTCCTTCCCCTCTTGGCGTTCTTCTACATCTGAATCCCGCGACGCCACAGTGTGACTTTGGTGGCGTACTTCTCCCTCAGAGAGGGCCATTTGTTGAATGCGTCTTCCATAATGTCAGCCGCTTCGTTCAAATTGCCCTCCTGCGTGGCGGTACGGAGCGCCCGGCGGACGAGCGCTTCGGCCTGCTCCTCATCGGGAGCCGACGGAGGGCCCAGCGCGTTCTTGGAGAACCGCGATACGCTCGTCGATGACGAGGCGGACTTGTCGGAGCCGCAAGCTCCTGGTTTCCATGCGTCGAGCGCCTTGAGCAGCTCCCCGGCGTCGGCGTAACGATCCTCCGCCTTGGGCGAAAGGCATTTCAACACGATCCGATCCAGGGTGGCGTTCGCCTCCACGTTGTACAGACTTGGCGCCGGCGGCGGTGTTCGCAGGGCCTGGCCATTGCCCCATCCGAGGTGTTCGTCGACCTCGAAGGGAATCTTGTCCGTCAGCAGCATGTACATCATCACGCCCAGCGCCCAGATGTCTGCGGCCACGGAGTCGCTCTTGGCCTGCGTGAACACCTCGGGCGGTTTGAACGCCAGCGTGCCGGCGGCCGTCGCCAGGAGCGTCAGGCGGTTGACCTGTCTGGCCAGACCGAAGTCGCTGATTCGTGCCCGCAGGCCATCAGCCTCGTACCCGATGAGAATGTTCTGTGGCTTGATGTCCCGGTGAATGATGGGCGGGTTCTTGCCGTGCGCCAGACTCAGCCCGCGACAGACCTGTTTGAGAATATCGACGGTGGTTTCGACCGGAACCAGTTGGGCCCCGTGCGAACGCCAGAACTTGTCCAGACTGCCGCCGGGAACGTTCTCCATCGTGAAATAGCCGCACTCTCCCCGGTCCGTCATGACCGTGTTCGCATCGAATACCTTTACGATGTTGGGGTGGGCGATTTGGGACAGCAAGACTGCCTCGGCCATCATCTCATCGAGCTCGGCGTGAGTCATCCCGGTATGTTTGAACACCTTCATCGCCTGGCGGCCGAGGAATTTGTGTCTGACGCGATAGACCTCCGCAAAAGCGCCCTCGGCCAGGTAACGCTCCACCTCATAGGTGTCCCGGATGATCTGTCCCGGTTGAAGTAATGGCATCGCTTCTCTGTTCTCCTGCCGGCCCGCGAGCGATATCTGACGCACCACGGGTTCCGCCCGAGAATGTACCCGTGGCGAAACCCGGGATCCGTCGTCTTTGTTGCATGTCCGGTCCGCCGTCGGCTTTAGACAAGGGACGGGCTCTTGCCGAGGATGTTCTCGGCCACCCGGACGGTCTGGTCGCGGTTGACGCCGTTCTTGATCGCTTCGGCAATGCCCAGAATCACGTCCACGACCGTGGACGCACTGAATCCGAGGCCCAGCGCCACCGCCCGGCAGCAATCCAGTTCTTTCTGATTGATGTTTCCATCGGCCATCATCATGAACACCACGTCGGCCAACTGCCGGACCTTCTCGGTGGCGTCCTGAGGGACGACGAACTCGATCTGGCCGGGATTGGCCACGATCTCGTTCAGTACGCTGGGCTCCAGTCCCAGCCGCCTGCAGATGAAGCCCAGCGTGGCGATTTCATTCGGCTCCACCTTGCCGTCGGCCAGCATCACGGCCACGGCGTTGCGCAACGCGGATTTCTTCTGCATCGTGTCTTTGTTGTCAAACCAACCCATGATTGCTTCTCCTTTTCCAAAACCTCTTTACGTTCCGCACAGCATTGGTCCGGCGGAGTTCGACATTCAAACCCATGCGCTTCTTGGCCCGGTCAGATTCCTGCCGGCTCCGACTCGGCGATGACAAACAGGGCATCTTCCGGTCGGACCACATACGGCGATGCTCGAGAGCAACGCCACGAGGATACTGATCTGGGTGACGATGGAGCGGCTTTGCACGCGGCCCAGTTCGCCGAGGAACGCGGGAACCATCATGGAGGTTGCCTCCGATAAGTGGGCGTCCTCGCAGACCATGACGAGGAATGTCCCGCTGAAGAACACGATCAGCAGGATCATTGCGGCGGCCATCAATGGTTTGCAGACGATGGCTTTTCGCAGAGAATGAGTCAGTACCGCCGCACGTCGCATCGCGCTCCTCGAGACAGCTTCCGAATCTCTCTTCCACTCGCACCTTCGGCCTGGGGACATCCGCAAGACCACCGGAGATTGTCCACGGCAGACTGCACCGTCCGCACGCCGTCAGGAAGCATCGGATAAAATCGGCTCCGAGTTGAGGAACGAATTCCGCAGCAGGCGCAAACGCCCGCGGGGTCCGTCCGTGGAGGAAGCTCGAATTTCGATGGAGTATCGGACCTTCCGTGCGACTCGCTTGGGAGGGATTCGCGGAATCAGGCGGGATTCGTCCCCGAAGTCACTTTATCGGAGTAGTAGTAGGATGGGCTTCAGCCCATGCGGTCGAAAGAGCACGGGCTGAAGCCCATCCTACTGGGCGATACTGGACTCGAACCAGTGGCCTCACGGGTGTGATCCGTGCGCTCTAACCAACTGAGCTAATCGCCCGAGAAAGCGATATTAAAGCAGACGGCCCGGGCGGCTGTCAAGGGGTAATCAAAGCAAAGATCAAATCGCAAAATGCAGGAATGAGGAAGTCATCCCGATGGCCATCGGGATTCCGCCATTTTGATTTTTCCCTTTTGATCTTTGCTCTTTCCTGCCAGAAGGGCGGATTCCTACACCGCCACGAGGTTGACCCGGCCGAGCTTGACGCCCTTCATGCTCAGGATGTTCTCGCCGACCTTGTTGATCTCGCCGACCCGACCCCGCAGGACGATGATTTCCAGGCAATCGTGCTCGTCGAGGTGCACGTGCAGCGAGCTGATCGCATGCAGCAGATGGGAATGCTGGATGGCAATCAGCTTCTCGCTGAGGTTGGCCGCATGGTGGTCGTAGACCAGGAAAACCGCCGCGACCGCTTCGGACTTCGGATCGCCGAGCCGCTCCTGGCTCAGTTGCTGCCGCACCAGGTCGCGGACCGCCTCCGAGCGGCTCTGGTAACCCTGCCGGGCGATCAGCGCGTCGAACTCCGATAGCAGGTCCTTGTCGAGCGAAATGCCTATGCGTTCGAGTTCGGCCATGGAAACCCCTCCCGTAAGACGCTCCTAATTTTTTCGGATCACGTAGATGACCTGCTCGGCGAGCAGATTCGGCCATACCCGGACCGGGCTCGGACGGGTCTTGACCAGTGGCACCCGCCTCTCGATCCTGGCGCCCAGGTGCCCGCAGAAATCGTCGAAGTCCTTGAGCGACAGGCAGTGAATGTTCGGCGTGTCATGCCAGCCGAATGGCAACTGACGCGTGACGGGCGCCCGCCCTTGGCACAGCAACTGGATCCGTGAGCGCCAGTGGGCGAAGTTGGGGAAGCTGACGATGACCCTGCGACCGACGCGCAGCAGGTCCTGGAGCACCCGCTCGGGGTCCCGAATGGTTTGCACGGTCTGCGACAGGATGGCGTAGTCGAAGCTCTTGTCCGCGTAGCTGGCCAGTCCGCGTTCGATATCATACTGAATGATGGACAGTCTCTTGCAGACGCAGCCCAGGACGAGGTCTTGCTCCAGTTCGATTCCGCGGCCGTCGATTCGTTTGTCATGCCGCAGCCGCGCCAGCAGCTCTCCGTCACCGCAGCCGACGTCCAGCACGGTCGCATCGGGCTCGATCAGCGACTCGACGAGCTGATAGTCGACGCGCGCGCGGTGGGCCTGTTCGTGCCGACCCAGGCGGCGGGTCGGTTTCGGGCAGCAGGCGTCCTCCACTCCGACACACGCCGGGTTGCTCGTGGCGGCGAGGAAACATCGGATGAATGCCCCGAGGGTTTCGTTTTCCAGCAGGAAGGCGTCGTGTCCGTAGGACGAGTCGATATTGCAGAAGCTCACGTCCTTGCCGTTGGTGGCCAGGGCATCGACGATAGCTTCGGACTGGGCCGGCGTGAACAGCCAATCGCTGCTGAAGCTGACGACGAGGAACCGCGCCCGCGTGCCGGCAAAGGCCTGGCTCAGAGAGCCGTAATCTCGGACCAGGTCGAAATAGTCGGAGGCCTTGGTGATGTACAGGTAGCTGTTGGCGTCGAATCGGTCGACGAACGTCTGGCCCTGGTAGTCGAGATAGGTCTCGACGGAGAACTCTGAGTTGAAGTCGTAGCTGTATCTGTCGGCGCTGCGCAGCTCGCGGCCAAACTTCTGTCGCATGCCCTCTTCCGAGAGATAGGTGATGTGCCCGATCATGCGGGCGATCGCCAGTCCCCGGGCGGGGACCGGTTTGTCGTGGTACTGGCCGTCGGCGAAGTTGGCGTCGGCCAGGATGGCGTTGCGGCCGACCGCATCGAACGCGATGGACTGGGCGCCGAGGTGCGTCGTCGTGGCGATGGGAATCGCGGCGTCCATCATGTCCGGATAGGCGATCGACCACTGAAGGACCTGCATGCCCCCGATCGAACCGCCGATCACCGCCAACAGGTGCTTGATTCCCAGGCGGTCGAGCAGCAGCCTCTGGACCCGCACCATGTCGGCGATGGTGATGATGGGGAAATTCAGCCCGTATGGCTTGCCGGTCTGGGGATCGATCGACGAAGGCCCCGTGGTCCCGGAGCAGCCGCCGAGGAAATTCGAGCACAGCACGAAATACTTGTCGGTGTCGATGCCCTTTCCCGGCCCGATCATGTCCTCCCACCAGCCGGGCTTTCGGTCGTCGGGGTTGTGGTAGCCCGCCGCATGCGCGCTGCCGCTGAGGGCATGACAGACGAGGATGGCGTTGTCGCCCGCCTCGTTCAGTTGTCCGTAGGTCTCGTAGGCCACGTCGATCGGGCCAAGCTTCTTGCCGCATTCCAGCAGCAAGGGGGCGTCCGACTCGACGACGCGGAGAACCTTGGTCTGAACCAGACCCACAGAATTGGCATCAACGGCCACCATAAACCACATCAGTATAGTCAGAAACTTGTTTCTGTAAACATTCCCGCGCCGCCTGCCGGTTGGTTTGCTGCTGCGCGCCAGGAGTGTGGCACGCGCCGATGTCAGGGCAGACCATTTCCGACAGGTCCTGTGGGATGGATGGGACCCATAGGATAGATAGGACCTATGCGCTCCTGCGGATCAGATGATTTCAAGGCGGCGGAGGATCGCCTTGGTCCAGCGGGCGCTACGCGCCTGGGACATGATCAGCAGCAGCATGACGAGGAGCCAGTATATGGTGAATCGCAGATAATAGAGAACGGCGTACATGAAGCCGGAGCCTTTGTCGGACATCCACTTGACCAGCTCGGCGGGCGTGTATGCCACGCCGACGACGCTGGACGCGATCAACTGCTGCCAGGGCACGATCAGGATGAACATGATCAGGGAGAGGAAGAACGCCCGCGCGATGTGGTTGATGCCGCCCAGCCGGCCGATGAGGGACACCATCAGGCTGAAGAACATGGCCAGGCAGAACAGGCCCGCGGTGAGAATCAGGATGCCGTTGACCAACTCGACCGTACGTTTGATGTGCTTCCAGGTCAGCTTCTCGATGAAGGGCAGTCGCACCTTCTTCTTCGCGCCCGGGGTGGGCATCGACGCATCGTTGGCGTCGGCCACGGTTTGCGCTGCGGCGGCGCTCAACGCCTCCAGTTCGGTGATCGGCTCGGCGGGCGCCGCGGGGATCTCGACCAGCTTCAGATTGACCAGCCAGAAGCAGGCCTGAGTCAGCAGCAGGCAGATCACCACCAGCAGGAAGAAGAAGTTCTTCCATCCCCGGAAGACCCCCACCGCTTCCAGACAGTCGGTCGTTTCGATCATATGGCTCTGGTTAACCGGGCCTTCGTTCATTTCAGCGATCTCCAATTCCTCGACCTCACTCGGCTTTCCGGAGACACGACACCCTACCCATCCTCCCTGATGTCCTCTCAGCGACGCAGTCCCAGCGATGCCCCGAGGGCATGGTCCACTCGCCTGACAAACACCGGCGGTCATTATGCGGGATGGCGACAGGAAATGCAATTAAATTCTTTGGAGACCGGCGTTTCTGTCTCGGTGGCGCGCCCATGCCACCGCCTGCTCCGTCGTCGCGGAGCGGCGATCCAGAGGGCCTATCGGGGCCGGTGCGATCTCATTCGTTGGCGTGAAGCGGCAGGCGAGACGCGGCGATGGCGTGCGACAGGCCGCAGGTGATCAGGTCCACCTTATGCAGTTCTTCTGCGGTCAGGGCCGCAGGCATGACGCGGCCGATCAGCAGGAATCCAAGCGGACGCCCCAGGTTGGCCAGCGGCAGCGTGGTCAGAGAGATGTTGCCCAGTTCCGAGAGGTTGCCATGCAGACCCATGCCGAACAGATCGTTCATGGTGCACTGTTTGTTCGACTTGTAGATGTTCTCGACCAGTTCGGGGCCGAAGTAGTCTTCAAGAGGCTGGTCGTCGATGGTCAGCGTCTCGTGGAGATTGACCGCGCGCAGTTGGCCCCCCTCCGGCGCCCGTAGAAAGAAGGTGACACCCGCCCCCGGCAGCTCGTCTCGCAGCATCTGATCCGCTCGCACGAGCAGGTTCCGCAGGTCCGTGGCCCCCAGCAGGGACTTATAGAAGGCAGCGGCAAAGCCCACGCTGTTGAGCCGTCTGACGAAGGCCCGTTGCGCGCCGATGAGATCGTTGCAGAGGATATCGATCTGGCTGGCCTGCCGTTTTCGCTCTCGGTTGAGCTTCTTGACGAGCAGACGCAGTCGTTGTTGTCGTTGGCTCTGACTCATATAACTCCACGTTCAAAGGACCCTTCTCGTCGAGGGAGAGAACCCCTTGCGTATCCTTCGGCTCGGCGCTGATCGTGCTTTAGCGGCATACGTCGGGATGCCCGGTTCGTCGAGGCCGCCCCATAAACGAACCCCTATCACCGGTGGAGGTCTTTCGGCGTCGGGTCCAGACGCCGGCACCCGCCGCACAAGGCGCGGGTGGCGGAGAATGACCGGAAGATTTTCGGACCTTGCGGCGAAATGGCCCGGGCCGCCTCGACCGGCGGAATTGTGAGGATATGCTGTTCCTCTTGCGGGCGAATCGTGTACATTACCGGCGGGCATCGACGCCGTTGTGGTGCCGTGTTGAGAACACCCTGGCTATCGATCAGAAAAAGGGACGACAGTATGAAGAAGCTCATCCTCGTGACCGTCGCCGTTCTGGCGACGGCGTCCTGTCAATCGCTGCCGCGACACCGGTCGGTCAGTCTCTTCAACGGCAAGGACCTCAATGGCTGGCACGCCGATGTGCCCAAGATGGACAACGACCCGAGCGTGTCCAGCCCGTTCATCGTGCGCGACGGCATGCTCGTCAGCCTGGGCACGCCCGGCGGGCATCTGATTACCGATGCGGTCTATCGCAACTACCGGCTCGAAGTCGAGTATCGCTTCGCCGGCAAGCCGGGCAATTGCGGCGTTCTCGTTTTTGCCTCGACGCCCCGGGCGTTGTATGGCATGTTTCCCCAGTCGCTTGAGGTGCAGATGATGCACGAGAACGCCGGCGACTTCTGGTGCATCATGGAAGACGTCACCGTGCCCGATATGGAGAAGCGACGGGGACCGAAGGAGCAGTGGGGCATCAGCGGAGACAAGCAACGGCGCATCGTCAACCTGACCGACGGCTCCGAGAACCCGGCCGGCCAGTGGAACACGATGGTCATCGAGTGCCTTGGCAATTCCCTGAAGGTGTGGGTCAACGGCGATCTGGTCAACCACGGGTACGACTGCACCGCCGACGAAGGCCAAATCGCCATCCAGGCGGAGGGCTCCGAGGTCGAATTCCGCAAGCTCCTGCTGACTCCGATCCGGAAGTTCACCGACGGCGCGTGACGGAGGATGGCGCAGCGAGGCAAGACATGCCTTGCCCATGCTTCACATGAGGAGGTTTGCATCGACTGCACGGTCGGTATCGCTGCCAGGCCTGCCTGTGCCTCATCGGGGTCCTGGACGACCGAACATAGGGGCAACTGCGCCGGTGGTAGTAGCGATTGCCGCCGGTTGTGTAGACGATGGGATCAGGCGCCGTGCGAGCGACGCACGCGTCCCTGCAAGCCGGTGTTTCGCAGGTTGCCACGGTCGGTGATGAAGGTCTCTGACGCAGGCCCAGATAGGCGCCCGTCGCGACGAACGCCAAGCCTTCCGCAATGCCCGCCGCCCAGACCAGATGATGCAGTACGGTTCCCATCTCAACGCCTCTGACAGGTGGTGCGGGCGAGGCATGCCTCGCCCCTACATGTAGCACCGCGATCATTATACTGCGGCCGGCGCGTTTCTCACAGATGATTGGTCCAAAGTAGGATAGACACGCTTTATGGCGCTGTGAGTTGGCTATTCGTAGGGCAGGGTAACGGTGGCGGTGGTGCCTTGGTGGGGGGTGCTGGCCAGGGCGAGGGTTCCCCGGTTCAGTTGGATCAGGCGGGCGGCGTAGGCCAGGCCCATGCCTCGTTTGCGGCCGGCGGGCTTGGCGCTGAAGAACGGATGGGTGGCCTTTCGCAGCGTATCGGCGTCCATGCCGCAACCGAGATCGCGTACCTGGAGCATGAGTCCATCGGTGCCCGGTTCGACGCTGATCTTGATCGGTCCGGAGGGGTCCGTGTACGACTCGATGGCGTTCGAGATGATATTAGCCAGCGCCGAGACAACCTGCGCGGAATCGACGTACACCTCGCCATCAGCGCCCACCGCCTGGACCTGGGCGTTGACGTGATCGACCTTGCTCTTCTGGCCGGCCAGTTCGAGCGCCTCCTCGATGATCTGGTGAATCGCGGTGGCCGCCGGCCGGGGCTTCGACGGCTCGGCGAACGCCATCAGGTCGTCGATCACACCGGTGGCGTCGCTTACGTTGTCCTGAATCTGCTGAAGGTCCTGTTTTCGCTCCTCATCAGCCTCGCTCTCCGCTAGCAGTTGGGCGCGACCCGAGATCACCGACAGCGGGTTGTTCAGCTCATGGGCGACACCCGCGGCCATCTCAGCCAGGGCCTCGATCGGGCTCTCGACGGACTTGGGTCCGACCGCCGGCTTGGCGTCGCTCATCGCCCGGACGAGTCGTTCGGAGAATCGTGTCTGCTTCTCCTTCGCCAGGGCCAGTCCAAGCACGGCTCCCGCCATCGACGCGGCCGTCTGGAACTTCTCAGCAAACAACGCGGTATCGCCCGGATAGTTCAGTTCGAAGGCCACGATCGCCACCGCTCGCCCGTCGCAGAGCAGCGGAACGAGCTTCGTCCGACCGAGGTCGAGGTCCACGTCCACCTGCTCGACGAGCCAATCGATGTGGTCCTGCGCATCGGCCACGGCGAAGCGCTCGGCAATCGGACGCGGCACCACGGCGCGGTTTTCGGGCGCCTCCAGCACCATCCGGTGGCTGTGCCCGAGGGCCTCGACCACGATGGTGTCGATGGCTCCTGTGGGTGTTCCGCCGGCCAGGTACAGGCAGACCGACCCGGTCTGAAAGAACCGCTGCCACCGGCGAGCGAGGTTCTCCGCGATGGCGTTGGCGCCGGCGCTCGGGCCCACGTCGCCCAGGAACTCGCGGGCGAAATCCAGATAGCTGGAGGCCATCCTGAGGTCCCGCTCTTCGACGCCAAGCGCCGTCTGGCGGGCCGAGAGCTTCGCCGCAACGGCCTGGATCGCGTCGCAGTACTTGGCCGCTGCACTGGGCATGGTCAGACCCAGAGCCTCGGCCTTGCTCGCGACCTCCTGTGCCAACCCCTCCGCGATTCGGGCCAGTGTCTCCACCTCGGTCTCGATGGCTTTGGCGACGGCGCTGAGCCGCTCGGGCGGATCGAAACTGCCGGAGCGACCGATTCCGACGTGCCGGGCGACGTGGTCGGCTGCCCAAACGATGCGCGCGACGGCGGTTTCGGGCAGGCCCTCCAAGGCGGTGACGGCGCTGCTATGGTGAAGCCAGATGGCCGTCGTGATCGGATCGGGCAGGCGCCATTTGCGGGCCAACTGCTTGCCGAGCATGGCGTGGTGGGTGCCGAGGTGCTTCTGTTCGACGACGTAGAGGCTCGATCCGGTGGCCTCGGCCTCCTGAACGATGGCGGCCAGGCTCTTGGGCATGATGTCCTGAAGCGCGAACTTGCCGATGTCGTGGAGCAACCCGGCGGAGTAGGCCATGTGCGGATCCAGGCCCGGCTGGCAGGCTTCAACGATGCGCCTGGCACAGACCGCCACTGCCAGACTGTGCATGATCAGGTCGGTTCGGGCCGGCGAGGCAGGCTGGTTCTGGCCGAACTCGATTTCGAAGCCGGCCGAGACCTTCAGGCCCAACAGGGCGTCCCGGACTTCGTCGGCGTCGAGGCGGTCAAGCACGAGGTGGATGGCGTGGCGCTGACCGGCCGGTGCGGCAGGGCAGCGTTGCCCCAGCGACAGGATTCGGGCTGCCAGGGCCGGCTCGCACGGCGCGATGTCGGCGAGGGACCCGGCAGAGAAGCGGCCCTGGAGGATCCTCGTAAGGTACTGAACCGCCACGCACGGCGGCACCGACAGGGCCTCCAGCTCGCCTGCGGCCAGTTCCACCTTGCGGGAAGCGGCTGCGCTCACACTTCGTTCGGCCATGCCGGTGTCCTCGGTACGTTCTTTCGCTGTTGTTCACCCGCCTCGATGAAGCAACACGCCCCTTTCGTCAGCTCAGGGATTCCCCGCGGCCATCACCGGGCAGGGGCCCTGTCGCACTCACGCCAGTTGCAATGCCGCATCGACCTTCTCGGTCAGCTCCGCGATGGTGAACGGCTTGCGAATGAAATTCTCGGCGCCCGATCGCAGGAGCTGATCGATCTCCTCCTGTTTGATGACGCCACTGACGATGATGATCCGGGTGTTCTCGAATTCCGGATTGCTCCGGATGGTCTGACAGACCACGTTGCCATTGACGTCGGGCAGCATGTAATCGAGCAGAATCAAGTCCGGTCGAAACTGCTGCGTGGCCATGCCCGCCTCGTACCCGCTCGATGCCGTCCGGATGTCGAACCGTCCATCCCGTGTCAGGATGTCACTGATCAGCTCGACAATCTCGGCGTCGTCATCGACCACGAGCACCTTCTTCTTGCCCGAATCCAGATTGTCCAGAGGGATGTTGTTCTCCCTCATGAACTTGATCAGATTCTGGCGGGGAATGCGGCGGAACTTCGATCCTGGTACGCGAAAGCCCCTGAGTCGACCCGAGTCAAAACAGCGAATGATGGTTTGCTGACTGACTCGGCAGATTTCAGCGGCCTCGCCGGTGGTGAATAGATCCTTCATCCTTGCCCCTTCCTTTTTCGCCAACTCCATTTGACAGAAGGCTCTTCCAGGTTACCTCGACGGCCCACATTAACCTCGGTTCGGCAGTTTGTCAAGTCGAAAAAAACACCGAACCCCCGCTTTTTACCATGATACCTAAATTCTTATCGGAGATGGACATCGGAGCGGACCGCCATCGCGGCAGAGAGGAACCTGTGGCAGACGGTGCTGCACCGTTTCGGGCGATCGCAGGCGCACACGAGAGGGGATAGGCCGTTTTCTGTGTCGTTGCGGACGATGTTATATGACGTTGAGGCATCGCGGTGCGACGGGAGCAGACTGGGTGTCCCGGGGGACGACTTTGATGCAGGGGTCCGACACTCAACCGGCGACGTCATGCGGACGTCGACCGTAGTTGTACTGCTTCTCCGTCCGGCCTTCCCGATCATGAATGACCAGCAGACTGTATTGGTGCGTCACGGCCAAATCTCGCGCCCGGAGGATGGCCTCGGTGCGGGCGCGATGCGTGCTCATCACTTGGCCGGAGTTCTCCTGCACGACATTCCAACCACGGTGCTCGTCAAAGGCCACGTGGTACGTCACGCGTCCGACTGTGTCCATACCTCCGTCTCTCCGTGACGGCGGACGACATCTCGTCACCGTCTATCATGGTTGCCGGCCCGCCCACGGGCTCGCGCGCCGGGGCGTCACGCCGCAGCTTCACCATTCTGCCAGCAGTCACCCGCACGTCAATACCTTTGCTGCATACTCAACCCGAAACCGCAGTCCTCGCATCGTTGTGTAAACAACCGCTCTTGGGGGGCAGACGCTTGAATGGAGCAATGGGCATGACCGGGCAAGCTGTTCAGAGAGGGTGATATGCGAGGTCTGGGGGGTGCGATGCCGGGGGATGTGGAACCCTTCACACGCTTCAGCTTGGGGCAGGAGCGATTCTCAGGTTTTCTTTGCTTTTCGCGAACCGGATCGAACGAAAATAGTATTATCGCTATATCAAGATAAATGAATTATTAGAGGCCCGAACATGGATAGGGAACTGGCTGTTCAGGCGGCGGAGGCGCTCAAGGCGGTCGCCCACCCCATCCGCCTCCAGATTATCGAGGCGCTGGAGGCGGGAAGGCGGTCCGTGAACGAGATCGCCGAGAAGGTGGGAGAGAAGCAGGCGATCACGAGCCAGCAACTGACCATCATGAAGGACAAAGGCATCCTCAGTTCCCACCGGGAAGGGGCACGCGTGTTCTATCAGATCGAGAACGAGAACGTCATCCGCGTTCTCGGCTGCGTCTATAACCACTGTCGGAAGAGAGCAAAGGGGCGACGATAGGCGAGCACGGGCGGTTGCTCGGGGATTGGACGAACGATATGAAGCTAAGACACACGATTACGGATTTCTCGCTGAGCCACTACAAGCTGGTTACCGTGGCGATGGTGGTCTTCACCCTGGCGCTGGGAGCACTGATCCCGCGCCTCCGGGTAGATACCGACCCCGAGAACATGCTGTCGGGCGATGAGCCGGTGCGCGTCTTCCACGACGAAACGAAGAAGGACTTCGTCCTCTACGACATGGTGGTCGTCGGAATCGTCAACAACGCCCATCCCGACGGCGTGTTCAACACCGAGTCGCTGCGCAAGATATACGATCTGACTGAATTTGCCAGGACGCTCCGCTGGCCGAGCGAGGACGATCCCAACCAGGAAGTCGGTGTGATTGAGGTCGATCTGCTGGCCCCTTCGATGGTGGACCACATCGGGCAGGGCGGTCCCGGCGTCGTGACGTTCGAATGGCTCATGCCCAAACCTCCCGAGACCGAGGCGGAGGCGCTGGCGATTCGGGACAAAGCCCTGTCCAATCCGCTGCTCAAGGGGACGGTCGTTTCCGACGACGGTAAGGCGATCAGTCTGTACTTGCCCTTGACCAGCAAGGACCTCAGTCACGAGGTCTACCAAAAGCTGAACGAGAAGATCGGCGAGTTCAAAGGCGACGAAGAGTACCATATCACCGGCTTGCCCGTCGCGGAGGACACGTTCGGCTACGAGATGTTCATTCAGATGGCCATCTCGGCGCCGCTGGCGATGCTGGTGATCTTCCTGCTGATGCTGGCGTTCTTCCGCAAGCTGGTGCTGGTGATCTCGCCGATGATCGTGGCGATGGTCGCGGTCATCTCGACGATGGGCGCGCTGATCGGCCTGGGCTATCCGGTTCACATCATGAGTTCGATGATCCCCATTTTCCTCATGCCGATCGCGGTCGTCGATTCGGTGCACATTCTGTCGGAATTCTTCGATCGCTACACCAAGGAGAAGGGGCGGCGCGAAACGACGCTGGAAGTGATGGACAACCTCTTCATGCCGATGCTGTACACTTCGCTAACCTCGGCGGCCGGGTTCGCGTCGCTGGCGCTGACGCCGATCCCGCCGGTGCAGGTCTTCGGCATCTTCGTCGCGGCGGGCATCATGGTGGCGTGGGTTTGCACGGTGACGTTCGTGCCTGCCTACATCATGTTTCTCAAGGACCGCTCGCTGGAGAATTTCGGCGCCGCGGCCGTGCACGAAGAAAGGCAAACCTGGCTGACGCGCGTGCTTCATTCTACGGGACGGCTCACCTACGCCGCCGCCAAACCCATTCTGGTGGCGATTGTCATCGTCGCGGCGGTGGCTGTCTACGGTGTGACGAAGATCCAGATCAACGACAACCCCATCAAGTGGTTTGCCAAAAGCCATCCGATCCGCCAGGCGGATATCGAGCTGAACCGGCACTTCTCGGGGACCTACATGGCCTATCTGGTTCTCGAGGACGCAGGCGATCCTAACGTGGGCACCGAATATGTGCAGGGCCTGCGCGACCGCCTCATGGAGAAGGCTGAAGATCTGACGGCCGATCTGCCGGCCGCGACGGCGATCGTCGCCGAAGCGGAGAAGGCCCTCCTGGCCGAGGCGTCGACCGGCCTGACCCGGGTTGCGTTGCTCGAGAAGCTCAGCAGCTATGCACAGGAAAAGGAGGCCTCGGCGTCGCAAGAGACCGCCGACATCTGGTACGAGCTGATCGATTTCTTCGATCTGGAGAAAGAGCGACTGAAGCTCTTCAAACAGCCTGAGGCGCTGCGCTACATCTCGCAACTGGAGCGGTACCTGGAGGAAACAGGCTTGGTCGGCAAGACCAATTCGCTTGCCGGCATCGTCAAGAAGGTCCACCAGGAGCTGATCGACGGCAAGCCCGAGAACTACACGATCCCCGATTCCAGCGCCGCGGTGGCCCAGTGCCTGATCCAGTTCCAGAGCAGCCACACGCCCGACGATCTGTGGCACTTCGTCACCAACGATTACGACAAGACCAACCTCTGGCTCCAGCTCAAGAGCGGCGACAACAAGGACATGGAGCGGGTCGTCAGAGCGGTGGACGAGTTCTTCGCCCGGAACCCCTCGCCGGTGCCGGTCGAGCACCACTGGGCGGGTCTGACCTATATCAACATCATTTGGCAGAACAAGATGGTCTGGGGCATGCTCCAGTCGCTGTTTGGCAGTTTCATCATCGTCTTCATTATGATGGCGATCATGTTCCGCTCGGTGCTGTGGGGTCTGGTATGCATGGTGCCGCTGTCGATCACCATCGCGGTCATCTACGGCATCATCGGCCTGGTCGGTAAAGACTACGACATGCCCGTCGCGGTGCTCAGCGCGCTAACGCTGGGGATGGCGGTGGACTTTGCGATCCATTTCCTCGAACGGGCGCGCGTGACGTACGCGGAAACGGGCTCGTGGAAACAGAGCGCTGCGGAGATGTTCGGCGAGCCGGCGCGGGCCATCAGCCGCAATGTGCTGGTGATCGCCATCGGCTTCCTGCCGCTGCTGGCGGCGCCGCTGGTTCCGTACAAGACGGTGGGCATCTTCCTCTGCGCGATCATGTCGCTGTCGGGCGTTGTCACCCTTCTGGTTCTGCCCGCCATTCTGACCGTGGCGGAAAAGCGATTGTTCAAGGTGGCGGCAAACCCTCAGTCTGCCAAGTGTAACTGTGCGTTCTGCTTCGTGATCTCGCTGTCGAGCGTGGTCGTCGTGCTTCTCAACGTGCATCAGTTCGGGAAGATGGGTTTCAACAGCTTCATGTGGCTCAGCATCGTTGCGGTGCCGGTCCTGGCGGTGATCTGCGGCGTCCTGTCGCGCCGACAGGCCTGTCGAATGGTCCAGGCCCGGCAGGAAAATGAGAAGGCAAAATGAAGAAGCCATCCGCCTCCGGCGGATTCCGTACGTTTGATCTTTGATCTTTGCTGTTTGCTATTTGAGGACAGGTGTACCATGACGGTCGAAACCATGCTCCGGGGAATTGCCGGGTTCTTTGTGGTTGTGAGCGCCCTGCTGGCGCACTATCATTCGTCCTATTGGCTCTTGTTCACGGGCTTCGTGGGTCTGAATCTGCTCCAGTCGGCGTTCACCAACTGGTGTCCGATGATGACGCTGCTGCGAAAGCTCGGGGTCAAAGGCTGACAAGAGAAAAGTGGGAGGTGTTGCATGCTGCGGAAGAAAAGCTTCATGGCGTTGTTCGTGGGGCCCGTGATTGGCTTGTTCGTCGCGACCGGGATCCAGGCAGCCGAAGACGTCCCGGACGTGCAGACGATCGTGAACAAGGCGAATGTCGTCGCCTATTATCAGGGCGACGACGGCAAAGCCACGGTCAAAATGACCATCACCAACAAGGCGGGCCAGACTCGCGAGCGGGAGTTCACCATCCTGCGCAAGGACGTTGCCGACGGCGGCGACCAGAACTACTTCGTGTACTTTCAGCGTCCGTCCGACGTGCGGCGGATGGTCTATCTGGTGCAGAAACACACGGGCGATGGCAAAGACGACGACCGCTGGCTGTACCTGCCGGCGCTCGATCTGGTCAAACGCATCGCCGCCAGCGACAAGCGGACCAGCTTTGTCGGTTCCGACTTCGTCTACGAGGACGTTTCAGGACGCAACCTGGACCTCGACACGCATGAGCTGGTCGAGACCACTGAAACGATGTTCGTCGTCAAGAACGTGCCGAAGAAGCCCGAGGAAGTCGAGTTCAGCTACTACACCGTGGCGATCGACCGCAAGACCTACGTGCCGACGAAGATGGACTTCTACGACAAACAAGGCCAGCTCTATCGCGTCATCGAGTCGAAGGACGTCAAGGTGATCCAGGAGTTTCCCACGGTGACCAAATCGGTCGTCAAAGACCTCAAGACCGGCGGGCAGACCGAGATGGCCTTCACGGAGGTCAAGTACAACATCGGCGTCGGCGATGTCTTCGAGGAGCGCTATCTCCGCAGACCCCCCAGGGAGGCCATGAGATGACAGGACCGGCAGGGCAAACGCGAAATCCGAAATCCGAACATCGACCAGGAAAGCAAAGATCAAATAGCAAAGGGCAAAATGCAGGAAGTCATCCGCCGAAGGCGGATTCCGCTATTTTGACGTTTGCTTCTTGCTCTTTGATACTCGGTTTCCAGGTTCTGTTCGCGGCCGTCTGGTCCCCGGTCGTTGCCGCACAGGACGAAGAGCCGAAGCCCGATCCGATCAAGGAGTTCTTCGACAAGCTCGACACCGAGTATCACGGCTTCTACGAGGCGCGGGCGGGCTATCGGCTCCAGAACGATCCGCACGAGAAGGACATGTCGATCATGGAGGCGCGTTACCAGTTCGACCTGTTCAGCATGCGCGACTGGGGCGACGTCAAGGTCAAGGGCGACTTCTACGGCGACGGCGTGGAGGAGAAGGGCGTCTTCGATCTGCGCGAGGCGAATCTCTTCATGCGTCCGACCGACTCCATGGACGTCAAGCTGGGTCGCCAGGTGCTGACTTGGGGGACGGGCGACCTGATCTTCATCAACGATCTGTTCCCCAAGGACTGGCAGTCGTTTTTCGTCGGTCGCGACACCGAGTATCTTAAGGCGCCGTCGGACGCGGTGAAAGTCAGCTTCTTCATGGACTGGGCGAACCTGGACGTCGCTTATACGCCGGAGTTCGACTCCGACCGCTTCATCAGCGGCGAGCGCTTGAGTTACTGGAATCCCGTGCTGGGCGACCGGGCGGGCGAGGACAACACGCTGAGCGTCGAGCGACGCCGGGAGTTCCTCGAAGAGGATGAGCTGGCTCTGCGCCTGTACCGCAACATTCGCAACTACGAGCTGGCTCTCTATGGGTACTGGGGCTACTGGAAGAGTCCCGGCGGCTTCAATGACGCGATGTCCGCTGCGGTCTTTCCCGAGCTGTACGTCTACGGCGCCAGCGTTCGCGGCACCGTCGGCAAGGGCATCGGCAACGCCGAGATCGGCTACTACGATTCCGTCGACGACCGCAGCGGCGACGATTTCCTTATCAACAACTCCGAGCTGCGCTACCTCGTCGGCTACACGCAGGAGATCGGACGCGATTTCACCGCCGGCGTTCAATACTACATCGAGCAGATCCTCGATTACGGCGACTACGAGGACAACCAACCTGCGGGAATGCCCAAACGCGACGAGTTTCGCCACCTTACGACGCTGCGCCTGACCAAGCTGCTGATGAACCAGAACCTGAGTCTCTCGCTGTTCACGTACTACTCGCCATCCGACGAGGACGTCTACCTGCGCCCCATCGCCAACTACAAGGCCAGCGACCATCTGACCGTCGAGGTCGGCTCCAACGTCTTCTTCGGCGACGAGGCCCACACCTTCTTCGGCCAGTTCGAAGACAACACCAACGCCTACCTCGCCGTCCGCTATAGTTTCTAACCCTTGCCTGACGCAAGGCGGACGGCCGAAGCGGCTCCGGCTTCGGGTTTGCGCATCGCGCAGCGCTGCCGCGAAACCGCCTGTCCTCTCTTCCGTCGCTCCATCCCTTTGGAGTGCAGTAAAAGCCCTATCTCGGATGCGGGGAAGCCCTATGAGCCGGGATGAACCCCCCGTGGACAATCGGTCTATCGAGAGCATGGCTTCGCATCCACGTGGCTTCTTGAAGCGGACGTATTCGGTCGTTCCGAATAGCCGGCGGTGCAGGGCAGCCACCGAAGACTGCCCGGATCCGAAGTGAGTTGCGCCCTGCCGCCAGGAGGTGTCGCTTGCATGCCATGGGAAAAAGAAGCTTCACATCACGCACAGACGAAGGAGGTCAACATGAAACGCAAGGAAGTGTATCTGCTGTGGTGTATCGCCGTGTTGGCAAGTGCCCCGGCCCAGGCCGTGATTCCCGTGCCCCTGCCGTCTCTGACCATCGAACTGATACCGGCCGCGCCGACTTCGTCGGAGACGTTCAGCATGGAGATCAGCGGGACGTGGCCGGACGGTTGCCCGCCGGTCAGCGTCGACGTGAGCGTCAGCGCCGGACCGGCCATGTGGATCGACCTGATCCTGTCGAGCGTCTACGAGCCGGATTGCCCTCCGGACTGCGGGGCCGACAGCAGCGCCTGGGGGATTCTCAGCAGTTCCGTAGGGCCTTTTCCATTGGGCCTGTATGATGTGTACGTCCGCGCTGTGGACTGTGACAGGACCGGAGCGTATGAACGGATCTCGCAACGAATCCGGATCGGAACCGGCCCCGGCAACGGTGGGCAACAGCCGGGAAAGGATTTTGCAGAAGGTCAGCGTGTGGTTCTGCTGGAGGATGATCCGATCAACGGTCTGCGGGCCGGGCAGTCGGGTACGGTAGTCTGCTGTGACCGGGTGGATTGTTCCGGCAACCTCCTGGTCAGTTGGGACCTGTGGACGCAGGCCAAGGATGACACCACTGGATGCGCGAATCCGCCTTTCCCGACGTTTCCCGCCGGGTCCGCGACCTGGGTGGACCCGAGCATGATGGTGATCGGCCGTCCGTTCGACCAATGTGGCACGATTCGCGAGGGGCTTGAAGGTTGTGTCGATTTTGAAGCCGACGATGGCAGGACCTACACGGTCGTCTCCGGCGGCGACCTCTATGCCGAGCTGGACACGCCGGGCGGAATCGAATTTGGCCAGCGTCTGCGCCTGCAAGGTCTGCTCGACACGAACATTCCCCATCCTAACGTGATCAGAATCTGTCAGGTGCTGGACGGAGACGTCTACCATCCGATCCTGTCGGCGTGCGGAGCGACAGAAGTCGGCTGCTGTGGCGGTGAGCTGTTTCCCGGAGACCGGGTTACACTTCAGGTGGACAATCCGAGAGACCCCGCGGGGACTGGTGCTCCGCGGCTGATGGCCGGCGCCGTCGGCACGGTGGTCTGCTGCGGCGGCTCGTATGGGGCAGGTTGGGTGTTCGTCAGTTGGGACAACTGGACTGACGGAGTCAACGCTGCGCCTTCCTGCGATGCGGCGGTCGTCGCCTACGTGAAGAACTCCGGCTGGTGGGTGCGGTGCGACCAGGTTATGCGGGACAGCAACGGCAACGGGGATGACGACTACGTCGTGAGGGTTGGCGCCAACGCCATTCGCCTGGAGGCGGACCCGACGACGCCGATCTCAAGCCAGACTCTCACCGGCTGCACCATGGCAACGGTGCAAACCAACTTCCGCGTTCGGCTTAGCGTCGAAGTGACGGCCACCTCGGCGGCCGGCGGCAACTGGACCGGCACGGTGACGCCGGAGGTCGTCAACCCCGGCACGAGCGTTGTCGAGATCTGTGTCCGCGGGGAGGACGTGGACCTGACGGCGGTGCCGCCCGGGCGCGATCGGCAGTTGGCCAATGTCTCCGTCTTTGGAGTGCCGGCCCAGTAGGAACGCCGGCGGCAGCCGGACGGATCGCAGTGCGGTCCGCCAATCCTGTCCAGTGCTCCTGAACGCGAGGGCAGACGATGCAAAGCCCCGGGTGATCCGCCTGAGGAGGATCGATCTGCCCTCTTCTGCTGCGCCGACCGAAGGTCATCTCCGCCCGGTGGCGTCGCTGCGGGTTTTGGTTTGACGGGAGGCAAGCCGGACGCGTAGACTGGCGAGACCATGGTAGGGGCGAATAATCATTCGCCCGTACGGGCTGTTCCGCGACCCAAAGGAGGATTGAGATGGCCGAGCAGACGCGTCTTTCACGCCGGAGTTTCATCCACCGCGCGACCGGGCTAACCTTGGGAGCGGTGGCCTTTCCCTACGTGGTCCGGCCGTCGGCACTGGGCAAGGCAGGCACGGTGGCTCCGAGCGAGCGCATCACCGTCGGCACCGTCGGCGTCGGGCCGCAGGGCACCTACGTGATGCGGAACTTCCTCTCGCAGGACGATTGCCGTGTCGTGGCGGTCTGCGACCTGAAGAAGCCCGTGCTCGAAGCCGGCCGCCACACCGTCAATGACTACTACAAGAATAGCGATTGCGCGACCTATACGGATTTCCGCGAACTGATCGCCCGCCCGGACATCGACGTCGTTCACATCGCCACCTGCGATCACTGGCACGTGCTGGTGGCGCTCGAAGCCGCCCGCGCGGGCAAGGACATGTATCTCGAAAAACCGATGGGGCTCAGTCTGGCCGAGGACCAGGCGCTGCGCGAGGCATGCCATCGCTTCGGCACCATCTTCCAGTTCGGCACGCAGCAGCGATCGGAGCGAAACTTCCGCTTCGCCTGCGAGCTGGTGCGCAACGGACGGATCGGCAAGCTGCACACGATCAACGTCTGGTCGCCCGGCAGCAGTTCGGGCGGCTCGCGCCGCCCGGCTCCGGCTCCGGACTGGGTGGACTACGACAAGTGGCTCGGTCCGGCCCCGTACCATCCGCACACGCCGGATCGCACCTCCAATCAGTGGTGGTGGTTTGTCTCCGATTATGCCCTGGGGTTCATTGCAGGCTGGGGCGTGCATCCGCTCGATATCGCCCTCTGGGGCGGCGGTGACAAACTGACCGGCCCACTCGAAATCGAAGGCAAAGGCGTGTGGCCCGATCCGGAGGGGGTTTGCGACACCGCGATGAACTGGGACGTGACCTGCCAGTACGACAGCGGGATACGGATGAACTACACCGGCACTCCTTATCCCGACGAATGGAAGCAGCGCTATGGACGGACCAGCGACCACGGCACTGCCTTCGAGGGCACCAAAGGCTGGGTCCATGTCGATCGTTCCGGCGTCAACGCCCATCCGAAGGAACTGCTGGATATCGAGTGGGGCGCCAACGACCTCCGGCTCTACGAAAGCAACAACCACGCGCGGAACCTGCTGGACTGCGTCAGGACGCGCAAGGAGGCCATCTGCCCGATCGATGCATCTGTCCAGGCCGACATACTCTGTCATATCAGTGACATCGCGATCCGCCTCGAACAGAAGCTGCGCTGGGACCCCGCCAAGGAGCGGTTCGTCGACAACGATGCGGCGAACCGTCGCCTCGTGCGAGCCATGCGCAGTCCTTGGCGACTTTAGAAACAACCTACGGAGATCATTAAGGAGAAACGTGACATGATGAAGAAGACCGCGACTTTGTTGTTGGCCTGCGCCGTGCTGGCCGCTTGCGGTGCGACTGGATATGCCGATGACGGCGGCTGGGTCACTTTGTTCGATGGGACCAAGGGCCTCGAGGGCTGGAAGGCCAGCGAGAACCAGGGCACCTTCAGCGTCGAGGACGGCAAACTCGTCGTACACGGCGACCGCAGCCATCTCTTCTATGTTGGTCCGGTCAACGGTGGCACGTTCAAGAACTTCGAGTTTCAGGCGGACGTGATGACCACGCAGGGCGCGAACTCAGGCATCTACTTCCATACGGCCTACCAACAGGACGGCTGGCCCGACAAGGGCTACGAATGCCAGGTCAACACGACCCACACGGATATCAAGAAGACCGGCGGCCTCTACGGCGTGCAAGACGTGAACAAGGACGCCCCGTCGAAAGATGGCGAATGGTTCCATTACTACATCAAGGTCGTGGGTAAGCACGTCGTGATCAAGATCGACGGCAAGCCGACGGTGAACTGGATCGAGCCGGAGGGCTGGAGCCGCGGCGGACGCAAGATCGACAGCGGAACCTTCGCCATCCAGGGCCACGACCCCAAGAGCCTTGTCTACTACAAGAACATCCAGGTCAAGCCTCTGCCCGATGTGGCTTCCGATGGCTGGATCGCTTTGTTCGACGGCACCAAGGGCCTGGAAGGCTGGCGGGCCAGCGAGAACGAGGGCACCTTCCGCGTCGAGGACGGCCAGCTCGTTGTCCATGGCAAGCGCAGCCATCTTTTCTATACCGGTTCCGTCAACGGGGGCACCTTCACAGACTTCGAGTTCCAGGCCCAGGTGATGACCAGCCCCAAGGCGAATTCGGGCATCTACTTTCATACCGCCTATCAGGAGACGGACTGGCCGGCCAGAGGCTACGAGTGCCAGGTCAACTCGACGCACAGCGACCGCAAGAAGACCGGCGGTCTGTACGCGGTGCAGGACGTAATGGACAATGCGCCCTCGAAGGATGGGCAGTGGTTCCTCTACTACATCAAGGTCGTCGGCAAGCACATCACGATCCAGATCGACGGCAAGACCACCGTGGACTGGACCGAGCCGGAGCGTTGGACGCCGCCGCAGGGAATGGCCGGCCGCAAGGTCTCCAGCGGAACATTCGCCATCCAGGGCCACGACCCCGACAGCCTCGTCTACTACAGGAATATCATGGTCAAACCGTTGAACCCGATCAAGGTCGTCGTCGTCACGGGCGGACACGATTTCGAACACGACCCGTTCTTCGAGATGTTCCAGGGCTGCGACGACATCGCGTACGTCGAGGCCGCACAGAAGGACCACAGCGAGCTGTTCGAGGATGTCTCCGGCTGGGACTACGACGTCATCGTGCTGTACAACATGACGGCGAATATCTCGCCGAAGCGGCAGCAGAATTTCGAGAGCCTTTTGAAGGACAAGGGCGTCGGCCTTGTGGCGCTGCACCATGCGCAGGGCGCCTTCCCCGACTGGGACCAGTATCGCGGGATCATCGGCGCGAAGTACCCGTTGAAGGACCAGGAGATTGACGGCGTCGCCTTCAAGATGGCGAGCTACAAGCACGATGTGGACCTGACCGTCCAGATCGCCGACCGCAATCACCCGATCACTCGCGGGCTGAGCGATTTCGCCATTCACGACGAGAGCTATAAAGGCGTGTGGTTCGCCAGGGACAATCGCGTGCTGCTGACGACGGATGAGCCGACCAGTGACAAGACCATCGGCTGGGTGCGGCCGAACTACGGCAAAGCCCGCGTTTGTTTCTTCCAGGGCGGCCACGACTCCAAGGCCTACGCCAACGCGAACTTCCGCGAGATCGTCGTCCGCGCCATCTGCTGGTCCGCCGGCCGGCTGAACTGAAAAGTAAGCATGAAGGTCTCCAAGAAGGAGGACGAGAACGATGTCATCGAATCTGAATCGTCGCAGCTTCATGAAGCACGCGCTGGCGGCTTCGACTGGTACATCCATGGCACTGAGTGCGGCTCACGGCGCTGAGAAGGGCAGGCTCGACATCAAGGTGGAGCCGGGATCGAAGGCCACGCTGCCGATGGGGCGGATCGGCGACCTGGAAGTCAGCCGCATCCTGCTGGGCGGCAACCTCCTGACGCACTACACGCACAGCCGGGACCTCAAGTACGTCTACAATCTCTGCGCCCACTATAACACCGAGGACAAAATCCATGAGACGATGGCCCTGGCGGAGGCGCACGGCGTCAACACGCTCTCTATCCACAACCCCCCCGGCATCGTGGAAATGCTCAAGCGATATCGCCAGCGCTACGGCGGCAAGATGAAATGGATCATCTGCCCGATCGCCGAGATCACCGACGACATGAAGGCTTACGCCGAGATGACCAAGGAGCTGGTCGACAACGGCACCGACGCCATCTATCTCTGGGGCGTCCGGGCCGACCCGCTCTGCGCCCAGGGGCGGATGGACCTGGTCCGCAAGGCCGTCGAAATCGCCAAGGACCTCGGCGTGCCCTCAGGCGTCGGCGGCCACGACTTGAACGTGATCGTCCAGTGCGAGAAGCACAACATCCCCAACGACTTCTATATCAAGACGTTCCACCACCACAACTACCCGAGTGCGCCCAAGCCGCACGAGCTGAAGAACGCCTACAACGAGGTTCCCGGCTACTGGTGCAAGAACCCCGCCGAGACGATCGAGGTGATGAAGAACGTCACCAAGCCCTGGATTGCGTTCAAGGTGATGGCCGCCGGAGCGATTCCGCCCCGCGATGCGTTCCAGTACGTTTTCGAGAACGGCGCCGACCATTGCCTGGCCGGCATGTTCGATTTCGAGATCGCCGAGGACATGATGATCGCCAACGAGACCCTCGCCGCCGTCCAGAACCGCACCCGCCCCTGGCGTAGCTGACACGAACAGGGCGATTCGTCGCCGATGTGCTCTTGTTCTCGTGAAGGGCCAGTGGTACAATAGTTGTTCGTATCGACGGCACAGATAGGATGGCGACTCATGGGCATTACGTACATTCAAGGGCAGGTCAAAGGCCCTCGCGCCAAGCAGGCGGAAGTGAGGTTCCTCGTCGACAGCGGGGCGACGTACTCCGTTCTTCCACGAGATGTCTGGAAGGCCATCGGCCTCAAGCCCCAGCGCAGCATGACCTTTGCGCTCGCCGACGGCACCACCGTCGAACGATCCGTGTCCGAAGCGCATCTGACGCTGCCCCAGGGCCAGGCCCATACGCCCGTGATTCTCGGTGAGCCGAATGATCAGGCGCTGCTGGGCGTGGTGACCCTGGAAATCCTCGGCCTGGTCTTCAACCCTTTCGACCGCACTCTTCAGCCCATGCGCATGCTCCTCGCCTGAGCCGCGATTCGCTCACGCGCCGCTACCACCGCTGTGCGTTGCGTACTCGCTCTGCCAGTCCCAATCAGCCCATCGCTGGGTGTTCGTTTCGTAGTCCTCCCACTCCTGTTGGAGAACAGGCAGAGCCTCCTTGGTCGCCAGTGGCGTTGTCAAATGCTCGAAGATGTCATGACCTGCTGAGACGACAAATTGCCCGAAGTCTTCCCCCAAGAGGTACTTCGCGATGAATGCCGCTGTCTCACACAGGGTTCGCTGTGCCTCCGAGATCTTGCCAAGTGTCAGTTTGATATCATCTGCATCTTTGTTCTTGCGGCTTTCCGCCGTGGCGCAGTGCGCGAGGAACTTGTTCACATAGGTCGATATGTCGGCGCATGTTCCCTCCGTCTTGGCCACTCTTGCTCTCAACAGCTCAACGACCTCCGGGTTGACCCTATCGGTTGGTTTTCTCTTTGCCATGTCAACGCCGGTCAACACATCAATTCGGATATGCATCGCCTCTGCAAACCCGGCCCTGGCAAGCTCAGGACCAGAGATGCCTGATTCGTTACGTTGCTCCAGTACATCCTTGTACTTGTAGGGACAGTCTGCGCCCATCAGGATGTTCTCGCGAGTCAGGAGGTGCTGGTTCTCTTTGAGCTTCTTCACGAGGCGTCCCAGAGAGGTAACGTCATCCCTGCAATCCAGAAGCCGTCGGATTGCCATCGCCTGCGTTTCAAAGTACGCCTTCAACATGAACTCGGAGATCGGTTGGTTCCACTGCACGTCGTCGTCTTCGTTCTTAGGGGCCAGTTCGCGCGCTTTCTTGACCAAGTTGAAGACCGCCGCGTCCCACATCATCCGATAGATTTGCTGTTGCACCGAATGGACATCTTCACCACAGAGCCATTCCTTCCACTTCTTGAGCATTACCGCTTGTTTACACATGGCGCATCTCCCAATGCGTTTCACGTCCGTCTCGGCCCTGATGCATGTTTCACAAGATGTCTCGTCTATTGGATCTGTAGACACCCTGGCCGAAGGACTTTAACGATTCATCGCCGTGCGAAGGACGGACGCTGTGTGTCCGTACTACTTGCTGACGTGCTTGTAGCGGTCAGATCGTTGGAATGCGTGTAAGAACATCCTGGCATTGGCGTGGCAGCCTCAAACGCGCAGCGTTTGGGGATGGTAGACCTGGCTGTCGTACCGATGGCAGACGGTCGCCAGTGCCGGGAACCATCCCCAAGCCTGCGGCTTGAGGCTGCCACACAGAAACAGGCATGTGCCTGCGCGCGAGGTGCAGGCAGTGGCGAAATCGGATTGACAGCTATAATGGGGGTCGGTAGGCTGCTCGGCTTTGTGTGGGCCGCAGGGGGTGGTCCCTGCGGGCCGGATGAAGAAGGACCAGAAGAGAGAAGGGCCGACCACTCCCGCGTACCTCCCTTGAGGCCTGTTTTTGGCAGGTTCCGCTTCCTTATGACCTGGATTCGATCGCCGTTGGTGATGATCGTCGCGACGCAGTTGCTGTTCACAGCGGGCGATCTGCTCGCCCGCGCCAACATGCGTCACGGCCCATTCAGTGCCTCGACCTTCCTGAGCTGGTGGTTCGTGCTGTACTTCCTGATCCGCCAGGTCGCCATGTTCGGCCAGCTCTACGTCTTCAGCGCGCTTCAGATCGGCAAGTCCATGGCTCTCTTCAGCGCCACCTCCATCGTGGTGGTCAACCTGCTCGGCGTTCTGCTTCTGGGCGAGGTCCTTTCGATCCAGGCCTATCTGGCCATCGGCCTGGTCGTGCTGGGCTTCGTCCTGATGTCGGTCAGTCCGTAATTGCACCGAGGAACGTGTGGAGTCGGTATGTGAGAGATCGTCGTGTGCGCAACTTGCTACTCGTGTGACTTGCCGCCCTTGCCCGCCCATCGCATCGCGACGTAAGGAAAGAAGAAGAACAGGACGACGAACAGCTTCGTCAATCCCATCCCGCAGTAGTGGATCACCTGGAACTGGCGCAAGGTGATCTCACCAAAGAAGCGGCCATGCACGCTGTAGATCAATCCATCGGCGACAAGGAAGAACGCAAACCAGACGATCAGCACGAGAATGCCGAGGATGGCGCACCTGAGCAATACACGTTCGATGAACTTCGTCTCCATCTTGCTTCACCTCCAGGGTCAATGGCCAGTGCCTTCGATTCCACTGTCTTGCCCATGCGCGGACGTCTCGAACGCACTGCACCTATGGATTCACAGGTTTCTCTGGTCCTTTCTTGTCCATGTGGGTCTGGCTGAGGGCTGCCAGGCCGCCCATGGCGCCAAGATTCATCGTCTCCAGCGCGGAGCTGGGAACGATGATCATCGAACCTTTTTCCTTGAGCCCTTCGAAGAGCATGTTCATGCCGCGAAGGTGCATGGCCATCGGGTTCGCCTCGTATTGCTTCGCGGCCTGGGCGAACTTCTCGGCGATCTCCGTCTCGGCGGTTCCGAGGATGATTCGCGCCTGGCGCTCCCGCTCGGCCTGGGCCTGCTTGGACATCGCGTCCTCCAGGTCCTTCGGGATGATGATGTCGCGGATCTCGACGGATTGGACGGTGATACCCCAGGGATTGGTCTTCTCGTCGAGGATCTCGCGCAGCCGGCTGCCCAGCTCGCCGCGATGGGTGAGCATGTCCGCCAGCTCGTGCGTGCCGATGATATCCCGCAGGGCCGTCTGGGCGGACAGCACGATGGCCAGGTAGAAGTTCTCCACCTCCAGGATCGCCTTCTTCGCGTCCCAGACCATCCAGAAGCAGATGGCGTCCACGTTCACCGGGACGGTGTCCTTCGTCAGCGTCGATTCCGAGCTGAAGTCCGTCGCACGGATGCGCATGTCCACCGTCTGCACGATGCTCTCGACGATCGGGACGATGAAGAACATGCCCGGCCCTTTGAGTCGATGGAACTTGCCCAGGCGGAGGATGACGGCCCGGTCCCACTGGTTCGCGACCTTCAGGGCAAACAGGATGAACACGGCCAGGAAGATCGTGACGCCGGCTATGACAGGATGAATCGTCGTCCACTGCCCGGCGACGTAACGGTTGACGACGAACCCGCCCAGCAGAGTCAATATCGCGGCCAGGAAGGCGGGCAGATTCATCTCCGCGCTCGGCGTCTTGAAACTCTCCATGTACTTGCGTGTAATCGCCACGGGTTCTGCGGTCTTACTTTTGAGTCTCATGGTCTGGCCTCCCTTGCAGGTACTCGACAATTTCTGTGAGTGTCAGGTTATATTGGTGTCCGCGGGCGACAAGCTCGTCGCAAATCTGTTTGAGCATGCGGCGTTTCTCCGCATCGCCAATCTCGATCTCACGGTGGCTCACGAAGGTGCCGGTCCCCTGCTGTGTGTCCAGCACGTCCAGGATCTCCAGTTCCGAGTAAGCCTTGCGGACCGTGTTAGGGTTGACCTGGAGTTGGACCGCCAAGTCGCGGACGGTGGGCAACTGCTCGCCGGGCAACAGCCGGCCCGAAGCGATCCCATATCGGATCTGGTCCACGATCTGACGATGGAAGGGGACCCCGCTCTTCAAATCCAGCTTGAACTCAATCATCAGCGTGCTCCGTCAATGGTTCTGTGTTATAGTTTACCATAGGTATAGTGTACTATAGAGATATAACACTGTCAACAGAAATCTCGCGCCATGTGCAGAGATCATAAATCTTTGTATGTGAAGCGCTTATAGCAAGAGGCGCTCAAAAGACGAAAGAAATCTTGCGGGCTTACTCGTCCTTCATTAGAATGGCTCCATCGCCCGAAGCGATTGTGAAGTGGGTGGCCGTCCGGCCTGTGAGGGAGTCCTTTGCGGGGTGGTCGAGGGCAACCTCATGAGGCTGGGCAACGCCCGGCAGATTGACCACGACGAGGGCTTTCTCGTAGCTCCGTCGCCAGACGTAGGAGTTGACCCGCTCGCCGGGGCCGGTCGGCAGGCCGATCTTGACATCGTACTCGGGATACCAGTCGTGCTGGTGGCTGGTGTCGTCGGAGAACAAGTAGTAGAAGTCGCCAACCGTCAGGGCGAAGCAGAGGCTCCAGCGTCGGGCCTGCGGATCGGCGGGGGGCTTCTTGCCGCGATTGGGGTCGCCCGGCCAGCCCGCTCGCGAGCCGATGTTCTCGAATCGCTCGATCACGCTGATCGTCGGCTTGTGCAGGAGTGACTCGGTGTGCCGCATCTTCGCGATGCAGTTGTCCCACTCGGTGCGGTCGTGACTCCAGCCGGACTCGTACATGATGCCGTTGAGGTAGGGAGCCGCGAAGTCGTGTTTCCCCACGGCATAGCCCGAATTGGCCAGGAGCAGAAAGTCGTCGCCCACCGCCTGGCGGACCTCCTGGAGAAACGCGACCCACGGCTCGGGTTCTTCACGCAGGTTGTCGTAGAAGACGCCGTCGAGACCGACCTGCTTCAGCGCCGCGGTGAGCTTGGCGACATGACTCCTGAACTCGGGGTTGTGCCAGTCCATACGATACGTACCGGGCCAGAACTGCTCGCGCTTCCCATCCTTGCGCAGCCACCACGGATGGTCCTCGGGCAGCCAGCTTTCGCCATACTCATAGAAATAGAGTTCCGCCAGGATGGACGCATCCGGATTGAGCGATCGCAACTCGGCGATGCGCTGCCTGGCCCGTTCGACCGAATCGGCTGTGAACCCCTCGGCTAGCCCGGTCGGCTCGCGATCATATCTCAGCCCAAAGCCGCTCACGCCCGTCATGATCAGATCGTGTCGGGCCGTGCTTTCGACGGAGCGGTCGCCCCGAACGGGCGACCAGAGCATGGCGATGCGCGGGTAGGGCGTCGCCGCGTCGCACACGCACGGGGCCAACAGAAGCCATAACAGGCACGTCTTGCACCAGGACATCGAGAATTCCATTGGGTGATCCTTTCCATGGCATTGCTGCGGCCATCATATCCAGCCGGAGACGAGGCCTGAAAGATTTCTGTGAAAATCTGAAAAATCTGTTTGCGATCTTTACAGATGTAGAGTAGTCTCGTAATCGTTAAAGCGAAAGGAGGTTGTCATGACGACAAGGGACCACGAGCTGACCGAAGCGGAATGGGAGATCATCCAGGTGGTGTGGGAGCATGAGCCGTGTGCGGCCCCGACGGTCCAGGAGGAGTTGGAAGCCCGCAAAAAGTGGACCTACAGCACCGTCAAAACGCTGATGGACCGCATGGTCGCCAAGGGCCTGCTCACCACCGAACGCATCCGCAACCTGATTCTCTACCGCTCGGCCATTACACAAAAGCAGGCCCGCAAGGGCGAGGTGGCCAAGACCTTGACGCGGGCCTTCGGCGGGGCGTTCACCCCCATGATGCAGTTCCTGCTCGAAAGCCAGACGCTCTCCGATGGGGAGCTGGCCGAGCTGGAGAGTATGATCCGAAAGAAGCGCCGCCGCGAAAAAGGCAGGGGCGAATAATCATTCGCTCGTACGTGCATGTAACAAAACGCGTCGGCGGGCATCTTTGGATGCGGAGGTATCGTCATGAACGCGATCATCGAGACGATCAATTCTGCGGGACGGACATTTGTTGAATTCGCACTGCCGATGTTCATCCAGTCGAGCGTGCTGATCCTGATCCTGCTGGCGCTCGACGTGCTGCTCCGTCGCAGGGTCCGGGCGGTCTTTCGCTACTGGCTCTGGATGCTGGTGCTGGTCAAACTCGTGTTGCCCCCATCCTTGTGGTCGCCCGTCAGCATCGGCACGTGGCTGGGCGACGAATTGGCCGCACCCGCATTGACCCCGCATGAAGTGCCGTCGCCTCCGCACGAACCGGTCCCAGCGCAGTGGCAACCTCCTGTAGCCTTGAATTGGATCCAGGAAATGCAGACCTCCGCGCCAGGTGTGGCGGCGGCAAGCGACCGCTTGCCGATGGAGGCCCTCCGGGTTCCGACGCCCGAAGGAGCGCTGTCTGGACCAGACACGCGAAGCCTGCCCGCGCCCGCGTTGAGGTGGCCGGCCGTCGTCCTGCTGGTGTGGCTGGCTGTCGCGTCGGCCCTGCTGTTGTTGCTGTTGCAGCGGGCGTGGTTTGTTCGAGGCTTGGTGGCCCAGTCCCAGCGCGCCGGGACGCCGAGTTTGCGAACCGCTCTGGATCAGTGTCGCACGCGAATGGGAGTCGCCAAGCCGATTGCGATGTGCATCTCACCCAACGCGACGAGTCCCGCCGTGTGCGGCCTGCTGCGGCCGGTGATTCTCATCCCGCAGAATCTGGCGCCACGATTGCAGCCGCACGACTTGCAGGCGGTGCTGCTGCACGAACTGGCGCACGTCAAACGAGGCGACCTCTGGATCAACCTGATCCAGACGCTGCTGCAAATCGTCTATTTCTACAGCCCGCTGCTCTGGCTGGCCAACGCGATGATCCGCCGCGCCCGCGAGCAGGCGGTCGACGAAGCCGTGCTCGTCGCGATGGGCGAGACCGCCCACGACTATCCCGAGACGCTGCTCCACGTCGCCAAACTGGCCTTTCATCGCCGCCCGGCCCTGAGCCTGCGCCTGATCGGCGTCGTCGAATCCAAGAGCGCCCTTCGCAGCCGCATCAAACACATCATCGCCCGTCCCCTCCCCAAGACCGCCAAACTCGGCCTGCTCGGCTTGGTTGCAGTGTTTCTTATCGCGGCGGTCCTGCTGCCCATGGCCAAGGCCCGACCGCTGACCGACCGGGCCCGCAGCGTGATGTCTCTGGCAGATGAGGAGGCTCGGCGACTCAATCACGACTATGTTGGCACCGAGCACATCCTGCTGGCTTTGGCGCGACAGGAGGACGCCGTCAGTGCGAAGGTCCTGGCGAATCTCGGCGCCGACCTCGACACGCTTCGCTCTGAAGTGAACAAGTTCGTCCAGCCCGGCACGGAACCGGTGACCCGGAGCACACGGCCGCGCATGCCCCGCGCCGAGAGGGCGATGCAGCGCGCCAAAGAAGAAGCCAAGTCTCTCGGCCACGACTACGTCGGCACCGAGCACATCCTCCTGGCCCTCCTGCGTGACAAGAACAGCGTCGCCGCCCAGGCGCTCGCAGGGCTTGGCATAAGCGAGACGCAGATCAGAGCCCAGGTCCTGACGTTCGTCCGGTCCACGTCGCAGGACGCGGGAAGCCAGAGCGAGCCCATCCGGGACGATGGAGCCGACACAGACGTGGTGCTGCCAGCAGCGGACCATGCAGGGCTGATGCTCGATCTAGCCTCGGGGAAGTTCGTCAGGATGCCCGATCTGCCGGCCGGGACGCCTACCACGGAGATTTCGCAGGCCATCAGAGAATCCGGACGCGGCGATCTCCTCTATGACTGCGACGAAGGAGACCGTCTGCTCGTGCTGATGCGCGACGCCACGTCGGAGCAGGCCGAGCAGATTCCGGACGAGCCCTTCAAGATTCAAGCTCATCTCATCGGCGACGATCTTCCTGAAGTCCTGACGGTCACGACCGCCGAGGGACGTCGATACGAGGTCACGATCCTTGCTGCCGACGATGAAGCATGCACACTCAGGTGCTCTCTGCTGTCTGACAACGAGGGCGCTGGCGGAGGCGCCCTCGTCGCGCCTTCAGGTGTTGCTGCCAAACTGCCTAACGGCGTCACGGTGGAGTTTCTGGCGTATTCGCAACTGACGTCGGAAGGACTCAAGTGGTGGACGCCGGAGGGCAAGCCGACCACGATCCCCGGTCTCTACGAGGCCGACGTCGAAGGGCATGGCACACTTCTAGCGCTACGGATCGAGCCGGAACCCGAGACTGGCGTCTCGGCGTGGCGCGTGCAGCCGCCCAATGTCAGAGACGAACTCAAGCCGGTGTGGCAACCCCACAACAGAGACGTCTGGCTCGTGCCGCTGGGCGAAGAACGCAGCTATGCCAATGTCGAGATCACCGCCCAGGTGAGAGACCCGGTCGTGATCAAGCCGATTGCCATGGACCAGCTTGCGGCGCCGCCCAGCGGGGAGATCGGCGCGTGCGGCCTGTGGATCAAGTACCTGGCGCAGGCCGAGCCGAACGTCACCGCGTTTGCGGTCTACGGCACGCTATCCTACGGCACTATACCGGCAGGCCCCAAGGTCTTGGCTGCGATCGATACGGCAGGACATACCCACGCGGTGCATCGTATGCTGAGCGGTTCATTCGAAGAGCAACCGGCCGAACCGTTTGGAGGACCGCTGCGACTTCAGGTTGACGTGCCGACGGACCATCTGGCCGGCATTGTGGTGGAAGGCTACAGCGAGCGGGCCGGCACGGTCACATTCCACAACCTGTCGCTGCGGCCGAGTCAGCCGACGGAGGTCCACATCGCCGTCGCGGCCGAACAACGAGGGCCCTGGTGGCATCGCAGCGAGTACGACTCGAATCTGGAGCATCTCGGCCGAACCCTCTCGGAATGGGCTGACGCACACGGCGGACAGTATCCCACCGAGCTGGCAGCACTTCGCGCTTGCTTCACGGACGCGCAATGGAACTGGTTCCAGGAGCACGTCGTCTACCTTGGAGCCGGCAAATCGTCGACGGATGCCGCCGCTGTACCGCTGGCCTATGAGAGGACACTGCTGCCGGCCGGCTTCGGCACCTACGTCCTCTTCGGCAGCGGCGACGTGTTCTTTCAGACACCCGGCGAATTGGAGAAGCTCGGCGTCACACGAGGCAGCCAGGTCGTCACCCACCCTCCAGCGATTCCGGAACCCGCGACTCCAGCGAGGGCTGATGAAGTGGCGTCACCTGCAGTCAAGGCCAAGCTGCCCAACGGCGTCACGGTGGAGTTTCTGGCGTATTCGCACCTGGTACCCAGGGGTGGGCTTTTCTGGTTCGACCCACAGGGCCGGGAGACGACTATCCCCGGGGTCTATGAGGCGGACGTCGATGGGTTGGGCACGATCCTGGCGCTTCGCGTCGAACCGGCGGAGAGCAGAGTGATTGCGCAGCTTTATCGTGGTCCCGACTCGCAGAATGTTGAGAAGCAGTGGCAGCTTGCCGGTACGAGCATATGGCTTCTGCCTCTGGGTGACGAGCGCAACTTCGCCAATCTGCGGATCATCACGGAACTGCCGATGCCGGCGGTGATTGAAACCATTCCCCTGACCGAAGAGAACCTCGGCCAACTGGTCGAGGTCAATCGGTGCGGCATCGCCAGCATCGTCGATCTGCAAGTGGTCGAGAATCCCTCTGGCGATATGCTAACGACGGCGATGGGCTATCCCCCCGGGCTGGATACGGGACTCGAGGGCATGGCCGAGCCGCCCACGCTGCAATTCTCCTACATACGCACGCCGGACTCGTACCAGAAGGTCGTGGCATTTCTGGACAAGGAAGGGCGCACCCATGCGGCCGAGCGAGTCCAAGTCGACTCGACAGGAGCCACCTACCAAGGCAGAGTATGGCCCGGTCGCCTGGCCGGCATCCTCGTAGAGGCCTCGGCCGTCCGTACGGCGGCCGTGCGATTTCGCAATATCTCGCTGACACCCGAACGCGCGACGAGTATCCAGATCGAACCCGCGCCCGAGCAGGAGGTCTCCTGGGAACTCAGCTATCGACACTTCGTTCTTGAGTCCTTGACGAACAGCCTGCTTGGGTTCCGTGAGCGCCACGGTGGACGCTTCCCCGCCTCTCTGGCCGACCTGCAAAGCAGTCACGACCCTGAGGCCTTTCGCTGGATAACGACCAGCATCGCCTACGTGGGCCAGGACAAGAGTCCCGACGACGATCCCCGCAGCGTGATCGCCTACGACAAGACACTGCTGGCCGAGAGCCGCGGCACCTACGTCTTCTACTCCGATGGCCAATTCGAATTCGAAGGCCCCGTCGAACTGGCGGAACTCGGTTTCCTGCCGCCGAATCGGGATGGCATTTCACCGAGTTCCGCCGATCCCTCGCCCGGGGACGGTGTTGGGTCCAATGCTATAGGCAGACCTCGCTTCACCGTTCATGGGGTGGTGATGGATGTGTCGGGGCGGCCGGTGGAAGGGGTGTGGGTGAACGTCGACTGCGGGTTCGAGAGACCCCAGAGGGCGGGGAGGACTTTGACCGATGAGGAGGGGCGCTACACACTCGGTTTTGAGTCGGCGTGGGTGGTGGCGGATGCGGACCCGTATGGCGTAGGAATACAGCCGGCCTTTGTCTACGCGCAGAAGGACGGCTTCTACGAGACGAGCCTGTGCCACAAAGGCAACCTGGCCATGGCGGGCAAGACGCCCGGGCCCGACGAGCAGCGTTTCGTCGCCGGTCGCGCCGGCGTGGTTCTGGCGAACAAGCCGTACGAGCTGAACTTCGTGATGGTGCCGGCTGCGCTGCTCACGGGTCAATTGGTGGATGCAGACGGCCACCCCATGGCGAATCATGATCTGTGGCTCTTCAGCGGACAGATGTATCCGCCGCATCAAAGCCACATCCGCATCCGAACGGGGTCGGACGGGACGTTTGGCCCATACACGCTTCCCTGCATTTCCGTTCGATGCCACATTGCAGAGCCGCAAGTCGCCCCCAGCGACGAGATTGCCTTGACCCGCGCCGGCAACTGGCGGGTCACCCTGCAATACTGGCACACAGGCTCCCAAACAGCTCAACTCTTGGTCGAGGACCTGCAAGGACCGACCGATGGGCCCTCCAATTCTGTGTCAACCGCCCCCCAAGCGATCGCAACCGCGATCTCCGGGCGCGTGGTTGATCCGAATGGCGCGCCGGCGGCGGGAGCGCAGGTGGCTTGGATCGATGCGGACAGGGGGGTGACGATCACGGATGGCCGATTGATGGCGCCTCGGTTTGGCAAGCGTGAGGGAGGGCCGATCATTGAGACGGATGAGCACGGGCATTTCCGGTTCGAAGAGGAACCGAACGATGGGTACAGTCTGGTTGCGGCGCATGATGCGGGTTTTGCGCTGATTGGCTCGGAGCAGTTCGCCAAGGATCGCGTGATTCGACTCCAGCGGTGGGGGCGCGTCGAGGGACGGGTGGCCGAGGGCCGGGAACCGGCGGGAGACAAGATCTGGATGGGCGGGCTGCCGAATTCGACGTGGTTCGAGCACCGCCGCGATTTCAATTACGAGACGCTCTGCGATGCGCAGGGGCGGTTCACGTTCAACCGGGTGCCGCCCGGCTGGTTCGAGGTTGGCTATCTCACAAGGATGGGAGATTCCGTCAGCTCGCACACTTCGCGCACGCCCATTGTGGTCGAGGCGGGTCAGACGGCAACGATGACATTGGGCGGCGAAGGCCGGCCCGTGATCGGCCGGTTCGTGCCTCCGCCCAGTTGGGAGGGACCGGTGTACTTCGGCGCCGGTTTCCGTGCCTTGGACACGGTCCGGCCCGATCCGCCGAGGCCGGCTGACTACGACCAGATGACCCAACGCGAGCAGCAACGGTGGCTCAAGCGATGGTACGAAACGCCCGAGGCCAGGGAGTACCGCGACGCCCTCTGGCACGACTTGGATCAGCGGCACTATACCTTTCGCATCCGCGACGATGGGACATTCCGCATCGAAGACGTGATCCCGGGCAAGTACAACTTCACGGTCTGGCTGGAAGAACGGCTCAGCGGGGGAGGCCCTGAAGAGTTCGGCGGCTATTCCGGCACGATCGAGGTGCCGCCGATGGACCAAGCGTACAGCGACGAGCCGCTCGACGTGGGCGATCTCGTGCTGAGACTACGCCGGCCTCTGCACACTGGGGACATGGCGCCGTCGTTTGAGGCCCAGACGATCGACGGCAAGGCCATTCGTCTGGCGGACTATCGCGGCCGGTTCGTCCTGCTGAGTTTCTGGCATCCGGCGTCTCATCCCGAACTCGATCGCCTCAAAGAACTGCATGCGACCTACGGCGAGGCGGGCAAACTCCAGATCATCGGTCTTGGCGGCAGTGACACATTGGACGAGGTCAAGAAGCTCGTGGCCGAGCAGGACGTACTTTGGCCTCAGATCTACTTTGGCCAGGAATGGGACCAGGGCATCGCCAAACAGTATGGCCTCTCCGGCTTGCCCTACATCCTGCTGATCGACCCCGACGGCAAGATCGTCGCCACCTGGCTTCGCGAGCAGAAGCTCACCGACACCGTCCGGAAAGCGATGGAGGAGGCCCAGAACACCCAGATGGTGCCCTTGAAACTCGAGTACCCGGAGCCGGGCCCGAGGACATTTGCCAGCGAGTACGACACGCTGCCTGTGGAATTCCGCGTCCCACTGGCCGATGCGCCTCCCGCTGTGCTTGTGCCTCGCAATGTAACAAACATCGCACGTGGTAAGCCAGTCACGCCCAGCAGGGACTATCCCATCATCGGGGAACCCCAGAACGTCACTGATGGGGACAAGAGACTTCTGCACTACTTCGAGTTCGAGCCTGAGAGTGTCTTTCCGCATAGGGGTGCGCACGTGACCGTCGATCTTGGTACGGAATATCGGATCTATGCGGTGGCCTGGTGGCATCTTTTCGACCGTCCCACTGTCTACCGAGACGTCGTGGTGCAGGTCGCGAGCGATCCATTGTTCCGGGACGCGATCACACTATTCAACAACGACGCGGACAATTCTCTGGGACTCGGTAAAGGCGCCGATTTGAACTATATCGAGACGAACAAGGGATGGGTCGTCGGAGCCGATGGAGCGACAGGTCGTTACGTGCGTCTGTACAATCGCGGCAATTCGAGGAACTATCTCGCCCAGTACACGGAGGTGGAAGTATACGGGCGACTGCCCCAGTAGGGGGTGGTCCCGTCCGCCTTGTCGCACGGCGACGCTGTTGGTACCCCTGTGTACAGCATCTGTAACATTCCCTGCGTTCGCGCAATGGTAGCGGTGGAAGAGCAAGGCCTTGCGTGACGTTTCAATGGATACCTCAAGCCCGGATTCCCGTCGGAACGACTGCGGAGATGGTGCGCTCTTCCGTTGGTCCCGGCCGGAGTCGTGGAAGGAGCATGCCATGAACGAACGCGAATCAACTCGGAAGATGGACCGGCGGCGATTCCTTCGTTCCGCCACGGCGGTGAGCGCCGGATTGATGTTGGCGCCGACGGTTCGCAGTGCCGCGTCGCTGACGGCAGGGGCAAATGATGATTCGCCCCTACATGTCGCGCTGATCGGCGCCGGCGCGCAGGGACAGGTCCTGATGGATACTTGCCGGAGGATTCCCGGCATCCGTTTCGAGGCGGTGTGTGATATCTGGGAGGCGTACAACCTCCGGCGCGCCTCGCGCATCCTGCAACGGTGTGGCCATCCCGGCAGGCCCTACACGGACTATGAGGAGATGTTGCACAGGGAGAAGAATCTGGATGCGGCGATCGTTGCCACGCCGGACTGTTGGCACGCCCGGCATGTCATCGCCTGCCTCGACGCTGGTCTGCACGTGTACTGCGAAGCGCCCATGTCCAACGGCGTCGAGGATGCCCGCCGGATGGTCCTGGCCGCACGCAGGACCGGAAAGCTCCTCCAGATCGGCCAGCAGCGCCGCAGCAATCCACAGTATCGCTTCTGTTATGAGATACAGCATGGGCAAAAGCCCATCCTACACGGAACGAAGCTGCTGGGACGGATCGTTGCCGTCAACGGCCAGTGGAATCGAGGGGTTCAGGCCCCGCTCGGCTGGCCTCGGCAAGCTCCGGTCGATCCGGCTGTGCTCAGCAAATACGGTTACGAATCCATGGAGCGCTTCAGGAACTGGCGTTGGTACAAAGGGCTCGGAAGCGGTCCGGTGGTCGACCTGGGCTCGCATCAACTCGATGTCTACAACTGGTTTCTCGACGCCCGGCCGGTTTCCGTTCAGGCCAGCGGCTACATCAATCAGCCCAACTGCGCCGGCCACGAGTGGTGCGATACAGTGATGGCCATCTATGACTACCGGACACCCCAGGGCGCGGTGGCCGCTTCGTATCAGGTCCTCTCGGGCAATCGGTACGAAGGCTATGTCGAGAAGTTCCTCGGAGACCAGGGGACGCTCGCGATCTCACAGCGATCGGATCGGACGAGACTCCACCCGGATTGGGTCGGTGGCCAAATGGCCCAATGGGTCGCGTCTCTGAAGAATGGACACCTCACGGTTCCCCCGGAATGGCGCCTCTGGCTGGAGCGACAGCATGTGACGGAGGAGCGGCTCGCGGAGGCCTTCGCCGGGCTCTTCGTGCTGGAGAGTCCCGAAGGAGTCGATCTTGACCGGCTCAGTTGCTCAGTGCCCTTCAAGATGGACAAGCCTGTTCACCAACCGCACCTGGAGAACTTCTTCGATGCGATTCGAGGCGAGGGTGAACTGACCTGTCCGGCCGACGTCGGCTATGAAACCGCCGTGACCGTGCTGAAGGTCAACGAGGCGATCGCCGCCGGACGCAAGCTCGACTTTGCGCCCGGCGACTTTGTCGTCTGAACTCGACCGAATTGGCGCAATCGGGACTCAACCGCATGGCTAAAGCCCATCCTACTGCGCCCACTTGATCAGGTCGGGGTGCGAATCACGCAGGATCGGATCGGCCGGGCGGATGCGCACGTTCATGCTGAGCAGGCCGTGCTCGACGATGTCGAAGGAGCAGGTGTACGTACGCGAATGGCCCTGCATCTCGCCGCCGGTCATCGGGATCACGGTGAACTCGTCGACATTGTTCTGGTTCAGGTACAGCTCCACGCCGAAGGCGTCGACCGGCGCCCCGTGGAAATCCACCATGCAGCGGACCTCCACCTTCTCGCCCTGGCAGACATGGTCCTTACGGTCTACGGTGGTGAACAGGTCGCGAATGACCACTCGATCCCAGTTGTTCAGCAGAGCGTCCCGGCCCTGGAAGGCCTTTCGGAGCATCTCATAGTCGTTGGCCGAGAGGTTTTGGAGCTGCCGCTTGGCCGGGATGTAGTACTGTCGCGTGTAGTCGGCCAGTACGCGGTTCATGTTGAATCCCGAGCACGCGGTAGCGATCGAGTTCCTCATCATCTCGACCCACTGCGTAGGAATGCCGACCTCGCTGCGGTCGTAGTACATCTCGGTGATGACGGCTTCGAGCAGGTCGTAGATCTGGTTGGCCTCGGCCACCTCCTTCAATTCGGGCTGCTCGTAGTACTGGCCGGCCGTGATGGCCCAGCCGTTGTCGCCATCGTAGGCCTCAGGCCACCAGCCGTCGAGGACGCTGAGGTTCAGGACGCCGTTCATGGCGGCCTTCATGCCGGAGGTGCCGCTGGCCTCGTTCGGCCGGCTGGGGGTATTCAGCCAGACGTCGGCGCCCCAGGCCAGATGCCGGGCGATATCGACATCGTAGTCTTCGAGGAAGATCACACGGTCTTCGAGACGGTAGTCTTTGGCGAAGTGGATGACCTCCCGGATCATCTCCTTTCCGGCCTTGTCCGCCGGGTGGGCCTTGCCCGCGAAGAGCAGTTGGACCGGCTTGGTGCTGTTGGTCAGGATCTTTGCCAGCCGTTCCTTGTCTTTGAGCACGAGGGTGGCGCGTTTGTATCTGGCGAACCGTCGGGCGAAGACAACCGTCAGGTACTCGGGGTTCAGCAGACGCGTGAGGTTCTCGATCCGTCTCTGGATGAACCCCTTGGCGGCCAGGTCCACTGCAAGTTTTCGCCGGACGAACGTGACGAGGTTCTGTTTGTTCTTGCGATGCGCCTCCCAGATGTCTTCGTCGGGAATGTGCGTGACCTTGCCGGACAGCCCCCGGTCGCTGGCGCAATAGATGTACGTCGGGCCGACGTGCCGGTTGAGCAGCTCCGTGAACGGCTGGCTCAGCCAGGAGCGATGCACGCCGTTGGTGACGTGGCCGATCGGGATCTCGCGGATCTGCAGACCGGGAAACAGGTCCGCCCACATGTGGCGGGAGACCTCGCCGTGGAGCTTGGAGACGCCGTTGACGTGCGAGGCGAAGCGGATCGCGACGGCGGGCATCCAGAAGACCTCCTCGCTCTCGCCGAAGAGGCCGTAGGACGCCAGCTCCTCGAAGGAAAGACCGAGGGCGGCGGCCTCCGGCTCCAGGTATTCCTTCACCATCGGCATCTTGAAGCTCTCGTTGCCGGCCGTGACGGGCGTGTGCGTCGTGAAGACGGTGGACGCTCGGATCAGGGCCTTGGCTTCCGGCAGGCTGAGCTTGCGGTCGCGCGTCAACTGCTTGAGCCGGGCGATTGCCAGCAGCGCGGAATGGCCTTCGTTGATGTGGTAGATCGTGGGATGGATGTCCAGCCGCTCCAGAGCGATGACGCCGCCGATGCCGAGGACGACCTCCTGTTGGAGGCGTTTCTCCCGGTCGGCGACGTAGAGTTCTCGCGTGATGTCGCGGAAATCCGGCGGATTGTCCTCGATGTCGGTGTCGAGCAGGATCAGTCGCGTGCGGCCGACCTGGATCTCCCACAGCTTGACCTTCAGTGGCTCCCCGCCGAGGGTCATGTCGATGTAGGCGATTTCCCCGCGGGCGTCGCGCACCTCATGGACCGGGATGAGGTGGTTGTCGAACTCCAGGAACAACTCCTCCTGGAGGCCGTCGAGATCGACGCGCTGGGTGAAGTAGCCGAACCGGTAGATCAGGCCGACGCCGATGATCGGAAGGGCCATGTCCGATGCCGCCTTGAGGAAGTCTCCCGCCAGGATGCCCAGACCGCCGCCATAGATGGGGATGCACTCGTGCAGTCCGAACTCCATCGAGAAATAAGCGATCACGTCGTTCGGCGTCAGGGCGTTCGCCTTGTTCTGCTCGCCGGTCTCGGTGTGAGACATGTACTCCTGGTAGTTCTCCCAGACTTCGTTGAGCTCGAAGAGAAAGCCGTCGTCGTGAGAAAGCTCATCGATGCGTTCCTGCGAAAGACTCATCAGCAGCATGACGGGATTGTGCTTGACCTTCTGAAACAAGGATGCGTCGACGCGGTAGAACAGCCGAATGGCCTCGTAGTTCCAGGTGGACCAGAGATTGTAGGCCAGACGGTACAGCCGTTCGAGGTTTTCGGGATATCTTGGGTAGACAAACACGTTCCGGAAGGCCATAGGGTTGCTCCTTTGCTTGATTGCGAAAAACGCAGTGGGCTCCGTGCCAGATCCTGGTCCTATGCGCCTACAGGACCCCTGTCAGTTCAGTTCAACCGAAATTGTAGTGCTTCCTGACTGCCTCCTCCACATTCCAGACGCAGTCGAGGTCCTGCGGGAAGATCACGAGATCGCCCGGGCCGAAGCTGACGGACCCGTGGCGATCGGTGACGGTGACCTTGCCTTCCAGAATCAGGCACGTCTCCTTCTCCGTATAGGACCAGTCGAAGGAACTGGGTTCGCAGGTCCAGATCGGCCAAGCCTTGCATCGGCTGACCTCCTGTTCTGTGGGTTTGCGTACCACGACATCCTTGACCGTCGGCATAACGAGCTTCTCCTACCGATGACAAAACAGGCCGTTTGCAGTGGCCCGCCACGGCGGGCGATTGTCTGCATGCTCTTACAGGCACACTACGAACGAACGGGGTCATTATAGCCTGCTTGAAGCGTTTGGGAATAGCGATACGGTTTTTCTTGCACGCGGGGCGCATTCGGATACACTCTCGATCTTTCTTCGAGGGCATGGGCGAATGATGATTCGCCCCTACGGATACCCGATACGCATGGAACGAAACCAACTGGAACGATTCAAACGCTGGTTCACAGAGTACAGCGGCCGCTTTCTCGGGGACGACGAATACGTCAACGCCAATCTGCGACTCAAACAGGAGCACACCGCGCGCACGTGCTCGGAGATCGTGCATCTGGCGCAGGAGCTGGCGCTGGACGACAACGAGGTGCGGATCGCCGAGCTGACGGCGCTGTTTCACGACGTCGGGCGGTTCCCCCAGTTTGCCCAGTATCGCACCTACAACGATTCGCGCAGCATCGACCACGGGCAGAAGGGCGTTCAGGTCCTGCGGGCCGAGGGGGTGCTCGACAGCCTTCCAACCGAGGAGAGGCAGTGGGTAGAGACGGCGGTTGGCCTGCACAGCCGCAAGTCATTGCCTTCGGCGCTCAAAGGCCGGGCGCTGCTGTTCACCAAGCTCATCCGGGATGCGGACAAGATTGACATCTTCCGCGTCGTGACGGATTACTACAGACGGTACCGCGAAGACCCGGCCGGCTTCCCGCTCGAAGCCGAGCTGCCCGATGTGCCCGAGTACTGCCCCGAGGTACTGGAGGCGGTCATGAATGAAGAGGCGGTGGACTGGGCGAAGCTGCGCACCCTCACCGACGCCAGGCTCTGCCAGCTCGGCTGGGTCTACGATCTGAACTTCACACCTTCGCTGCGTCGGATCAACGAGTGCGGCTACCTGACCGACCTGATCGGCTTCCTCCCGCCGGACGATGCCATCCAGCGCCTCTGCCGAAAGGTCCTCACATATGTCGATCGCAGGCTGGAGCTGTAGGGTGTGCAGTGCACACCCTACGGCTCTGACTCAGGCAGGCTGCCTGGTTGGTGTCCCCGTCTGCGGCATCGACCTTGGCCCCTCATCGGCCCGCCTGCGTGACAGCCTCGTTCGGATCCGACCAGTTCGATGGGGCCGCCGGCGATGGACAGGGCCTTGCCATGGACGAGGGCGTCGGCGACTTTCTTGTGGGCGGCCTCGAGGATGCGTCCGAACGTCTGGCGAGAGACGTTCATTCGCTGGGCCGCCTGTTCCTGATAGAGCCCTTCCAGGTCGGCCAGACGGATCGCTTCCAGTTCGTCGACCGCCAGCTCAATGCACTGAAGCATCGACAGCGGCACGCCCCTGGGTTTGTAGTAGGCCACGTGGGGGAGCATGGCCACCCGCCGGCAATGTCTGGGTCTGGGCATGGCAACGGTCCTGTGATTCGTCAGTGGTCACAGACGTTTTCGCCCGTCTGGAGCGCGCCGGCAAGGTAGTCGCTGACAAGCGCCTCCGGCGTGTCAACGGGAGCGCCGACGATCACCTCGATGTTTTTCTCGGCAAACAGCGTCTGGGCACGCTGGCCCATGCCGCCGGCGATGACCAGGTTCACGCCCTGCTCGGCCAGCCAGGCGGGCAGCACACCCGGCTCGTGTGCCGGCGGGTCCAGCGTCACCTGGCTGCGGATCGTCTTGCTCTGCGGGTCGACGTCGACGATGGCAAACTGCCCACAGTGCCCGAAATGTGCGGTCAGCTTTCCATCAGCCAGGGGGATGGCGATCTTCATGGCGGTTGTCTCCTTCTTCTCTGTGTGTTGCTCCGGCTCGCCCAGCAGTGGTTTGAAGGCGTGCTCAAAAGCCTGTGTCGTGGAGTTGTCTTTCTCGAATGCGATCAGCGGCTTGCCTGCGTCGCAGGCTCGTGCGACCGTGGGGTCCATCGGAATGCCGCCCAGGTACGGGACGCGGAAGTCTTCGGCGATCTGCTCGCCACCGGCGCCGGGGAAGATGTCCGTGCGCTTGCCGCAATGGGGGCAGACGAAACCGCTCATGTTCTCGATGATGCCCAGCACCGGCAGGCTCAACTGTTTGCAGAACGTCACGCATTTGCGGACGTCCACCACCGCCAGGTCCTGCGGCGTCGTCACGATCACCACGCCATGGATCGTCCCGAGCACCTGCACCGCCGAGAGCGCCTCGTCGCCAGTCCCGGGCGGGCAATCCACCACGAGATCGTCCAGATCGCCCCAGGAGACGCCGTCGCAGAACTGCTGGATCATGTTGTGTTTCATCGGCCCGCGCCAGATCACCGCTTCGTTCGGGTTGCTCAGCATGAAGGCGATGCTCATTACCTTCAGCGAATCGCCGTACAGGATGGGCTCGATCTTCTCGTCGATCGCCGTCAGTCGAGTGCCTTCGAGCCGCAGCAGCTTGGGGATACTGGGCCCGTGAATGTCGATGTCCAGCAGGCCGACGCGCCGGCCCTGCCCGCTGAGCCAGACGGCCAGGTTGACGGCAATGCTGCTCTTGCCTACGCCACCCTTGCCGCTCATGACGAGAATCTTGCGATCAATACGGTTCGCCACGTTGTGTTGCTCCTATTTCGTCGTTCTCAATAATTCTGTAATGGTGTTCCATACCGAAACGACCTGCGCCGCCGTTCCGTTCTGAGCATACTCGATGAGGGTCTTTTCCGCCACCTGGGCCTGCGTCACCGCCGGATCGTAGTCGATCTTTCCGGCGAAGGCGAGCCCTTTATCTCGGAGGTCGGCCTCGATGGCCTCTGTGACGTCGGGATTGATGTCCCACTTATTGATGCACACCGCCGTCGGAATGCCGAAGTGTGCCGTCAATTGGGCCACACGGTCGAGATCGTGCCGGCCCGACAGGGTCGGCTCGGTCACCACGAGGACCAGGTCCGCGCCCGTGATCGATGCAATCACCGGACAGCCGAGGCCCGGTGAACCGTCCACCAGTAGGGGCGAATCATCATTCGCCCTTGCGCCCCGCTCGTCGGCAATCCGCCTCGCTTGTTTGCGAATCAGGCTGACGAGCTTGCCGCTGTTCTCCTCGCCGGTCCCGAGCCGGGCGTGGACCATCGGCCCGAACCGCGTGTCCGAGACGAACCACTGGCCGTTGATGGCGTCCTTGAAATCGATCGCGTCGACCGGGCAGAACTGGACGCACACGCCGCAGCCTTCGCAGGCCACCGGGTCGATCACGCAGGTCTTGGCGACGATGTCGTTGGGCGGTCCGGTCAGAGACACTGCTTCGAAGTGGCAAACGCGCTCGCATTCGCCGCAGCCGATGCATTTGTCGGCGCGGATGCGGGCGAGCTTGCCTCCGCTGAAGCCGTGGGCCTCTCGCACGGTCGGCTTGAGGATCAGGTGCAGATCCGCCGCGTCCACGTCGCAGTCGGCCAGCACGGCGTTCTGCGCCAGGCTGGCAAACGCCGCAACGAGGCTCGTCTTGCCCGTTCCGCCTTTGCCGCTGATGACCACGATCTCTTTCATTCAGAGCACCCCCAGTCGGGTCGCCAGTTCGCCGAACCGCTCGGCGTATTCGGGCAGTGCTTCGACGATCATTTGGCCCGCAGAATACGTCTGCGCGATCCGGCGGTCGTCGGGTATGCGGGCAACAATCTCAATGCCTTCGGCTTGGCAATACTCCTGTGTCTGGTTTGTGCCAATCCCGTCGCGGTTGATGACCACGGCAAAGGGCAATCCCATCTCGCGGACCAGCTCTACCGCCAGCTTCAGGTCGTTGAGCCCGAATGGCGTCGGTTCCGTCACGAGCAGGACGAAGTCCACGCCCTGGATCGCCGCGACCACCGGACACGATGTTCCCGGCGGCACGTCGACGATGGCCAGCGTTTCGGGCCGCATGTGTGTCTTGACCGCGCGAATCAGGGCTGGCGTGCGCACGTGGCCGATCTCCAGCCGTCCGGAGACGAACCCCAGCGGTCCGGCGCGGCCCGTCTCGATTTCGCCGATCCGCAGCGGCTTGGGCTCGATCGCGTCGGCCGGACACACCAGCCAGCATCCGCCGCAACTGTGGCAGAGCTGCTCGAACGTCAAGACCTGATCGCCGATACAGACGACAGCACTGTACTGACAGATCTGGCCGCACCGACCGCAACCGATACACTTTGCCGCATCCACTTGCGGCACTTCTACGGTCACTTCCTCGCGCCTGTCGACTTGCGGCTTCAGGAAGATGTGCCCGTTCGGCTCTTCCGCGTCGCAGTCGAGGTACTGCGTCGGTCTGCCCGCCGCAGCGCAGACCTTCGCCAGGTTCGTCGCCACGGTGGTCTTGCCCGTGCCGCCTTTGCCCGATGCCACGGCGAGAATCACGGTCGTCCCCCCTGGAAGCCCCTACGACCGCGACGACGGGCCGTCTCTTCATCCACTGTCGCTGTCCAGCCGCCTGCGGCGTCGTCGGCCTGTTCGAACCGCGGAATGTAAGGCTTGATGTCGAGCAGAGGAGTGCCGTCGAGGATGTCCACGTCGCTCAGGTGGAGCACGGCGCCTTCAATCCGAAGCAGGCGAACCAGCGACAGGCCGATCGGGTTCGGCCGCCTCGGGCTCCTCGTCGAGAAGAGCCCCCTGGGTTGGTCGTCGGTGAACGGCACCACGGTCAGCAGTGGTTCGCCCGCGCGATGGAAGTGGTACAGCAGCAGAAGATGCGAGAAGCCGTCGAGGTCCTTGAGTCCTTCAACGTACTGCGGCAGGATCTCCGCACGGCCGCGGCATCCGCGTGCGTACACCGGCTGGATCGGCGTCTTCTCCGGCTCGTGATGCTCACTTCGAATGATGCCGATGGGCGTATAGATGATGGATGCCATCTCTGCCGTCATGAATTCACTCCGGAATGCGACGGCACGTTCGGCCCCGTCGCTTCGGTCAGCTTGCCGGCCTTGAACTGCTCGACCGCGTCGGCTACGGTGCCCGTCACGCCCGTATAGAGCCTGACGTTGCCCGCGCGGAGCGTGCGCTCGGCGTTGGGGCCGCAGTTGCCTGTCAACACCGCCTTTGCCCCGGCGTCAATCACGACCTTGGCGGCGCTGATCCCCGCGCCGCCGCCGGCATCGACGTTGCTGTTCTCGACCGCCTGGAATTCCATACTCTCGGTATCGACAACCACAAAGCAGGACGCGCGCCCGAATCGCGGGTCCACCTGTGCATCCATCGTCTTGCCGGTTGATGTCACGGCTATCTTCATGCGTTCTTCTCCAATCACGGCATGCAGGGACTTACTTCGTCTGCGCGGCAAGCTCATCGATGCGTTTCTGAATGTCGGCCAGCGCACTCTGGAAGTAGCTTGCCTGCTGCCTGAGCGTTTCCAGCTCCTGCTCCGGCGGTGGTGCTACCGGCCCGTAGGCTGGATAACCGGTTCCCATCGGAGCCCACCTGAACCGACCGACGCCGAACCCGAAGCCGCGGCCCCAGCCGCGTCGGCGGCCCCAGAAGCCCCGGCCTTGACCCATTGGGTTCATATGGCCGGGCATCGCGTACCCCGCGCAGTATCCGGCGGCTCTTCCCGTCATCGGACCGGTACCCATCGGGCCTGTTCCATCTCCACCTGGCATCGTAGTACTCCTTTCCAAAAGGCTATTCTCGGACCATCTTCGTGCCGCATTTGGGGCAATCCCTGGAGGCACACGGCTCGCCCCGCACGTGGGGTACCGTTGCGCCGCAACTCGGACAGACGCAGTTGCCGCCCGGTCCAGCGCCCCAGGACCTGCCCATCCGGCCGCGTCCGCCGCCCATGCCCCGGCCGGCCCCTTGACCACCGCCGCCCGGGCCGGTCCCATCCTGTCTTGGCATCTCCAATTCCTTTCCAACCTGAACTCATCTCGAACACGCTCTCTATATATTATGGGCATATGCTCAAAACAAGTTCAATGGAGAATTGCGAATTCGCGAGAAATTCTTCGCCGCGCGCTCGGCTCAGGGTGCCGGATGTGGTCTGGCGCTGGAATGAGGCGGCTGCGGTTACGCAGGCCCGGTCATGGCGAACCGCCGGGTGTGCTCGGCGTTTTCCTTAATCTGGTCGTGGAATCGGGGGTACATGCCGACGATGACGCCGTCAGTGGGTTTGATGTGCTCGAAGGCGAACTGGAACGCCTCGCGGACCACCTGCGCATCGTGGCACTTACGGCCCGCCGCGAGGATCTTGAAGCCCAGGCAGGGTTGCGTGACCTGCCGCACCACCTCCGTCATGGTCGCCGGATCGGAGGCGAAGAACGGATAGCCGATCTGGAGCGTGGCGATCGCCGGCATCGTGTCCAACTCCTGCCGCGTTCGGGTCAGGTAATAGAAGCACGTCATAAAGAAATCGACAGGCCAGCCTTCGTCAGCAATGCGCTTGATGCAGTCGGGGTTGTGGGCGGAAACGCCCGCCAGCGCGCCGGCATCGCGAACTCGCTTGACGAAATCTCGCACGTCCGAGCTCTTGCCGTCGCGGAACAGCCGGTCGGTCACGCCGCCGTGGTGAACAATGGCAATGGGCTGCGTATCGCGGACCACCTGCTCGGGCGAAGCGCTCTGCGATCCGCCTGCGTGGAGGCAGATGAACTTCATCTTCGAGCCACGCTCGCGCAGTGTGCGAATGACGCCGGTCATCATCCCCACGTCGCTGAACTGGTGGGTGTTGATCCCTTCGCGCTCGCAGTGCAGGAGGAACTCGACGACGCGCTGCGGCGTGAAGTACTCCTTCATCTGTCGATCCATGATCGGACCGAGGTAGGAGTACCCGCTGACGGGATTCGAGCCTGCGACGAGACGCGTGACCTCATGCTCCGCCAGTCGGATCGTCGGCAGAAGCGAAGCAGGCGCGTTTGCAGTTGTCAGTGGCGTTTCTGCCGCCCACGACGCTCTGGCCGCCCAAGCCGACCCGGCTACCGCCCACGGCACCCGCGCCAAGAACTCCCGCCGCCCTCGAATCTCCAGATCGTCTCTACTCATACCGGCCTCCCATCATCCCGACCAACGCGTCGCCGAGCATGCCCACAGTGTAGATGAACCTTCCCATTCTACCATGCCCACGCATCTCTCGCAAAGACTGATTGACCCGTGCTGTCGGTCTCTGGGGCTGAGCAAGGCATTTGTTCGCCTTCCGAGTCCCGCCGGCAATCGTCTCGTCTTGGCGTTTGCGGATGCGAGCCTGCTCTCGTATAATGGGTGAATGAACCGCGTGGATTCTGTCAGGTTGGACCGGACGGCCTTTTCAGCCGCATCGCTTCTGGAGCCGTCGGATGAGAAAGCTTACTGGCTCTCAAGGAGTCCGTACGAACGTTTGCAGGCCGTGGAGCTGATGCGTCAGATCGTCTATGGCTATGATCCATCTACCAGCCGACTTCAAAGAGTTTCTGAGATTGCTCAACGTCCACCATGTTGAGTACCTCCTGATCGGCGGCTATGCTGTGGGTTACCATGGGTACCCACGGGCGACCGCCGATATGGACGTATGGATCGCGCTGGAGCGAGCCAATGCGAATAGGGTCGTCGCGGCGCTGAAGGAGTTTGGCTTCGATCCCCCCGAGCTTTCGCCTGAGTTGTTCCTGCGGCCATGGCAGATCGTCCGCCTCGGCATGCCACCCGTTCGGATCGAAATCGCAACGATGATCTCCGGGGTTGAATTCGCCGATTGCTATGCCGACCGAGTTGAAGATGTACTCGATGGCGTTCCCGTCCATCTCATCAGCCTCACGCATCTGAAGATCAACAAGAAAGCCTCCGGGCGACACCAGGATCTGGCCGATTTGGATGAGCTACCCTAACGCCGCAGATCCATGCGACCTTCGCCACGTTCCCGGGTAGATGCCTTAGACAGGCGACCACGCCAAACAAAGCCAATTTCGGCTTCGCAGGGTGAACGTCCGGCTCGCGGAGTCGTATGGCGCGCGACGTGCGACGAAGGGCGACCGGCGAACCGGGCTTTGGTTGACGGGAAGGTCCGGGGGCCTTAGCATAGCGGCTCAAACAAAGGATGATCGGAACGGATTGTAAGGATTCGCGATGGAAACCGTACTTCAGACCAGCATCGCCGGCACGAAACCGAGCCGGGGCAAAGTCCGCGACATCTACGACCTGGGCGACAAGCTGCTGATCGTAGCGAGCGACCGCATCAGCGCATTCGACGTCATCATGACCAACGGCATCCCCTACAAGGGGATTGTTCTGACGCAGATCTCGAAGTTCTGGTTTGACTTCCTCGCAGGCGTGGTCGAGCACCACCTGATCAGCGACGATGTGGCGGATTTCCCCAAGCCGTTCCGCGACCACGCCGACCAGCTCGCCGGGCGCAGCATGCTCGTCAAGAAGGTCAAGGTCCTGCCCATCGAATGCGTCGTGCGGGGCTACCTGGCTGGCTCGGGCTGGAAGGAGTACCAGACGAGCGGAACCGTCTGCGGCGCGAAGCTCCCCGGCGGTCTGCAACAGTGCGCCAAGCTGCCCGAGCCGATCTTCACACCGGCCACCAAGGCCGAACTCGGCGCCCACGACGAGAACATCAGCTTCGAGCGGACCGCCGAGATCATCGGACGCGAAAAGGCCACATACGTCCGCGACCGCAGCATCGAGGTCTTCCGCAAGGCGAGCGACTACGCCGAAAGCAAAGGGCTGATCCTGGCCGACACGAAGTTCGAGTGGGGTCTGGTCGACAGCAAGATCATCCTGATCGACGAGGTGCTGACGCCCGACTCTTCGCGGTTCTGGCCGGCCGACAAGTACCAGGCGGGCCGCGACCAGGAGAGCTTCGACAAGCAGTTCGTCCGCAACTGGCTCGAAGAGATCAAGTTCAACAAGTCCGGCCCCGGCGTCGAGCTGCCTGCGACAATCGTCGCCAAGACCAGCGCCAAATACATCGAAGCCTACGAACGCCTCTCCGGAAAGCCCTTTGCTTGGCGGTCGTGAGTTTGCGAGAACCGGCCGACGGCAATCCGGGCGGACCGACCCGATCTGCCCGAAATGCCCGCTGACCGTGCGAAGGGGTTAGCTGTTGAAGCGATCCAACTGCTCGTCCTCATCCAGAGGGATTGAGTTTCGCGCGGCCGGCTTCGCGGCACGGCTCTGTTTGGCTTTGGGTGTCTTTGCCTCACCGGCCGAGGCGATGTGATGGTAAAGATGATCCGCGTGTGAGAGCTTCCCGCTGGGCCCTTTGCGTCCCTGCCCGGCGGATGTCGCCTTTGCGGACGCGCCTCCGACCAGGGCGACCAACTCGCCGACGATGGAATTCATTGACTCGGCCTGAGAGCTGAGCTCTTCCGAGGCGCTGGCGCTCTCCTCGGCGTTGGCGGCATTCTGCTGCGTGACCTTGTCCATCTGGGCGACCGCGGTGTTGACCTGGTCGATGCCCTGGGCCTGTTCCTGGGAAGCGGCGGCGATCTCACTGACCAGATCGGTGGTCTTTCCGACGCTCTGGACGATCTGTTCCAGGACCTTGCCGACTTCCGTGGCGATGTCGACGCCGTTCTTGGAGTTCTTGACGGATTCCTCGATCATGTTCGCGGTGTTCTTGGCGGCTTCGGCCGACCGCATGGCGAGGTTGCGCACCTCTTCGGCCACCACGGCGAAGCCCTTGCCCGCCTCGCCGGCTCGTGCCGCTTCGACGGCGGCGTTCAGCGCCAGCAGGTTGGTCTGGAACGCGATCTCATCGATGACCTTGATAATCTTGCTGGTCTCGTCGGAACTCTTCTGGATCTCCTGGATGGCCTTGCTCATACGGGTCATCGATTCGCTGCCGGTATGCGCGGCCTTGCGGGCCTCGGCGGCCAGGGTATTGGCCTGCTGGGCGTTGTCGGCGTTCTGCTTGGTCATGGAGGACATCTCTTCGAGGCTCGACGAGGTCTCCTCAAGGCCGGCGGCCTGCTCGGTGGCGCCCTCGGCCAGCGACTGCGAGGCCGAAGACACCTGTCCGGCCGCCGCCGCCACCTGCTCGGAACCTTCCCGTAGGCCCGCAATGATCCGCGTCAAGGCTCGGAGGATGCCACGGGCGATCAAAACCGCCGCCAGGATTCCGATCACGACGGCCGCGATGCAGAGAATGCTGACGCTCAGCTTGGTGAAGCTGGCCGAGGCCATCATCCCGCTGTTGGTGTGGTCGACGACCTCGCCGACGCGCTCGGCCGCCCCATGTAGCAGTTGCTGTACCTTGTGCAGAGACGGTTTGGTTTTTGTGACAAACACCTGCCCGGCATGGTTCTGGCCTTCCAGCGCGTGTTCGGCCGCCAGCTTCATCTGCTCCATGTGGCTGAGCGTCTGCTCCAGCAAGGGCACCGTCTTTTCGTCGAATGCCTTCTTGGCCTCCGCCTTGCCCTCTTCGCCTGCACCGATGTGCCTGCCGACCTCCACCGCGGACTCGTGCAACGCGCGGTGTACAGTCAGCATCTGGTCCCATGCCTGCTTCAGTGCGGCGTTCGCCTTTGCGTAAGCCTGCGTTCCCTCCGTGCTGGCGAGCCATTGCCCCAGAGCGCAGCGAGTCGGGTCCGTCTGCACCTCCAGGGAGGTCTTGCCTTCCAAAAAGGCGTCCCGAATCACGTCGGCCCATTTCAGATGATCGACCATGCGGGCCGCCAGAAGACCGGGAAGCCGGACATCGGCCCGTTGAAAGTGTTGGCCAATCTCAATCGCGGATTCGTGAAGCTCCCGATGGGGCCCCTCCAGCTCCTTCAGGATCGACGCCAATTCGGGAATCGCCTTCTCCGCGTCCTCTCGTGCATCGCTGTAGAGCCACTGGCCGAACGCGCACTTGTGATCGTCGGTCTGGACGGTCAGTTCCGTGACATTCTCGTCGGTGATCAGCGCGACCACCTGGTTCGCCCAGTTCAGATGGTCGATTTCCTTCTGCGCCAGGTCTTGCGCAAGCTGGTTCTTCTGGATGACGTCCTGTGCATCCGTTCCCATCCCGCTGACGCCGCGAAAGGCGATGATGCCTGTCAGTGCCAGCAGCGCGAGGACGACGCCGAATCCCATCGCCAGTTTTTTACCGATTGTCAGGTTCTTCAACATTGGATCTGTCCTTTCACTTTGGTCCTGTGTTGTCGCCTGTACGCAAGGAGCACGCTCCTTTCGTCTCAAACGCGGCCCGTGCCCACACGTGCGGCAGTGCCTGTAGCGACGCCGACGAAAGGCCGTTGTCCTCTTTGAATCACGACGGCTGCATCTCCTGATGCAGACCGTTCAGACTCTCGCCGCCGAGCACCCGGTCGATGTCCAGCAGAATCTTGACCGTTTTGCCGATTTTGGCGATGCCGAGAATGAAACTGGTGTCCACGGACGAGCCGAACTGCGGAGCGCCTTCGATGTGGTCGCCGCTGATGTCGAGGACCTCCTGCACGCGATCGACGGTGATGCCGGTGCTGAATTTCCGTCCGCCCTGGGCGATTTCCACGACGATGATGCAGGTCTGCGGAGTGATCTCGGTGGTCTCCATGCCGAACTTGGCCCGCAGATCGATCACCGGGATGATCCGGCCGCGCAGGTTGACCACTCCCTTGACGTGAGGGGGCGTCTGCGGGACGGCGGTGACATCGATGTAGCCGATGATCTCGCGCATCTTGAGAATCTCCAGCCCAAACTCCTCCTGGGCCAGAGCGAACGTGAGATACTTGCCCTCCTTCGTGGGTGCCCTCCCAGGTGCCTTGTGGTTCCTCGTTTCGGTCTTCGTCATGAGCATATCTCCGAGAACCAGGTTGCCGCCACGCAGCCGGAGCAACACAGGCCTGCAATCCCCAACCCACCCGGCGCATGCAAGCGCGAGTCCGACCGATTGGAGTCCGCTACGAAGGTCTCCGACCTGCACAACATCTCTTCAGTCAAAGGGGCGCCATTAACTTCATTTGACATCGCCGTGCGGTGTCAACGACGCCACTGTCGGCAAATGTTGCGTGGGCCTTTAGCGAAAAACCACGATTCTGACACTGGGATTTTCCTGGGTTTCTCCTGGCTGTAACCGCCCTGGTTGTTCTTGCTGGCTGTTGTTTCCGGGCCTGTGACCTTTTATCGGAATCGACATCGAAACCCTGCCTTGTGGCAGGCACTGTCGCCGGGGGGGCGGAGCGGGCGCGAGCCTGCGGAGATGAATGTTGGGTCTTTTTTATGTCCGTGGTCTTGCTGCCTGAGAGGGGGGCTCCTCGGTCTTGGGGCCTCGCGGGAAGACCTGATGGAGGGCAGCGTCAATGCATGGTTGCGGTCCCGGCGTGCATCGGGACGCGTTTTTCTGTAATCTGGAGGGTTGCGGATTGTCTCTATGGTGGAACCGGATGGTGGAGTCGGCGTTTGGATCGACACAGCGACACAGACCTGGTCGGGGCGGTGCGGCAGGGGGACCGCTCGGGGTACGCCGAGCTGGTTCGGAGGCACTACGGCAAGGTGTTCGTGGTGTGCTTTGCCGTGCTCGGCAACGTCCACGACGCCGAGGACGTGGCGCAGGATGCGATGATCGCGGGGCTTCAGAAGCTTCGCCAGCTCCGCGACGCGGGGCAATTCGGCCCCTGGATCGCGCAGATCGCCCGGAATCTGAGCATCAACCTCGTTCGCAAGAAGGCGGCAACGGAGAGAGCGCTGGACCGCAAGCCGCCGGAGCCGGTCGAGCAGGCCGGGCCGGATGATACGTTGCGGCAGGCCGTGGCGAAGCTTCCCATGGAGCTGCGCCTGCCTCTGGTGATGTACTACTTCGACGGCAAGGACGTCAAATCCGTCGCCGAGACGCTCGACATTTCGACCTCGGCCGTCTACCTGAAACTGAAGACCGCGATCGGGCAGCTCCACGAAATCCTGACCGCAGATGGAGAACGACAATGAGCCAGCCATGCGATGATATGCAGGAACGAATCCTCGATCTCACGCTCGGCGTCCTGAATGCGGAGCACGCGAGGGATGTGCAGAGGCATTTGGACACGTGCGATTCGTGTCGGCGCTACGCGCAGGCGCTGACCGAGCAGGGCGAGTCGCTCGCGGCGCTGGGACGGCAGGTTCAGGCCGATATGGATGCCCGTCGGGGCAGGGTGATCGAGGCCCTGCAAGGGGTCGCACCGGCTCGCCCGAGAGTGCTGCCGTTTGCCGGCCGGTTCGCAAGGGCCGCGGTCGCGGCAGTGCTGGTGTTGGCCGCCGGCATTGTCATCGGGCGACTCAGCTCGCCCGAGTCCATCGATGTGGAACAGCTTCGGGCCGACCTGCGAGCGTCCATCGTCGCCTCGCTTCAGCCGGCGGTGCGCCAGGCAGTTCTGTCGGATGTGGACGGGCGCCTGGAAGCGGCCCTGGCGGCTCGCGACGAACGCATTGCGACCGAGCTCGTCGAGCTGCTGCGGCAGGACCTTCGTGTCATTGCCGCCGAGTTGACGACGGGTTCCGAACGATTGGTAGACGAGCGGTTCGCCGACGTCGTGCAGCTTATCGAAGCAGCCCGCCAGACCGACCGCCGCCAGGTCGCCAAGGCCCTCGAACAGATCAGGACGCAGACCGGCATGGGGTTTGTGAGATTGGCCAGCCTCGCCGAAAAAACGCTGCCGGCCGGGCCAAACCAGTGACGACCGGCGCCGACCGATTCAGACAACAGGACACAACCTCTGAAGGGGTGACATCATGAAGAGCAAGAAACCTGCGATTGCGATCCTGGCCCTGTGCGTGCTCATTGTCTCCGGCGTGGGGCAGTCCGCCGATTCCACGACCGATCCACCGGGCCGAAAGACCTTCACGATCTCCGGGACCATAGGATTGCCCGGCGTAAGGCTCGTGGGTTTACCCGGCTCGCCTCTCACCGATCAGAACGGCGTGTACACGGCAGAAGTGGAATCCGGCTGGTCCGGCACCGTCACGCCAATGAAGGTGGGATACGCCTTTTCTCCGTCGGCAAGGACATATTCGGCGCTCACCACGAATCTGAGTAGCCAGGATTACCGCGCAGCCATAATCACCTTCGCGATTTCGGGCAATGCGGGGTTGGCCGGCGTGACGATGGAGGGCTTGCCGGGCGACCCGATCACCGACCCGGATGGATTCTACAGCGCGAGCGTGCTATATGGCTGGGCGGGTACCGTGACTCCGACAAAGGGCGGCCGCAAGTTCGAGCCGCCCAGCAGACGGTATGGGCCGGTCAAGGGTGATCTCGTGGATGAGGACTACACGCCGCAGACGGTTGTCATCTCCGATCGGATTGCGTTCGGCGCCGAGCCGATCCAGGACGTGGTCGTCACCGCCGATCCGGGGGGCTACACCGCAACCACCGACTCGCAGGGCCGCTACCGTGTCGAAGTGCCCTATGGGTGGACCGGCACGTTATCCATGTCGAAGCCCGGCTTCGAGTTCGCACCATCGAGCATTCCCTACAGCAACATCAAGGCCGACATCACAAGGGGAGCAGAGCCCGACATGTCGGAACTCGAGCCCTTTCCTGAGCAGTTGGATCATCCTCGCGCGTACCGCTCGCCGGTTGCGCCGGGCGACGACGTGCTGGTGATCCCGACCGCAAGCGTCTCGGTCGATGAGTTCGCCGAGACAAGCGAGGACATCCGCGTGATGCAGCAGATCCTGCGTGACATGCTCAGCGAGCCGCGCATGATCCTCGGCGTGCTGTACGACTACGGCGATTTCCTTGGAGCCGGAAGCCGGCGCAACAACGCGTTCTATTTGCAGGGCTACGCCGTTCTGTTCGTGATGGAGGTGGATTTTCCACTGTCGCCTGCGGTCTCGCCGGACGTCGATGCCGACCGGCAGCCGCAGACGCCGGTCGATCCGGTCTGGCAGCGGGCGCGGCAGAGGCTGTACTCGCCGCGCGATTCAGGTCTTCGGTCGAGAATGCAACCCAATCCCAGGGACCAGATGAACTTCGAGCAGTTCAAAGAAGAGCTGATTGATACGCTCAAACACGCCGCCAACATCCGCCACGTCGATCCGAACGAGAGCATCATCCTGACCGTCGTCGGACAGAACGCGGATTACGGGCAGGCGGTTCCGGCGCCGAGCCGGGGCGGTTTCTCCGGCGGCGCGGGGGGATACTTCGAGGGCGGCAGTTACAGCTACAGCGGCGGCAGTTTCGGCGCCGGTGGCGGCAGTTCCTACGCCGATTCTCGCTCGTACGTCAGTGGCTCGGGACGCGGACAAGCCGTCCGTCGCGTGCCGTCAGGCCTCGGGGCATCGGCCACCACCGTCCTGACGATCCAGGCAAAGAAGGCCGACGTCGATGCCTTCTCAACCGGCCGCATCGATGGCGAGCAGTTCCGCCAGCGAACGAAAGTGTTCACGTATTGAATCGATGGGCCCCAGACGAAACGATCCAGAGGGAGATTACACGATGGTGTCACGACGCACGGCTGCCACGATGGGACTCGTTCTGTGTCTGACCGGCATCGTCCCGTTGTCCCATTCGCAATCGCAGCAGTCACGAACACCGGCGGAACAGAACATGAACGAAATCATTCGCCGTCAGCAAGAGCAGATGGACCGACTCGTCACACAGCAGATGACGCAGCTCAAAGAGCAGGCCAAGCGCGAGGCCCACCGGGCGGTCGACGAGTCGCGGCGGCAGTCCATCGGTGCCACGCCTTCGCAGTGGCGGTCGATCCGCCCCAGGCTTCTGGCGGTGGAGAGCCTCCACGAAGAGATGCGCGCACGCCTGCGGCCGCAGGTCTCGTACGGTCTTTCGTCGGACCCCCAACCCGTCACGAACTGCGAGTGGACATGGAAGCCGCTCGTTGACAGGGAGCCCAATGAGCCGTTGACGGCAGCCGAGACCACCTGCCGGAGGCTGCGCGACATGCTGGGCGACGAACAAACGCCGATCGAGTTGATCTGGGAACAGGTCGAACTGCTGCGCGCACAGAGAAAGGCAGCGGCTGATCAGACACCCGACGCCGAAGAAGCGCTCCGCAGAGTTGCGACGCTTCGCCAGGAGGCAGCGCTGATGGCCCATGGCTGGTTGCAGTGAGCCGCGCGAAGGGACAGTGGAGACGGACGGATCATGAAGACGCGAAGATTCACGGCTGTAGTGTTTACAGGCCTCATCACCTGTTCGATCGGATTTGCCTCGGCAGGACCAGCGGAGCCGGAGACGCCCGATCCCAACATGATAGGCAATCCGCTCCTGCGTGCCTTTCTGGCCGACCGTGAGCCCCGGGAGAAAATCGAAGGGCAATTTGGCCGTCCCGAAGACTGCCGGAATGCGGTGATGCGCGAGCTGCTGGGAGCGACCGACGAGCAGTGGCGCCAGATCGAGCCGAAGTTCGGCGAGCTGGAGGCGGTGCGCGAACGGACGCGGGCGGTTGTAGGCTCGTGGGTGGCCGGCGCCAGCTTTGGCGGAGGATCGGGAAGCAGTTACCGCGCCTCGCGAAACGGGGCAAGCGGCGGGTACAACGATTCGCGCCGCCTCCGGCGGAACGACGGCAGCCCGCCCCGGCGCCGCCCCGTGCCTCCGCGACCCGCGCAGCCCCCGGCGGGGGCGAACTACTCGTCTCTGGGGCCGTGGCGGCCTTCACAAGGCCCGCCGAGCGCAAAGGTCACTCCAGGCGAGCGGCTGTGCGGGGAACTGCTCGACGTGATCGATCGCGCCGATGCGACGAGCGAAGAGATTCGCCAGAAGATGGCGCATCTCGCCGCGTACCGCCAGAAGGCCGCCGAAGAAGTCAAGCAGGCTCAAGAAGCATTGCGCCAGGTCGTGACGCGCCGCCAGGAAGCGATGCTCATCCTGATGGGCCACCTCGATTGACGCAGATTGTGGGTGAGAATGGAATAAGTGCGGTGAAATCTTCTTCGGGAGGGAATGCCATGAGATGCGGAGGTTCTGACAGCGTGTTTGCGACCGTTCTGTGTGCAACCGTGCTGGCCGGCGGTCTGCTGACGCGCGCGTATGGATTCGCCGGCGGCACGGGCGAACCGAACGACCCCTATCAGATCGCGACAACCGAGCATCTGCTCTCCGTCGGTCTGGACGATGGTTTGTTCGAGCGGCACTTCGTGTTGATCGACGATATCGATCTCGATCCGAATCTGCCGGGTGGGCGGGTGTTCGAGGACGCTCTGATTGCCCGCGATCAGCACGAGAACGTCACGAGCCACCTTGGCAAGTCCTTCACCGGCCTCTTTGACGGCCAGGGGCACACGATCTGGAATCTGTCCATAGCGGGACAGCACGGGCATGACGCAGGCCTGTTCGGCATGTTCTCGGGCGTCGTCAAGGATCTGCATCTTCGGAATGTCCACATCAGCGGCTCGCCGGTCGGCGCGATCGCCGGGCTCAGCCATCGCGGCATAATCCTCCGTTGCTCGGTCATCGGCCAAGTCTCAGGCTCCGAGTCCGTCGGTGGTATGGTGGGCAGCCTGTGGACAGCGACGGTCATGGATTGTCGGGCCGAGGTCCAGGTCACGGGCGTCGAACTTGTCGGCGGCATGATTGGAGGCGGTCTCGGTGGGGTGTTGATCCGATGCGAGTCTTGCGTGGATGTCGTCGGGGACGAAGCTGTGGGCGGTCTGGTCGGCGAGCTGCACGAGGCTCAGATTGTGGACAGCCGCGTCAGAGGTATGGTTGTAGGTAGAGACAGTGTCGGCGGTCTGGTCGGCAACATGCCTTGGGCGATGTCGATCCTTCGATCCACCGCTGCTTGCGTGGTGGTAGCCGAGCAGACCTCGGGTGGCTTGGTAGGTGCGACCCGTCGTGCAGGTTCTGACCAGGGGATCGTTGACAGTTACGCGCGCGGATCGGTGGCGGGTTCCGTCGCCGGCGGTCTGATTGGCACGGCTTCAGACGCGCGTATTGTCAACAGTTATGTGGCCTGCGAGATGATTCCCGTGGCGTCTGAAACCGAGACCATCGCCCCGGCCGTGGGTGGGCTGTTTGGCCAGGCCGACACGCACCTCGGGCCTTTGGTGGTGAGTTCCTTTTGGGATTCGCAAGTCTCCGGAGTCCCGCTCAGTTCGGATGCGGGACCCCGACCCCTCGGGGCCGGACTGGACACCGAACAAATGCAGCAGAGGATGACCTTCGAGCAGGCCGGTTGGGATTTCGATTCCACCTGGGCCATTCCGGAGCACGACTACCCGGTGTTGCAGTGGGAACTGGCCGGGGCCATCGATGAAGGGCCGATTGCCGCGGGGCGGCGGAGTGCGGAGGCCGCCGCCTTGCGATAGGCGGACGATAGACAGGATGGTATGGAATCATTTGGACAGGAGCCTTCACGATGGTGACACATAGGGTGACTTTCCGGGCAGTGCTGGTTCTGGTGGGTGCCTTGGTTGCTGGCGCGGGTCGCGCCGGGCAACCACGGCCGCCGAGTCAACCTCCGTCCAATATCATGACGCAGGAGGACTGGGACTACCTCCGGAGGCTGCCACCCGCCCGTCGCGACGCTTACATGCAGGCCAGGAATGAGCGACACCAGAGAGAGATGGAGGAATACTGGCGGGGGGAGCACATCGAAAGCCGTAAGAGAGCGGAGGCCGCACAGGAAAGGGCCAGAATAGAGGAGGAACGGTGTCTGAAACTGGCGCTGGGAGTCTCGGACGAGCAGTGGCAGACCCTTGGACCGAAGCTGCGCAGAATGCGCGAGCTGAAAGGGCAAACAGCCTTGATGGCCTCGGTGCCGCGATTCGATGTGAACGACATCCGTATGCCGTTTGACGAGAAACTCCGTGGATACGAACGGGTTACCACTACCAGGAGCGACACAGGCAGCTACACACAGTGGAGCAGTTCCAACGGTGGCCAGAGTCGCGGCGGCATATCCGCACGGGCGGGCGGCAGCGCCGGGGGTGCGAGCTTTGGCGGCAGCGCGACCGGAGGAGCTGCCGGTGGCGGTACAGGTGGAGGATTCGCCGGAGGTGGGGGCTCCGGCGGTGGTGTGGGCGGGGCGTTTGGCGGCGGCAGTGGCTTCGGCGGTGGTCGGTCGTTCAGCACACCGTTTGCCTGGCGGCGGTTCGAGCCGGAGAACTATGAACCCACTGAGGGCGAGCGGCTCTGTGAAGAACTCTTCATCCTCCTCGAGGACCAAGACGCCGACGAGAGCCAGGTTCAGCAAAGAGCCGAAGCCCTCCAGCGCCTGCGTGCGGAGGCCCGCCGGGAATTGGCCGAGGCGCAAGCGGAACTGGCCCCGATGCTCACACCCCGCCAGCGGGCCCGCCTGATCCTGATGGGCTACCTCGATTGACGCAGTTCTGCAAAAAGGAGTGAAACATCGGGCAGTCGGACGGATTGTACTATGGGGAGGTTGTATCCGATAGGCATATGCGAGTTCGCGGTGAGCGCAGAATGTAGACGAGAACAAGACAAGTGCGAGGCGATTCTTTTAGGGAGGGAATGCCATGCGAAGTAGAGGCTTTAGGATGCCGGTGGCTGTGGCGCTTTGTGTGATCATCGCGAGCGCCGTGTGGTCGGACGAGCGCGTGATCTATGTGGATGCGGCGGCGACGGGGGCCGGCGACGGCTCATCGTGGTCCGATGCGTACCGCGACCTCCAGGATGCGCTGGCCGACGCGAACGAAGCGCCGTCGGCGGTGATCCGCGTCGCCCAGGGGACCTACCGGCCCGGCCCACCCATGGGTGCAACGTTGCGGTCCTGGCAGGCCACGTTCCAGTTGCACAATCGCGTCACGCTGGAAGGGGGCTATGCCGGCGTTCTGGCGGCCGATCCCGGTGCCCGGGATGTGGAGCGCTACCGGACGATTCTCAGTGGCGACCTAGCCGGGGACGACAGTCCCGGGCAGAACTGGACATCGCCTGCGCGAGAGGAAGACTGTATTGTAGTCGTCACCGGAAGCGGGACCGACGAGGCGGCTGTGATCGACGGTTTCACTATCACGGGACCATCGCAATACGGAATGCGGATTTCGCCTGGGAGTCCTCATATCACGCGTTGTCGGTTTGTGGACAATCCCCATGCAGGGATCTATGCGAGCGACTGCAACAGCGTTCTGACCGAGTGCGTTTTCGAGGGCAACGGCCACAGGATGCGCTCCGGCGGCGTTTTCTGTGCCTACGGCAATCTGACCATGACCGACTGTGTGTTCATCGCGAACCAGGGAGCCGCCATCCGCAACAATGGCGCGCTGGATTTGCTGCGGTGTTCGTTCACGGCCAACACGTCTTTCTTGGCGGTCGTCGATAACGATGGCCGTCTGACCGCGCGACAGTGCCTTTTCACGTCGAACCACGATACTCCGATAGACTGCCGGCCCATGGTCACCTTGGTCGACTGCGTCTTTGCAGGCAACACATCCCGCCGGGCGGGAGCGGTCGATGCCTCGGGAGTGGTCACGCTGACTGGCTGCGAGTTTGCCGGCAACGTGGGAAACGACGCCGCCGTGACGGCCTCCGGCGATGTACTCAAAGCGGAGGCCTGCCTTTTTGCAGGCAATTCCAGCCGTTTCCGGCCTGGCGCGATCGATGCCTCGTCTCCCGCGATTGTGCGACTGTCAAACTGCACGTTCGTGGGCAACCGCGGGTGGCCCAACACCATCGGACGCTTTTCAGCTCTCTCCCTTCCTGTTGCCGAGATGAGCCAGTGCATCGTCTGGGATGGTCCCGACCCGTTCACGAGATCTCCTATGTTTCCTCCGCAGATCGGCCTGACCTACAGCAACGTGCAGGGAGGTTATCCGGGCGAGGGGAACGTCGATGTCGATCCACTCTTTGTTGATCCTGGCCATTGGGACTCGAACGACACGCCGGAAGACGTCAACGACGATGTCTGGGTGACGGGCGACTACCATCTGAAATCGCAGGCCGGACATTGGGACCGCGCAATCGAGACGTGGGTATTCGACGAGATCACCAGCCCATGCGTCGATGCGGGCGATCCGAATGCTCCGCTGGGCGCAGAGCCTTTTCCGAACGGGGGCTGTGTCAACTTGGGCGCTTACAGCGGCACGCTCGAAGCCAGCCGGTCCTATTTCGGTGAGCCTTTGTGCGAGACCCACATCGCCGGCGACATCAATGGCGATTGCAGGGTGGACGATCTCGACATGGACATCCTGATGTCTCACTGGCTGATGCCGGACATCGGAAAGCCCAACGTTCCCCCCACGGTCGTTCTGACAAGTCCTGAGGACGGCGCAGAACTGACGGCTCCGACGCCGATTGTCCTTGAGGCGCAGGCATCGGACGCGGATGGATTCGTGCTCAGGGTGCGTTACACGATCGAACGGCGCACGGAGACGTCGCGCTCCAGAGGCAGCACCAGTTCGGAGAATCCAAGGGATGACTGGCAAGGGCAGTGGGACTGGAGGCACATCGACGAAGAAGGAACCTACGTCATCTGGGCCGAGGCCACCGATGACGACGGCGCGATAGCCCTTTCCCCCAAGATTCGCGTGACTCTGCATCCGTAACATGCCACGACAGGCCGGTACGGTAGGTCGGCGGTCGGCGGAGGCCGCCGACCCCAATCTTGGCGCTTCGAGTGCGGGTGCAGCGAGGCCGACATCGTCAGGCGAGCCGCCCGGCTTGGTTTGCCGGGTGCAAGACGGGAATTTTCGCTGGTTTCTGCTGAAAAGCATGAAACACCGAGCGAAGACACGGGACTTAAGATATGAGTGGGAGTGGTGCATCTCGCGTGGGCGCAGGGGGGCGGGATGGGCCTCGGCAGATGGATGTACAGGCACAGTCGACGTGGACTGGGCATAGGGATATGTTTGTTGCGAGGCGACCTTTTTCAGGAGGGAAAGCCATGCGAAGCGAAAGACTCAACAAATTATTTGCCATCATTCTGTGCACGGGTGTGCTGGCGGGCGTGTTGCCCGCCCAGGAGGAACCCAACGTCCCGCTGGATCCCGCGGATTACTTCGGGCCCTACTGGCGGTCGGTCACGCTGCAATCGGAGCTCTACAATCCCCTCGAGGAGCCCGGCCGCGACCCGAATGCCCAGACCACCCTGGCGGTCTCGGGCGGCGTCAGGCTTCTCGACGACACCGGCCTGGTCGGGATTGACCGCCAAGTGGGCAAGATTGTCGCGCTGGACCAGGACGGCGTCGAGATCTACGCCTCTGCCAACGAACCGCCTATCAGCCGTAGCTATGAGACGATCGCTGAAGCGACTCGTTTAGCCGCCGTGATGGGAAGAGACGATGAATTCTGGCTCAACCTGAGTATTCCTATGGATCGCGAGATGGGCTGTCCGTCGGCGCTGAGCCGCGTGGAGTGGTCTCTGGGCGTCTTGATGGCGGATGCGTTCGAGGTGGTCGACATTCCCTTCGAGCCCAATGAGACCTGGATCGAACTGGTGCCCGGGCTCGAAATCCTCGTGGAGGAGGCGGTGGTCGACGAGGGCCGATACAGCTACCGGATCCAGGCCATCTACGACCCGAATCTGGCTTCCTTCTCGACGACCGGCAGGGCGCACTTCTGGCGCGATGAGGTCCCGCCGCCGGCGATGATGATGGCGATGGATATCCTCAACGCCGGAGGAGAACCTGTGTACCAACCGGGTACTTCAGGGGGCTTCGGCTCGAGCGAAAGCGGACTACCACCGTTGGACGGTCTGAGGACCCTTATCGCTACCGGCACCGGCCGTTGCAGCACGTGCGGTGATGCCGCGACGCTCCGCTTTACCTTCGCCCTGGCGCCGTACGAAGAAGAGGCCCGCTTGGCACTGGAGAACGTCCCGGTCCCCGGCTTCTGAGAAACCCGCAAGGGCGATAACGACCATCCCAGGGGCGGCCAGCGGAGGCGGCCGCCCTTTGTTCTTGTGTGCGTCGGGCGGAGGCTCGGCATGGTCGGCATCGGCACACGAATCGCGCGGGCCGGGCCTCCCGGATGCAGGGCGTGAGATTTCGCCGCTTTCTCGCAAGAGAGTGTGTAACTTCGCCTGTGGCTCATGGACTTACTAAAGGCAGGCGTTGCCTCCTGTGTACGTGCAGAGCGGTCTTCTTTCGGAGGGAAAGCCATGAAACGCGGAGATTGGCGGACGGATGTGGTGGTGGTTTTATGTGCTGCGCTCGTTGCGATATGCGTCGGGGCCGTACAGTCGGCCGAACGCGTGATCTATGTGGATGCGGCGGCGACGGGGGCCGGGGACGGTTCGTCGTGGGCCGATGCGTACCGCGATCTCCAGGATGCGCTGGCCGAGGCGAGCGAAGCGCCGCCGGCGGTGATTCGTGTCGCCCAGGGAACGTACCGGCCCGGCCCGCCCATGGGCGCAACGCCGCAGTCCTGGAACGCGACGTTCCAGTTGCACAACCACGCGGTGCTTGAAGGAGGCCATGCCGGCGTGGCGGGGACCGATCCGAACGCCCGGGATGTGGAGCGCTACCGGACGATTCTCAGCGGCGACCTGGCCGGGGACGACACGCCGGGCGAAGATCGGCATTCGCCGGCGCGAATGGACAACTGTGATGTAGTCGTCACCGGCAGCGGGATCGACGAGAGCACCGTCATCGATGGCTTCGTCATCACCGCTGCCATCCGCTGCGGGATGCGGATTCAGGCGGGCAGTCCGCGCATCGCCCGGAGTCGGTTTGTGGACAACGCCTCCACCGGGATCGACGCATGGGACTGCAACAGCGTCCTGGCAGAGTGTGTCTTCGAGCGGAATAGCCGGGCAAGCTCAGGGTATGGATTCTCCAGCGTACGAGGGAACCTGACGCTGACGGATTGTGTGTTCGCCGAGAACGGTGGGGGTGGCATTCGCGGCACCGGTACGCTGAATCTGCTACGCTGCTCGTTCACGGACAATACCAGCTTCTTCGGCGGAGCGGTCGAAAGCGCAGGCGATCTAACGGCACGGAAGTGCAGCTTCCGATCGAACGATGGCTTGGCGATTTTCTGCTCGGGCAACACCACGCTGGCAGGCTGCGAGTTCACAGGAAACTCGTCCTGGAACAGCGGAGCGATCGAGGCCCGTGGATCCCTGACCTTGGTGGACTGCTGGTTCGCCCGCAATTCGGCAGGCTTGTTCGGCGGCGGCGCCGTGACGGTCTTTGATGCCCTGTTGGAGGCGCACAATTGTGTTTTTGCGGGCAATTCGGGCAATCGTGGACCTGGCGCGATCGCCGCCAGTTCTGCGCTCGTTGTACGCGTGTCGAATTGCACGTTCATAGGCAATCGCGGTCAGCCCAATGCGGTCAGGACCAGCCCGACCCTCGGTCTGCGGGTTCCGGAGCTGACCCGATGCATCGTCCGGGATGGTCCGGGCCCGTTCACCGTGCCTCCCAGACCGCCGCAAACCCTGGTGACCTACAGCAACGTGGAAGGGGGTTATCCGGGCGAGGGGAACATCGACGTCGATCCGCTTTTCGTCGATCCGGGCCATTGGGACATGAAGGGCACGCCACAGAACGTCGATGACGACACTTGGGTGACGGGCGACTACCATTTGAAGTCCCAGGCGGGGCACTGGGATCGCGCTGCCGAAAGCTGGGTCTTCGACGAGGTCACCAGCCCGTGCATCGATGCTGGCGATCCGAATGCCCCGCTGGGCGACGAACCCTTCCCGAATGGAGGCTACGTCAACATGGGCGCCTATGGCGGCACGGCCGAGGCGAGCCGGTCCTACTTTGGAGAGCCCGTGTGCGAGACGCGCATCGCCGGCGACATCAACGGCGACTGCCGGGTCGACGATCTCGACATGGACATCCTGATGTCGCACTGGCTGATGCCCGATATCGGAAAGCCCAACGTCCCCCCCATCGTCGCGTTGACAAGTCCTGAGGACGGTGCGGAGCTGATCGCTCCGATGCCGATCATCCTCCAGGCGGAGGCGTCGGACGTGGACGGAACCGTGCTCCAGGTACGCTATACGCTTGAGTATCGCAGCGAAACTGCGAATGTCGTACTCCGCACGACCTCTACAGATCCGACGAACGATTGGCAAGGGCGGTGGGACTGGTCGCATGTCGACCATGACGGGACGTACACGATCTCGGCCGAGGCGACCGATGACGACGGCGCGATAACCGTTTCCCCCAAGATCCATGTGATCCTGAATCGGTAACATGCCATGCCGGAGCATTATGCCGGGGCGTCGGTGAGCGGAGGCCGGCGCCCTTGGTCTTGGATGCTCCATTCCCTGGAATATTTTTCTCAGAATTCTCATTTTTCCTGTTGGCGCCTTCTACGGATGTAGTAGAATGCTACTACGGCTGTAGAAGGAGAAGCATGTATGAAGCTGACTGAAGCAGAATGGCAGATCATGAAGGCGCTGTGGGAAAAGCACCCGGCGACGACCCGCGAGATCATGGAGCGGCTGCCGGAGGGGATCAAGTGGGCCTACACCACAATAAAGACCATGCTCACGCGACTGGTGGATAAGCAGGTCGTCCGTGAAGCCAAGCAGGGCAACACGAGCGTTTACGACCCGCTGATCTCGCAGCGCAAGGCCCGGCTCAGTGCGTTTCGTTCGCTGCTGGAGACGGCCTTTGACGGCGCCATGGGGCCGCTGGTCCACTTCCTCGTCGAGGAGGAACAGCTCACCCCGAAGCAGAAGCGCGAACTGGCCAAGCTCGTGGAAGACCAAGCCAAGGGAGAGACCAAATGATCGAGTACGTCAATGCCATCGCCCATCTGTGGTGGGATTGGACCGCCGCCATGTTCTGGCAGGTGGGTCTGCTGATCGTTCTGATCGCCTGTATCGACCGTCTAATCCGACGGTGGGCTTGGCCGCAGTTGCGGTATGCGCTGTGGTCGCTGATCCTCATCAAGCTGGTTCTGCCGCCGACGCTGTCGCTGCCGAGCGGCATGGTGCCGCAGTTGCGCCCCGTGGTGGAGCAGGCCGCTCACTGGATGGATTCCGAGAGGTCCGCTGGTGCGGAAAGCCCCATCCTTCGCGCGCTTCACGAGAATGCGGCCGCTGTCGCCGTCATGGAGCCGGTGCCCCCCGTGCGCGCCGGCTTCGCCATGGTCGAATCGCGTGGCTCTGTCGAGGGCAAAGGCCTTTGCGATGGTGCGGTTGCCGACACGAAGCCCGTAGGGGCGAATGATTATTCGCCCCTACCCGTTGCCACGCCGTGGAATCCACAATCCGAAATCCGTAGTCCGCAATTGTCGTGGCAGTTCTATGCGATGGCGACATGGCTCGCAGGAACGCTGATTCTGGGAACCTGGCTGCTGCTCAGATTGCACTCGTTGGTCGGCCAGCACACCAACCGTGCGGCGGAGACGTCTCTGCCGCAATCCTTCTACAGCCATCTGGCCGGCTGCGCGGAGCGTCTGGGGCTGCGGACCATTCCCAGGGTCATCGTGGTCAGGCAACTGGCTACGCCCGCGGTGTTCGGGGTCTTCCGGCCGGTCCTGCTCATGCCCAAAGGCTACCTGAGCAGGCTGAGCCGACGAGACACCGAGCACATGCTCCTGCACGAGCTGGCGCACATCCGCAGGGGCGATCTGCACGCGCACGGTCTCTACATGCTCTTGCAGATCGTGTACTGGTACAACCCCTTGCTCTGGCTGGCGCGACGGCAACTGCATCATCTGCGGGAGCTGTCGTGCGACACGACGGTCGCCAACCTGCTGCGTGAGCAGACGAGCGCCTATCGCCAGACGCTTCTGGAGACCGCCCGGCGTTTCCTCGCCCGCTCGACCGAGCCGGGCCTGGGCCTGCTGGGCTTGTTTGAAGATGCGAACCGTTTAGTAGTCCGTTTGGACTGGTTGGCCAAGCCAACCTGGAGGTATAGAACCATGAAACGTGCATTCGTACTCGCTGTAGTGGCGCTGATGTTTGCCTGCGTGCTGCCGATGGCGCAGGGCCAGGACAGCACGCCCGCTGTCGTGGAAAACAGATCAACCGACCAGATTGAAGAGGAGACCCCGTCGTCGCAGGAGCTTGCAGAGTTGCAGGCAAGACTTGAGAAGCTGGAGGTCGAAAGACAGAAGCTCCAGAAGGAACTCCAGACGCTGGAGCAGGCCCGCCGCAGAGCGCTGGACGCGCAGGCCCAGAGCGTCGAGGCCGGCAAAGAGGCCAAGAAGGCCAAAGACGCTGCCGACAAAGCCCACATTAAGGCCAAGGAGGCCCAGGCCCAAGCCGTGCAGGGCTGGCCGACGGTCACATACACGGTCCGCGAAGGCGACACGCTGGCGGCGATTGCCAAGCGGTTCTACGGAGACAGCCAGCATGATCTGAGCGAGAACATCGCGCGCATCGTAGAGGCCAACCAACTCGACGAGGACCAGCTCCGCGTCGGCCAGCAATTGATGATCCCGCCGTCGCAGGAGGAAGCATTGCAGTGGCCGCACGCGGAAGCGAATGAACAGTGGGCCACGGAGATGCAAACCTGGGCCGAGCAGATGCAGCAGTGGCAGAACGGCCCGGAGATGCAGGCGTGGAAGAACGACGTCGAGGAATGGAAGAACAGTGACGAGTGGAAACAGTGGGAAAAGGACGTGCAGGAATGGGGCAAGGAATATGGGGACGCCTTCGGGAAGGCTTACGGCGGCGCTGATGCTCCTGGCGACGTCCCGCCGGTGCTGCCAATGCCCCCGATGCCGGCCATGCCCGCCATGCCGGCGATGCCTGCGGCACCCAGTGGCCCCGCGCCCGCTGCGCCGCACCCCATGCCGATGCCCATGCCGGTCCTTCCGGCGATGCCACAGGTGCACGTGCCCGCCATGCCTGAGATTCATGTGCCGGATATGCCCCCGGTGAACGTCAATGTGCAGCACGACGACGGCAAGGTCAAAGCAGAGGAAACGATGCACTTCACATCGCCTCTGGCCGATGGTGGGCTCCTGATCGTGGAAAACCGGGTTGGTGCGATCAACGTGCGCGGTGGCTCGACGAACGAGTGCCGCATCGATATCAAAGTCACGGCCCGAGCCGAGACGCAGGAAGAGGCCCAGGCGATGGCCAAGGCCGTGAAGATGAAGGTCGACAACTCCGATGCCCGGTTCTTCATCCGGCCCGTCAAGCCCGACAATGACGATTGGAGCAACCTCGACGTGGCCTTTGAGATCACGGTTCCGCACCACGTCGATCTCCAGCTCACCACCGACGTCGGACACGTCTATCTCCGCGACGTGCAGGGCCAGATCAAGGTCAAAGCGAACGTCGGGGCGATCAAGACCGACAACGTGCGAGGCGATATCGAATTGGAGACCAACGTTGGCAACGTCGACTTCGTCGCACCGGACGACCTGTCGGCCATGGTCACAGCGCTAACGAACATGGGCTCGATCAAGAGCGATCTGCCGATCCATTTCAGCACCAGGGCCCAAGCGGGCCAGGGCTATCCGCACGTCTCGATGGGCAGCACCGCCGCCGGCACACTGGGCGCCGGCGAAGGGACCGTGAAGCTCAAGTCCAACGTCGGTTCGATCTCCATCCGGTCCAAAGCTCCGGCGATGAATCCGTGATCGTCAACATGCGTTGATCCCAGAATCAAGATTTTGGCGGAACGTGCATCCCTCTCCACGAGGCCGGGTCCACACACCCCGGCCTTTTTCGCTGCGCTGCCTCGGCCACAAGGGTGGACTGCTTCTTCCCGATGTCCATCCGAATCTTGCGGACGGTCTGGGCCGCCGGTACAATCTCAGCATACGATCATCGGGAGGAATTCAGATGCGTAAACGAATGAGCACACACGTACGACCTCTGTCGGTCGCCCTTCTCGTCTTCACCGCGTGGCACAGCTTCGTCGCGGGCGGGGCCTGCGTCGCGGCGTCTGCCGTTTCGTCCCGGCGCGCCGGGATGGAGACCGAGATAAGAGCAGGGGACCTGCGCATGGTCCTGGAGAACACCGGCCAGGGTTTGCGCCTTGCCGGCCTTACCGATCTGGTCACGAACCAGGAGCTGTGTCCTGCCGAGCCGGCGCCGCTGTTCTCCGTGGTGTTGCGTGACGTGCAGACGAAGGAATTGTTGACCGTCACCGCCGATTCCGGTTGGAGGCAGGTTGATGTGGCGTCCAGCGGCGTCACGGGAACACACAAGCTTGCCTTTGCTGCCCCGACGGATGATCGACTTCAAGGAATCCGTGTGGAAGTGACGCTCGAGGTCGAGGCCGGCGACAGCGCGCTGACGTGGGACCTCCAAATCACGAACGACAATCCCCGATGGGCTCTGTGGCACATCGTGTTCCCGCAGACGGCAGTGCGCGACTTGGGCGAGGGCGGCAGGGTGTTCGCACAGGTCACCTCCGGCGTGGAGCTATCGGAGATGTGGAGCAAGGGCGGCAAGCGGGGCGGACCCTATCCCGGCGGCTGGACGGCCATGCAGTACATGGCCGCGTACGACAAGGCCCGGCGGACCGGACTCTATGTGGGCATGCACGACCCGTTCGGCTCGACCAAGAGCGTCTTTGCGGAAGGCCAACCCGCCAGACAGGCGGTGCTCTTCACGTTCGATCATCCAGCGCCCGACATGGGCAAGGCAGGTGTCGGCTTCGATCTGCCCGGCGAGGCCCGCTGGCAACTGCTGCGCGGAGACTGGTTCGATGCGGCGATGATCTACCGCGCCTGGGCCATGCAGGAGGCCCGATGGTGGCCTGCGCTCGGGCCTGCCGGCCGCGAGGACACGCCGAAATGGATGCGAGAGCTTCCCGCCTGGGTTATGACAGGGGGCGCCGAAGCCGAGTGTGTTCCGCAGGTCCGCAAGTTCGCGGAGACGATCGGTCTGCCGACCGGCCTTCACTGGTATAACTGGCACCAAATTCCCTTCGACAACGATTATCCCCACTACTTCCCGGTCAAGGACAAGTTCGCCGAGGGCGTCGCGGAACTGAAGAGCGCAGGTGTGTATCCGATGCCCTACATCAACGGACGCTTGTGGGACACGCGCGACAAGGGCGCTGAGGACTGGGCATTCAGCCGGACGGCGCTGCCGGCTGCGACGAAGGACGAAGACGGCAAGCCGTGCACCGAAAGCTATGGCAGCAAAGAGACCGACGGCAACAGCGTCACGCTGGCGGTCATGTGTCCGACTACGAGCCTGTGGCAGGGCCGCGTCGGGGACATCGTCCTTCGCCTGCTCAACGAATACGGCGTCAGCGGCGTGTACATCGACCAGATCGCGGCCGCCCAGCCGCGACTGTGCTTCGATGCCTCGCACGGTCACGCGCTCGGTGGGGGACACTGGTGGA
>CAZOFX010000006.1:0-96501 GCA_964579055.1 uncultured Pirellulales bacterium
GTTGCCCTTGTCGCGATGGTAAGCGGCCATGATCATCATGCCGGTCAGCTCGCCGTGCGCGCCGGCCATCGGCTGCGTCGTGAAACCCGCCATGCCCGTGATCTCACGCAGCATCAGGTCCATCTCGTAGAGGATGGCCAGGGCCCCCTGCGTGAGCATGCCACCCATGCGCAACTGCGGCAGCAGCGGGTGCAGATGCGCAAAGCCCGGATAGCAGGCGATGCGCTCGGCGACCTTGGGATTGTACTTCATCGTGCAGGAGCCGAGGGGGTAAAAGTTGGTGTCGACGCCGAAGTTGCGGCGGGACAGCTCGGTGAAGTGACGCACCACGTCCAACTCGCTCAGCTCGGGCAACGTCGCACAACGGTCGCGCAACAGACTGTCACTGATGTTGATCGTCGTCGGAACATCGCTCGGGCCGGGACACACGCCCCGACGGCCCGGCACGCTCTTTTCGAACAGCAGCTTCATAGCACATCCATAAACCAAGTCAAAATGTAAAAAGCAAAGATCAAAATCACATACCAAAGCTCAAAATGATCATCGCCGAAGGCAATTCCACAGTTTTGATCTTTCATGTTTGATTCTTGATTTTACAGAACGCTTTCCAGTGCTTCGGCCAGCATTCCGATCTCATGTTTGGTGCGTTTTTCGGTCACGCAGATCAGCATGGAGTTTTCCATTCCTCTGTAGTGCCGGCTTAGCGGAAATCCCGCCGCAAAGCCCTTCTCGATCAATCGGGCGATTACACCGGCTGCCTCGCAGGGCAGATCCAGCACAAACTCGTTGAAGAACCAGTTGGCTTTGAAGTGTGGCACGATGCCCTTGATCGCGGTCAGCCGCTGGTAGGCATAGCTGGCTTTGTCGGCGCAGCGATGGGCCGTCTCCCGAAACCCTTCCTTGCCGAGCAGCGAGAGGTATACCAGCGCCGTCAGGGCGCACAAGGCCTCGTTCGAGCAGATATTCGACGTCGCTTTGTCGCGCCGGATATGTTGCTCGCGGGCCTGGAGTGTCAGGACGAAGGCGCGGCGGCCTTCGCGGTCGGTCGTCTCGCCGACGACGCGTCCGGGCATCTTGCGCACGTGCTCTTTGCGGGCGGCCATGAAGCCCAAGTATGGGCCACCAAACGACATCGGCATCCCGAGGCTCTGGCCCTCGCCTGTGACGATGTCGGCCCCCATCGCGCCGGGCGTCTTGAGAATGCCCAGCGAAATCGGATAGCACGAGGCCAGCAGCAGCGCGCCCTTCTCATGGGCGGCCTTGGCCAGATCGGTGAAGTCATCGATGCAGCCGAAGAAGTTCGGGTTCTGGACAATGATCGCGGCAGTCTGGTCGTCGAGCCGGTCGAGAATCTCGGCGCGATTGGCCAGGCCGTTGGTGCAGTGGGTCTCGTTCAGGTCGACCGGGAGGTTCTGCGTGTGCGAGTGGATCATCACGCGGTAGATCGGGTGAACGCTGTCGTCGATGATGACCTTGTGGCGACCCGTAATCCGCATGGCCATCATCATCGCCTCGTACATGGCGGTGCCGCCATCGTAGAGCGAGGCATTGGACACCTCCATATCGGTCAGTCGGCAGATGGCGGACTGGTATTCGTAGATCGCCTGCAACGTCCCCTGGGACAATTCGGGCTGGTACGGCGTATAGGCGGTATAGAACTCGCTGCGGGAGATGATGGAGTAAACCGCCGACGGGATGAAATGGTCGTAGAACCCGCCGCCCAGAAAAAGCGTCAGGTCCACGGAGTTCTTGCCCGCCAGGTCGGCCAGGCGGTTGCGGACCTCCATCTCGCTCAGGCCGGCCGGCAGATGGAACGACTTGGCCTTCAGATGGGCGGGGATGTCGGCGAACAAGCCATCCATCGTCAGGCCGATCTGGGCGAGCATTTCCCGTTGTTGCTGCTCTGTGTGTGGTATGAAAGGCATGGCCTTTGCTCCGAGGATAGGGTCTCACAGGACCGACAGGACCTGTTGGACCTACAGTGTGTCGAGGTACTCCTGGTACTTCTTTGCGTTCATCAGGTTGTCGATCGATTTCTTGTCGGTGACCCGAAGCTTGCAGATCCAACCGCTCTTGTAGCAGTCTTCGTTGATCAGTTCGGGCTTCGTGCTCAGCTCGGAGTTGACCTCGGTGACGGTGCCGCCAACGGGGCTGTAGACGTCGCCGGCGGCCTTGGAACTCTCCACCACTGCGATCTCCTTGCGTGCGGTGAACTGCTTGCCCACCTCGGGCAGCTCGACGAACACCAGCTCGCCCAACTGCTCCTGCGCGTAGTCCGTAATGCCCATCGTGACGACGTCACCCTCGACCTTCGCCCATTCGTGGTCCTTCGTGTAGAGCAAACCCTCGACGACCATTGCGTTGCCTCCCGTCAAAACTTCTCGAATCGGCCAACGACCGTGCCCGCCAGATCGGCCTGTGCCTGTTGTCCCTTGTCCATGCGTTCGGCCCGGCCCTGCTGGACCTGGGTGGAGCTTCGCGCCAAGTAGTAGACGCCCAGCGTGTTGCCCTCCGTCGCCGCATTGCGGCTGATGTAGGCCAGGGCATACTGCTTCTCGCCGGCCGTCGCGCTGCTGAGCACCCAGCCGATGCAGACGCCGCAACCGTCAATAACCGGGTCATCCGGCCGGATCGGGCGTACCCCTTTCGCCGCGGAGAACTCCAGACGCGTCACCTGCATCGCGTACGTCTGGGCAATTTTGGCCATCGGCGCCTTGCCCACGAAGAACGCCTTGTCGAGCTTCACCGCCCACCCGTAGCCGGCCTCGAAAGGCGAGATCCCGAACTTGCCGTCCAACTCATGCCCGTAGAGCGGCAGACCTGCCTCGATCCGGAGGCTGTCGCGGGCGCCCAGCCCACAGGGCAGCACGCCCAGCGGCTGGCCCGCCTCCAGGATCAGGTTCCAGAGCCGGGAAGCCTGGTCGGGATGGACGAACAGCTCGAAGCCGACCTTCGACCCGGTATACCCGGTCCGGCAGATCAGGCAGTCGATCCCGGACAGCTCTTGCTCGAAGAACGCGAACGGCTTGAGACCTGACAACTTCTCGGCGATCGATCCATCCGAGGATAGCTTCGCCAGCACGTCGATGGAAACAGGCCCCTGTAAGGCGACGTCGACGCGGCAGTCCGGTCCGGTCGCCGTGTCGCGCATGTCGCGCTGAATGCACGGCTCGCATGGACTGACTCCCGTCCGGTGCGGCTCGACCTCGATCACGACGCGACCGGCCAGGAGTTCCTTCAGATAGGCTTTGATCTTCGGCTCATTGGCGGCGTTGACAACCACCATGTAGAGCTGCTCGGCCCGGCGATAGACGATGATATCGTCCAGGATGTTGCCGGCGGCGTCGAGGATATAGCTGTATTGGGCCCGCCCGACGGCCAGCTTGCGGACGTCGTTGGTGGTAGCGGCGTGGAGGACGCCCACCGCCCCCCCGCCGGCGAACTCCAGCACGCCCATGTGGGTGCAATCGAACAGCCCGGCGGCCTGGCGGACTGCCTGGTGCTCGGCCGCAATCGTGGAATACCAAAGCGGCATCACATACCCCGCAAAGGGGCTCATCCGCGACTTGTTCGTCAGCTTGAGGTGCTCTTCATACAACACGCTCGGCACCGGCTCGCCGGCGGGCAGTTCGAAGATGAATTGACCTGAAGACATACTTCCCTGCACTTGGCTGACTCCTTTCCAGGGCGTGAAAAGCCATAGGATAGGACAATCCGCCCCGCCGTCAAGTGCCTTCTGGGCAATTCTCCCCCCCATGGGAATCCGGTGCGTGGGGTCCCCGCCCCGGGCCATGGCGTCGGTTACCGGCCTGCCACGTACTGCCTCTTACATGCAGGGCAAGGGCCCCATCGAATGGAGACCTTTACCTGTACCTGGGAGCACAAACCATGAAGACGATCGAGAGAATTCTGCTGTTGGCGGCGGCAATCCTGGCGATGGCGTCACTGAGCGGATGCATCGTGTTTTCGTGTTAGGAGCCCACCGACCGCACCAAGCCAACCGGAGCCCGAATCCAAGCCCACGGAATCCTGACGGGAGCCCACGGGCCCGGCCTCTGACCGCTTGCCAAGCGGGTTCAGGGTATTACCCCTCAAGGACCTGCCTGGCCGAGGGATAGCCATCGCTCAGAGAGAGATTCGTCGAACTTCGTGGCGCGACGGCCGCCGGATCGGCCGAGCCGAAACCTTGACTTACGCGCCGGGTAGTGCTATCCTCTTCTGGGCTGCACGCTGTGACGGGAATGCGGCGCATGGGGCAACATAGGCCCCGCGACAAGTGCAGAGGGTTCGAGACAATGGACTATTCCTACTACTTTACCTCCATCACGCGAAAGCCCGCGAGGATGTCGTGTCCTCGTGGGCGTCAGAGTGATGGAGGTAGCCCATGTTGGAATCGAGAGGTACCCGCAAACGAACAAGGGCCTGGAGGCGCTGCCAGCGCCGGCGCATGATCGCCAAGGCGTGGCGCATTGCCAAAGAGTGGAATCCATCCCCAAAGGGCATTTCGGCCCTTCGCACCTATGGTGCTTGGATGGGAATCGGGGGGCAATGGCGGAGGGGACCTGTCACGTGGGAGGATGTGTTCGCCATACGCGACGATTTCGCTCACCGCAATTGTGACTGCTTGGCACGTTGTTCGTGCTGGATGTGTGGCAATCCCCGGAAGTTCCTTGGCGAGCGCACCCTACAGGAGCGCCGTGCCGACGACGCATTCCAGGCCGAACTGGCTGATTTCCTGTCGATCCGTCCATGACTGCCGTCCACTGGAATCGAGGACTTGGCATCCTCCGCGTTACACCGACCAAGGCCGCTATCGTTCGATGAGGGATTCGTCGACTTTCATGCCGAAGTGGCGGCCGCCGTGGGTGGTGTGAGCGAGCACCTTGCCGCCGGGCTTGAGGCTGGTGACCGCGATGGCCTTGCCCTGCGGATCGACCAGGCGGATGGTCTCGGCGTTCTGGAGGACCAGACCGACGGGCTGCCCGCCGGCTTCGGCCTCGATCAGCATCATGGGCCGGCGTTCGATCTTGTTGCGGCCCAGATAGGCAACCTGGCTGCGTCCCTGCCAATCGACGAGCAGGACCTCGTCGCCGGTCTTCAGATCGGCCAGGTATTTGGTCTTGCCCCCCGGTGCCATCGCGTAGGCGTGCACGGCGCCCGCGTTGACGCGGAAGGGACGCGAGGCGACATAGGGGTTGTCGATCGACTCGGAGTGCACGAGGAAGAAGCCCGAGGCGGTGTTGCCGACCAGCATGCCCTCGCCCAGCGTCATCTGCGTGCAGGTGTCCAGGCACGCTCGGTCGCCCATGCCAAGCTGTCTGACCGCGGTGACAGTGGCCTCGATCAGACCGATTTTCTCACTGACGCCATGGACGATCTGGGCGGCCTTCTTGATCTCGTTGACGTTCGTGGTATCGAGCAGGACGCCATCGACGCCCTTTTCGAGGATCTCGACCATGAGCCTGGCCTGCTCGCTGTTTTCGACCTGGACGATCAGGTTTCCGCCCCGCCGGGCCAGCAGGTTCTCGATCGGGATGATGGTCCAGTCGAGCATCTTCAGGACGACAAGCTTGCCGGCAGGCACCGCGGCGGCCCGGTCCTCGTCGGCCTTGTTGCTGATGTCGATGAACTCGACGTCCACGCCGGGCTTGAGGTCGCCGGAAGCTTCCACGGTCTTGATCCTGCCGAACTGGCGCACGGTATCGCTCTGCCCATCGGGCAGCACGACCGCCTCGGCGCCGCTCTCCAGCGCCGCGATGGCGATTTCCTTGACGTACGGGTTCGCGTTTACCCAGAGTCTCTTCATATCCGGCTCCAGCACGTTTGGACACATCTTGAGGTTCCTGGGCCCGATTAGAGGGACAGAGGCCGCCTCTGTCAAGAGACTTGGCAAACCGGACAACGGGATGGCGCTTGACAGTTGCCCCGACCCGGGCCATATTGGACGCCGAATTGGGGAGGTCGGTGCCATTCGTTGAAAGGGTGGGAGAATGGATCGAGACCAGTACGCATACTCGCAGGACCTTTCGCCGGCGCACGTCACACGCGCCTTTCAGCAGGAACCGAGGAACCTCGATGGAGCAACTTTCACCATGGGGAAGATTGAACCCGCGCAGGCCGAACGTAGTATCTGACCGGATGTATGCCATGCTGACTTCGTGTCCGTCTGCGTCCTCCCACCTAATGGAGGCAGCGGCGACGCCAGCGAAAGACGGGCAGGGAAGTCTGTAGGGTGGGGGGATCGGGAAAGGGAACCGGCGTAAAGAAGCACCGTCCATTACGCTATATGGCAACTTGCGGCTGCCCAGACGGTCTGAACAGCCCGCATGTTGGGGCACACTGAAATCTTTGACTAAGGAGACACGAGTATGGGTATGTTGCAGGAGTTCAAAGCGTTCGCCATGAGAGGCAATGTCGTGGACATGGCCGTGGGCATTATCGTCGGTGGCGCCTTCGGCAAGATCGTGTCTTCCTTTGTCGCCGATGTGATCATGCCGCCGATCGGGCTGCTGCTCGGGGGCGTGGATTTCTCCGACCTGACCCTTACCCTGAAGAAAGCGGTGGGCGAAACGGCAGCGGTTACCCTGAACTACGGCAAGTTCATTCAGACCGTCATCGATTTTCTGATTATTGCTTTCGCGATCTTCATGGCGATCAAGGCGATGAACGCGCTGAAGAGGAAAGAGGAAGCAGCCCCGGCAGCGCCCCCGGCACCTCCCAGAGAAGAGGTTCTTCTGACGGAAATCAGAGACCTGCTCAAGCGGAGCTAAGCTCCTTCCTGGTCTCTCGGAACAGAACACACCATGCGCGGCAGTCCGGCCCGGCGTCGGCGAGCGCCGGGCCGGATACGCATTTGGCCGTCAGGATGGAACAATCTCTATCGTCCGCCGCGACCGGCCCCCTGTGTGATATGCCGTAAAGGAGTCCGCAGTGAGCGCCAGAACAGGGAGGAAGAAAGGCAGCATCGGAGCGGCGGTGGTGTGGATGTTCGTCATCTCGCTGCTGCTGTTCTGGCTGCCGGTGTTCGGGCCTTTGATCGCCGGCGTGGTCGGAGGCAAGAGGGCCGGCGGTGTCGGTCCGGCCATTGTGGCAGTGTTCTTTCCCGCCATTGCGCTTGGCGTGTTCTTCCTGGTCTTCTCCACCGCCCTGACCGCCCTGCCTCTAGTGGGCCTTCTGGCCGGCGCCGGCGGTTTTCTCCTGGCCGCCAGCGGCGTCGGGATGCTCCTGGCCGGCGCGATCGTTGGCGGCGTTCTGGCTTGACAGCGCCGGCGCGGATCGGTACTGTCGCCTCGGCGTGTGCGGCATGAACCTGAGTGTGGTGGCGTCGAGTCAGGAGCCTCTGGTATGGCGAGCGAGCCCATCAAACGAGCGGTGATTTTCTGTGTCCTGTGTCTGTGTGCGATCTGCCAGGCGGACTTTCTGACGAATCTGGCGCAGCCCCACGAAGGCCGCAGCATGCGGGCGACCTCGACCGCCAAGCTGGGCGCCAACCCGCGCGAATGGCAGGGCGAGCCCGACCCCAACAGCAACAGCGACAACAGCAGCGTTCCGCCGGGCCAGACCAAGGTCTTGATGGACGTCAAAGGTCCCGGCGTCATCACGCACATCTGGATGACGTTTCTCGGGCCCGAGCCGCACCCCTGGGCCAAGAACGGTTCGGCCAACCACCAGGAGATGCTGCTGCGAATCTACTGGGATGGCGACGACCGGCCGGGCGTTGAGGCCCCCGTCGGCGATTTCTTCGCCAACAGCTTCGGCAAACGCAGCGAGGTGATCAGCCTGCCGGTGATCGTCGAGGACGCCGACTCCTACAACTGCTTCTGGCACATGCCCTTCCGCAAATCCGCCCGCGTCGAGGTGGTTAACCAGAGTGAAAAACCGATCAGCCTGCTCTACTTCAACATCGACTGGATCAAGAAGGACAAGATCGCCAAGGACACGCCCTACTTCTACGCGCAGTACCGCCAGGAATACCCGGTCGAGAACGGCAAGGACTACGTGATCCTCGAAACGCAGGGCAAGGGACACTACGTCGGCACTGTGCTGAGCGTGCGGACGCGCAGCCCGTCCTGGTTCGGCGAGGGCGATGAGAAGATCTACATCGACGGCGAAGCCAAACCCTCGATCTGGGGCACCGGGACCGAAGACTACTTCCTCTCGGCCTGGGGGCTCCAGACGACCGGCACGCCGTACTTCGGGGTGCCCTACTTTGACGAATGGGGCATCGTCGGCGGGCATACCTCCGCCTACCGCTGGCACGTTGCGGACCCACTGGTCTTCCAGAAAGGAATCAAGGTGACGTTCGAGCACTTCGGCTGGATGTCGCCCGACGAGAATCCACAGTACAAGTCGCATAGCTGGAACGAGCGGGAGGACGACTACTCCAGCGTCGCGTTCTGGTACCAGACCGGTCGTCCGACCTTCACAGCGCGAGCCCCGCGCGAGCGCACGCTGCCCAATCTCGACCGGATCATTGCCGCCCGCCAGTTCACAGCCCAGCAGTATCACGGCCAGGGCCAAGCCGAGGCGCAGAACCTGGACCTCTATCCCGGCGGCCATCTGCTGTATAAGCCCGAGAGCCAGGACAACGCATGGGTCGAGATTCCTTTCGAGGCCGAGAAGAAGGAGCCCAAGCGGCTCCTGCTGGTCCTGACGAAATCCTATGATTTCGGCCAATATCAGGCCTACCTCAACGGCGTCAAGCTGGGCGGCGTCATGGACCTCTACAACAAGGACGTCACAACGCGCGAGTTCCACCTGCTGGATTTCTGGCCCGAGCCGGGCAAGTACACGCTGCGGCTGGAGTGCGTCGGGAAGAACCCCGCTTCGACCGGTTTCTATCTCGGCATTGAATCGGTCCGCCTGCGCGAACGGAGACCTCGCGTCAGCGAATACCGCCACGACGTCGACAAAGACTGGCGAGAGAAACCCATCCTCTACGATTGATGGGCTGCTCTTCTATTGCCCGTGCCGGTCACAGAGGGCGAATCCAGATGTTGCGAAAACGGACGGGATTGTTGTGCCCGGCGAGCACCAGCGGTCGCTTCGGCGCGATCGGCCGGTCGTACTGGGGCATGATCCGGTGGCCGGTGGGACCGTAGATCTGCTGGTTGTGGTGGACGAGAATCCCGTTGTGCAGGATCGTGACATAGGCCGGCTTGACAAGCTTGTCGGCTTCGAAGACAGGAGCGAAGAAGATGATGTCGTAGATTTGCCATCGTCCCGGTTCGCGGCACGCGTTGACCATCGGCGGGGTCTGGCCGTAGACGCTGGCCGCCTGGCCATCGGGATAGAGCGGCGTCGTGTACGTGTCGAACACCTGAATCTCGAAGAGGCCCATCAGTGTGACGCCGTTGTTGCCGTGGTCCCAATCTTCGCCCACCGGCGGATCCGGCGCCTGCCACTCGACGTGAAGCTGGCAATCACCGAACGACTCCTTCGTGGTCAGACTGCCCGAGACGACGACCAGATCGCCATCGTCGATCTTCCAGTCCGAAGGCTGCCACTGCGACAGGTCCGTCCCGTCGAAGAGGACGACGGCATCGGACGGCGCCCCGCCGCGACGGCCCGGCGTAACCTTGGCCGGCTTCGGGCGGTCGGGATCGTGCACGTGGTATCCGCACCAGGGCAGCACGGGCGTGTCCTTATACCCCACGACGCCCGAGCCATCTTTGGCCTTGACCAACTCGGCCGCAATCGCATTGGCGGCATACAGCAGGCAGAAAACAAAGACAACGGTGACAGCGACGACGGCGATGCGACGACGGTTCATGATCATTCCTTTCAACTGAGCGGTAAACGTGCTTTCTCTGTGAGCCAATCAGCTCTCTCTTCTCGCTTCACCGGCCGTACGCAGGGAGTCGGGCCAGCATGATCGGCACGAATTCATCGAAGGGTTTGTCACTCTGCTCATAATCGGCAAGGAGCCGATAGAAGGGCAGCGACAAAGTCAGCCCATCCTGATCCAACTGGACCACGCGTGCCTCGGCCCGCTTCTCCGCCTCCGACGTGCCGGAGAAGAGTGCATTCAAGCGATGGTCCAGAGCGCGCACCAAGCACTCGTACGTGAAGCAGACCGGCTCTCGATAGGATTGTGCTATCGGCTTGTCCTTGCCTGCCTCGTAGTATGGCATGACCTTTTCTCTCACCGCGTCGGCATGGGCGCTGACGATGGAGTTCACGATCGAGTGCAGGTATTCGTGTATGTTCAGGCCATATGAATGCGAGCCCGGGCTTTCCACCGTGTAGTAGTAATCCTCGTAGTGGGCCCCGATGGCATGAAAGTGCGTATCCAGAAGGTTCGGGACGTTCACGAGCGTCAGCGTGTCGTGACGCGGCATCCTCAGGTATTGCCAGAGGAAGGTCATTTGCCGTTCCATGCGCGCCAGGTCATATTTTCGCAGTTCGTCCGCGTAATCAGGCGAGACCTGCTTCCAAATCTCATCCAGCCCGGCGGTCACCCAGAAGTCATTGAGGATCTCTGGGAAGTCCTTGAGCCTCTCGGCGGTCACGGCGTATCCCAGTTCCGTGTCGCGCCGGATCCGGCGGAACGGGTATTCTGCGCTGAGGCTGAGGGCGTAGTCCAGGTACTGAAACGTCGCCAGCTTCCTCGTCTCGTAGTATTGCCGCCAGGTTCCGACCTTCGCCGCGTGTGCTGCAAGGTTCTGCGATACCAGCCGGCGCACCTTGACACGAACCGGATGCATAGATTGTCCCTGCGCTTCGTCGTCATAGCCCATGGCATTGACAAAGGCCATGACGGCGAACTCGCGTCGATCTGCCAGGACCATGAAGCCCTGCCCCTTCACGACCTCATCGGGATGCGCGAAGCTCACCGGTTCGACTGTCAGGTCATCTGCGATCCGGCTGGCACAGCCGCTTCCGAGGAGAGACAAGAATACCAGTGCGCACCGTAGCCATCTGCTCATACTTTTACACTCCTCAATCAGTTTCCTGGAATCCGCATGGCCGCGCCGGGCGTCATAGCTTGCATGCCATGACCCCATGGCGACGAATCCACGCGTCACTATAGCCCGGATGGACCAGCGCAGCAAGCCCTGCCGTTGGGAGCGTCTGGCAGTCGCGTGGCAGCCTCATCCGCCTGCGGCGGATGAGGCTGCCACGCACGACGCCTTCCGCAACACAAGCAGTTGATCTGCCGCCAAAGCGATGCTATAATCGCAATACCGTGGATGTGGCACCCCATGGGGGCGGATCTGGTGCAGCGGTTGTGAGGGGACATCAGGTAGCAGAGAAGAAATGGCAGTGGCAATGACAAACCCACAATCCGGCAGAGGTCATTCGACTATCGGGAAACGAGCTCTCGTGTGGGCAGGCATTCTGTTGTCGATCGCGTGGGTAGGCCTCGTGCAGGGGGCCGAACGGCCGGGGCAACGAGAGGAGGTCGTATCCGTCCGCCGGGCCCCGTCGGCAAACGGCGTCAGCCTGATCGTGGAGAATCGCGCGACGTGCGATGTGACGGTCACCATGACTCTCGACGCCAGCAACATGCGTGTGACTTGGATCCGTCCGGAGACCGAGGCCTACCCCGCCGGTTCCGAGACGGAGGCCGTCCGGATCGCGCCGGAGGACCCGAGCCGGTCGTGTTCGTGGCGATTCCATTTCAAGTGGGTCAAGGGCAACCTCCACGCCAGGCACGATGAGAACACCCTGTATCTGCTTCCGTTCGAGGCGGACCGGTCCTTTCGGGTCTCCCAGAGCTACAACGGCACGCTGACGCACTTCGATCAGGATCAGTATGCGGTGGACTTCGCCATGCGAGAAGGCACGGCGGTCTGTGCGGCCCGCTCCGGTGTCGTCGTCGATCTCGAGGAATCGTACAAGACCGGCGGACCGTCTAAAAAGTACAAGAGCCGCGTGAATTTCGTATCGATCGCACACGAAGACGGCACGATCGGGGAATACCATCACATCCGACAGAACGGCGTACTGGTGGAGATCGGGCAGGAGGTGCACGCCGGACAGCGCATCGCCCTGTCGGGCAACACCGGGTACTCAACCATCCCACACCTGCACCTCGGCGTCTACTCGCCGGTCGACGGCAAGCGGCTCCAATCGCACCCGATTACGTTCAGCACCCGTCAGGGCATCGTCACCGAGCCCGTCGAAGGAAGGGTCTACACCGCCCTGCCGGCCGCGAAATGAGGCGTGTGCTACGGCACGTCCTGGAAGAGCAGCGACGCGAATTCGATCAGGTTGCGGCGCCAGACCATGAAGCTGTGACCGCCGGCTGTCTGGACCCATTTGGGCGTTACGCCCTTCGACCGGAGCCAGTTGACGAGCTTCTGGTTGGCGCCGAGCAGGCCGTCCTCGCGCCCGCACGAGATCCAGAGCAGATGCAGGCGGGTATTGACGCTCTCGTCCACCGTCGGGTATTGCCCTGCGAAATCGGACTCGAGGCCGCCTGAACTGAACGCACCGATCCACGCGAAGCGGTCGAGGGCGTTGAGCCCGGTCAGGAGCGACTGCGTGCCGCCCATGGACAGGCCTGCCACGGCGCGGGCGTCGCGATCCGTCGAGACGGGATACATCTTTTCCACCTGAGGGATCACCTCGGTCAGCAGGATATCGCGGAACTTCTCGTTGCTGTCCCGCCAGATTCTCATGTCGCGCAGTCCCGCCCAGCCGCCGGCAATCACCTTCGTGCTCCCGTAGCCCAGGGGCATCACGAGGAGCATGGGCTTGGCCTTTCCCCAGGCGATGAGATTGTCGAGGATGATGTTGGCGCGACCGACGCTGGTCCAGGCATCCTCCGCGTCGCTGTAGCCGTGCAGGAGGTAGAGCACCGGGTACTTCGTTTCGCCGGCCGGGTCGTAGCCGGCAGGCGTGTAGACCAGGAAGGGCCGCTCGGCGCCGATGATGGCCGACCGATAGAGATGCCGATGGACGATGCCATGTGGAACATCGCCCACCTCCCAGGCCAGCGTCGCCGGTCCCGGCACGTGCACCTGGCTGTCGGTGCTGAGCAGATTGTACTTCAGCAGCGGATTGGCCAGGTCGATCGTCCGCAGCCCGTCAACGCTGAACGAATACGCATAGATATCGGGCTTCATCGGCTCGGTCGTGACCGACCAGACGCCCTGCTCGTCCTTCTGCATCGCCGAGGCACGCGTGCCCTCGCAGCGGACCAAGACCTCTTTGGCGCTGGGCGCCCGCAGCCGGAACGTGACACGCCCATCGGTGTGGACTTCCGGCGAAACCAGCGGCTGGCCCGAAGCCGGAACCGCGACCGTCATCAGAACAAAGGGCAGCAGGTTCTTCATCAGCATGCTCTCCAAAAGTCACCGTTAATGCACTGCTACGAGCCTACCGCTAACCACGTCCACAGTCAATCCGCACGCTCCGGCCTGCGGCTCCGCCTGAGCTGACCGAAAACCCCAGGTGGCCCCCCCATCTTATACGAGACAGCCCGCGGCTCAGGTGTGAGCCCAGGGCAGAGTATGGTTGGCGAAGGCCGTGTTGCCGCGAATCAGGTGGTAGATATACGACCCCAGGCAGAAATGGCCTGCGATCAGCGCCACCAGCGCCGCCACCAGCATGGCCTCGACGACCAGCGCCGCGCCGTACCATCCCAGGAACAAAAATGATCCGATGGCCAGCATGAACGTGCCGGCCATCCCCTGGGCAAAACGTCTCGGCGCCGGGGCCGGCGTCAGCTTGGCCGATCCCCGTGGGCCTGCAACCAGGCTGTTGTACGCTAAGTCGAACGGGTTCCAGGCGGGCACGAGCACGTTCCACCAGAGAATGGCCGAAAGGGCCAGAAAAAGCGGCCAGGCCTGGGTGATCAGCCCGACGAAGACGAGTGCCACCACGACTTTCGGCTGGAACATCAGGGCCGGGTACCGCGACTCGCAATCCGGGCCGTCGGAGTCCGGGAAGCCCTGCTGCCGCACGAAGTTGAGTTTCGATGTCTGAGCCATAGAAACCTCCACAGTATAGCGATCATCGGTGTTGCCGTCTTTTCCGAAGACTGCTACGAACGCCGACCACAACGGATCACGATTGGGCGGGATTTTTGCTTGACAGGGTTCCCCCAGGGGCCATAGAATTCGGCTGTAACTGCGGCTGTAGCTCAATGGTAGAGCGCGACCTTCCCAAGGTCGATGTTGTGAGTTCGAGTCTCATCAGCCGCTTTTTCCATTTCCAGGCCACGCCAATTGCCCATCTTCTCACCCGGTTCCTTACACGCATCGCTCCTGTATCACTGGACGCGCTGCTCGATCAGTTCCTCGCGGCGAACCTCTCGAGTCTGTCCTTGCCAGGAGAGTGCGGCCGGGCCGAAGGCGTGGAAGACGCGAACGGACGCCGACTCCTTCAGAGGCTTGCCGTCGGCCGACTGAAGCGTGAACAACGCTCCCTGCCCGTAGTCCGTGTCGTTCCAGCGCTTGGCGTGGAAGGCGACGAAGGAGGGTCCTTCGACGACGAATCCCCAGGGCGGCAGGATGGTGCGTCCGCCAAGCTCGCACGTCACTTCGGCATCGGTCGCACCGAAGTTGACGATGACGGTCGTTGCGTCCGCGCCGCCCCCATAGACTGCTCGCCTGACGCTGCGGTCGCCGGAGAGATAGTCGAACTGCGTCAGCCGGTCGTAGGCGGTGACGCGATGCAGCGGTCCCAGCACCTCGTGCGTGTTCTTGATGAACACATCAAGCGGGTGCATCCCCTCCGCCCAGCCGTTGTCGCTGCGCGTGTAGCAGGCCAACGGTGCTGTCGCATCCCGCTCGGTCCGGCGTTCCGACTGCCAGTAAAGATGGTCGGGGAACGAATGGTAGTGCAACGGTCTGGCGCACATGACGTGGTGCGCGATGTACTCGCCGGCCTCCTCGGCGCGGTAGCCATATTTGCCGTAGCAAATCTGGCAGTCGTGATAGACCATCTCGAAGAAGGGAATCACCGTAGCGCCAAGCTCATCCGGCTTGAGGTTGTGATAGTACTTTCCGCTGACCCCGACCAGCCCCTCGAAGAAATCGCTGTGGGGCAGCGCCCACTCGCGCCCGCACTCGCTGCCGAAGAGGCCGAACACGTTCCGCGCGTAGTCGCTCAGGCGGATCTTCCACGCGATATCGTCGTTGCGTCCGATCGGATGGTTCGGGTCGAAGCATTCGCGCGGCCCGACGGCGTACGTCGTGTCGATGAAGTAGCTCCAGGGCGCGAACAGCTCGGCAATGGCAGGCAGGTTCTGGGGGCGCTGCGCCAGCTCCAACTGCTTGGGCGCGCAGACCATATACGCCCGGCCGCCCAGCCAGCGTCCGCCGGCAATCAACGATCCGTCGGGGTGCTTCTCGATGAAGCTCGGGTCCCAGCTCTTCGCATCCTGGTACATATCCTGCACGTTGTCATGTAGACAGGCGACGTAATCCAGCGTCTGCACGCGCCGGACCGCGTCGGCCAGCGCCGCATTGCCGCCGCACTCGGGGTTGGCCGGCAGGTTGTCCGGGTGCCGGCAGTCGTAGCCGCCCTCGGTCCAGCCGCCCATCATGAAGAAGCAGCGGTCGAGCTTCACGTCGCTGTGCAAATGCTCAGCGATCCGGGCCGCCTCGTCAAACGTCCAGCGGACCTGCACCGACTCCTCGGCGGTGCTGTCGTCATTCATCCGGCGTGCCAGACAGGTCCACAGCTTGGCGTTCGAGGCGCCGACCATCCGTTCGAGGTGCTTGTCCCGCTCGATCTTCTGGCGCAGCGTCACCGCGAACCCCCGCTGGTCGGCGTATTGCCTGTACACTCGCGCGATGTCGTTCCAATCGCCGTGTCCCAGGGGCATCAGCCGCAAGACCTTGGCGCTGCGCCGCATCTCGAACGTCGTCGTGAGCTTGCGGCCCTCGGCCTGCCCTTCCGGTACCGCACGCTCCAATTCGCAGAACACATAGGCATCGTCCCACGTGACGATCAGCGACGCGCCACGCTTGACCAGGCCCACCATGTTCATGTGGCAGCCCTCGTAGTCTGAAGTGCCGAAGGTCTGCTTGAAGGCCTTGCCTCCATCGGCGGGCACAAGCAGGCCCTCCCGGCAAGGGACGAGCACGTAGCCGTCGTCGGCGCTCGTGATGGCCAGGGCATCCTCAAGAACGCGAATCGTCTCGTCGGCCGCGCTCTCATAGCGAATCTCCATCGCCTCGCCGCCGTGCACCAGAGCGAACGTGACCGCCCTGCCGCTGTCCTTGACCAGCCGCACCGAATTCTCACCGCCGCGTTCGGCCCGGACGAAATCCCCTTCGAGCCAGGCGGCTTTGCCCGGACTCGCCATGCCCGTGGAAGGCCACGTCACGCCGGAACGCACGTCCGACAAGCGCCATTGGCCTGTCGCGTCGTCAATCTCCACGCGCAGGGCGGGACTCTCCAGCGTCGCGGCGCCGACCCAACCGCCGATAACGCAAACCAGAAAGAACGTAACGCCGAAGAGGAATCTCGGCCTGACCATCATAGATGTGACTTGACGTGCCATCGTGCGTACCTCCCAGACTGAGCTGACATGGTTTTAAGGTCTCCACAGCATACTCCGAGACCGAGATGCGAACAAGGCGCAAGCGCCCAAGTGTCGTTCGCGAAGGCAAATGAGAGCAGGATCAGACAGGATTTCGCCGGAGGCGCACCCGGGCGCGGGCAAGGAACGCCAATCCGACGGCGATGTAGAGCGCGCCGTTCAGCAGAATCCACGTCGTCGCTGTACCGGCCTGACGCATTCCCTCGTGAATCCAATCATAGTCACCAAGCTGCGCGCGTGCGGTCGCGTCGGTGATGACGATCGCGTGAACAAAGGGGTTCATGTCTGCATATACCGAAGGAAGGCCGCTGCGAATCCGGAACACCTCGTCGGCGATGGCCATGAATAGAGGAAGCAGCGCCCAGAGGCCGGCCGCCAGACTGACATTGGCGATCACAGCGGTTGTCGTTCGGGCAAAACGGCTGCTGAAATACAGCCCAGTCGCGCAGAGGAAGGCCGTCAGCCAGATCGCCACGAGGACCACCTGCGCAATGCCGACAGGATGGATCATCCCGAACACCGTGAACGCCCCCACGTGGGCAAACAGCGGCAGCCATGCGATCGAGCACTGGCGCACGGCGCCGAGGAACTTGCCCCAAAGGATGGCCCAATCCGAGACGGGCGTCGTCAGAAGGATGGGCCAGGACCGCGATTCCTTCTCGCTCGTGATGCACGTCGCCGGAAGGACCGTGGTGAACAGCGTCGCCAGTCCGAAGAAGACGACCACATAGGCAACCTGCGTCTCGCTTTCGCTGAGCATGTTATGCCTGGCGCACAAGGCGTAGGTCAGAACCGCCGATGCGATCAAGACGATCCCGATAACGATCTTGCCGACACCGAGCCGACCCAGCAACGGCGAACGACGCTCTTTCCAGAACACCGGCGAGCCCGTCACACGCCGGGCCGGAGACCTTCGTGTGGCCGCCTCAAGCGAATCCTGGGGATGGTGCCCTTTGGAATCCTGCGCAGTCTTATGCCGTTCCCAGACCCTTCGGACTTGAGGCTGCCACCCCACCGCCTGGCGCAGCGCTGCCTTGCGAACAGAGACGGTGGCCCAGAACAGCAGCAGCGCCGAGCCGGCCAGCGACACGCCGCAGTGGGCGGTCCAATGGACGGAACTGATCGAGTGACCCGCCATCAGCCGGATGGTGTCGGCAGCCAGCATGCAATACGGATTCACGTGACACAATGCATCGGTGATCGCTCGTTCCGAGATGACGTTGTGAAGGGCCGGTATGCTGATTCCAGGCACCAGACCAAACCACACGGCGGCCATTATCGCGGTCGTGATGATCGCGGCGTACGCCTTGCGCGTGAAGATCGAAAAGAACAGGCTCAAGGCCCCGCAGAACAGCGCCGTGGTGAAGGTGACGCACAGCCCACCGACCAGATATCCCCACGGCACACCGCCGAGAACCCGCGTGATCGCCAGCAGCGGCAGCGTGATTGCCAACAGAAGCAGCAGTTGGAGCAGCTTGCTGAGCAGCTTGCCGAGGACGATTTGCAGGCTGCCGATCGGCGTGGTCATCAGCAGCCCGAGTGTTTTGCTGTAGATTTCGTCGCTGATCGCGGTGCTCAGCATGACGATGGCAACGGCTTGAGAAGCGATGAACTGGAACCAGACGACGGACACCACGATCTGCTGGGCCGCACGGCCCATGCGCGAGACCTGGTACACCGAACCGGCGCCGCTCGGCATCTCCTCCATCCAGATGAGACTGGCGAAGATCAGGAAGAACGCCACATAGACGAAGCGCAGCACGTAATTGCGGCGGCGCCGGCTGGAGACGCGCAGCTCCTTGTCGAAGATCGGCCCCGTCAGCCAGCACAGATTCACCATCGGCACCCATCGCTTCCATGCCATATCGGTCACGGGTTCTTCCCTCGAGGTCAAAAGAGGCTCCTGCGAAGCCGGCATTTGGCGCGCCAGAGGAAGAGCACGCCTATGGCGATGTGGACCAAGGCTGTGCCGGCCAGGATGCCCGTCATCTTCCAGACGCCGAATGCCCTCTGGTTGATCCCGAAGATCACGCGTTCGCCGGCGTAAACGAGATTCCCCAGCGGCAGATCGGCGTTCTGCACGCCGCCGGCGGCGTTCAAGACCAGTTCGGTCTGGATCGCCGGATGAAACATCATGTACGTGACAAACACATCCATCTTCTTGGTCATCGTGCCGACCACGCCCGCTAACACCGGCCCGGCCGCCCACAGGGCCAGCAACAATCCGAAGCTCGCGATGACCGACGAGGTTGTGCGCCCGAAACGCGAGCTGAAGTAGAGCCCGACGGCCACGACGAAGAAGCTCACCCACACGGCCACCAGCAGAAGGTGGAACGCGACGATGGGATGGATGTACCCAACAAAGATGAACAGCAACACGTGTCCGGCCAGCAGACCCCAGATGGGCAGGCATCGGCGAAAGGCGCTGACCGCCTTGCCCACGAGGATGTCCCAGTCCCCCAGCGAGGTCGTCAGCAGCAGCAGCCACGTCTGCGACTCGCGTTCGCTGGTCACTCGGGTCGCCGAAAACACCACTCCGAAGATGATGCCCATCAGCACGAAGAGCAGACCGTAGGAAACATGCGAATAGCCCTCGTCCAGGGCGCCCTGCCGGGCGGTGGCCAGATAGGTCACGCCCAAAGCGGCAACCGCCACAAGCAGGCCGATGTAGCTGTTGCGATTGTCCACGCCCTGGATGAAGGGGGCCCGCAACTCCTTCCAGACGATCGGCGGCCCGATGACCCGCTGGACCGGCCCATCCAACGAATCGGACGCGGCGTTCGCCTGCGAGGCTCTGGTGCGGTTCTTCAACGTCGGACCGAGCTGTCCGGTGGCCTGGCGCAGCGCCGTCTTGCGGACAACCTTCACGGACCAGGCCAGCACCGCCACCGATGCCCCCAGCGTGAGGATGCAGTGGACCGGCCAGGAAAAGGGAATCGCCCTGCTGCCCGGCGACATCATGACCTCGGTCGCCTGCCACATCGCCAGGAAGGGGTTCAAATGCAGCATCGCAACCGCCGCATTCGAGGTGAAGACCCCGCGGAGATGCCCGATGCCCCCCAGGATAGGCATGAAGGCGTTGGTCAGCGTGCCGAGGGCGCCGGGCAGAACGAAGTATGCGGCGCCCAGAACAAAGGCGGTCTTGATGATGACGGCGTAGGCCCGGCGGTTCCGGATGGAGAACGCCAGGCTGACCGAGCCGGCCAGCAGTAAAGCCGTCAACGTGATGCACAGACTCGACAGAAGGTAACTCCAGGAGACGCCGCCGAAGACGCGGACGATCGCCAGGATCGGCAACGTGATCGCCAGCAGCAGGATCAGTTGCAGCAGCTTGCTGAGCATCTTGCCCATCACGATCTGGAGACTGTTGATGGGCGTGGTCATGAGCAGCCCGAGCGTGCGATGGTACACCTCGTCGCTGATGGCGGTGCTGAGCATGATCACGGCCAGGACCTGCGTCGTGATGAACTGGAAAAACGCCACCGTGATGATGATCTGCTTGGCGGCGGCCGCCATGCGGCTCTGCACGAAACCAGCGCTGCCGTGAACGTGCACGACGCTGAGCCAGACCATCGCCACGAAGGCCGTCAGCAGCACGACATAGAAGAACCGTAATGCATAATTCCTGCGCCTCCGCGACGAGACGCGCAGCTCCTTCTCGAAGATCGGCCCGGTCAGCCATCCGAGCCTGAGGCATTGTCCTATCTGGTCCATGCTTGCCAGCATAGCCTGTCCATCGCATCCGACCCTATGAGAACACATTTCGTCGCAGTCGCGCGGCTGCACTCTGTGCCAGGAGCAATCCCACGCCCACATAGATCGCGGCCGAGAAGACCGTACCCGCAATCAGAACGATGCCCTCGGCCCCGCCGGAGGCGGCTCCCATCATCATCGTCAGCATCATCAAGAATGGGCTGATCACCATGCGTATGCCAATATAGATCCCCAGCGTAGCAACTGCCGCCACGGCCACGGTTCTCACGCACGTGCCTATGTACATCCCGAGACCGATCAGGAAGATCACCGCGCCGACGAAATGAGCGACCGAGACTCCCGCGATGTACAACGCCGGCCCCAAGGCATGCTTGTCCTCCGGGTGAAACAGCAGCGCCAGCAACACCAACACAGGCAACACTGCCAGCAGAGGCAAGCTGCGTCGAACCGCTCCGATGGCCTTGCCGCGAACGATCTCGCCGTTCTCCAAGGGCGTCGTCAACAGGAGCGGCCAGGTCCGGGCCTCTTTCTCGCGTGGGATTGCCCCGGCCGCCGAAGACGCCACGTCGATCGCGTAGACCAGCGCGGCGAGATACGACATGCCAATGCAGACGGGCGACAGCGCCCTCGGATCGAAAACGATCACGACCACGACACAGCCGATAATCACGCACACGAGTATCGCCAGAAAGACCACGCTCAGGATGCCTCGCCGGTTGCGCGGGATACGCGGTCGACATAGCTCCTTCCACACGATGGGCGAGCCCTTGACCGGACGGATCGCCCCCCGCCGGACCCAACGCAGTTGAGCCTGCCTCTGCTTCCCTTCCGCCTGCGACCCGCGCGATGTGTGGATCGTGGCGCCGGCGGCCACCTTCCGCAGCCGCCAGATGGACAACAGCAACAGTCCCCCCGCCGCGCCCAGAGCGACCAGGCAGTACATCCACGACCCGGACGGCGGCCCCGCCCCCATAGGCGTGATCATCGCGCGCGTCTGAGCCGCCAGAACGACGTAGGGGTCGGTCAGTCTCAGAATGGAGGTCGCCAGCATCCGGCTCACATAGCCGGCATGCCCCAAGACAGTGAGCAGGAGGCCGGTGCAGAGCCAGAACAAGATGCACACAGCGACCGCGTTCATGGCCACCTGGTGCGTCTGACGGTCCGTGATGCCGAGAAACAGGCTCAGCGCACCGACGAAGATCGCGGTGGCGAGTGTGACGCCCAGGCCGCTGACGACGAAATCCCACGAGACGCCGCCGAAGACGCGAACGATCGCCAACAGAGGCAGACTGATCGCGAGCAGCAACAAAATCTGGAGCAGCCCGCTGAGCAGTTTGCCCATCACGATCTGCGCGTTGCCGATCGGTGTCGTGAACAGCACATCGAGCGTACGCTGGCGAACTTCAGTGGCCATGGCCCCGCTGAGCACGACGGCCGCCACGATCTGGGCCGCGATGAACTGGAACCACACGATCGCCGCGACCACGATCTTGCCTACCTCCGCCATCCGCGACGCCTGCACCAGCGACGACGTGTTCGGACCGGACCGCACGACTACGAGCCAGGCATGCACCACCACCGCACCGAACAGGCAAACGTATGCAAAACGAAGCGCATAGAGGCGTCGCCGCCGGCTCCAGACGCGCAGCTCCTTGTCGAACAAGGGTCCGGCCAGCCGCAGCGGGTTCATCCGCTCCAGTATTCTGATGGTCTGTGATGTCGTCATGCTCCTCTCGCGTTCGCTCCGACGGCTCAGTGCACGATGCCCTTGGTCAGTTTCAGGAATGCGTCGTCGAGCTTCAGTTGCTCGGGCTGCAGGTACACCAGATCGACCCCGCCGGTCACCAGCGTCCGAGCGATGATGCCATCGGTGGGTTCGCCTTCGCGGAACGTCACGGACAGGTAGTCGCCGACCTTCTCGACCTGCTGAATCTGGGGCAGCGCCGTCAGCAGTTCCGTCGCCCGGTCTTCGTCACCCAGCACCTTGACGCGGACCTTGCGTTGGATGCCGAGCCGGGGCCGGATTTCGTCCATCGTGCCGCCGAAGACGAGTTGGCCGCGTTCGATGATCCCGATGCGGTCACAGATTTCCTCCAGCTCGCTGAGGATGTGGCTGGAGATCATGATGGTCTTGCCCATGCGTTTGAGCTCTCGGAGCAGCTCGCGAATCTCGATCCGCGCCCGCGGGTCGAGACCGCTGGCGGGCTCGTCGAGGATCAGCACCTTGGGGTCGTGGATCAGCACGCGGGCCAGACCCAGTCGCTGCTGCATGCCGCGAGAGAGACTGTCCACCGCCGCGGCCTGTTTCGACGTCAGGTCCGTCAGCTCCAGGACGCCCTCTACGATGGCCTTGCGCTTGCGGTACTCGATACCGAAGGCGGCAGCGAAAAACTCGAGATACTCGAACACCTTCAGGTCGTCGTAGACGCCCATGAAGTCCGGCATGTAGCCGACCCGCCGGCGGACTTCCTTGCCCTTCTTGCGAACGTCGAGTCCGTCGATCGTCGCGCCGCCGCTCGTCGGCTCCATCAGCGTCACCAGGATGCGCATCGTGGTCGTCTTGCCCGCCCCGTTGGGACCGATGAATCCGAAGATATCGCCGGCGCCGATGTGCAGGTCCAGTTTGTCGACCGCCGTCAGGTTGCCAAAGCGTTTTGTCAGCTTCGCGATCTCAATCATGGTTCTGCTCCTTGTTCACCCCTCTGGGAAAGACGATCTGCCGCGCGACTTGGATGTGATCGATATCGTAGGAGCGGTCCTGGACGCCGAAAGGCGGCGACGCATCGGCAAACACCGCACACGCGATGGCCGCCCCCTGGCGAAGCTGAGCGTGCATCGTCTGCGTCCGGTCGAAACAGCCCGGCGCCAGGAACGCGTTGGCTGCCGGCAGAGGCACCGAATCGGGATATCGCGGGACAGTGAACGACACCATGCCTCTGCCGCCCGTGGGATTGGCCATCATCCGCTGCGTCTGGCGCCAGGGATTGAACGGTCGTGCCTTCGATTGAAACGACCGGGTCGCCCGCGCCGGCACCGGTCCGACCTCCACATAGGCATCGTCCATCACCACCACCGCCAAGCCAATGGCCTCGTCGGAGAAGTTCGCGATCTCGACGGCGAGTTCCTCCCCCCGCTTCTCGATACTCGCATCGAAAGGCAGGCGGCCCAGCGGGGACTCGCACACCAGCGACTGCACGGTCCAGATGTTGATAGGCACCGAAACGGGAAGGTTCGAGCCGTCCTCCTGAACGCAGCGAATCTGTCGCATGGCCGACTCGTGCTGGTGCGCCCACATCTCCTCCTGGCTCGGCGCGATCCCGGACCACCACTGGCCGGGCGTCAGCCCTTCGAGCCGGTAGTCGGCGCTGCGCGGAGAGAACAGGCCCGCATAGCAGGTCGCCCAGGCGCCGTCGACGCCGGCGACGCCATCGAGCACGGAGATCGCTCGCAACTGCATCCGGCCGCCGCGAAGGGCCTGGACGCCGTAGTAGGCGCCGACCGTGAAGATCACGATCCACGCCGTGCTGGTCACCCACGTCCACGGCAGGCGATCCAGACGCTTAAGCACCAGGTAGTCGACCGGACCCAGCAGCAGCGCCAGCGCCGTCAGAGTGAGAATCACCCACCAAATGCTCAAAGGACGCATCTGCTTGAGCTGGTACAGATGCTCCATCACCTGATTGCCCGCGATCTGGGCCAGACTGATCCGAAAACGGTTCTCTTCGTTGTATGGCTTCTGGTGGTCGGCATCCTGCGATGCGTCCTCGCCTTCGGGCAGCAGCGCGATGGAACGCCCGTAGGCGCCCACGTTCACAGGCACATCCGGATTGTCCGGCACACGAGCCGCCTGCTCCGAAGACGGGTCGGCCAGGCACGCTGCAATGTGGGTGGTCCAGAAACCAGCCGCATGCGTCGATTGAGCCTGGCTCAACTGTGCCGGGTCGAACCCCAGCACCGCCACTCGCCCGAATCCGGAGTAACTCAGGCCGTAGAGATACCCGCCCTGGTCGGCCTTGACACTCTTGAGCAGGGTCGCGCCAGGCTTGGGAAACAGAGGCCACACCGTAACGGTCTCGCTCCGTGTCGCGTCAAGCTGCCATCCGGCCAGCTTCTCCTCGGCCAGCGTGGTCTGCCTGGGCTCGCCGATCTCGAACGGGACGTGCGGCATCAGGCGATTGCCCTGGCCGGGAGGATGCCGCCCGAGAACGATCAGGAGCCGGCCCCCGTTGGAGACCCACCTGCCGATCGCTTCGAGCTGCTCGTCGCGCAACAGGGTCCAATCCGGATCATACAGCATGAGCAGATCGAGGCTCGCGAATCCAGTCCAGTCCCACGGCACCATCCGAGGTGTCTTGTTGCCGATACAGACCTTGCCCGGGCCATGACTGGAAACGCAGAAGGTCTCGCGGGGCAGCCTCAGCAGCCCGAACTGCGGCGTGCCGACCACGCCGACGAGCAGGTCCCGCTCCTGAACCACGCGTATCAATCGATTGCCGCTGGAGTAGTCCCACATGTCCACGCCCTGGTCCCATCGCATGCGGCCGCGCTGGTCGCGGATCTCCAGACGGCACCGGCCCATCCCGAAGGCCAGCTTGGTCACCAGCGCCAAGTCCTGCGGAACCTCGGGCGTCAGCACGAAGCGGCGCATCACGTTCAGCGTATTGAGCCCATCCTGCGGCGCTGAAACGATGAAGGTCCCTCCGAAAGGCTCTTTCAGATCGCTGCGGATGCCGATCTCGACGGGTGTCCATTCCATCGGCCGGTAGTACCCATCCCACCCGCAGGAGAAAGACACGTCGAACTCATCGTCGTCGGCCGCGTGGGCACACGTGACACAGATCATCCCCAACAGAATCATGCCCGTGATCTTCGTCATGGGAAACTCCCGCCATCCTCACTCGTCAGAAATCAAATCCGGACCTTCTTATTGTAGATGAACCATTCGACACACGCAAGCACCAGCGCTATCAGCACCAGTGTCGGCCACAGCGGGACATTGGCCCGCTGGACGCCCTGCTGCTGCGCCGAGATCGTCATCGTCTCAAACGTCACCTCATCGCGGGGCTCGATGCGGCTCTCCCTCTCATCAACCAGGTTGACCGCGTAGAACCGCCTTGGCTCATCCGGCACGTCCACGGCGTACACGCCCACGCGATACGTCGCCGGGAAGCGGATCGTCCGTCCGGGATCGGGCGCCACCCGAACCGTAGCCCCGTCCGGCAATACTACCGCAACCTCGCCCCCCGTCGCGACGTCGTCGATGACGATAGGCTCAGCGATCGCCAGTTCGTGCTGCCGGTCGCTGCTCTGCTGAGCGGCCAGGTAGTTCAACGCGTTGTAGCAGAACAGCACAAAGCTCGGCTCGAACGGCCAGTTGCTCGCCAGCACGTCAAAGCCGACCAGAAGGAAGGTGCTGCCGCGGCGGCGCAGCAGCGCGATCGCAGGCGACTCGCTAAACTCGGCCAGGACCTCCGCGTCACGCGGCAACAGGAGCGATCGCGTCTGAGCCGCGAAGAGACTCGTGAGGTTCGCATGTTGCAGCACCGGATGGCGCGACCGCCAATCGACGACCGCCTGATTCTCAAGCTCACCTGGGGAATTGACATCGATTCCATTCGGTATCGCGCCGAATGCCAGATAGCAGGATCGTGGCAGATGGCTCGGCGCATGGCGATCCAATACAATCACATCGTACGGATTGGCTCCGAAGGTCGATGGGTCCATCGCATCGAAGGCGGCAGGTGTGCACGGGTCCAGTCGCGCGATCGGGCAGGCGCGCAACAACGATTCCAGCACAGGGTTACCCTCCGTGACAAGCAGGACCGACAGCTTCTCCGGCGGCTCCAGAATGCCCCACGCCGCATCGTCGCACGCCAGCGCATCGCGACCCAACTGCCGAACCTCCAGGACCCCCTGCCCCTCGTGTACCAGCGAGAAATTGATCGCCACCTTCCCCGGCGCCCAGGCGCGGCTCTCGTCGCCTTCCTGACAAGGCGGGATCGTGACGGAACGGACGGCGCGAACGTCACCGTCGATTCCAAGTTGCACGTCCCGTGTCACTGTCCCCGTCCCGTAGTTTGCCAGCGACGCGAAGACCTCGACCTGCTCGGGCTGCTCGTATGACCGTCGTGCCTTCATCGCCGTAACCGCCACATTGTCGGCCGACTCGCCGATGCGATGATAGGCCAGCTCATCGGCGCCCATGGCAATCGCGTCCAGATCCTCGATAAGCCCGTCGCTGAACAGCACCAGTCGGGCGAGCCGCTCGTCGCGGCGAGGCCCATTGTCGAGCCCAGGCGACTGGGCGAACGCCCGGGCGACCGTGACGGCCTCGCTCAGTTGCGACGTCCCGTCTCCGGCCTCGATGGCGTCGATGGCCGCCACGAGCCGCCGTCTGTCGGAGGTGAAGTTGCACATCACCCTGGCATGACGATCGAACGCAATGACCATCGCATGGTCGGCGCTGTCCGTCAGAGCCATCGCCGATCCGCCCCGCAGTGACTCGATGAAGACCTTTGCCTGTCTCTTGGCCTCTGCCAGCCTACTGGGCGTCACATCGGTCGCGTTCATGCTGGCCGAACGGTCGATCAGCACGACGTAACGCTGTCCCGGCCCTCGGCTCAGCGACAGGACGGGGCCGGCCAAGGCCATCAACACCGCCGCCATCGCCAGCAATTGCAGCAGAAGCAGGATATTCCGCCGCAGTCGCTGGAACGGCGCGTTGACCTGCAAGTCCTGGACGGCGCGCTTCCAGAGCAACGTGCTTGAAACCAGGACCTCGCGCCGTTTGAGCTTGAGGAAGTAGAGCAGCAACAACAGCGGGACGGCCACCGCCGCAGCAACCAGTCCGACAAAAGGCGTCAGCCATTGCATAGGTGCTTCTCTTTCTTCCTCGCTCACGCCAGCAGGCGAACGCGACGCAGATAATTCAAGACCAGCGACTCGACCGAATCGGCGGAGTTCGCTCGCACGTAGACCGCACCGCGATGGGTGCAGAACTCATTCAACTCAGCGCAGTAAGCCGCCAAATTCCGCTTGTAGTACTTCAACAAGGCGGAGCTGACGGTGATCTCGGCGACATCGGCATCTTCGATATCAAGCAGCTTCAGATCGCCGACCAAGCCCGGCTCGATCTCCTGCGGATTGAGCACCTGAATCACATACAGATCGTAGCGGGCGCCGATCAGCCTTCGCAGCGCTGCTTCGTAGCCCTGCTTGAAAAGGAAATCCGACAAGACGATCGTGATGCCCGAGCCGATCCGCCTGCTCTGTGCATCGCGACACGCCTTCTCGAAGTCGGAGAACCCGGCGCAATCAGTTGTCAGCAGCATCTCGGCCATCTGCGGCAGATAGGCCCGGCCCCGCATGTTCGCAAGCTGCACGCGCAGCCCGTCGGCGAAAAGGTTGATTGTCACACGGTTGTTGTTGACCAGACTGACGTAGCCCAGTGCCGCCGCCAGTCGCTTGACGAACAGCTCTTTCGATGGATCGCCCACACTCATCGACAGGCTCACGTCGGCCAGCAGGTGAACCGTCAGGTCCTGTTCGGCCAAAAACAACTTGAGGAACAACTGATCGAGCCGGCCATAGACGTTCCAGTCGACGAAACGGAGATCGTCGCCCACAACGTAGGGTCGATGATCGGCAAACTCCACACTCTGGCCTCGCTTCTTCGAGCGGCGTTCGCCCTGCATCTTCCCCTGGAGAATCTTGCGGCTGAGCACGTCGAGCGAATCGAGCCGGGCCATGAATTTGGCGTCCAGCAGCTCGGTCAGCTTCCGCGTTGTCGATCGCGTGCCTGGCATAAGGTTCTTCTCCGAGAATGCGTCGTTTTGGTCCCTTAGGTCCCTTGAGTCCTTTGATATCTGAAGGACCAAAGGGACCTCAGAGACCTAAACCTTCTGCTCTGCTGCGGTTGGTGTATTCTCGATAATGTCACCGAGCACGTCGTCGGTTCGAATGCCCTCGGCCTGGCCTTCGAAATTCAGCAGGAGGCGATGCCGCAGCGAGGGCAGCACCGACTGCGTGATATCGTCGAACCCGACGTGGTACCGCTCGTTCAGCATGGCCCGGACCTTCGCCGCCAGCACCAGCGCCTGCACGCCGCGAGGCGAGGAGCCGAACCGCACGAACCGGTTGACCGTCTCCGTCGCGAACTCGCCTTCCGGGTGCGTCGCCAGCACCAGACGAATCGCATAATCCTGAACGTGGTCTGCGATCACCACCCGGCGCACCAGCTTCTGGGCCCAGAGAATCTTCTCGCCGTCGGCAACCGACTCGACCTGTGGTTCGTGCCCCGTGGTGGTCCGGTCGAGAATCGTCTTGAGCTGCCGGCGGTCGCTGTAGCCGACGAGCAGCTTGAAGAAGAACCGGTCCAGTTGCGCCTCGGGCAGCGGATACGTCCCTTCCTGCTCGATCGGGTTCTGCGTCGCCAGCACCATGAAAGGCGAAGGCAACAGGCGGATCTGGCCACCGCTGGTGACCGAATGCTCCTGCATCGCTTCGAGCATGGCCGACTGTGTCTTGGGCGTGGCGCGATTGACCTCATCGGCCAGGACGATCTGTCCGAAGATCGGGCCCTTCTGGAACTGGAACTCGCGCCGGCCGCTCGCTGCGTCCTCCATCACGATATTGGTCCCGATGATATCGGCGGGCATCAGATCGGGCGTGAACTGAATCCGGCGGAACTCCAGCGAGAAGGCCTGGCTAAGCGTACGAACCAACAGGGTCTTACCCAGGCCCGGGACACCCTCGAGCAGCACGTGACCCCCGCCGAACAGCGCGATCAGTACATCGTCCACAATGCCCTCGTGTCCGACGATCACCTTGGCGACCTGGCCGCGCAGCGCCAGAAACATCTCGCGAAACTGGCGGCACTGTGCTTCTACGTCTTTCTCGCTCATCGTCATATTGGTCTTCTCCTGTCACCGTCCGACTATTCCAGCGGCCTTTCGCCTTGTCCGGCTTTTCTGCGTTTGAGGGCGAGCAGTTGGTCCAGATGCGACGCACTTTCGCTGCCCACCACCTTCTCCGGTTGCTTCTCTTGCTCTTTCGGCGTCTCGATCTTGTCTGTCTCGCTGTCCGGATCACCAGCGACGAGCGACGAGGGACGAGCGACGCGTTCGGCCCCATCATACCGTATTGACGCGACCGTCCCGGCCGTCCGTGCCGCCCACTGTGCCTGGAGCTTCTGCCGCGTCGCCTGGAGCCTGGAGATCGTCTGGTCCTGCTCACGCCGACCCAGCTTCAGGAACCAGGCCCGCACGCGTCGCAGGCCCGCACGCACGTCGAGCACGACCCGCCGGACCGCCACATCCATCAGAAACAGGCCCAGCCAGATCAGCATCAGAGGACGCAACAGGGGCAGGTTCGTCTCAGGAAAGCTCAGCCCCGCGTAGTCGTACAGGTTCGCGGCGTTCGGATCGGCCGGCAATACGCGGCCTCCCGTGATACGGCTGACCTCTTCCAGCAGCGGCAGATTGTCGGACAAATCACGAAACTCCGGGGCGAACGGGACCGTCACGATCGTGTTGGCGAGGCGCACGCCTTCGTCGCCCAGCCGGCGGTACTGCACGTTGACGATATAGCTGCCCGCCTCAGGCGCCTTGAACCGTCCGGCGTACTGGCCCGGCCCACTCTGACTCAACGCCAGCGATTCGCTTCCCATCTGCGGCGTCAGGACCTGACCCTGGATGCCTGCGAATTGCAGGAACTTGCCCTCCTCGTCGAACGCTTCGATCTGGACCATGACATCCTGGCCGTGCACATCCGCGAAGATCTCGCAGTCAGCCGACTGGGCGGGCCGGCCGGCCCAGCGGATTACCTGCTCCCAGAATCGGGCGAACTCGGGCCACTGCACCCACTGCCCCGCCCAGCGGCTGTCGGCTGAGCTGGTGAACGCGACGCAGCGTCCCAGGCCCGCTTGACACGTCGCCAGGATCGGGTCCGCCTCGTGGCTGGTCAGCACGAGCTGGTTCAGGCCGCCCTTGGGCCCGGTCAGCACATAGCCGTCGAGCAACGGAAGAGGCGGCGTGAGACCCTTGACCGTCTCGCTGAGCGAATAGACCACCTGCGGAGAGAAGGTCTGCTCGATAATCATCGAGCGCCGGACGACCTGGGCTTCCTTGACGAAGATTTCGGGGATGCTCATCGGATCGGTCACGCGGTAGAACCGGCCCTTCGTCCAGTCCGCGATGTCATACAGAAGCTGTGTATTGGCCTGCTCGCCAACCGCCACGGTCGAGACGCTGATGCGGCTCTTGGCCATTTCCTGGCCCAACGCGACGCACAAGTCGCTGTCGCTGGTCATCCCATCGGTCAGCAGGACCACGTGCTTGACCGCCGCCTCGACGTCCTTGAGCCCATCGAAGGCCATCTGCATCGCCGGGCCCATGATTGTCCCGCCGCCGGCGCCGATCTGACGGATCTGCTCGTAAATCTCATCCTTTTCGCCGGCCGGGCCCAGCGGCACGTGCCAGTCGACGCTGGCATCGAACACGATCACACCCACCAGATCGAGCCGGCTGAGCAGCCTGACCGAGGCAGCCGCCGAGACCTTGCAGATCTCCACCTTCTCGCCCACCATCGATCCGCTGCGGTCGATCACCAGCACCAGCGCACCGCGAGGCATCTGCTTCTTCTGGGGCGGATCGAGGTCGACCGGCAGAATCTCCGCCACGGGCGAGTCGATCCATCCGCCGGCGCCGAACGACTCGGGCCCGCCCACCATGACCAGGCCGCCCCCGAGGTCGTTGACGTAGCGGCACAACATCTCCTGCTGGGCCATCGTGAAATTGTGAATAGGCGTGTTGACCAGCACGACCGCATCGGCATCCAGAAGGCGCGTCAACTGGTCGGGCGCGACGGCGGCATCGGCGTGTGAGGCATCGAGGCCCGCCTCCTGAAGGACGCGGGCGATGTCTGCGCCGGCATCTTCGGTATCGAAGACCCGCACGGAGCCGGGACCAGCAACGTACGTCACCGCCGAAGCACGGTTGTTCTCGACGATCCGGTCCTGCCGCGAATCGTCGGGCATGAACACTGCTTCGAAGTGGTGCAGCCCGCGCATCCCAACGGGGACCGCCACCGTCTTGACGTTGGTCCCCGCCTTCAGTTCGACCGGGACTGCCACCTCGGCGCTGCCCGGCATCAGATCGAGAGGCTGATCGTTCAAGCTCAGCAGAAGCTTGCCTCGAACCGGCGCCGTGCTGTCGAGCAGGAAACGCAGGTCGATCGTCTCTTCGCTGCGGGCGCGGGCCGGCGTGACCAGACGCTTGAACAGCACCTCGCTGTCGTAGCGGTACCGCAGGGGCAGGACATCGATCGGAATCTTGTTGGCGCCCGCGGTTCCGGCGACCGCCTTCAGGTCGCCTTCGGTCTCGTTGCCTTCGCTGATCAGCACGATGCGTGCGGCGGTATCGGGAGGCGCGATGGCCATCGCCATCTCGATCCCGCTGGCCAGACGGCTCTGCTGGCCAGTCAACATGGTGTTGCGCCGACCGAAGCCGATGTCACCCGATGGCAGCCGCGAGATCTGCGCCGACTCGGCTACGTCCACTACGGCAAACTGATCCTCCGCTCCTTTGGCCGTCACCGCCTTGGCCAGGTAGTCCAGCGCCGCGTCCGCCAGAGGCGCCGGAATCGACCGGCTGCGATCGACCACCGCGATCACCGTCGCGCGGCGGCTCTTTCGCACGAGCATCGGCCGGGCCAACAGCAGAACGAGCAGGAGGATGACCGCGACGCGGAAGAGAATGGCCAAGGTACGGCGGGCCGGACCTAACGCCGCGAGGTTTCGATGAGCCAGCCAGACCAGCGGGACGATCGCCACGCTCGCCAGAAGCCACCAGGGCTGACCGAAATGAAAACCGTACGCGTCACTCACAAGCACCACACTCGAACAACGTCACGGCGTAGGACCGCTGCTCTCCAACTGGCTGAAATACTCCTTCACCGCTTCTTCGTAGCGGCGAGGGATCTGATTCTCGCTGATCGCTTCGGCGGCGCTGGCCCGCCCGGCCTGTACCACATCAGCGAAGCTCCGCCGCGCCTCGCCCTTGACCTGCGCGTCTTTGAAATACCAACTGGCGATGATCGGTCCATCATCCGATTTGCCGACAGACCGCGTGGTCTTCGTATCGCTTTCGATCTCCACCGGCTCGGAGTAGGCCCCCGGCGAGGTGCCGACGCCCTCGCCCTGCCCGCCGCCGGAACCAAGCGTCCAGCCCTTTCCCATGCCGGAGCACATCCCCTCGCCCAGGCAGCCCATGCAGCGGCCGATCTCGTCGAGGCTGGCCCGGAGCATGATCGCCTCCTGCCGGAACGACTCGATCGCGTTGAGCTGGTCGATCGCGTCGGTTAGCTCATCCGCCATCAGGCCACCCGCGCCGCCGGCGGCCCCGAAGCCCTGGCCCAGCGCTGCGCAGCGTCCCTGCGCCGCCTGACAGGCCGCAACCTTCTGCACGAGCTGCTCGATCATCTCGGGTTTGAGCCCCTGTTGACGCAACGCCTGCTCCAACTGCTCCCGCGTCATCTGGGCAAGCTTCTTGTCGAGTCCGAGCTTCTCCAGTTCCTTCTCCACCTCGCGCTGGTCTTGGGCCAGCCTCTGGAGTTCCTTGGCCAACTGCTGCAACTGCTCGGCCATCTCCTTGCGTTTCTCGTCGGGCAGCGTCCCCTCGGACAACTGCTTCTGCAACTGCCCGAGCAGGTTGGCCGCCTGGGCAAAGTCGCCCTTGGCCATCGCCATGCGAATCTGCTGCGAGAACGGATCGGCCGAGCCGCGCAGGCGTTTGAGCATCTGCTGCATGACCTCGGCCGCATCGACTTGGGCGCCGCTCTCCATCTGCTTGATCTTCTCCGACAGGTCGCCCAGAGCCTTGATCGCCTGCCGTTTCATCTCCTCGGGCGTGCCCGCCTCAGCCAACTCGTCGAGCTTCCGCAGGTCCTCCGCCAGGTTCGGATCGCCCAGGCCCTTCACCGCGGCCTTGACGGCATCCGTGGTCTGGCGGACGTCGGTCTGGGTCTGGCGGACCTCCGCCGCCTGCTGCTGCTTCTGCTGCCGGTTTCGCAGGAAACCGAGAAGGTCCTTCTGGGGCAGGAACAAGACCAGCAATGTCGCGACCATCCACACGCCGGCGCCATACAACCAACCGCGTGACAACCGAATGGGGAAATGCCCACGAAGGTTCGCACCCTCGATGGCACGGAGGGATTCGGATCGAGCCGCGATCGCAAAGGGGTCGTCGGATTTCTCCAGCGCCAACGTCGTGCTGAACCGCTCGCTGAGCTTGAGCCGCTCGTCCAGCAACAGGGACGCCTGCATGCGGCTGGGCAGTTTCAGCAGCCAAGGGATCAACACGAGCACGGCTGAAGCGGCGCCGAACACCCACAACGTCTGAGGGGTTCGCACGGGTACTGCCAGTAGCCGCTCGATGAGAATCGCCAGCGAGGCGACGATGCCCGCCACGACCAGCACCCGGCCGGCGTGGCACAGCAGCAGGTTCACGCCGCACCGAATGCGGACCGCCCGGACCTTCTTGTCAAATGACTTCGCCAAGGACATCTGCTCTGCTCCCGCGGCGTCACACCTGCGCACCCGTGCCCACGCCGCCGACCTGAAGGCGGCACTCACACATGCAACGCAGCCTCTACCCTGTACGACGCGTCACGCCCGCAAAGGTTACAGACTTTCGTACGCATTTCCGATCAGGACCTTCCGTTCTGACGCTCGCATGGGACCATCCGCCCATCATACTGGGCTGCCGCTCGATCCCGATTGCGATATCGTACGGCCGGATTTGAGGAGAGTCCAGGCTTGTTGTGCTCACCTCCCCACGGCATAATTGCCGCCATGAAGCGATATGCTCCCGGAGTCACAGGGCATGGCGAGGCAGGATCGGAGAAGTGAGGTTCCAATGGACAAGGCGCTGTTCTCTACGCTGACCGAGGACGGCAGGGTTCGCCTGCTGGCCTCGCAAGACAATTGGGTCGAGGGGGAGGCTCTGGCGCAACTGCGAAAGACCGCAGAACTGCCCGGCATGCGTCTGGCCGTGGGCCTGCCGGACCTGCATCCGGGCCGCGGCCATCCCGTAGGAGCCGCCTTCGTCACCGACGATATACTCTACCCTCAACTGGTCGGCAACGACGTGGGGTGTGGCATGGGGTTTTGGCAGACGGATCTGAGAGCACAGAAACTCAAGCAGGACAAATGCTGCCAGAGACTCCAGGACTTGCAGGAACCCTGGGGTGGTGACACGATCGGCTGGCTTGCTCGGTACGGCGTCGAGTCCACCGAATCGGATTTCGCCCTGGGCACTATCGGCAGCGGCAATCACTTCGTCGAGTTGCAGGCCTGGCAGGAAGTCCAGGATCTTCAGAGCTTCGCCGATCTGGGATTGCAGAAGCAGACGTTGTCGATTCTGGTTCACAGCGGGTCCCGAGGCCTGGGCGAACTGTTGCTGCGCCGCCATCTGGACCAGCAGGGCGCCACCGGTCTGCCTGCCACCTCCGAGCAGGCGGTCCAGTACATGCACGCCCACGGGCACGCACGACGATGGGCCGTGGCGAATCGAGCCCTCATCGCTTCGCGCATGGCCGAGCAGATTCGCTGTGACATCCGCCCGGTTCTGGACATCTGTCACAACAGCATTACACCGGCCGGGGAGGCAGACCCGTCCGGATGGCTGCATCGCAAGGGAGCCGCTCCCGCCGACGTCGGAGCAGTGGTCATCCCGGGAACACGCGGCTCGCTCAGTTACCTCGTGATTCCGACAGGCGATCAGCAGGACAACGCATGGTCTGTGGCCCACGGCGCCGGGCGACGCTGGAATCGCCGCTCCGCCCTCGCCCGGCTGAAAGATCGCTATCGGGCCGACTCGTTGGTCAAGACCGAGATCGGCAGCCGGGTCATCTGCGAGGACAAGGACCTGCTCTACGAAGAGGCGCCGCAGGCTTACAAGGACATCGACACGGTCATCCAGGACATGGTCCGCGCGGGTGTGATTTCCGTTGTCGCGACACTGCGGCCGGTGATCACCTACAAGGTGAGGAGGACGGCATGATTGCGTGGCTGCAAGTGACCTCCGGGCGTGGGCCGGACGAGTGTGCCTGGGTGGTGGCACGCGTGATGGACCGGATGATTCACGAGGCGATGGCGCAGGGGCACGACATCCGCATCCTGGAGACCGTGCCCGCCGGACCCGACGGCGCGTACAAATCGGCCCTGCTGGCCATCGAAGGCGAGGACGTCTCTGATTTCGTGGCCAGTTGGCAGGGGACCATTCTGTGGATCGGCCCGAGTCCCTTCCGACCCCATCACAAACGAAAGAACTGGTTCGTGGGCGTCAACCGCTTCTCGCCCCCCGCCGAACACGTTTTCCGCCCGCAGGACTTGAAGATCGAGAGCATGCGGTCCTCCGGGCCGGGCGGCCAGCACACCAACAAGACCGAGTCGGCGGTGCGCGTCACCCATCTGCCCACGGGCCTCAGCGCCGCTGCCCAGGAGGAACGCTCGCAGCGCCTCAACCGCAGCCTCGCGCTCGGCCGGCTCTACGAACGCTGGCAAGCCGCCGGACAATCTCAACACCGACAGAATCAGAAGGAACAGTGGCAGCGCCACGATGCGCTCGAACGAGGCAATCCCATCCGAACCTATGCTGGGCCTGACTTCAAGCCGAAACAGAGGTGAGGAGGCCGCCCTATCCGCGACCTTTCGGAGGGTATGGACCGGGGCACCCGATGAACTGCCAGGAAACACTGCCCTTGGCGGGAAAAATCGGGTATGATGGCGCATCGAAACAGGCGGTAGCGCCACTGGCGGCGTCGCGGCAGGAAACACGGCTGGAGAATTGAGGAGCACGACCATGACGAACGAGGAACGAGCAATGGAACGGCGAACGATATCCCGGCGAGAGCTGTTGGGCGGTGCGGCGGCGGCAGCGGCGCTGGCTATGGCACCGGGCGGCATGGTGAACCGCGTCGGCGCCCAGCCGACGGGCAAGCCGAACTCCAATTTCAACGGCGTACAGATCGGGACGATCACCTACAGCTTCCGCGACCTGCCCGGCACGGCGGAAGACATCCTCAAGTACGTCGTTCAGTCCGGGATCAGCTCGATCGAGCTGATGGGCGAGCCGGTCGAGCAATATGCAGGCGTTCCGGCACCTATGCGCGGACGTCGGGACATGACCGACGAGCAGCGCAAAGCAATGGAGAAGAGCCGCGAGGCGCAGCTCCAGTGGCGTCTGTCGGCTCCAATGGAGAAGTTCCGGGCGCTGCGCAAGATGTACAATGACGCCGGCGTCAACATCCATATCGTCAAGTTCGGCAACATCGGCGACGGCAACATGAGCGACGGTGAGATCGACTACTACTTCAACGTCGCCAAGGCGCTCGGCGCCAGGGGCATCACACGAGAGCTGTCGGAGGACGCGGCCAAGCGGCTGGGGCCCATCGCCGACCGGCACAAGATCATGATCGGCTTCCACAATCATACGCAGATGACGCCGACCACGTACGATGGACCGATCCTGTCCCATGGCAAGTACCTTGGGATCAACTTCGACATCGGCCACTACGTCGCGGGCACGAACCAGTCGCCCATCCCGATCATCGAGAAGTTCCACGATCGGATCCTCAGCCTGCACCTGAAGGACCGCAAGGTCAACAACGGCCCGAACATGCCGTTCGGCCAGGGCGACACGCCGGTCGCGCTGGTCCTCCAGTTGCTCAAGAGAGAAAAGTGGGACATCCCGGCCGATATCGAGCTGGAGTACCCGGTCCCGCAGGGCTCGGACTCCGTCGCCGAGACGACCAAGTGCGTCCAGTTCTGTAAGCAGGCCCTGGCCTGACCGATAGGGTAACCCAAGACCATTGAGCGGGCCGTCCGTTCTGCGAGCCGCGAACGGCCGGCCCGTCTTCTTCGCCCCGGAAGCCTCGGCGTTGTCCGTGCACGGCGGACAGGTGCCGTATTGCCCACGATTCAGATTGCCTTGGAGGGAATCGAATCGGAGGGGTGCAGAACGATGCCATACCTCCGCCAGCGTGACAGAAACTCTTCATGTGTCATCTCGATGCGTCCCTGCAAGGGGTCGCCGACCACAACCACAGATTCCGCCACATCCAGAACTGTCACGAGATGATCGATTAGAAAGGCGAACTTGACCACGGCGATCACCGGCACCCGGCTGCGGAGTTCTGAGACGTCGCGGAAATAGACCTGCCGGCAAGGCACACCATATCGCTCCTCAATCGCATCGCAGAGGACATCCGGCTGCGTTCCAGCAAAACGCGTCGTGTGAGCCAGGATAGCCAACTCCCCTTCCTCCGCTTCGATGCCGATGACGCGAAGCGCTGTCACCGCCGCCGCAGGTCCACAGGTGTATCCAGTGCCCTGAAGGCACACGCCGCCATAATCCACGGTGGTCCGGAGACTCGCAAGCTCATGATAGTTCATGGCCGGGGCCAGAAAGGGCAGCACTGACAGATTCATCACACAGACGACCATGAGGATCGAGAGCCATACCCGGTCGCGGCGTCGCCACAGACGGGACAGCGGCGTCGTCAGCAGCAGGGTACAGATGACCGCCAGCAACGCAAACTCCACCCGCCCTGCCATGACCCATTCAAACGGGGGATGCTGTTCCAACCTCGGCCACCATCGGGCCAGGCTGATGGTGATCATCAGCAGCAATGGCGCTACATAGCCGACTAACCACCAGGGCCGGCGCCATTTCGAAAAGCAAAGGCCCGACAGAACACCGGCGCCTGCGAGTGCCACAACACCCAGCGTCTCCAGAAATGCCGATACTACCGGTGACATATCACTCCTCTCTCGAAGTCTCTCCAGACCATACACACCCGGCAAGGCACGTGAGAACTCAGTCGCTGCAAATCTTCTGGCATCACGCGGCCGCACGGCGGACGACGGGGGCGAGCCGGTCGCGGAGGGCGAAGCCGAGACCGAGACCGAGACCCAGGGTGACCGAGAGTCTCGCGTAGAGCCGCAGATAGGGCCAAACCTCCGTCGCGCGGAACAGAAGCAACAGGACGACACCCGCCAGGAAGTAGAACACCGTCGTGACAGCCGCCCAGGTCAGAAACGTCCGCAGAAAGCTCGGACGGGGACAATGGGTGGAACGCTCCATGTTCACGAACACAGTGCCGGCCAGAGCGATCATCAGGACGACGGTATGGATCGCGATCCGCGCCGATGCGCCGGGAGCAAAACCCAGCATACCGATGGTCAGCAGGGAGACAGCAGCGACCAGACCGGGCAACTTCCAGCGGCGCGAGGCAAACGCGAACACACCGACAAGGAAGCCATTGACAGGCAACTGGAAAGCAGGCGAGGCGGGCGAAACCACCCGAGTCCCGAAGACCATGAGCGCCGTCAAAAGGCACGCCGCCGTCGGGCAGACTACCGTCAATACACCGTCGACCGCCGGACTGCCTCGCGACAGAATCCCTCGATCCGTCTTCTGCATCGCGTCGAGACCCCTCAATGCAACCATTCTCCGCCCATGGCGATGCGCCACAACTCGTTGTCGGCCAGGATCTGCCGGTGCGTGACGCGGTCGCCATTTCCGACGGCCTTTCACACGGCCGGCGTCTTCCACGGTTCCACGGCCCCATTATGGTTCAGGCGGTCCTGGCTGACAAGCGTCTCTTCGGCACTTCCCGGAAGACACACTGGTATCATACCCCTGCCGGGAGGAGTATGATGAATCCTGGCCCTCGATTCTGCCTCGCGGCGAGCATTTCACGTGATCGTCCGGCGAATGACGATATCGTCGTGCGTGATTGCCTTATTTCCCCGTCGTGGACAGGACTATCTCGCCCAAGGCCCGCCCTGCACGGATGCAAAGATGGCTCCCCCCGCACCGCGATCGTGATCGACGGCAAAACGGCGCTTGTCATGGCGAATCGCTGGTTGTATAATTTCCGCGTCGAGTCATATTCTCGGATGCATGGCCCGCCGGATCGCGCATGACGATCGAGAGGATGCGTTCGTCTGCGTCACGGCGCAATGCAGGCTCGACGAGTTCCATCACGCGACGAGGGTGCTTTCAGCCGCATGTCCCGGAGCCACTGAGGATCCGCCTCCGGCGGATGCGATGGGTCTTGGTCGCCTTGAGGTCGAAGGGGGCGCTGCGGCGCGCATCTGCGTCCGACGGACAAATGGACTTGCCATGCCCGGGGACATGCAAGGTGGATTGATGAAACAGGAGAATCTCTATGGAGCACCCTCATGCCAATCGCCCGAATTGGTGGAGGGGAGAAGGCGAACGCGCCGAGCGCCAGGCCAGACTTGTTCCGACGCCCGCGCCGAAGGCAGGACAACCACGGACGGACCCGCACGAAATACATCGCACGGATGGTCATGCGAGATGTCTTTGTCAATTGAAGTCCAATGGACGGTGCACCCTGGACGAATCTCGGTGCTCTCACGCAGCGCCGCACGCGCCCGTTCGACAGCGAACCGGCGGGACATGTGTGCGTCTGGGACCGTGCGCCGTATTCGGAAACGTGCAATGTAACCCGATAACGTAGGAGAATGTTCATGGGGCGCCCTCGCACCAATCATTCGAATTGGTGGAGGGGAGAAAATGAAGAGATCGAGCGGCAGGCTATGGCCGTCCTGACGGCGACCGCTCAGGCAACGCTGCGTCAGATGGATCCGGGCCGCTCGAACTTCGTGGAAGTCGGCGATCTAATCTCGGAGGGCTGGCTTCGATCGATGAGATACGCCCGGCAACTGGAGAAGTGGGAACCCTTGCATTGCATGAAGCACATGCGGGAAGAGTACCTTCGGCTGCGCTTCCGGTCGTATTCGGCCAGCTACAATCACCAACACCCAACCCTGCGAATCAGCGATGACTACCCGCTGATCTACCACCGTAGTCAGTGGGGTGTCCGCTGCCTGGATATCTGGGACATGGTTCAGGTCCGATGCACGCCTCGACAGCGTCGCGTCGTGCTACATCGCTGGCGCGGTTACAGCCGCACCGAGATCGCCCGTCGTCTCGGCCTTTCCGGAGAGTCCGTTCGATTGGAAAGGGTGCACATCCGAGGTCTCCTGAGAGACGCGATATAGCGGTGACACCGGGCGGTGCAGCGATCACCAGGAGGTCACCTCAAAACGGCCCCGCTGGCCGCCGTCGTGGATACAGCTACCCGGGTGCCGGAGTCAGACCGCGCGCTCCGGCCCGATTTTCGTCACTGGGTCGCGGGAGTATTCCAGCCGGCCCGCCGAAAAGAAACTGCGTCGAACTGCCGGTTGACTTGCCCCAGGGAGGCGTTATAATAGGTAATATAGGTCCCGTGCGGAAGGCGAGGGCCTTGCAGGAGCGAGGAACTGGTTCGGGGTCCGCAGGGAGCCCTTATGGAAGAATGTGCTGGAGGGAGGAGAACCTGCTCTGGATTCCGTAAGACCCGCGGGTCCGATGGCACAGCGCGTGTCGCTTGTTCCCATCGAACGGTCCGGACCGATCTGCCACCCTTGGAGTGATACCCAGGAACCATGAACGACTACGAAAGGGGCAGTACGCATGAAGACGCGCAATCGAAACAGAACCATGGCGGTCGCGACGGCATTGCTGGCCGTGGTATCCGTGTTGGCCGTCGCACTGCCATCGGCAGCGAGACAGCGGACCGATCGGGAGGCGGAAGAAGCGAATCCCGGCGTACGGGCGACGCACCCGGCTGACGGATTGCACTACGTCCCGGGCGAGGTCCTCATCAGACTCAGGACCGACTCCGCCTCAACCGGTGAGACGGTCACGTTGCAGGAGGAAGCCCGGCTGCTGGGCCTTCGGAAACGCTATCAGTTGGAGGTCCGCAAGTCGGTCTTCCCCGAGGCCGGCGCCAAGGCGAAGCCCCACCGCCGAACGAAACAGTCGTTTCATCTGCTCCGGACCGACGGCGATGTCGAGGCGATCTGCGCGCAGCTCCGCAACGATCCGGAGGTGGCATCGGCGCAGCCCAACTATGTGTACCATCCGTGCCGGGTGCCCAACGATCCCGATTTCGCCGACCAGTACGCTCATCAGTTGATCCAGATGGCCGATGCTTGGGACATCTCGACAGGTAGCCGCGATGTCGTGGTGGCGGTGCTGGGCACGGGCGTGGACGTCAACCATCCGGACCTGAAGGACAACATCTGGCTGAACGCCGACGAGATCCCGGACAATGGCGTGGACGACGACAACAACGGTTACGTCGACGACGTGCGCGGATGGAATTTCGAGAGCAAGAACAACCAACTCATCCCCGAATCGGTCATCTATGGCGTTGAGGGGCATGAGACCATGGTCGCCGGGGTCATCGCAGCGGTCGGCAACAACGGTGAAGGCGTCTGCGGCGTCAACTGGCAGTGCAGCATCATGCCGCTGCGCGTGAGCCTGTACATCACGACCGCAGAGGTCGCCGCGGGTCTGGACTATGCGGCGGCCAACGGCGCCGACATCCTGAACATGAGTTTCGGCGCCGATGAATTCGGGCCGGACGGTGACCCGATCGTTCAGGAAGCGATCGACAATGCCTATGCCCAAGGCATTCTGCTGGTCGCCAGCGCAGGCAATTCCGCGACGGACGCGATCCACTATCCCGCCGGCTACTACAACGTCATGTCCGTCGCCTCCACGGACGGCGAAGACGCCAAGACGGACCACAGCACGTTCGGATCGTGGGTGGATATCGCCGCACCGGGAACGGACATCGTGACCACCGACCTGAATGGGGCGTACATCGCCACTGCCGGGACATCGTTTTCAGCGCCGTATGTTGCAGCGGTCGCCGCCCTGGTGCTGGCTCATGACCCCAACCTGACCCACGTGGAGCTTCGCGCCATCCTCGAGAACACATCGGACCCCGTCTACTACGGGTTGGTCGATCCCGACATCGGCTACATCGGGACCGGACGCGTCAACGCCTATGAGGCCCTCCAGGCCGTCGACCGAAGGCACCCCCTGGGCGAGATCATCGCTCCCAGGCAGGTTGCGTCCATCGCCTCGGACGTCAATGCCATCGACGTGCTCCTGTTCGTCCAGGGCGACAGCTATCGTCTCGAGTACAGCGGATACGGCAACCACGACTGGACGCTCGTCGCCGAAGGCGCCGGCCCAAGCGATCCGAACGGACTCGTCCGGCTCTCGCTGGCCAATCCCGGCGCCGGCACGTTTGAGCTGCGGCTCGCCGTGACGACAGACGGACAAACACATTACGACCGGAAGATCTTCGGCGTCAGATGGGCGCCGGCGCAGACCCCGTGGCCGGCGCCGACAAACGTTGCCTATCCGCCCGACGACCAGTTCTTCGGCGGTCCGATCTGTATGGATGTGGACGGAGATGGACGCAACGAGATCGTTCACTCCTCTCTCTCCTGGACCAACTTCGATGGCATCCCTCGCCTGTCCGTCTGGCGGGAGGACGGCACGGCCCTGCCGGGCTGGCCTCAGATGCTGTCCTTCGCGTACGACCCGCCCTACTGTGCGGTCGGTGACATCGACGGCGACGGAGACTACGAGATCGTCGGTACGTGCAACTATGACGCCGTCGTCTGCGCCTGGCACGCCGAGAGCGGCCAGTACGTAGACGGCTGGCCCATCGCATTGGGCGGCTGGTACTACAGTATCGTCGGCTATCCGGTGCTGGCGGATCTGGATGGAGACGGCGACAGCGAAATCCTCGTCGGCCTCGATGCCGACCCCGGTGAAATGGACGGTCTGTACGCCCTTCAGGCCGACGGCACCTCGCTCTGGCAGCGACGCTATGCCTGCGAGGGCTCCATCAGCGTGGCTGACTTCGACCGGGACGGCGACGTGGAAATCGCCGTGTGCGGCTACGGTCCCGGCGTCAGCAACATCTACACCCACATCCTCGATCACCAGGGTCAGCTCGTCAAGAAGTGGCGCGGGGGCAGCAGCAAGGGAACCGCCATCGCCGACCTGGACGGCGACGGGCAGCCTGAACTGGTCTTCTGTGTCGAAGACGGTGTGCAGGCCGTGGGCGTCGATGGAAGCACGATATGGAAGACCCGGCTCAACGATCCGTTCGACACAGAGGGCTCGTTGAGCGTCGGAGACATCGACAACGACGGACACAGCGAAGTCTATGTCAACAGCTACATGGAATCCGACGGCTACTCGTTTACGCAGGTCTACGCCCTGGACCATCGAGGCCGGCAGATGACGCAAGCCGGGTTCCCGAAGACGGTGATGAACGATCCCGGCGATAGCGCGCCGCTTCTGGCCGACATCGACGGGGACGACCAGAAAGAGATTCTGGTCGGCGCGGCGGGCTCGCCGCTCATCGCCTGGGAGGCGGATGGATCGACCGTGGTAGGATTCCCCATGCTGACGCTGCTTGCCGAGGTCTACTGCACAGCCGCGGTCAGCGACCTCGATCAGGACGGCGACACCGAGATCCTGATCGGCGGCTACGATTATCGGTTCCATGTCGTGGACATGCCCGGCCAGTACAACCTGGACGCCACCGACTGGGGGGCCACAAGGCATGATCCGCAGAATTCCGCGTGGACCTCGAAGGCCCCCACGCTCGACCTGGACGACGCTCCGGAGCAGATCCAGCCGGGACAACGGCTGCTCCTAAAGCTGCGCGCCACAAACCCGGAAAACCGCCCACTGCGTTTCGTGGTCGGCAATCTGCCCGAGGGCGCCTTTTTCGACGCCAACGCGTTGACGGTTTCCTGGAAGCCCACGGCCGATCAGGCCTTCCACACGTATCGATTCTCCTTTTTGGTCACCGACGGCATCCACCAGACCAGCCGCAGCGTCGCAGTGGCCGTGGCGCCCGACGCAATCTACTCGGCCAACATGGACTCCGATCCCGCCTGGCAGCTTGACGAGGGATGGACTTGGGGTACTCCGGCAGGAAACGGTTCATGGAACGGCGACCCCGCTTCCGGTCACACCGGACAGAGCGTCATTGGGTATGCCCTCGACGGAGACTACGAGGACGGTCTGACCGAGACGCGCTACGCGACGATGGGGTCGGTCAACTGCGAAGGCTACGCCAGCATCCGATTGGGCTTCTGGCGCTGGCTGGGGATCGAGGCGCCCTACGACGACGCGTGCGTCCAGGTCTCCAACGATGGCGTCAACTGGACCGACCTGTGGACGGCCGGCCGCTCCCACGTCTCCGACGAATCGTGGCGGTTTATGGAATACTCCGTGCCCGCGTCGATCGGCGACGGACAGGCAACGCTCTATTTCCGATGGGGCATCGGTCCGACGGATGAATCGGTCACCTACGCTGGCTGGAACATCGACGATGTCCAGGTGACGGGAGACGCCATGCAGTAGAACAGGAGTACTTTCGTAGAGTGTACATCGAACCCTGCCTGTCTCGACGGAGATGGGCAGGGTTCTTCATTGCGCCCGCGAGCTGGGGTAGCGCCTGTTGCCCAGGGCAAAAGAAAACACGTTACGGCCTCCGCGCGGTTCGGCACTACGGTTGTAGCCGCAACAAACGGCGAGCGGATACGTCTGGCTCGTTCTTCACAGCGCACGTGCGTGACACCGATCGCCGGCGGGAGCAACAGCTCAGGCCGGCATGGCAAGCGGTCAGTTCGAGGGGAGGTGGTTGGATGCATATATAAAACCAGGGAAATGCCTGCGCCCGGAGAATCGCACGGATGACTCGGGTGTTCAGGGAAAGGAGTCTTACGATGTATAGACAGTGGATTCTCTGCCAGAGTGTGGTTCTGTTGTGTGCGATCGGTGCGGCCCTTGCGGCCGACAGCGATCCGGGCTTCGTCGGCTGGTGGAAGCTGGATGAAACGTCCGGCACGGTTGCCTCCGATTCGTCGGGACGCAACTTCCGTGGTATTCTGCGAAACGGTCCCGTCTGGATCGAAGGTCTCGATGGCGGCGCCCTGCAATTCGATGGCCGCGACGACTACGTCGCAATCGCCAACGTCTATTACGGTCGTATCGCCAATTTGCAGGTGACGGTCGCCCTGTGGGTGAAGAGCGAAAGCGAGAACGACCAGATTCTGTTCTCCTTCGATCGCAACGAATACTGGCGACTGGAGATCAACGGCACGGCAGCGGGAGCCGGACAGGTCGGCTGGAGCCTGATGACGGATGCCGGACAGGCTGACCTGGCCGGACAGACCCGCATCGACGACGATCAGTGGCATCACGTCGCAGGCGTCTTCGATCGCGGCGCGGTCTACATCTATGTCGACGGAAAGGTCGACGCCAGCAGCCGGCTGGGCGCGACCTTTGGAACGGGCAACCCGCGATTCGGGTTTCTGGGCGTAGGTTCCGAGGCAACCAAGTTCGATGGAGACAAGGCCCCGGAGAACTACTTCCAGGGCGCAATGGACGACGTACGTCTCTACACGCGAGCCCTGACGGGGGCCGAAATCGGCCAATTGGCCGTACCTGCCGGACAGGACAACGACGACTGCAGCCATGCCAAGCTGGTCGCGGACGTCGTGAACCTGCCGTTCGACACGAGACAGGCCACTCATGACGGCCAGGGAATCGTCATGCGAAGTCCTAATCTCTGGTATCGCTATTCGCCCGCGAGCACGGGCGTGGCCACCGTCAGCCTGTGCGGCAGTCAGTTCGATACGATGGTGGCCGTCTACCGCGGTACCGAGTGCTCCCCCGGTCCGAACCGGCTGGTCGCGGCCAACGACGACGCCTGTGGACGTCAGTCCGAGGTGACGTTCGATGCCGTGTCCGGTCAGGCGTATCTCATCGAGGTGGGTGGCTACGGCCAGGCCGTCGGCCAGGGCGCGCTGACGCTTGCCTGCGAGGCCGCGGCCAATGCGGAATTCGATCTGGGCGACGCGCCGGACAGTTCGGGAGACCATGACGCACGGATGACCGCCTACGCCTCTGCCGGCTATGGCACCGTCGAAGCCCACTTCCCGACCGTCGCCGACGACGCCAGCGGACGACCGAGCGGGCCGCTCCATCGCCGTCCACGGAGCGTCGCGTACCTCGGCGAGGCGGTGACACTGGAGAACGAAGCAGACCAGGGCACCGATGAAGATCGGGTCAACAACATCGATCCGGCCCGCGATAAGGCGGACCAGGACGGCGCCGATGACGGCGTCACACTGCCGATCACGATGCCTGCGTGTGGATGGGCCAGCTTCGACTATCTCGTCAACGTCGTGACGCCCGATACGGATCTGTGGGTCAACGTCTGGTGTGATTTCAACCGCGACGGCGATTGGGACGACGACAGCGAAAGCGACCCGGACATGGGCTGCGGCGCCCGGACGGTCTCCGAGTGGGCGGTACGGAATCAGTACCTCTTCGGCCTGCCCGCCGGGCTTCATCAGATCAGCACACCCGCCTTCATGGCGTGGCATCCGGGTAAAGGACCGGAGGAGATCTGGATGCGAATCACGCTGAGCGAGCAGCCTTGGAAGGGCGGCGAAAACCCCGCAGCGGTGGGCAACGGTGGCTCCGGGCCGGCCGAAGGATACGACATCGGCGAGACCGAGGACTACCGTTTCGTTCCGGAACTCGATTGTACGCTCTGCCAGGACCTCAACGGCGACGGGAAGATCGATTTCGATGACCTGATCGAGCTGATCAACACCTGGCTGGACACCTGCCTGGAGTAATCTCCGAACCCTCCGGAGTTACATCGCGACCGAGGCCGTGGGGTGCGACAACCCACGGCCTCGTCTTTTTGCGCGCAGGACGAGGACAACGCTACCCGGAGATTTCTGTGACCGGGTCCTCCGTCTCTTGGGGGGCATACGTCCCATTCGATCCCAACGTCCATCGGCGTCTTACGACGGCCAGGCGCCCGCCACCTCGGACTTGGGCTTACCGGAGGCGCGTTCCGTGTGTGCGCCGCCGAAACCCAGCCGCATAGACAGCCGACTGAGCATCACGTAGAGCGAAGGAACCACCACCAGCGTCAGGATCGTGGCGAAACCCAGCCCGAAGATGACGACAACCGCCATGTTGCGCCACCACTGGGTCGATTCGCTCTTGGTGGCCCAGGTGAAGGTGTGGAAATCGTAAGAGACGCCGACCGCCATGGGGATCAGTCCGATGATCGTGGTCATGGCCGTCAGCATCACGGGCCGCAGACGGGTGACGCCCGCTCTGGAGGCCGCTTCGATCAGGTCCATGCCCTCCCTCTGCAACTGCTGCGTGTAGGCCAGCAGGACGATGGCGTTGTTGACCACCACGCCCGCCAGGCTGATGATCCCGATTCCCGTCATGATGATCCCGAAGGGCAGGCCGCAAACCAGCAGGCCAACCAGCGCGCCGATCAGAGACAGCAGTACCGTCGTCATGATGATGAACGGCACCATGAGCGAATTGAACTGGATCACCAGGACCATGACCACCAGCAACAGCGCGATCGCAAAGGCTTTGGACAGGAACGCCTGCGCCTTGTCCTGCTCTTCCTTCTCGCCGGCGTAGCGAATGTCGTAGCCCAACGGCAGCGCCACGCGTATGGGGCGGGCGATCACATCAGGCCAGACGGACACGAGCAATTCCCTGTTCAAAAACAACACCTCAGCCTGCGTCAGATTCTCTGGACCCTTCCCGACCATAACAGCAGCTTCCGGAGGAAGATCAGGATCGGAGAAAGCATCCGGATGATACAGATTGGGCTTGCCCAAAGCGGTGTTAAGCAGAGCAACAAGACGCTCCTTCTGCTCCTCTTCGAAAGTACCCGCCGAGAGAAGCGAGGCAAGATCCTCCTTCGATATCGCAGCCCTGGACCAGAAGGAAGCGCCCCGCGTGGTCAAGATATCCCAGACGCGTCCCGCCGGGTGAGATGCTTCTGTCTGCCCGCGTTTCAGGGTCTCACGCAACGCATCCCAATCCAGTACGTCCCTTTCTGTGAGTCGCGGATCGCCCAGCGGGTGCAGGCGTCTCTGCACGTCGGCGAGGACTTCCGAGCCGAGGCGGCCCTCGGCGTCGGCGGTGAGCGTCACGACGCGTTTCTGGTCGACGCGGTTGATCGTTCCAAAACCGCCGCGGTAAGTAAACGTGCCCAGAGAGCTGAGCGGCACGGCGTCCCCGGCCGTATTGGGGACCTGAAGACGATACAAATCGTCGACCTTCGTGCGGTCCTGCACAGGCAGACGCACCGTGATGTCGTATTCCTCGTTGTACTCGCGGTAGGTGCCGACCTTGCTGCCGAACACCGCCATCTTGAGGAAGTTGCCCACGGTAGCGGTGTTGACGCCCAGGAGCATGGCGACCCGGCGGTCCACGGTGAAGGCCAGTTCCGGGCGTGCCCCTTCGAAATCGCTGCGCAGGTTCACGACGTTGGGCACCGCCGCGATCAGGCGCCGAGCCTGCTCGCTGAGCCGCTCCAGCGTCTTGAAGTCTTCGCCCATGACGCGGACCGTGACGGGCGCCCCGCTCGGCGGTCCTTCTTCCTCCTTCTCGACCTTGATCTCCGCGCCGGGAATGTCGGCAATCGCCTGACGAATCTCCGCAATGACTTCGTTGGACGGCCTCTGGCGTTCGACAAAATCGTGGAACACCAGGGTGATGCCGGCCAGGTGGGCCCCGCCGGCGCTGGCCATCAAGCCCATATTCGCCCCGCCCGCCGATCCAACGTTCGTGATGACGTGCTTGAGCCAGCGACGATACGGCGCCAGACGTTCCTCGATCAGGCGGGCGATTCGATCCGTCTCGTGGATATTGGTTCCCTGCGGCGCGCGAATGTCGATAACGGCCCGTTCGGGGTCCCCTTCCGGGAAGAACTCCGTTCCTTTGCCGACCTTGGCGTACAGAATTCCCAGTCCAACCAGCAGGCAGAACGCCAGGAACAGGGTCAGGCCGGGATTGTACAGCCCCGCCTCCTGCACACGACGGTAAGCCCGCAAGAACCAATGGTCCTTTTGATGTGGTTTGGGCGATTGGCCCGCCCAGATCGAGCAGATCACCGGGTTGAACACCAGACCTACAAACAGAGACGCCATCAGACCCAGAGAAAGCGTGATGGGCAGGTACTTCATGAAGTCGCCCATGACCCCCGGCCAGAACATCATCGGAAGAAATGCGCCGACCGTCGTCAGCGTCGACGTCGTTACCGGCCAGGCGACCTCGCGGGCCCCGAGGATCGACGCCTCGGTCAGGCCATACCCGAGCTGGAGGTGTCGGTAGATATTCTCCACAATGACGATCGCGTTGTCCACCAGCATGCCCAAGACCAGAATCAGACTGAACAGCACGATCATGTTCAGGGTATAGCCCAGGGCCTGGACCAGAAAGAAGGTGATGAGCATGCTCAGCGGAATGATCATCGCCACGATGGTGCTCGGACGCCAGCCGAGAAACAGCAGCAGAACCGCTGTCACCAGGATCAGGGCTGCCGCGATGTTGTTTTCGAGATCCGCCACCATGCTGCGGACCATCTTCGACATGTCATACGTGACATCGAACTTCACCGCGGAGGGCACGCGTTTCTGCGCCTCGGCAATCACCGCTTTGATCCGGTCGGAGATCTGCACCGCATTGGCGCCGACGCGCTTGCTGACGCTCAGCGTGATCGTATCGGCCCCGTTCAGACGCGAGAAGCTGGTCCGGTCCTTGAACGTGTAGCGCACCGTCGCCACATCGGCCAGGTAGATGGGGACGCCATCGCGAGCAGTCAGCATCAAATGATCAACCTCTTCCGGCGTCACGAACTCGGCGGGAATACGAACGTTAAACTTCGTGCCGGGAGTCTCGAGCCCTCCCGCTGAGATATTGACGTTTTCGGAAGGGATCAGGGCCAGAATTTCCGGGATCGTCAGGTTGTACTTGGCGATGCGGTCAGGATCGAACTCCAGGCGGATTTCCCGTTCCAGGTCGCCGGCCATTTCGACCTTCAGCACGCCCGGCATGGCTTCGAGTACGTCCTGCACATCGTCGGCAATCTCCTTGAGCTGCACGGGCGAAAGATCACCCGACAGACTGATCAACATGATCGGCAACTCGGCGAAGTTGATCTCTTTGATGATCGGTTCCTCCGCCTCCTGAGGCAGCTCCCCTTTCGCCAGGTCGACGCGGTCGCGCACGCGCTGCAACGCAACCTCGCTGGGCACATCCGGGTCGAATTCGACACTGATCAACGACATGCCCTCGGCGCTGCTGGAGGTGATCTCCTCCACGCCGCGAATCCCGTTGAGTTCCTTCTCGATCTTCATCGTGACGGACGTCTCGATGTCTTCGGGCGAGACTCCCTCGTACATCGTCGTCACCATGATATAGGGAATGGGGATATCCGGGGCCGCCTCGCGCGGCAGCGAGACATAGCTGCTGGCGCCCAGCAGAACGATGATCAAACCCAGTACGGCGACGGTGGTCCGGTTTCGGATCGCGGCATCGGTGAGGAGCATGGCGTTTACTTCTCCTCCGACTCGATACTGACGCTCTGGCCCGGAGCCACGAAACGGTGTCCGGCAACGATCAGTCTGTCCCCAGGGTTCAGCCCGCTGATGACCTGGATTTGGTCGCCCTTGATGACGCCAAGCTGGACGTCGCGCCGCATGGCCTGTGAACCCTCGACTACATAGACGGCGTAGCCATCTTCCAGGGGAATCACCGCCAGCAGTGGGATCAGGATCGCGTCCTTCAACACCCGACGCGACAGCCGGACTCGAACGATCTGGCCGCTCCGCAGAAGCCCCTGACGGTTGTCCAGCGTGATTTCGACCGGTGTCGAGCGCGTCTGCGAGTTCGCCAACTGGCTGATGTAGCTGATCTTGCCCGCAACGGATTCCTCGCAACCCTTGACATCCGTCAGGACTTCGGCCTCCTGTCCCACGGAGAAGAACGCGATGTCCCTTTCCGGAATGTCCACGACGACCTTCACGGTGTCGATCTCGACGATTTCCGCCACCGGCACACCCGGCGAGACGTATTCGCCTTCCTCGACGGGCAGATCGTTGAGCACCCCATGGACAGGCGAGAGAATGTGCGTTCGATCCAGGCGAGCCCGAGCCTCCTCGAACGCCGCTTTGCTGGCCGCCAGTTCCGAGACGGCGTTGTCCAGGTCCTGCTGCGGCGCCGCATCTTCCTTCACGAGCGCCGCCATCCGCTCGTACTCGATCTGGTCACGTTTGTATCTGGCTTCAGCGGTTACGAACTGAGGCTGAATGAGGTCCATCTTGAGCTGGACGAGCAGGTCGCCCCGCTGAACCGTGTCGCCCTCCTTGGGCAGGATACGGGCAATGGCCGCCGCCTCTTCCGCTGATACGGTCACCACGCGATTGGGCTCGATGATCGCCGGCAGGGTGAACGCATCCGCCAGCGCCGCCTCCGGGACAATCTCCATCACCGAGACATTTACGGGAGGCGCCTCCGCAGGCGCGGCCTCCTTGCTCGGCTGGGGCATCATGGCGATGGCAACCACCGCCCCCACCGCGGCCAGGGCGATCACCGTCTTGGTCGCAATCCGTCGAAAGCGACCGCGGCCTTCTTCAGACCTCTGGTTCTTCTGCAATTTGTCGCTCATGGACTCTACCCGTCTCTTGGCAACAGGGACGGCTACCCGCATCGCGGGCTGCCAGCCAAGCCTTTTACTATAATTCTGCGTCTACCCCTACGCAAGGTTCGCCATCAGAGGACTCAATGGAACCCAGCCAATGCGTGAAAACCGGTACAACAAAAGCATGGCTTCCGCACTCTTCTCACAGCCATCAGCAGCACCCCGGTCCGGCCTGAACGCCGGGCCGCAGGCCCCTGATATCACAGTCGCAGGCAGGCCGCCGCTGGTTGCAAAAACACTCGTTTAATACGGCAGTTTAAAACATCTGTTTGGAAAGTCAAGCTGCCGTGGCACAAGAAACGTCAGAAAGCGTTGCGGCAGTACGGCCATTCGCCCCCCAAAATCCACAACTTGACCGCCCGGGCCGACTTCGGTACTATGCCTCGGGCAGTGTCGTAGGTGAGCCGGCACAGCCATAACATCCCGTCCCAACACTAGCAGTACAGAAGGAGTGGTCGCGTGCCCCAGGAAGAGCAGGTATTGGTTGTCGAACGGAGAGTCTTTGATGAGGTGGGCAGCTTTCACGGCCTGAATTTCGACGTCGAGAAGTATCTCGACGCCGTTTTCGCCCAAGGCCAGCCGCGTTTCATTCCGCGACCACAGGCGGAGCAGGACCCCTCCTTCAAGCAACTCATCCCCTATGTCATCATGACCTGCGAGGGCAAATTCCTCACCTACGTCAGGGGCAAGCGGGCCGGCGAGACCCGCCTCGTCGGAAATCGGTCCATCGGCATCGGAGGCCACATCAATCCCGTCGACTGGACCCTGTTCAGCTCCGATTTCTACAGGATGTACTGCGAAGCCGTTGAGCGAGAGGTTGGCGAAGAGGTCTGCGTCGAAGCACAGCATGCCGACCACGTAGTTGCCCTGCTCAACGACGATTCCAACGAGGTCGGCCAGGTTCACCTGGGGATCGTGCACTGTTGGGTCCTGGATGCGCCGAGCGTGACGAAGCGAGAGCAGATGATCACGCAGATGGACTTTCTGACCATTGAGCAGTTGCAGGCGGTCCGCGACACCATGGAGACATGGTCGCAACTGTGCCTCGATGGCCTGCCGCAGGTGATGGGCCGCATAGAATCGGCAACCCAGTCGGACGCCCGCATTTGACCCTTTCGAAAGGATAGACCATGCCCAAACTGACGACCGGTCTGTTACTCAGACTCCTGCTGCTGGCAACCAGCGCCGGCGCTCAGGAATGGAAGCTGGTCTGGTCGGACGAGTTCCAGGCCGCCGGAATGCCCGATCCGAACAGATGGGACTACGAACAGGGCTACATCCGCAACAAGGAGCTGCAGTACTACACCAAGGCTCGGCCCGAGAACGCACGCGTCGAGGACGGCTGCCTTGTCATCGAGACACGAAAGGACGGTTTCGAGGGCCACCCCATCACGTCGGCCAGCCTGCACACGCGGTGGAAAGCGTCGTGGTGTTACGGGCGGATCGAGGTCCGCGCCAAGCTGCCCACCGGCAAGGGCATGTGGCCGGCGATCTGGATGCTCGGCGTCAATCGCGAGATCGGCTGGCCCGCCTGCGGCGAGATCGACATCATGGAGAACGTCGGTTTCGATCCGTTGAAGATTCACGCCAACGTCCACACCAAGGCCTACAACCACGTCCTGGGCACCAACAAGGGCAACCGCATCGAGGTCGCCGACCCGTCGCAGAACTTCCACGTCTACGCCATCGAGTGGTTTGAAGATCACATCGACTTCTTCGTGGACAGGACGAAGTACTTCACATTCGGCAACGAAGGAACGGGCAACGACGTCTGGCCGTTCGACAAGCCGCACTACCTGATTCTCAACGCCGCCTACGGCGGTTCGTGGGGCGGCGCCCAAGGCACAGACGAGGGCATTCTGCCCCAGAAGTACTTCATCGATTACGTCCGCGTCTACCAGAGCAAGTGACGGCCGTCCGTGTCGATTCGATTGAATGGAGAACGCATCGCATGAAGACTCTTTTCCGCTTTGGACTGCTGTCGGCGGTCCTCCTCTTGTCAACAGGTTGTGCATCGAAAATGGAAATCATCGCGCATCGAGGGGCCTCGTATCTGGCCCCGGAAAACACAGTCGCCTCGGCAAAGCTAGCCTGGGAGAAGAAGGCCGACGCCGTCGAGGTCGACGTCTACCTCACGACGGATCAGCACGTCGTGGTGATCCACGACCGCACGACCAAGCGGACGGGAGGCGAGGAACTGGAGGTCGCGAACTGCACCGCAGAGCAACTCCGCCGTCTGGACGTCGGGAGTTTCAAGGACGCGAGCTTTGCGGGCGAACGCATTCCATTTCTTCGGGAGATCGTCGAGACGGTTCCTGCCGATAAGAAGCTCTTTGTGGAGATCAAGTGCGGCCCGGAGGTGTTGCCGGCCCTGGAGAGGATCATCGTTGAAAGCGGCAAGCGCTCGCAGATCGTGATCATCGGCTTCGGCCTGGAGACCGTCACGGCCTCCAAACAACTCATGCCGGACCTCCCCACGTACTGGCTGGTCGGCACAAAGAAAGACGAGCAGACCGAGGCGTGGATTCCGCACGACACGACCCTCGCCGACCAGGCGGCTGCCGCCGGCCTGGACGGCCTGAACGTGCATTGGGCCGGCGTCACGAAGGAATTTGCCAAGAGCGTCAAAGACAAAGGGCTGGGTTTGTATGTCTGGACGGTCGACGACTCGGCAGAAGCGATCCGCTTGGCGAAGCTTGGCGTCGACGGCATCACAACGAACCGCCCCGGGTGGCTGCGAAGCGAGCTGTCCGGCTTCAAACGCCTGTTCTGATCGGTTCGCGTCCTGCAACGAGCAGCGGCTGGCAGGTCAGGCCTTCAGTCCGGTCAGGTCGACTTCGAGCCTTCGGTTCTCGCGGAGCAGCTCGTCCAGCGTGAGCTTCGTCCTGCGACGGGCCGCCTCGCGGCCCAGAATCGTCGCCAGCGTCGCATTGACGCTTGGCTCGACCGTCGGGTTGTCGTAGAGGCCTTCCGTGACGCACTTGTGAAACATGTCGATGTTCCGCCTGGCGCCGCTGGGATAGAGGTCTACCACGTCGCCGCCGCGCCAGCCGGCTCGATTGCCGAGAATGCGGACCTGTGTGGTGTAGCCGGTCTCCAGGTAGCCATCACGGCCCTGGGCGAAGCAGTCGGAACGGAACTCGAATCGGTTCTTCAGGTGCTCGCCTCGATGATTCAGGATGAGCCCATCGGCGAATTCGTACGTGATGGAATAGACATCGTGTGAATCTCCGTGCGGATCGGCCCGGCCGATACGCGAGGCCCCCATCGCGCTGACCGGCATCTGCCCGGCGATCCAGAGCGCCACATCGATCGCGTGGATTCCCGCGTTGACGAGATAGCTGCCACCCAGGGCCTCGTCGTTGACCCAGATCAACTGCTGCAGGCGACTCTCGATTGTGGCGGTCTTGGGCGGATCGCTGAAGCTCTCGTCATTGTATTCCGAGCCGAGCATCGCGATCGGACCGATGGCGCCGTTGCGCACGCGCTGCACTCCCTCGATGAAGAATGGATCCGTGCGAGTCTGGAAGTCGCACAGGAAAACCTGCTTGTTCGTCGTCGCCTTCCTTGCGGCGTCCCGGATGCGCAGGCAGCCGGGCACATCACAGCCCAAGGGCTTGGCGATATACACATGAAGACCTGCCTTGACAGATACCTCGACGTGGTCCGGGAAGCAGTACGGCGGAGTCTCCAGGAAGACGGCATCAACCCCGCTGGCGATGAGCTTCTCGCAAGCCGACAGGCCCGAAAAGCGCCTGGCCTCCGGCACGCCGAACCGCTCCCCGACCGCTCTGGCAACCGGATCGAAGTAGTCGGCGACCGCCCAAACCTCGTAGCCGCCATGCTTGGTGAGCATTTCGGTGATCATCGTGCCGCGCTGGCCGACGCCGACGATGCCCGCCTTGATTCGACTATTCACCGTTGTCCCACGAACGGCATCCGGCTTGACCGCCGCGAAGGAAAACGCCATCGCGCCGGCACGCGCAATGAAGTCGCGACGACTGAGCCCCGGGTTAGATTGATCTTTTGCCTTTGCCATAATCCGACCTCTTTCATATCGAGCGTAGCTGCTGGATCACCCGTTGACGCCGAGATTGGCGACACACGCCTCGATCTCTTCGAAACGCTCCTCGGCGAGCAGCTTGCCGTAATCGCGCAGGGCCGTTCCGACGTTACTCCAGGCCGCCCAGATGGGCTCTTTGCCCCTCGGGGCCGCAAGCTGCCTGGCGACCATCGCTGCTTCGGCGTCCACGAAACGGTCGAGTTTCTTGTAGTCCCACGTGGGCATCCTTCGTGCCAGTGTGGCCAGGCGTGAGACGATCTTCTCGGTAAGTACGCGTCCATCCTCGGCCGATGCCTGCGTCTTCGGATCGCGTCCATGCACCCCTCGATGCGGCGGGTCGCCCAGCCGCGACAGCCTGACCGTATCGGGATACAAATGCATCATCAGCGACGTCTCGCCCCACGCGGCGTGGTCGCCCGTGTAGTCCACGTCCAGCGCCAGCATGTACTCGGGGGTGCCCAGCACGGGAATCGCCAGGGCGCGGCTCATGCGCACGGCGGTCTCGCGCACAACGATCTGCTGCGCCGCCCCGTAGTGACCGGTGAGAATGATGATCGCGCGGAACCCATCGCGGGCCATTTCCCGACAAAGCTGCTCGAGCCATGGCCGCAGCAACCTGCTGAACACGTCATCCTCGGGGTCCATGATGAATGTATGGGCCTCGCTCAGTCCGCCGACGCCGCCGTACAGCGCCGGCGCGACCACGCCTCCGCCGGCCTGAGCCGCTCGGATACACAGCGCATGGGCCTTGACCGCGTCAACCCCCACGACGTTGTGCGCGCCGTGCCATTCGATCGTGCCCAGCGGCTGGAAGATCGTCGCACAGGCCGCCCGCGCCGCCTCCAATTCCTTTGGACGAAGGAACTCCAGCCGAACGTCCTTCGATGCAGAGGTGTCCGAAGCGTCCGCTTCCTGCCCGTGTGCCAGAGAGCCCAACAGTACACCCGCCGCACCTGCACCAAGGAATTCACGTCGTCTGAGCTTTCGAGTCATCGCCAGTTCCCTTCACTTCCAGACGCCAGAGAATGTGCCTGCGTTTCGACTCTTTCGCATTCCCCCCAAGTCTAAGCGCACAGGTCGCCCATGCCAAGGGCAATGAGTTTTGACGTTGACATTTGGGGGGATACCCCCGACGATAGCCGCGTCGAATCGGAATGGCTGTTCTTTACAGGAGAATGCAGATGTCGGAACAGGCGCTGACCGTGCTGGCCCGTGTGAGGGGCAAGGCAGAGAAGTTACGGCAAGTTGAGGAGACGCTAACCGGGCTGATCGGCCCGACGCGACAGGAGCCCGGTTGCATCAGTTACGCGCTGCATCAGTCGAACGACGACCCGTGCGTGTTCGTATTCGTCGAGATCTGGAGGAGCCAGGCCGATCTGGATGAGCACCTCCAGAAACCTCATCTACAGGCGTTCGTCGCCGCGGCGGGCGATCTGCTCGCCGAGCCGCTGGACGTCACATTGTGGCACGAGGTTCAGTCGTAGCGATTGACGTCATCATGGGGGTGTAGGATGGAATACTCGGTCGGACAAACCGGTCGCGTGATCGCCGCCAGGCTGTTCGAAGGCGAGGACTTGTATGAGTCCATCGAACAGATCGCGAAGAAAGAACAGATTCGCTGTGCCGCCGTGCTGATCACCGGGGGGTTCCGCAAGGCCGACGTCGTCGTCGGCCCCAAACGGGAGGAACCTCGGATCGAAGCGGATTTCCGTACGTTCACCGGTCCGGGCGAGGCGTTCGGCGCCGGAACGATCTACTGCGACGACAAAGGTCCGAAACTGCACCTGCACGCGGCGATGGGCCGCGGCGGAGAGAATCTGGTGGGCTGCCCTCGGGGCGGCGCCAAGACCTTCCTGATCCTGGAGGTGACGATCATCGAGATCGTCGGGATCGAGGCGGGCCGCAAGCTCGATCCGGCCACCGGCTGGAACCTGCTGCGCGTGGGGTGACCGGACCCCGGATCGCCCAAGTGATACTGTCGACACGACACAAGGAAGGACCCTACAAGTGAACCAACCAGCCCTGACGCCGGAGTACATCGATGGACTGCCCAACCTGTGCGGGTCCGAGGACCGCGTCGCCGAGACGATGAGCCGCAGCGGGCCGTTCTACCTCCCGGAAAGCGGGATCGACTTCGACCGTATCCAAAGCGCGTTCGCGATCGCGTTGCACATGCACCAGCCGCTGATCCCGGCCGGCGGCGACGACCTCCGCACGGCCCGGATCATCAGCAACCTCGAACACATGATGAACCATCCGAACGTCGGGGACAACCACAACGCCACTGTCTTCCGCTCGTGCTACGAACGCATGGGCCGGTTCATCCCGCAACTCGTCTCGGAGGGCAAGCGGCCGCGCGTGATGTTCGACTACTCAGGTTGCCTCTTGGACGGGCTCTGCCGGATGGGCGCGACCGACGTGATCGACCGGCTTCGCAAGATCACGTGCGACCGGGCGTATCGGCCCTGCGTCGAGTGGCTCGGGTCCGCGTGGGGACACCCCGTGGCGCCTTCGACGCCCGTGCAGGACTATCGTCTGCACGTCCGCGCGTGGCAGCATTTCTTCGCCGCGTTGTTCGGGCTTGAGGCGCTGGCCCGCGTGCGCGGCTTCTCCCCGGCCGAGATGGCCCTTCCCAACCACCCGGACGTCTGCTATGAGTTCGTCAAGACGCTGAAGGAGTGCGGCTATCGCTGGGTCCTCGTCCAGGAGCACACGGTCGAGCGGATCGAGGACGGAGGCCCGCTGCACTGGCCCCACGTGCCGCACCGACTCGTGGCGAGGAATTCCCGGGGACAAACGCTGGGCATCACCGCCATTGTCAAGACGCAGGGCAGCGACACCAAGCTCATCGGGCAGATGCAACCCTACTACGAGGCCAAGGGCCTGGGCCGGCGCGGGTTGGCGGGCCGGTCGGTCCCGTCGCTCGTGACGCAGATCGCCGACGGCGAAAACGGCGGCGTGATGATGAACGAGTTCCCGCCGAAGTTCCTCAACGTGATCGCCGAGGCCTCGGGCAGCGCGACCGTGCCAGCCAACGTGACGGAGTACCTGGAGTATCTCGATCGCCTCGGCATCGGCGAGGCGGACTTTCCTGCGATCCAGCCCGTTATGCAGAAGCGCCTTTGGGACCGCCTCGGCGACGGTGCGGGGCCGGAGGCCCTCGACGAAACCATCGCCGAACTCCGCAAAGAGGATGGCCGCTTCCACATGGAAGGCGGGAGCTGGACGGCCAACATCTCCTGGGTTCGCGGCTACGATCACGTGCTCGGGCCCATGCAGAACGCCAGCATCTTGTTCGCCGAGAAGGTACTGGCGGCGGGCATTCCGACGGCCGATGCGCGATACCGCAACGCGCTTTACCATCTGCTGACGACGCAGACGAGCTGCTTCCGCTATTGGGGCGAGGGCGCCTGGACCGATTACGGCCGCGAGTTGTGCCGCCGAACCATCGAAATCCTCAACGCCGATTTCTGATCCCGCTTCTCTGACCCGTCATTCATCCTTGAAGCGGATCTCCGGCATCTCCCGGCCCAGCCGCTCGTAGGTCTCCTTCAGTTCCCTCCGGAAATCATCGGGCTTCATGAATTCCACGTGAGAGTCCAGAAACAGAACGTTGACGCCCTCCGTGCAGTAACGCGTGTCTTCATGGGCCACGATGTTTCCGGGGTACATCGCTGTGGTCTGACCCGGGATGTAGACGTAGCTGGGGCCGTCGAAATCCGCGGGTTTGCGCTTCGATTCCAGACACTGGGGAGGCAGTTCCGCCTCGGTGACGAGCGCTTCGAGGTCCGGCGGCATCTCGTCGTCATGATCGTTCGCATAGATCAGGCAGGCCTTGCCGATCGAAGACAGATTCGTCCCTGACGTCATCCGAAAAGCCAACTGGCGGGTCCGGGCCAGAGACGGCATGATGACGCCGGCGGCCAGAGCGCCGCCGGCCACGCCTCGGAGGCTGACCTCAAGCCCTGTGCCACGATAGTGCGAATAGAACCCGTCCGGGCGGGCGTAGCCGTATTCGCACGCCGGCTGCATGTCCTTGATGATCGCGCCGAGGTTCGGCAGCATCACCGGCAGCTTGATGCCCGCCTTCATCGCGCCCATCGTCGCCAGGGGCCAGACCTGCTGAAGTTGCATCATCATCTGGGTGAACTGCGCCTGTGAGTCGATGTAGCTCAGGCTCAACAGGTTCGCGGGCAGATCGGCGGTGGCTCTCCTGTACCCCTCGGTATCCAGCAGTGACGAGGCGCCCTCGCCTGGGGAGGCCGCCCGCTTGATCCCCATCGTGCACAGAGCGGTGTTGGAGCCGATCACGACCTGATCACCCACGACGGACCAGGTCGGCATCACCTGCGCAAAGGCCAGCACCGGGCTGGCCCAGACGTGGATCGTGCGCCCCTGCTCGTCGGTCTGCGAGCCGACCTGGAGCATGCCCTCGGCCTTCTGGCCGACAAAAGTCCCGAGTGTCGTCATGGTCTTCTCGAACAGGGCGGCGTCGCGGAGCTTGAGCATCGCGACCAAACCTCCCATCGGCGCCTCAGGCATCCTTCCGGCCGGAAGCGAATAGAGCACGACCGGGCCGGCCAGGCTCTGGAGCAGACCGTCGCGGAGTTGAATGCCCACCTCGGACTCCAGTTCCGCCAGGCCCTCCTGGACCTCCAGATAGCCTTCATCGGGCGAAACGGCCTTGAGTGTCTTCATGACCGTGTCGTATATGTGCCCGAGGTCGACGTTCACCACGCCGGCGGTCACTGCCTGGGCATCCACCGCGCCAAGCATGGCGGGATCGACCGGCTTGAACGCCGCGAACAGACCGGTCCTCGGCTCAGGCACCTGAGCAAATGAATCGGAGACCAGATCGGTGCCGGAGATACCGACCCGCACGACAATCGTCCCGACCTTGCTCACGCCCAGCTCGTCAATCGCCAGCTTGACGGGAATCAGATCGTCCTGGCCCCCTTCCCGAAAGGCAAAGCTCTGCACGATCTGCCAGATCTGCTGCAAGTCCTCGTACACCGCCAAGACATCGCCGTGGCCGGGGACCTTCTTGAGATGGTCAGTTGCTGTCGCACGCGGGTTCGCCAGGTACTTCGTCGCCACCCCCTGCTGATCGTTGACGCCCACAATCAGGTAGTTGCCCACCCAGCCCCAGTAGAGCGGGACATCCTCGTTGTCCTTGAGGCTGTGCATCTTCAAGGCGCCGACGTCGATCTGGCCGATCTCGTCCTCGCCGATCATGGCTTCCACCTGGGCCAGCGCCGCTTCCAGTTCCGGCTTGCGGTCGCCCGCATCGAGAATGCCGAAGAAGCATGCGGGCGGCCCTTCCACCGTCTCGGCCCGCGCCGCGCCGATGAGGATGGGCCGCTTCAGAAGCAACTGGCCGTATCCCATCGCCATCTTGACCATCTGGGCCACCTCGGCATGATCGTCGTCCTGATTGACTTTGGTCATCAGTTCATTCTTGATCTGCGTCACGAAGCTGGTGACCTGCGGATCACTGCACATCCGGCCGAAGATGGTCTTGGCGCATTCGTCCTTCAGCGCATCGCAGCCGCTCGTGGCAATGAAGTACACAGTGCCATCGGGCATCACCCTGGTCAGTTCTTCGACCGCCGAGGCCGCCGCAGCGTCCGTGACGACGAAGCCGGCTGTGACCAACAGCGACAGACAAATCCATGACAATCTTCGCAACCTGTTCATCGCAATCTCCCTTCAAAAAAGTTCGCGTATCTTGTGCAACCTCTTGTCAACGATCCGAATCGTCGTAGCGAACCACCAGACACGGGCCTGGCAGCAGCACCTCGATCCCGTGATGCTCGGTGTCGCTCAGCAGGGTCAGCGTGTTCACGCCCGGCGTCAAATGGGCCGGATCGATCTCGACGTCACTATGAACCACGTCATGGATGGCGCTGCCAGACGTAATCGAGTAGGGATGGCCGTTGATCTTGAACGGGTCTTTCACGGCGCCCTCGCCTCCATCCCAGATCTTCACAATCAGCCTCGCCGATTCGATTCCCGACAGGTCCTGCGGAAGCTCGATCCTGGCCGTGCGGACCTGTGACGCCCGCGACCAGAACGGCACAGGCATGTCGCGGCATGCATACATCTGCACGCGAGGGCGTCCCCTGGCGAACTCGAGCCCGTCCAGAACAGGCGTCCAGTAATGCAGACCACCCTCCAGATGGACCAGTGCCCGCAGCGCCATCGGCCCATCCTGATCGGGGATCATCCGCGTGTCCCAGACGATGGGAAACGGGCCCGCCGTCGTCTTGCCGATGTGATGGACGTACTCTCGATCGTGCGTGTATCCATGCCAATCGTTGGTCTGCCCATCGCCGTCGTCGTCGTAGCCATCGTAGCGGGCGAAGTACTCGACCGACTCGATCTGGTGGTCCATCGGTTTCGGATAAGATAACCCGATGCTGACCTCATCGCCGAGGGCGGCGTGCTGGGCTTGCAGCTCGACGTCCGCCGAGAATCCCTGAAGCCCTTGCGCGGCGAAATCGGGATGATCGGGCTTGAGATAGCAGCGGATCGCCGCTTCATCGACGATGAAATGGCCCCAGAAGGTCTGGCCCCGGTCGCAGGCGAACTGCACCGCGTTGCGGCCGCTAACCAACTGCTCGACCCTCAAGGGAATCAGCGGATAGCTACAGGCGCAGTGCCCCGCTTCGCAACCGCCGTCGGGAATGGGGTACACCTGCTTGCCGTTGAGGAGAAAACGCTTGTTGGCGGTCTTGGGGTGGCCGGCCCAGACTTCGAGGTAGAGATCGGCGCTCTGCAACGCGAACAGGTCCTCCGGCACGTCGATCAGGGTCAGGCCGTTGGCCCGGGCTTCGGGCCTCCTGCCGTATTCGGGGTGCAGACTCAGTTCCGCGTCGTTGACTCGAAGCATCCGGCCGGACGAATTGCTGATCGTGGCGTCGAACTCGGCCCAGTGCTCCCGGAAGAAAACGCCCGTCTGGGCCCAGCGTTCGTCAGACGCCGAGGGCCGGAACGGCTCGCGAGTCGCAAGGGCCGAACCGGCAACGATCAACAAAACGGCACAGATAACGCAAATCCTGCCGGGACCGATCATTACGACACTCCTTATACTCGCCCGGGGCCTTCTCTTCGCACAATGCCTCACACCTGATTCAGGAGGTGATTATACGGCCGACCAGGGCCGGCGACAAGCCTGCCCAAGCCTGCGGAGCCTCCTGTGTAATCAGACGCGCGGCGAGCCGAAATGTTAAGCCTTTCGTGGAGTGAAAACGAGGAACGACACCCTCGTGGCAAGCCGATTGACACTGTAGAACGCATCCCCATAGAATGCCCGTCGGTCCGCTGGAAACGGCGGAATACGGACTTGCGGCGCAGCATACGGAAGACCGAGGCAGCCCGATGGAACACGAGAACTGCGTTCTGGAGCTCCGGAACGTTTCGAAGAGTTTCCCCGGAGTCAGGGCCTTGGACCGGGTCAACATCCGGTTCCGGCGGGCCACGGTCCACGCGCTGGTCGGCGAGAACGGAGCCGGCAAGTCCACTCTGATGAAGATCCTGATGGGGTTTCACACGGAGTATGACGGAGAGATTCTCCTGCGGGGACGGTGGCTGGCCCACACCGGCGTGCGGCAAGCCCTCGACGCCGGCATCTCGATGATCCACCAGGAGCTGATGTACGTGCCGCACATGACCGTGGCGGAGAACATTCTGCTCGGGAGAGAGCCCGCCTCCAGGTTCCTCGGGCGAATCGACCGCAGAGAAGCACGCCGAAAAACCAGGGAGCTTCTGGGCCACGTGGGGTTGGAACTCGACCCCGACCGATTGATGAAGGACCTGAGCGTCGCCGAGCGGCAATTGGTGGAGATCGCCAAGGCTATCTCGTACGATGCGAAGATCGTGATCATGGATGAGCCTACCTCTTCTCTCTCGCAGCACGAGGTCGAACGGCTCTTCGCGATCATCACCCGGTTGAAGGACAGAGGCACCACGGTCATCTACATCTCGCACCGCCTCGAAGAGGTCTTCCGAATCGCCGATGAGGTCACGGTGTTGCGTGACGGCCGGGTCATCGCCACATCGCGTGCCTCCGAGATCGACTCGGACAGCCTGATCGCCATGATGGTCGGCCGGGAATTGGCGGAGGTCTTCCCGAAGCGGACCTGCCGGCCGGGGCCGGTGATCCTGAGCGTGCGCAACCTGGGCCGCAAGGGCGCCTTTCGAGACGTCAGTTTCGACCTTCGCAGGGGCGAAATCCTCGGCCTGGCCGGCCTGATGGGCGCCGGGCGCACCGAGATCATCCGCTGCCTCTTCGGGCTCGACCGATACGACCAGGGTCAAATACTCATCGACGGCAAGGAGGTTTCCATCCGGAGCCCCGCCGATGCCCTGAGATTGGGCCTGGGCCTGGTCAGCGAAGACCGACAGATCACAGGTCTGGTGCCCTGCCTTTCGCTGGCCGCCAACATCACCCTATCCAATCTGAACCGCTGTTCATGGGGTCCCGTCGTCGTGAGAAAGCGGGAACAGGCATTGGTGGAACGAATGGTTCGTGACCTGCGAATCAAGTCACCCAACAGCGACGAGGCTGTCGCCAACCTCAGCGGAGGCAACCAGCAGAAGGCGGTGCTGGCCAAGGCCCTGCTCGGCGAGCCCGATATTCTCATCCTCGACGAGCCGACCCGCGGTATCGACATCGGCGCCAAGGCGGAAATCTACAGGCTGATGTGTCACCTCGCCGACGGGGGCAAGGCCATCCTCATGGCGTCGTCGGAGATGCCCGAGGTACTGGGCCTGAGCGACCGGGTCGCCGTTCTCAACAGCGGCGCCGTGACAGGACAACTGGATCGTGAGCAGACGTCTGCCGAGACCATCCTGCGCTACGCAATGGCTCACTAGCTTCTGAACGGGCCCGACATGCTGGAAAGGTTCAGAGAAATGCCCGAACACGATGCCCTCCCACGCGTCGAGAGCACCATGCAGAAGTACGGCCTGCTGATAGGCTTCGTCGTGATCTGTTTGATGCTCTCGCTGCTGTCGCCTCCATTCCTGACTGCACGAAACGGCATCAACGTTCTGCGCCAGATTTCCATCAACGCCACCCTGGCAATTGGAGTCACTTATGTGATTCTCGGCGGGGGCATCGACCTGTCGCTCGGCTCGGTCGTCGCGCTAACGGGAGTCCTGGCGGCAACATTCGCCCATCCCGATGCGTATCCGCTGGTCGTCCCACTGGTGGTCGGTATCGGGGGCGGAGTCCTCATCGGCATCCTGAATGGACTGGTCATCACGCGGTTTCGCGTCGCACCGTTCATCGCAACACTGGGAATGATGACCATCGCCCGGGGCGGTGCGTTGATCCTCAGCGGGGGCCGGCCCATCTCGAATCTGTCAGCATCATTTAATTCCATCGGCAACGGAAGCCTGCTGCGCATTCCCATACCGATCCTGATCCTCGCGGGCGTGTTTCTGGTCTCATACTTTGTGCTGCGAAGGACCATCTTCGGCCGGTACGTCTACGCCGTAGGCGGTAACGAGGAAGCGGCCCGCGCCTCGGGCATCAATACACACGGAGTCAAGATTGCATCCTACGCGATCTGTGCGGGCCTGGCGGGCCTGGCGGGCATCCTTCAGGCGTCGCGGATCACGACCGGCCAGCCGAACGCCGGCATCTCGTACGAACTGGATGCGATCGCCGCCGTGGTCATCGGGGGCACGAGCCTGTCCGGCGGAATCGGCTCTGTCACCGGCACCCTCCTGGGCGCGTTGCTCATCGGAACGCTGAACAACGGCCTGGACCTGCTGAACGTTTCCTCGTACTATCAGCAGGTCGCCAAGGGGCTCATCATCATCGGCGCCGTGATTCTCGACCGCCAGAAGCATTCGAGATAGTCACGCCCTGGTGAGCCGGCAGATAGCGCACGGTACACGGAGTTGGCGTTCATGCGAAAACTCATTGTGGTCCTCCTGGCTGCGGTGCTTGTCGTGATATTGTGGCTTGTGAAACCCGACGGTTCCGGTTCGCGTCGGCTCGTCATCGGGGTCAGCCTGCTGAATCTGTCGAATGAATTCATTGTAGACATCCGAGAGGCGATGGAGGCCAAGGCCGCCGAGCTGGGCGTCACGCTGATCGTCACGGACGCCGAACGAAGCGCCGAGAAGCAGATTCAACAGATCGAGAGCTTCATCACCCGGCGGGTGGACGCCATCATCCTGAATCCCTGCGAGGTGGAGGCGAGTTCCCCTGCCGTCGACAAGGCGCTTGCCGCCGGCATCCCCATCGTCAACGTCAACTCCGAGACGCGATCGGAACCGACGGCGTTTGTGGGTTCCCGCGATGAGGAGTCTGCGGAAATCGCCATCAACTACGTCGCCGAACGACTCGGCGGCAGAGGACGGCTCCTGATGATGACCGGCTATCCCGGCCAGGCAGCCGAGATAAAAAGAACCGAAGGGGCTCGGGCCGCACTGAAGCAGTACCCCGAACTGAAGCTGATCGCCGAGCAAACCGCGAACTGGTCGCGCGAGGAAGGAATGGCGCTGATGGAGAACTGGCTCCAGGCCTACCGGGATGGGATCGGCGCCGTGTTTGCCCAGAACGACGAGATGGGCCTCGGGGCCCTGAACGCCCTGCAATCAGCCGGCGTCAAGGACAAGATCGTGCTCGTCAGCGTCGACGCGATCGCCGACGCTCTGGCCGCCGTCAAGGACGGCCGGCTCGACGCCACCGTCTTTCAGAACGCCCGACGCCAGGCCGCCACCGCCCTCGAAACCGCCGTCCGAATCGTCAACGGCCAGCCCTACGAGAAGGACGTCCTGATCCCCTTCGAACTCGTCACCCAACAGAACGTCGACCGCTACATCAGCCAGCCGTAGCCGTCTGCTCGCACCTGGGCCAGATCAGTCTACGGAGCCTCCGCCTCGATCACCACGCCCGCCCGGTCCTGCGACCGAATCCCTCTGTCTCGCTCATCACCATAGTGGGCAGCACTGCTCCTTCAATCCAATGAGGACCTATCGCTTCCATTCAAGCACCGCATCCTGACCAGGGAAGGCCGCCTTCTCCTTCTCGCGCCATCTTAGTCTCACAGTCACTTCTACCCCAAGCTTTTTTGCGAGCATAAGCGTCAGGGTCCAAGCATGGTTTGCGTTGACATTCTGAAATGAAACACTAGTGCCCTGGAGGGGAGCGTAGCCATCTGTGCTTATCCGCCCCTCCTTTACAGGTACTGAGAGACCTTGGAGACGATCTACGTCAATCCCGTCTTGCATCGCAGTTCTTATCGCAACACCTAATAAATCGTTCCAATTGGCCGCGGCACGGCCGGCGAACTTTGCCTCAATGACTTTTGTGAAAGAGAGGTTGGGCGGCGAATTGGGCTCTAACACCCTCATCCCAGTGAATTGTCTTTGCTCTGAGACGCGAGCGGGTGCCTCCGAGGTGATGGGCTCGACACGCTGCTCTTTGGGCTCCTTCCCAGGCGACTCCATTATGAACTTCTCTGCTTCATCGACAGAAACCTGAAAGCCTTCCTCGGCAAGAAGAGAAACCAGTGCATCCGGAAACCGAGGATATGGCGGCTCCATACTGGCCTTCCTCGCTTGGGGCAATATGTCCTCCATCGCACGCTGCTTCTCATTCAACTGCAGGTATCCGGCCGCTTCGGCTTCTGCGTTCCCACTGACGATCTCCTCCTTTCGCAGGAACTTTGAGAATGAACTTTCAATCTCGTCTATGTCGTCATCTTGTAGACTTATGACTTTGAAGCACTTGTCAGAAAACTTCCCGCCAGTCCGCGACAGATAGAGCCGCCACACACGCCCATCAGTTATCACACTAAACAGAGCCGTGTTATCCCTATTGTAGTTTCTCAACTGTCTCTCAGTTGCCGGCAAACCGTTGGCCATCTTCCCAAGAGGTTTGGTCTCAATGAAGACATCGGGTACACGTGGCTTCGAGAACAATGCTATGTCCACGCGCGTTCTATCTTCCTCAGGCACGGGATTGAACTCGCAATTGACCTCCATGGGATCCCAGATATTCCATCCCAATTGCGACAGAATACGGACCACTATCGCCAAACGCACATGTTCCTCATTCCTGTATGCCCCAGAGGCAATCTTGCCCCGAATATCGATCAGTGTTTCTCTCATAGGTTCTCCCCTTGCCCCGATAGGGGGCTTCTCTACACCTGAGACATTATAGCACTTCACTCCGCGATCAGACAATCGAAGATCGTCTGGCGTGCGAGATTCGCATCGGCGGATTGGCCTGTGAAGAGGTGGAATTGGGCGAGGGCCTGGTTGACGAACATGGCGACGCCGTCGATGGTTTTGGCGCCGGCGGCTTGGGCGTGCTGGAGCAGGAGAGTTTCGGCGGGGTTGTAGACGGTGTCGAAGACGGCCATGCCGGGCCTAAGAGATTCCGGCGGGACGGGTGTTGCATCGACCTTGGGGTGCATTCCGATGCTGGTGCAGTTGACGAGGAGTCTGGCGTCGAGGTGTGAGAGAGCATCGAGGCCGGCACAGGCGCAGCCGAGATCAGCGGCCAGTTGCTCGGCTCGCTCGACGGTGCGGTTGTAGATCGTGACCTTGGCCCCCGCATCGGTCAGCCCTGCGACGATGGCCCGCGCAACACCCCCGGCTCCCACGACCGCGACCGGCATGTCGCGAAACCCTTCGCGCGAGATGCCCATGCCGTCGGCGATGGCATCGAGCGCCCCGGCGTAGTCGGTGTTGTAGGCGCCGAGGCGTCGCTTGTCGCTCGTCGCTTGTCGCTCGACAACGAGGGTGTTGGCGGCGCCGATCTGCTCGGCCAGGGGCTCGACGAGACCACCTCTCTGCCGCACGTAGTCGAGGGCGCTGTGCTTGTGTGGGATCGTGACGCTGAAGCCCCGAAAGTCCAGCCAGGGCCTCGCCAGCACGTGATCGAGAAAGGCAAACAGCTCCTCGCTTCCCCCCTGCACCAGCAGAGGCAGGTAGACGCCGTTGATCTTCCTGTCGGCCAAGCAGGCGTTGTGAATGGCCGGACTGAGCGAATGGCCCACAGGGTCGGCGATCACGCCGAATAGCGCCGTCTCGCGGTCGATCGAATCGTGATGATAGAGCTTCTTGAACGCTTCCAGCGTCACCTGGCCCGGCGCGGTGCCGCTGGCCGCATCGAGACTGGCGAAGGTGACAAACCCGTCGAGCTTCCTGGCAAGCACCCGGCTGGTTAGACCCGCCTGGCCCATACACAGCACGATGCAGTCCCTATCCGCCTCATGAAGCAGGTCGAACGCCCCGAAGCAATCGTTGATATGGCCTGCGGTGTAGACCAGTTTCGGTACAGCAACAGGAAAGGCCTGCACGATGTCGCGATACAGTCCCCTGAGGTCGTCGAACGGCTTGGCGAAATCATGGGCCGAGAGTATCAAGCGGGCTTTCGGCGCTGCCGCCAGGGCCGATTCGATCCGCCGTCGAAAAGCAGATTTCTGGAAATTCGCGAGCTCGACATCGACGAATTCGGCTCCTTCTTGCAGGGCCGCTGTCAAAATGTCAATCCGCAGCGACTCGGGATAGTCGATGGCGCCGCCTTCGCGCGTATCCCGGCAGGTCACGATCAAGGGCACAGCCGTCCCGGCCAAGGCCCGAGTCTGCCTCACGACCTCTCCAGCCAGGTCTACCGTCAGCCCTTCCAGGTAGTCCATCCGCAGTTCGAGCATCTCCGCTCCGCCGGCGACGGCGCGGCAGACTTGCCCTGCGGCCTGGGCCGCATTCTTCGCCGATATGGGAACCGCCAAATACGTCATAGTGGCTCCAACATATACCAACTCGCCCGACCCCGAGCAAGGCCCGGACAGGATTCGGAGCAAGTTGGGCTTGATTTGGCCCGGTCGATACGATAAGATACCGATTCGTCGGATGGGTATGCAGGAGAGGAGGATCCTGATTCACGAATGAGCTTCGAGTACAGAGTCTGACTATGCAGGAACTGGAAATCAGAGTCCCGGCCCCCCGGCCGGGCAGCTACAAGGTCGCCATCGGCAACGGACTCCTCGCAAGCCTGTGGCCGCAGATCAAGAGCGCGTTCGGCCACCGGCGGCCGTTCGTGGTCACCGATGCCAATGTGGTCGCCGCCGGCCACCTCGACACGCTGCTGGGCGGTCGGCCGGTGCCCCACTTCGTCATCGACCCACCCGGCGAGGTCTCCAAAAACATCACCACCGCCGTGACCATCGTCGAGGCGATGGAGAAGGCCTACTTCGGACGCGACACGCTCGTGGTCGCGCTGGGCGGCGGCACGGTCGGCGACGTGGCAGGCTTTGCGGCGGCGATCTTCAAACGCGGCGTGCCCATCGTCCAGATCCCCACGACGACACTGGCCCAAGCCGATTCCGCCATCGGCGGCAAGACCGGCGTCGACTCCAGCGTCAGCAAGAACGCCTTCGGGGCCTTCTGGCACCCGGCGGCGGTATACGTGGACGTCGCGACGGTGCAAACGCTGGATGAGCGGCAACACCGCAGCGGTTTGGTCGAGTCGGTCAAGCACGCGCTGATCGCCGACGCGGACTACTTCGAATTCCTCGAACGGAAGATGGACGCCATTCTCGACCGCCAGAGCGAGGTCCTTCAGACGCTGGGGCGGTACAATTGCGCGATCAAAGGCCGCATCGTCGAGGCAGACCCCGAAGAGCGGAACCAGCGGCGGATGCTCAACTACGGCCACACAATCGGACATGCCGTCGAATCCGCCAGCAACTACCGGCTGCTGCATGGCGAGGCGATCGCGATCGGGATCGTCGCCGCAGGCCGCATCGAGATCGAGATGGGCCTTTCCGAGCCCAGCCGGCTCGAACGCGTCACCACGCTGCTCGGAAGACTCGGCGTCCCGGTGACACTGCCCCCTGACATCGATGCAGAGAGACTGACTGACCTCATCAGGCACGACAAGAAGGCGGTCGACCGATGGCCCAGGTTCGTCTTGCTCGACCGGCTCGGCCGGGTCCACTGCCCCAGCGGCCAGTATGCCGTAGACGTAGACCGCCGGATCGTCGAAAAAGTGATAAAATCGATGGTGGATGACCGGTGACCCGCTCTGGGCGAGGCGCTTTTTTCTTGCCTTGGACACGGGGGCAAGTACAGTAAGGCGCAAGTCTGGTGCGGACGAGCAAGTGTGCGGCCCAGCCGCAGGTCCCATCCGCCATCGGAAGTCCAAAACCTGGAGTGTCAGGAGATTCAGCCATGATCGGCAAAGCCATACGAATGGAACGCATCATCGACCGCAATTCGCAGAGGACGGTCATCGTCCCGATGGACCACGGCGTCACGGTCGGCCCGATCGAGGGCCTGGCCGACATGCGGACGACCATCAGCAAGGTCGTCTCCGGCGGCGCCAACGCGATCCTCATGCACAAAGGCATGGTCCGCGCGGGCCATCGCGGGACCGGTCAGGACGTCGGCCTGATCATCCACCTTTCGGCCGGCACGTCGCTGAGCCCCGACCCGAACGCCAAGGAGCTGGTGTGCACGGTTGAGGAGGCGATCAAGCTCGGGGCCGATGCGGTCTCGATCCATGTGAACGTCGGCGCCGAGACGGACCGCGATATGCTCCGCCAGTTCGGCCTGGTCGGCGAGCGCTGCGCGTTCTGGCAGATGCCCCTCGTGGCGATGGTCTACACGCGCGGCCCGAAGGTCCGCGACGAGTACGACGTCGAGCACGCCAAGCTGGCCGCCCGCCTCGGGGCCGAACTCGGCGCCGACATCGTCAAAGTGGTTTACACCGGCAGCGCGCAGTCGTTCCGCGAGGTGGTCAAAGGCTGTCCCGTGCCGGTGGTAATCGCCGGTGGGCCCAAGATGGGCAGCGACGAGGACATCTTCCGCATGGTCGAAGGCGCGCTGGAGGCGGGCGCGACGGGATTGTCCATCGGACGCAACGCCTTCCAGCACGAGCACCCCGACAAGATGATCCGGGCGCTGAGCCAGATGGTCCACCACGGCGCCGGCGTCGCCGAGGCCCTCAAAGTCCTCCAGAGCTGAGTCACCCATGAGAGTGACCGCGCGAGGCGCGTTCCGGCTGCCAGCGCCGAGGTGCGCGCCTGTGCCGCGTTCCTTCCAAAGGACCCGCTGGCGGGCAAGAATTACAGTCATAGACAATGAGAAGGAGCTGAGATGGACTGTCGCCCGAAACAAAGACATCAATCCGCCTGGCTCGTCTGTGCCTTTACAGCCCTTGTGCTTCCGGGATTGCCCGTACAGGCACAGCCCTCGGGCGGCCCCTATGGCCCGATTCAGCAGGATTACGAGGTGCCTGCCAAGGCCAACCATGTCTATTACGTTACCCCGGACGGCAGAGAGGATGCGGCCGGGACGAGCCTGGAGCAGCCCACGACCCTTTCGGCGGCCATCTCCAAGGTCGTGACGGGCGACGCCATCATCCTTCGCGGCGGCACGTACCGCACCGGCGGCCTGAGGTTCAACCAGGGGATCACGATGCAGCCGTATGCCGGGGAGCGACCCGTGCTCAAGGGCACGCGCGTGGCGACCGAGTGGAGGGCCTTGCGCGACAACGTCTGGCGGACGTCCTGGAAGACGCTCTTTCCGGCTGCTCCGCTCGGCTGGTGGCAGCGGGACCGCGAGGGCACGCGTACGCCGCTGCACCGCTTCAACAACGACATGGTCTTCGTCGACGGCGAGATGCTGCAGTCCGCCGGCTGGGAGGGCGAGCTCGACAGCCGCTCGTACTACATCGACTACGAGAAGGAGCAGGTCTACATCGGCGTCGACCCGACGAACCGGCTCGTTGAGATCACAGCCTTCGACGGGGCCCTGATCCGCATGACGGCGCCCGTTCACGGCAAGACCAACGACCAAAAGGGACCGGTGATCCGCGGGGTCACGTTCACCCAGTACGCCCGGCTGGCCCTCGAGATCGAGGGAAAGCGGAGCTTCGGTCCCAACGACGAGCCGACCGACGAGCCGCTCGGCCCCTCCGACCCCGCCACCTACGGCAAGGAGGTCACGGGCACGACGCTCGAGAACGTGACGATCTCCTTCTGCTCGCGAGTAGCCGGTTACTTCCGCGGCGACGGCCTGACCATCCGCCAGTCGCTCTTCAGCGACACGAGCACCGAGGGCGTGTACGTGATCGGCTCTTGCGACGTGCTGCTGGAGAGGAACATCTTCCGGCGCAACAACGTCGAGGACTTCACCGGGTACTACCCGGCAGCCGTGAAGGTATTCAACCAGAGCCACCGCGTCACGTGCCGGGACAACCTGGCGATGGACAACCCGAACTCCAACGGGATCTGGTATGACGTGGGCAATCGTGACGGCGTCTTTGTCAACAACTGGGTCCAGGACTGCCTGGACGGCTTCTTCTTCGAGATCTCCAAGGGCGCGATCTGCGCGGGCAACGTCTTCGTGAACTGTGACAAGGGCATCCGCGTCCTCAACAGCGCCGGCGTCCGCGCCTGGCACAACACCCTGATCGACAGCGTCGCCTCGTTCGAGCGGAATGAGCGGAGTGCAACGGGTGACCATTTCGGCTGGCATCCCGCCACGGGTCCGGACGTGGACCAACGCGAAGGCCACGTCTTCTGCGGCAACCTCCTGGTGGCGACGGAACGGTTCTCCAAGCCGCTGCTGCGGTTCGAGCAGAGCAGGACCCTGGCCGGCAAGCTCACCAGACCTCAGGCCGCGCAGCTCGACGGCAACGTCTACGTGCGAAGCGATTCCGCCGCTCCCTCGCCCCTGCTGGTCTGGAGCCCGGTGCAGGGCGACGGTGGCATGGCCGAGTTCAAGACCCTCGCGGAGTTCCAGAAGCTCTACCCGCCGTTCGAAGCCCACAGCAAGGTCATCACGAGTTCGGTGGGCGCGCTCTTCCAGAGCCCGGACCTGAGCCGGTACGAACTGATCCAGGATCTCTCCATGCCCGCCTCCGCCGCACCCATGCCCGAGGAGGTCCGCCAACAACTCGGCTGGCCCAAACAGGACACGATCCTGCCCGGTGCCTACCCCAACCGCCCTGACCGCTGACCGAAGCGACTATCGGCGTCACGTGGCTATCGGTTGCCCTGAGGATCGATGCGGATCACTCGGCCAGGATTTCGATGCCGCAAATCTGCGGGTTCTCGATGTTGGGCGTAAAGCCGATCACCAACTGGCCGTTCTCCACGGACACGCCTTTGTACTCCTTGACCAGGGGCTTGAGCGGCCCAACGGTCTCGAACAGATCGAGGTCCTTCAGCACCTCCTGGCCCGGCACGCTGACCGAAAAGACCCTCTCGCCCGGTCCCATGATGCCTTCAAAGGTCTCGGCAAAGTGCAGGCGCACGGTGTACTTGCCATTGGGCACCGTGAATTTGTACGACTCCATGCTGTAGCGTTCGGTCTCGTAGATACGCGGGATCTCCGTACCCGTGATCCCCACTTCCGGGCGGTCTATGGTCAGACCGTCGTCCGCGCCCCAGGTCTTGCCCGTGCCCAACTCCTGGTCCGCGACCCAGACATTGCCGAGCTTGTCCTTGAACGGGTCAAAGGCCCCGCAATCGACCCGCAGCACGAACTTAGCGGCGGCCGTCGCGGGCGTCTTGAAGATGTGCTGAGCGAACAGGTACAGATTCTTGGCCCATTCGGTGCCGTCGTGGCCGTGGGAATCGACGTGCCAGACGTGCGGCACGTTGTTCTCTTTGAGATACTGGTGGACGCCCTGGCTGACGCGGATCAGGCCGTCCTGGTTGCCGCAGGCGAGCCACAGCAGTTTCAGCTTGTCCCGGGCGGCCGCCGGGTCGGGCACGAGCTCCGCGGGAGATTTGGTGTTGGGGGCCGAGGAGAACCCGCCGACCCAAGCGAACACGTCGAGGTGACCGAGGCCGAAGTTCAGGGACTGGCCGCCACCCATCGACAATCCGGCCAGAGCCCGATGCTCGCGATCGGCATAAACGGAATACTTGGCCTCGATGGCCGGGATCACGTCCTTGAGCAGGTCGCCTTCGAATGCGGCGAAGGCCGGGGCGGTGGCGAAAACGTTCCCCTCGGCGCGGTCGTTCTTCTGTGCCCGGCCGTTGGGCATGACCACGATCATCGGCTGAATCTTGCCGTCGGCCAGCAGGTTGTCGAGGATGTTCTCCGGATGGCAAAGACGTTGCCATTCCGTCTCATCGCCGCCGATGCCATGCAGCAGGTAGAGCACGGGGTACTTGCGATCGTTCGAATAGCCCGGCGGCGTGTAGACGAGCATCTTCCGGCGCGTTCCGACGGTCTTGGAGTCGTACTCGACCATCGTCAGCTCGCCATGGGGGACATTCGCACGCTTGGCATTGAACCCGGCGGGCGGATCGTCGAAGGCGGGCTTGTCGTCCGGACCCAGCTCGATCGGTCCGCCGAATCCACCTCGTCTATCACCTCCGCGGGCGGCTTGTTCAGGGCCCCTTTGAGGAGCCGGAGCGCTGTCCTGGAACAGCAGGGGCGCGAACTCGCGCAGGCTGCGCCGCCAGGACAGGAACTCGTGGGCGGTGTCCGGGGAGACGTAGAACGCGCTGTGGATGCCGGCCTGTTGCAGCGCGTCGGCGTTGGCCTTGGGATCGCCACCGCGACGACCCCCACCGAGTTCGCGGCTGCCGTAGCTGACGAACACCAGCTTGACCTTCTCTTTGAAACCAGGCGTGTTGTCGACGTCCTCCAGGGAGATGGACCCGCCGCTGAAGAGGCCGATGTGCGAGAACTTGTCGAGATTCTTCAGGGTGATCGACTTGGTCTCCATTCCGCCCATGGACAGGCCGGCCATGGCGCGATGGGGCTGATCGGAGAGCGTGCGGAAATTGGCGTCGACGTAGGGGATCAGTTCGTCGACGAGAACCGTCTGGAAGGGACCGATATCGAAGTCTCTGAGGCCACCGAACCGGATTTCGTTCGTCATGCCGTAGGTCATCACGATGAGGAAGGGCTTGGTCTTGCCCTCGGCGATCAGGTTGTCCATGATCAGGTTGGCGTGGCCCTGGTTGCTCCAGGCGGTCTCATCCTCGCCCCAGCCGTGCTGGAGGTACAGCACCGGATACCGTTGGGTCAGGTCTTTGTCGTAGTCAGGCGGCGTGTACACAAAGGCGCGGCGTGAGGTGTTGGTGCTCTTCGAAGGAAAGAGAATCTGCTGCACTCGGCCGTGGGGAACATCTTTGAGAGCGTAGAAATCCCGGTCATGAGCGGGGATCTCAATGCCGCTTTCCCACCGCGTCGAACCGTAGAAATTCAACGTGCCGGGATCGTTGAATGTCCCGCCGTCGACCGTGAGATGGTAGTAGTGAAAGCCTTCATCCAGCGGCTTCTGCGTGACACCTGTCCAGACGCCGTCCTCGCCTTTGTCGAGGGAGAACCCGCCCCGTTCCAGGCCGCCCAGACTCACCTTGACGCTCTGGGCTTCGGGCGCCACGATGCGGAATCGGGCGTAGCGTTGCGAGTTGACCTGCGGATACTCCTGGCCCGGCTGGTTCAGCGTCGAGGGTCTGAAGTCTTCCGCGATCGTTGGCTGGTCCGTCTGCGCTGGACACAGTGAACCGGAGAGACTGAGGAATAACACAAGTACGATCAGATTCCTTCTCATGATTCTTCTCCTTTAGTCCCTGAACAGAAGTGGAGCGAACTCGTGCAGACTGCGTCGCCAGCTCTGCCACTCATGAGCCGTCAGCGGAGCGACGTAGAAATGGGTGTTGATGCCCGCTTCTTTCAGCGCATCGGTGTTTGCTCTGGGGTCGCCACCGAAGCCACGAGGGCCGCCGGTCCTGCGGTTTTCGAGCTCGCGGCTGCCGTAGCTGACAAACACGAGCTTGATCTTCTCTTTGAAACCGGGTGCGTTGTTGACATCCTCCGGGCTGATGCTGCCACCGCTGAAGATACCGACATGGGAGAACGTGTCAGGGCTGGCCAGGGTGATGACTCTGGTTTGCATGCCGCCCATGGACAGTCCGGCCATGGCCCGGTGCGGCTGATCCGCCAGCGTGCGATAGTGGGCATCGATCATGGGAATGATGTCTTCCAGAAGGGTCTTCTTGAAGGTGTCGGCCCAGCCTTCCGGAGGCCAGGTGCCGCGACCCCGTTCGCCACGCTGGGGCGGGGCCGCCATGGTCCAGGTGCCGTTGTCCATGACGATGATAAAGGGCCTGGCCTTGCCCTCGGCGATCAGATTGTCCATGATCAGGTTGGTCTTGCCCTGGTTGGGCCAGCCCGTCTCGTCTTCGCCGCCACCGTGTTGGAGGTAAAGCACAGGATAACGGGTGGTAGTGTCCTTGTCATAGTCCGGCGGCGTGTAGACGAAGCACCGACGCATGTTGCCGTTGACCTTGGAGTAATAGAGGTTTTCGCGGATCTGGCCGTGCGGGACGTTTTTGAGGGCGTAGAAGTCCTGGTCCTTGGCGGGGCATTCCACGCCGCTGCCCCAGCGGCCGGCGCCGTAGAAATACAGGCTGCCGGGATCCGGAACCGCGGCCCCGTCGATCCAGATCTGGTAGTAGTGGAAACCCTCGTCCTGGGGCTTCGACTCGCCGCCGGTCCAGACGCCATCCTCGCCCTTGGTGAGAGGGTATCGCACAGCTCCTATGTCGAGCTCTACCTTCTGGGCCTGGGGCGCAGAGATGCTGGTGCGGACCCGACCGTCCGAGGTGACCTGGGGATACTGCCTTCCGGGCTGATTGAGGGTCGAGGGCCTCCAATCGTTCGCGTCCGCCGGCTGACTCGCCTGGGCCGGACGCAGTGAACCTGAGAGCGTGAGCATCAACACCAGTGCAATCAGATTGCCTCTCATGGCGTTTCTCCTTCAGTCCGTGAGTAGAAGTCGAGCAAATTCTCGCAGATCACGTCGTCACGTCAACAACAGACCGCTGCTGTCCGGCTGATGCTGCCTGTATAACACCGCTCAGAAAGGTCGGAAGTGAAACAAAAAAGGGGAATCCGAGGAAGATTTTCTCACCTTCTCGGCATTTTTCATCTCTCGCTTCGCGGCCTGGGCCGGTGATAGAATAAGAAGAAATCAGCCAAAGACAGCATGGATTGACTATGGGTCAGGACCAACGCACGCTGGACTTTCTGGGGCTCTTTGTGAGGCACCAACAGGAGATCTACGCCTACATCCTGACCTTGGTCCCTCACCTCAACGACGCGGACGACCTGTTCCAGGACGGCATGACCGTGATGTGGCGGAAGTTCGATCAGTTCCAGCCGGGCACGAACTTCGCGGCCTGGGGCATCCAGATCATGCGGTATCAGGTTCTGGAGTACCGCCGCAACCTGGCCCGCAGCAGGCGAGTCCTGATGGAGGACTCGCTGTTCGAGGCATTGATGGACTATATGCCCGCCATCCAGGACGAAATGGCTTTGCGTATCGAGGCCCTGCGCAAGTGCCAGGGTCTCCTGGACGACCGGGCCAAGCGAATCCTCAAGATGCGCTATGAGCACAACACCCCGGCCGAGGAGATCGCTTCCTACCTGAAGGTGTCTCGCCGTCACGTCTACCACCTTCTTGGCCAGATCAACGGCGTCCTGCTGCGATGCATGCGCAGAACGCTGGCGGAAGGGAGCCGTCCGGCATGAGCACACCTCCCCTTCCGGATATGGATGAACTGGTGCAGCGTTTGCTGGACGATCAGATCGAGCCCGACGAGATGCAGCGTCTGGCGAAGGCCATATGTGAGGACCCCCGCGTGCGGGACTACTACATCGATAGTCTGCTGGTCTCTGCGGTGATCCGGCGATCCAGCCAGGTGACCGGGGAGCTTTCCAAGTCGGATCTGATCCGGGCGATCGCAAGCGGCACAGATCAGGGCGGCCCCGGACGTCTGGGACGGCGCCTCCGTTCGGTCGCAGCGGTCCTGGCGCTGGGAGCCCTGGTTCTGGCATCTTTCTGCTTGTTCCGCCACAGGGCGCAAGGCCCAGCGGTCGGCATGCTGGCCGAGGCATATGAGGCTCAGTGGCGGGGGGCGCGTCCGCGTCCGGGCGAGACGGTGCACGTCGGTCGCTACGATCTGCGCGAGGGCGTGGCGAAGATGGATCTGGACCAGGGGACGAGCCTTCTGCTCGAAGCGCCCTGCCAGGTCGAGCTGGTGAGCGTTGGGGCAGTGGCCCTGAGAAGTGGCAGACTCATTGCGGTGGTCCCCTCAGAGGCCAGGGGCTTTCGCGTGCGAACCCCCACGGCCCTCATCACGGACCTGGGCACGGAATTCGGGGTGATTGCCCATTCCGACGGGAGCACCGAGACCCATGTTCTCAAAGGCCGCATCAGTGTAGCCCTCGATCCGAACCGATCGGGTCGGGCGATATCGCTCGTTGTGAATGAAGGGCAGGCCGCGACAGTTGATGCCGTTGGAGGTGCTATTCGAGACGGGCTGGCCGCTCGGCCGGACTACTTCATCCTTCAGTTGCCACCCTCCAGCCGGCACGCCGGCCCAGTGAGACGGCTGAACCTCGCAGACATCGTGGGCGGCGGCAACGGCCGCGGCACCGGCATGTTGAATCGGGGTATCGACTTGGGGACCGGCCGGGCATTCAAAGGGCCCGCTACTACGATTCGGCTGGCCCGACGAAACGAATTCCGGCCGTCGCCGCAGGTGCATGGCATTGACGGCGTCTTTGTGCCCAACGGAGCCTTGGGCCCGGTCGTGATCAGCTCCACCGGATTGACCTTCTCCGAATGTCCTCGGACGATGGGAAGCTACTATGGTGGCCCAGCCAACAGCGGCAAGTTCTTTGACATTCCAAGTCAGCAAACTCACACGGCCCGCCTCGATGGCATCCATTTTGGCACATCCACACATCCGGCTCTGAGCCTTCATCCCAACGCCGGAATCACCTTCGACTTGGACCAGATTCGCCAGGACAATCCCGATATCCAGATCGGCCGGTTCACCGCCGGGTGCGGCATTCCTAAGGAGTTGCCGCAAGCTCCGTTCAGTCCCGCCGATGTCTGGGTTCTTCTGGATGGCGTCGTTCGTCTTCACCTGCACTATCCTGTGGAAGGGAACGTTGTCGAGAAGGTGGACGTACCGATCCCCGCCCGGACCCGATTCCTGACGCTGGTCGCCACCTGCTCCGGGCGTGCGGACTACTCCTGGATCTTCTTCGGCGATCCGTTCCTGGAATAGGCGCTCACTCTTTGGGAGGCACGTATGACGATCGGCACACCTCTTGCACGCCTGACGTCGGTTCCGGCCAGATCGGGCAGTGAGCGGTGCCGGGCGATGGCTTCTGGCGGCGTGTCGCAAGATTCGCAAGGAGCCGCCATGAATCGCGCCGCTCTCGCTGTTCTGTTCATCCTCACTGCTCTGGCTGCACCGTCCGCCCGCGCGGCGGACCCACGGATCGGCAAGACGGCGCGCTACTGCAACCCTTTGCCGATGGTCACGGCGCCGGGCGGCAACGCGGCCGGCGATGTTACGGTCATCCGCGAGCAGGGCAGGTATTACATGTACTGCACCGGCGGCGGCGCATGGATCTCGGATGATATGCTCAACTGGTCCTTCCATCGCGTCGCCAACGTCCCTGTCGCACCGCACGTCGTCAAATACAACGGCAGCTTCTACATGTGCGGCAACGATGGCCCGCTCCTCAAGGCGGACAACCCGCTGGGGCCCTTCACCGGCATCGGAGAATGGAAGAGCCTGCCCGACGCGGCCGGTGGATGGCGCGGTCCGTTCGACATGGACATCTACATCGACGACGATAACAGGCCGTATCTCTGCTTTCCCGGCCGCGGGATCGACGGCATCTTCGTCGTACCGCTCGATCCCAACGACCTCACGAAGTTCGCCGGCCTTCCCAGGCATCTCTTCGCATTCGACAGTAACCACGTCTGGGAACGTTACGGCGAGATGAACGAGTATACCGATGTGGCGTGGATCGAAGGCCCCTGGATGCAGAAACACAACGGCACTTACTACCTGCAATACTCGGCCTCCGGGACCCAATGGAAGACGTACGCCTCGGGATACTACACCGCGAAGTCGCCGCTGGGCCCGTTCACCTATGCTCCCAACAACCCATTGCTCCGCAGGACCGATGGCCTCGTCACCGGAGCCGCGCACGGCAGCATCGTGGAGGGACCCGACGGGAATCTGTGGCAGTTCTACACGATCGTCCTGTCGAACCCGCCCGGTGGACGCCGCGTCGGGATGGATCGGATCACCTTCGACAAGGACGGCAATATGGCGGTGAAGGTCACAGACACCCCGCAATGGGCTCCGAACACGGTCAGTGACCCCACCCAAGGCGACAGCGGGTCGATTCCACTAACCATCAACAAGATCCGCGCGATGAACGCACTTTCGCGGTTCTCTTCGGAGCAGCCGGGTCGCGACGCCGCCTATGCCGTGGACGATTCGAGCGGCACTTGGTGGGAGCCGGCCGCGACCGATACGGAGCCGACCCTGACAGTCGAGCTTTCTCCTGCGACCCGCTTTGATGCGGTGCAGTTGTTCACAATCGACTCCGTCCGCCTGATGTTCAATAGCGGGCGCGGTTTTGGCGGCAGGCGCAGCCGCACGCCGGGCGCAGAAAGCGCGCCTGCAACGACCACGGCTTCGGAGCCGCCTGCGACCAACGCGTATCAGTACAAGATTGAAGTGTCGTTGGATGGGCAGACGTACACGGCGGCTCTTGACCAGACAACGAACGCCATATCGCGAAATACGATCTTCGAGGAAATACCCCCGGTGCAGTGCCGCTTTGTTCGACTGACCATGACGAACTGGCCGCGGGCCACGCCGCTGGGGATTATCGAGTTCACCATCTTCGGCAAACCGGCGGAGTCTTTGCCCGCTGCGCAGCCAGGTCCCGGTATACGCTGACCAAGGAGACGCCATGAACGCCCGACAATCGACCTTACGCCTCACCGAAGCTCTGGCAATCCTCGCCGCCGCCGTGTGGGCTTTGCACGCCGCGACGCCGATGCCCGCCGCCACCGCCGTCTCCACACCCGTTCATGCTGTCGTCGACGCCGGCAAGACGTTCGCTCCGATCAATCCCAACCTCTATGGCATGTTCATCGAGCACGCCGGCGGTCTCGTGTACCGCGGCATGTGGGCTGAGATGATCGACGACCGCAAGTTCTACCACCCGATCACCGCTGCGGCCCAGGCCGGCCCCGCCGGCGGTCGCGGCCGTTTTGGCGGTGCACCTCGGCGATGGATGCCTATCGGCCCGCCTGAATCCACCACTATGGATACCCAGCATGCCTACGTCGGCGACCACTCGCCTGTGGTTACACTGAGTCGCACGGAACCCCGCGGCATCCGCCAGGCTGGCTTCATACTCGTACAGGGTAAGGACTACGCCGGCCGCGTCGTCCTCGCCGGCGACCCGGCTGTCCAGGTCACCATCAGCCTGATTTGGGGGACTGACACCGCCGACCGTCAGTCCATCGCTTTCAACAAGCTCACCCCCACCTATGCCACGTTCCCGCTTGCGTTCAGGTGCCCGGTCGACGCCACGGACGGCCAGCTCGAAATCACCGCCACCGGCCCCGGCGCCCTGCACATCGGGGCCGTCTCGCTGATGCCCGCCGACAATGTCCAGGGCTGGAGGCGTGAAGTCATCGCCGTGCTGAAATCTCTGCGCTCCGGCCTGTATCGCTGGCCCGGCGGTAATTTCGTCTCCGCCCACGACTGGCGCGACGCCATCGGCGATCCGGACCGGCGCCCGCCCACGTGGGACCCCGTCTGGAATGCTCTACAGCCCAACGATGTCGGCACCGACGAATTCATGACCCTGTGCCGGCTGGTGGAGGTCGAACCCTACATCACCGTCAATTCCGGCTTCGGCGAGGCCCGCTCGGCCGCCGAATACGTCGAGTACGCCAACGGCCCCTTCACCACCCGCATGGGCGCGATGCGCGCCGCCAACGGCCATCCGGAGCCTTATCGGGTCAAATTCTGGAACATCGGCAACGAAATGTGGGGTGACTGGCAATACGGCTATATGCCCCTGGCCCAGTACGAGGTCAAGCACAACCTCTTTGCCAAGGCCATGCGCAAAGCAGACCCCAGCATCATCCTGATTGCCAGCGGCGCCATGCCCGACACCATGACCGGCTCCAAGCAGTCCCTGAAGCTGGGCGACAAGCTGATTCCCGATTACCTTGGGCCGGCCGACTGGACAGGCGCCCTGTTCCTCCATTGCCTGGACAACATGGACATGATCAGCGAGCACTATTACAACTACGATTCCCACTTCGATCTCTCGCTGGCCAAGCAGGTGCCCAATGACCCGAATGAACCTCTGGTGGACTGGATGCGGCGGCCAGCCAACCACATCCGCATCAAATACGAAGAGTATCAGGAATACCTGAGTCGCATTCCCGCGCTGAAGAGCAAGCCGGTCCCCATTGCGTTGGATGAATACGCTTACGCTGGCGGTCGCGGCGGAGGCAATTATAAGGTCGTTCCCGCCTATGCCTGGAATTTCCACGAGATGTTCCGCCACTCCGACCTCTACCAGCTTGCCACGCTGACCTTCGTCACTGCCACGTACCATGCCGCTCGTGGCCAGGCCGTGCTCAATCCCGTCGGCATGCTCTTCAAGTTCTACCGCGACTATTATGGCGCCATTCCCGTGGAGACTTCGGGCAACTCTCCACAGCCTAAGCCCCAAGACCCCCCCGGGGGTGAACAGCCCATGGTCCACGCCGGCAGCGACACCTTCCCGCTGGACGTGGCCGCGGCCTGGACGGCCGACCGCAAAGCCCTGACGGTCGCCGTCATCAACCCGACCGAATTCTCACAGACTCTGAGCCTCCAAATCCACGGCGCCGAGCTCTCCGGCGAAGGCACCCTTCGCCGTATGGCCCCGCAGAGCCTCACCGCGACCGTGGTTGTCGGCCAGGAACCGGGTGTCAAGATCGAAGAACAGACGCTGGATGCCATCCCCGCGAGCCCGACGTTTGCCCCTTTCAGCGTCAACATCTACGAATTTCGGGCACAATAAGGAGACCTGTCTATGAAGAAGTCCATTCTCTTGTGGTCCGCCGCCGTGACGCTACTGTCCGGCGGCCTTCTCCTCGCTTCTGCCGCCCAGCCGGCCGCCCAGCCTGCTGCGACGGCAACAGCCATCGCGGACGCTCCCAAGCTGCCCTTTGCCACGCCGCTTCAGTGGAAGTCCAGCGGCGTACTGGTCAAGCCGGTCTCCGATCCCAACCACACCATTGTGTCCGTTAAAGACCCGACAATCGTCCGTTACAACGACCTGTGGCATATCTACGCGACCGTTTACTCGACGTCCGCCAGGACATGGAACATGGTGTACCTGAACTTCGAAGACTGGTCCGACGCCCCCAACGCCAGGCTGCACTTTCTCGATCAGAATCCAGATTTGAGGGGGTACAAGTGCGCACCACACTTGTTCTTCTTCTCCCCGCACAAGAAGTGGTATCTGGTCTACCAGACACAGCCGCCGGCGTATTCCACCACCGACGACATTTCCAGGCCGCAAACCTGGACCGCACCGCAGCGGTTCTTTGACAGACAACCTGCGAGGCTGCCGAGGCTCCCGATCGACTACCACGTGATTTGCGACGATACGCATGCCTATCTGTTCTTCACAGGCGACGACGGCAACTTCTATCGCAGCCGGACCCGGATCGAGGATTTCCCCAAGGGCATGAGCGACCCGGAGATCGCCATCAAAGACCACCGAAATAACCTCTTCGAGGCGAGCATCACCTACAGGATCAAGGGCACCAACACCTACCTGACTCTGATCGAGGCTCTAAGTCCGGCACGGTACTACCGGGCTTGGGTTTCCGACGATCTCAATGGCAAATGGACGCCCGTGGCGGGCGCCGACTCATGGCAGGCCCCCTTCGCCGGGGTCAACAACGTCACCTTTGAAGACGGCGTAACACCCTGGACCCGGGACATCAGCCACGGAGAGCTGATTCGCGACGGATGCGACGAGAGGATGATCTTCGATCCAAACAACCTCCAGTTACTCTACCAGGGTCGTGATCCGGCCAGCAGCGGGCGATACGAGCTGTTGCCCTATCAACTCGGTCTGCTGACCTTGGACCGTTCCGGCAAGTGAGAGCTGATGATGCCTCAGACCACTCTCGTGCCTGCTGCGTTGCATACGCCTGCGCCGACACGGCCGGTGGCTTCCAAGGCGTGGTCCTGGACGTGTTTGCACACAATTGACAACTGTTGAATTGGTGCAAGGTTCCCGCACATGAGATACAATACAATCTCGAGATCGCTGCGGCGATGCAGATGAACAGGAAGGCTTGGTTCGAGGCGTAAGGAGATCGACATGCAAGACGAATCGCAAGGACTCCCCCCTGGCGGGGATGCGGACTCCAGCTTGGGCAAGGCCGCGGTCGACGTGCAAACAGAATCGCAGAAGCTTTCCGTGGCGGAGAAGGTCGGCTTCAGCCTCGGCGACGCGGCGTCCAACATCTTCTTTCAGACGTTCATCTTGTTCATCACGATCTTCTACACGGATGTGTTCGGCCTGTCCGCCGGGTCGGTGGCGTTGATGTTCCTGGTCACCAAGATCTGGGACGCCGTCAACGATCCGATGATGGGCATGATCGCCGACCGCACCGAAACGCGGTGGGGGAAATTCCGGCCCTATCTGCTGTGGTTCGCCATACCCTTCGGCATACTGGGCGTCCTGACGTTCACGACCCCCGATTTCAGCCCCACGGGCAAACTGATCTACGCGTATGTGACTTACACCCTGCTCATGATGGCCTATACGGTCGTCAACGTGCCCTATTCGGCGCTGATGGGCGTGATGACGGCAGATTCCAACGAGCGCACTGTTCTATCGTCCTTCCGGTTCTTCGCCGCGTTCTTTGCCACGTTGCTGGTTCAATACTCCGTGCTGAGGATGGTCGAGCGGTTTGGGCGCGGCAATGCGGCGGTGGGGTGGCAGTGGGCCATGACGGTCCTCTCGGCCCTGGCGGTGGTTCTGCTCTTTGCCACCTTCGCCACGACGAAAGAGCGCGTACACCCTCCCAAGGGACAGAAGACCTCGCTGAAACAGGACCTGGCCGACCTGCTCACGAACAGGCCCTGGGTGCTGATCGGCAGCGCGACGGTTTTTCAGTTGATCTACATCTGCATGCGGGGAGGTGCCATCGCGTACTACTTCAAGTACTTCGTCAAGGGCCAGGAGATCCTCTCTTTCGGCCAGGTCTCCTATGAGAAGCTGCTCTCCACGTACCTGGTGGCCGGGACGACCGCGACGATTCTTGGCGTCTTGCTCACTACCCGGATCAGCAGGATGCTGGGCAAGTCCATCGCGTATGCTCTCTTCCTGGGCGCCGCCGGCATTTCTTCGGCGGCCGTCTACTTCCTCGGGCCGCAGAATGTCGTCCTCATGTTCGTTCTTCAGATCATCACTTCCTTCTCGGTCGGACCGGTGTCCGTGTTGCAGTGGTCCATCTACACGGATGCGGCGGACTACGGGGAATGGAAGAAGGGCCGTCGCGCCACGGCGCTGGTCATGTCCGCCTCTCTGTTCGCGCTGAAGCTGGGGATCGCCTTAGGCGTCTCGGCTCTGGCCTGGATATTGGAGGCGTACGGCTTCGCGGCCAACCAGGAGCAGACGGCGGAAGGATTGACAGGCATACGGATGGTCATGAGTATCTACCCCGCCATCTTCGCCTTCCTGGGAATGATCTTCATGTTCTTCTACCCGCTCAACAAGTCCAGGATGGCCCAGGTGGAGTCCGAACTGATCGAGCGGCGAAGGCAGTCCGGAGAATACTGACGTAGAAGTACGATTTCGCAGGGAAAGGAGCAGGAAATGAGAACGCAGAGACTGTTCGGCGCGACAGGCGTGGCGATCATGCTGATGGGCGCCGTATCGTGCCTGGCCGGGCAGAGTGTACCCGCGCTGAAAGACGTATTCAAGGATGACTTCCTGATCGGGGGAGCGCCGAACCGGCCGCTGGTCATGGGCAGGGACCCCAATGCCGCCGCGATTGTCGAGAAGCACTTCAACACCATCACTGCGGAGAACGACCTGAAATGGCAGCTCGTCCATCCAAAGCCCGACCAATACAACTGGGAACCGGCGGACAGCTATGTGGCCTTCGGCGAGAAGAACCAGATGTTCATCATCGGCCATTGCCTCGTCTGGCATGCCCAGACCCCTCGATGGGTGTTTCAGGACGACGCGGGCAATCCGCTGACGCGCGACGCCCTTCTGGCTCGCATGAAAGACCACATCACGACCGTCGTCGGCCGCTACAAAGGCCGCGTCAAGGGCTGGGACGTGGTGAACGAGGCGCTCGAGGACAGCGGCAGGATGCGAAACACTCAGTGGTTCCGCATCATCGGCGAAGGCGCCGAGGACAAAAAGTACGACTACATCGAGAATGCCTTCCGGTGGGCTCACGAAGCCGATCCCGATGCCGAACTGTACTACAACGACTACAATCTGGAAATGTCGAAGGCCAAGTGCGACGCCGCCGTCGCGATCGTGAAGTACCTCCAGTCCAAGGGTCTGCGCATTGACGGCGTCGGCCTCCAACTGCACAGTGGACTGATGTATCCCAGCGTTGCAGGCCTCGAATACGCCATCACGTCCCTGGCCGCCACGGGCGTCAAGGTGATGATTACGGAGCTGGACATCAAGACGCAGACGCGAGGCCCTCGCGGCGCCGACATCAGCCAGGTCAACCGGCAGAGCACGGCCGATCCGAACGCGGCGGCGGCCGAAACCCAGAAGAAACTCGCGGACAAGTACGTCGAGATCTTCTCCGTGCTGCTCAAGCACAAAAAGGATGTCTCCCGTGTCACGTTCTGGGGCGTCTATGACAGAACGTCCTGGATCGGCGGCTCCCCCCTGCTGTTCGATCGCAACGGCCAACCCAAGGAGGCGTTCTTCGCGGTGGTGAAGGCCGCCCAGGACAATTAGCCTTGTCGAAAAGGAGTCCGCGTGAAACCTAAACGCAAGCCCCAGCCGGAGCCGCCCTATCGCAATCCCAATCTCTCGGTCGAGCGGCGTGTCAAGGACCTGTTGTCGCGCATGACGCTGAAAGAAAAGGTCGCGCAGATGCTCTGCATCTGGCAGCAGAAGAGCAGCACGCTGGTCGACGAGAAAGGCCGGTTCGATCTCCAGAAAGCCAAGGCCCGTTTCAAGGATCGCGCCGGCCTCGGGCAGGTCGGCCGGCCCAGCGATTCGGGCGGAGGCCGCAACGCCCGGGAAATGGCGGAGTTGACCAACGACATCCAGAAGTTCTTCATCGAGAACACTCGGCTGGGCATCCCGGTCGTCTTCCATGAGGAATGCCTCCACGGCCACGCCGCCGTCGACGGTACGAGCTTCCCTCAGCCCATCGGGCTGGGCGCCACGTTCGATCCCGAACTCGTGCGCCGGTTGTTCGAGATGACCGCGGAGGAAGCCCGCGTGCGGGGCACGCACCAGGCGCTGACGCCCGTTCTCGATGTGGCGCGCGAGCCGCGTTGGGGACGGGTGGAGGAAACCTACGGCGAGGACCCCTATCTGGTCTCGCGCTTGGGGATCGCGGCGGTGCAGGGATTCCAGGGCGATGCGACGTTCCAGGACAAGAAGCACGTCATTGCCACGCTCAAGCACTTCGCCGCGCACGGCCAGCCGGAGTCCGGGACGAACTGTGCCCCCGTGAACGTGTCGCAACGTGTTCTCCGCGAAGTGTTCCTCTATCCGTTCCAGCAGGCCATTCAAAAGGGCGGCGCCATCAGCGTGATGCCCTCCTACAACGAGATCGACGGTGTCCCCTCCCACGCCAACAAGTGGCTGCTGCGGGACGTCCTTCGCAAGGAGTGGGGATTCAAAGGCTACATCGTGTCGGACTATTTCGCGGTTCGCGAGCTGCATGAGCGGCCGGAGCTGTTCGGCAATCACCTGGCCGAGGACGGACGCCAGGCGGCGGCGCTCGCGGCGCAGGTGGGCGTCAGCATCGAATTGCCGGATCCCGACTGTTATCCTCACATCATCGAACTCGTCCGCAAGGGTGTCCTGAAGGAGTCGCTTATCGACACTCTCGTGGCGCCGATGCTGGCCTGGAAGTTCCGGCTGGGGTTGTTCGAGGACCCTTACGTGGACCCGGCGGTCGCCGAGCGAATCGTCGGCTGTAAAGCCCATCGCGAGTTGGCGCTCCAGGCGGCACGCGAGACGATCACGCTGCTCAAGAACGACGGTGGCTTGGCTCCACTGGATCCGCGCCGAATCCAGACGATCGCCGTCATCGGCCCGAACGCCGACCGCCAGATGCTGGGCGGCTACAGCGGCGTGCCCAAGCATTGCACCACCCTGCTACAGGGCATCCGGGACCGCGTCGGCAAGTCGGTTAACGTTCTCTATCATGAGGGCTGTAAGATCACGATCGGCGGGTCCTGGCAGCAGGACGAGGTCACGCCGAGCGATCCGGACCAGGACCGCAAGAGCATCGCTGAGGCGGTCCAGGTCGCACAACAGGCCGACCTCGTCGTTCTGGCGATCGGCGACAACGAGCAGACGTCACGCGAAGCCTGGGCGTTGAATCACCTGGGCGACCGCGCCTCGCTCGACCTGGTCGGCTTGCAGGATGAGCTGGTCGACGCGATGGCCGCCACGGGCAAGCCGGTCATCGCGGTCCTCTTCAACGGCCGACCCATCTCGACTCGCAACCTCACCGCGAAAGCGTCGACGATCTTCGAGTGTTGGTATCTGGGCCAGGAGACCGGCCGGGCGCTGGCGGAAGCCCTGTTTGGCGACATCAATCCCGGCGGCAAGCTTCCCATCACCATTCCTCGCTCCGTCGGCCACATCCCCGCCTACTACAACTACAAGCCTGCCGCCCGGCGGGGATACCTGTTCGACGATGTGACACCGCTGTATGCGTTCGGTTTCGGACTCAGCTATACCCAGTTCCAGTTCGGCAAGCCTCGCCTGAAAAGGTCTGTTATCCGCAAGAACGAATCGACGGAGGTTCGCGTCGACGTGACCAATGCAGGCTCCAGAGCCGGCGACGAGGTCGTGCAAATGTACATTCGGGACACAGTCAGCTCGGTGACGCGGCCGGTCAAGGAGTTGAAGGGCTTTGAGCGGATTACTCTGGCGCCGGGTGAGACGAAGACGGTCTCGCTGGAGATTACGCCGGAGCACCTGGCATTCTACGACATCGACATGAAGTACGTGGTCGAACCCGGCGAATTCGAGATTATGGTCGGCAACTCGTCACGGGATCAGGATTTGCAGAAAGCCACCCTGCGTGTGAAGTGACATATCCCATCCCGCCGCTTCCGCCCGCGCAAAGAAGACCCAAGACAGGCGAAACGCTGTAGATCGGAGACCGCGGGAGATTCTCCCGCCTACAGCCTGTGGCCTGCCGTGTGGTTTAGCTTCCAGGATTCGTGGCATGGCCCTCCCGTGTTCCGGCCGCATCCTGGTGTGAACCTATCATTCAGGCTAACATCGACATGGCTCCGGCTGAACCGCGCCGGTCAAGGGGCGTATAGGAGATCACAGAAGGTCTATAAACCGCTCATGTGACAGTGGATTAAGGGGAGTCCTGGATGGCTGAGAAACAAGAATCGGCGACGAAGACAAGATACGATATCTCCGTTATCCGCCCGCAGTTGCGGGACGGGGATTTCAAGATGCGGGGAGAGGGATTCCCCCCGGAGCGGCTGGCCGCCATCCGAAAGGGCCTCCGCACTCTGCATACTCTGGAGCTGATGGCCCAGACGATCTACAAATTCCAGCTCACCCGGGAGCGTAATGAGGTCAACCGCCAGCTCGTCGCCGCGATGTGCAACGAAATGGGGCACTATCAGGACTTCCAGATCAAGCTCTATGAGTTCGGCTTCCGTCCGAGCATCTTCCGGGCCGCGTTCTGGATGGTCGGGTTCGCCTTCGGCTTCGGCTCGCGGATGCTCGGCAAGAAAGCGATGTTCAAAACCGGGATCTGGGTGGAATCGAAGGCGGTCCACCACTATGCGGAGCTGCTGGAGACCATCGACTGGGACGACGAGACGCGCAGAGTCGTCGAGAAGGACCAGGCCGACGAAGATGGTCACATCAATCGCTGGCGGGCCATGCTGGCGAAGGCTTGACCGCCGCGTGTGCGTGGAGGACCTGCCGTGCCGGCACGCGCCTCGTGGAGAGCCGGCGAAAAGAAAAGGCCGCGAGCATCCCACTCGCGGCCTTGATACGATACACATTTGAAGGCAGACTACCCGACCCTGCGTCGGCGAAGCCGCCAACTCGACACCGCTAAGCCAATGCTGCCCAGCAGAACCGCTCCCGGCACAGGCACCTCACCGCCATCCGGAATCTCCGTGGCTGCAAGAATGTTGATGTACCAGGGCGTGGCTAGGCCAGCAGGCCAATTGGAATAACCAGCCCAAGAACCGTTTGCTTTATTCTGGCTATCCAGCAGGAACTCGCAGTAGTCTTCCCACCAGTTCCAAGTGTCACCAGCATCCAGATTCATAGTCAACGGGTCGAAGGTTCTCAGATTGGTGATGCTGGTGGTGTCATCCAGACCGATCATCAACTCAAGTCCCTTGTAAATGGCCCACATGGCATAGGGATGTCCTAAGTTACCGTCCCAACCACTGAGTGCCTGCAGCCAATTTCTATCGATGAAGTCAATGGCTGCATCAACTCTGGCGTTTCCAGTGGCCCAACCCAGGAATGCCTGTTGGATGAGCAGAGACCCGGTCTCGTTCATCTCGCCGTAGCCGGACGGTGGCTTGCCTGCGTAACCAGCGGCGCCATCGTATCCCGTACCGGTCCCATTCATTAACTGGGTATACTGGGTCCATTTAGCCAGCTCGGTCTTCACGAAGGCAGGTGCGGTGACTCCCATCTGCGAAGCGAAAAGAGACCCGATGACCGGCCACTGAGTGGTCGAGTTGTCGGAGGTTTGCTGATTGGCAGAATACCGCCAGCCGCCCTCATAGTTCCCGGATACTGGATCGCTCTGACCGAAGGCGTAATAGTCGACCACGTTCTGGGCCACATCTCTATACGTCCAGGCGCCGCCTGGACCAGTGCCATCCGTCCGTCCAGCCAGGGCCCCCACGGTCACCACCTTATTAGGCGTTCCCGATGATGCGATGGCCGGCAGGGCGATACCCGTCACATAGGTGTCATGGCCAAAGGTGCCGCCGGGATAAAGCTTCACGCCTTGGCCATTGCCGTCGCCATCGGGGTTCCCCGAGGGCTGGGCAGAAATAGGAACAACCGAGGCCTGGTTCAGAAGGTAGTCAAGACCTTTGTCCACCACGATCTGATAGGCGGCCGCATTGGCACCCCAATTTGCCTTCTCTTCTTCGAAGGCGAGCAGCGCGGCTCCAGTGTACGATATCAGGTACTCAGTCGTGCCGGAACCGAAGTAGCCGGACGTGACGTTTTGCGTCGTGGCGAGGTAGGCCAGGCCAGCGTCTATCGCGGCGCGTTTTTCGGCCTCGGTGGCGGCCTGGACCACGCCGGCCGTCACCAGGACCAGTATGGCCAAACAGATGTATTTCTTCATATCACCCACTCTTTCTCCCCTCTCCCGATTTTGCGATATCCCCCATCGAGTTTCGACTTCATCGCGACACTTCGATCATTCTCGATCGTACGTTGTGGCACCTCCCTTCTCTCCCTGCGCACAAAGAAAGACAGACAGATGGTTGCACACATCCATAGATGAAGTTGTGAAGGTCGAGATCCTTCTCGCGGAGCAGAACGAAATGAAATGAACAAAGGCCGTACAGGCCCAACCACTCGAGTGTGATTATAGGCGATTTCGGTAGAATGCACAAGCTATTTCCATGGTCGCCAAGGCCTTTTGCTTGCGGGGAGAATGCAGGTCAGCAGACCTTATATAAAATACTATTTTGAAAGGAGTTATGGCAGAAATGAGGCTTTTTCTTCATTCGGGAAGCTCTGGCAGGGCGAAGATTCTTGCGCCATTCCCACGGCAAATGGACAAGAAAGAGGCGTGGTTTGCGGGGGATGGTCTGCTGCGCTCAGCGCGGCAGAGCGGCTTCTATAGCCGCTGCACTACCGCAGGACGTGAAGGACATCCTCCTTGCCGCCCTGCTCCGCCAACATCAGTGGCGTCATTTCCTTGGCATCCTTCACTTGGCGGTCCGCGCCGTGGGCGATCAGCCGTTCGACCAGTCTGGCGTCGCCTCGAAGCACGGCCAGGTGCAATGCGGTCTGCCCGTAGATCGTCTGAGCGCCCACCGAGGCGCCGCGGCTGCAAAGGCAGTCGACGACATCTCCATGCCCTGCGAGCGCCGCATTGTGCAGGGCGGTGAGGCCCTGTTCGTTCGCCACGTTGATCTGGGCTCCCTGTTCGAGCAGGTATTCCACGGCTTTCAGATTCCCGGCCGCCGCCGCGTTGTGAAGGGCCGTGGCGCCGTTGGCCGCCTTGGCATTGACGTCCGCGCCGCCGGCAACCAGATTCTTCAACTGATCCAAATCGCCAAGCAAAGCCCCTGTATACAACGAGGAGACCCGAGCACCGGCGGACACCAAGAGATCGACGGTTTCTTTGGAGCCACGATAGACCGCCACGTCCAACGGGGTTTGGCCCTCTCGATCCGGCGCGTTGATATCCGCCCCTTTCGACATAGCCAGTGCGACCAGTCTGGGATCGCCGATGGCAGACGCCCAGTGCAGAACCGACCGGCCGCTCATGTCAAGCAGTTGGACATCGGCCCCTTTCTCGATCAACAGGGCGGCGGTCTCGACGCTGCCACTCAAGCAGGCGTAGTGCAGAGCCGTCTGCCCCATGGCGTCGACCGCGTTGACGTCGGCGCCGCGATCGAGCAGAAGCCGTGCCGTAGACGCGTATCCGCAGATGGCCGCTCCATGTAGGGCGGTCTGATTGCTGCCGCCCTGCGCAGCGCGTACGTCCGCACCCCGCTGGATGAGTCGCTCCGCCAGCGCGTCATGACCCGCACAGGCCGCATAGAACAGCGCGGTTCGTCCCATGGCATCGCGACCGTCGACAGCCACTCCCTTCGTCACGAAGGCCTCGACCCGGTCTTTCTGTCCGAGATACGTTGCCATCTGTAGACTCGAGACCGTAGCGCCCTTCTCTGCCAACAAAGCCAAGACTCCATGGCGAAGATATTGCATCGCCAGATCTGCAGCGGTGAGACCCTTCGTGTTCTTGATCTCCAGATCGGCGCCGTGTTCGAGCAGAAGCGTGATGATTTCCGGACGGGCGGATTTTGAAATGACCGCGACGTGGAGCGGGGTGTTTCCCACCTGGTCGCGGACGTCAATATCGCCAACGCCGTCGATCAAGGAGGCCACTTTCTCGGCATCGCCATCCCATACGGCGCGGAACAGCAGACCGACGGCTTCCGGCGACGACCCACCTTGTCCGGCCGGCTGCGGAGAGACAGACCGCCACCGTTCGGCTGGAGGCGTGAGGTCGGCGCTCGTCTGGCCTGCCAGGCACAACAGAAGCCATGCCGCCGATGCGACTTGCAGTGTCTTCCACATTCTACCCCCTCCTGACGTAAGGATGGCCCCCCTGTTTACCCCTTTAGTATACTAATTTTGCCCATAATGTCAACACCTTTGGATGGCCGTATCCAGCGTGTGTCTGCCAATCAAGACATTGCCTGGATCGGCATTCTGTACGAGGTCGACACGGCCAGTCTTGAAAGGACCCGCTCGCCGATTCCCGCCCGGTGCACTATCGGACACGCATGGGCGTTGTGCGGAGGCGGTCTAGGTTGACTCGATGATTCCCGGACGGCTGGGACGCACGCCTTTGGGGATCCAGACGCCGTCAAAGAGGTTGACCAGGTGCTTCTGGATACCCCGCCGGATGACCGAGCCGGCGCACTGCTCGTCCGCCTTGGCCTCGCCGTTGGTGATCTCTCGAGCTAGCGCCCGGTAGTCGGCCGCGGCCCGGCTTCGCGGGGCATACGTCAGGATGGATTCGCCCGCGCTGGGGGATTCCGGCAGCCGGACATCGCGATGAATGACCGTGTCAAACACCAGACCGCCGAAGATCTCGCGCATCTGCTGCTGAATCTGCCGGCTGAACGTCCGCCGCTCTTCGACAAACGTCAGAAGCAGACTGATGTTCTCCATCGAATAGGGATGAAAACGGTCGCGAATAACTCGTATGGTCTCCAGCAATCGCTTGAGCCCTTCCAGGGCATAGTAGTGCACCTGCACCGGCACGATGATGTCCGTGCTGGCGACGAGCGCGTTGAGCGTCAGAATGCCCAGCGACGGAGGGCAGTCGATGACACAGAAGTCGTAGTCCTCGCGTGCATCCGCCATGCCGCGTCCGAGCAGCAGTTCCTTGCCGGGCACGGACCCAAGCTCCAGTTCGGCGCTGGCCAGAAGCACGTTGCACGGCAGCAGATCGAGGCCGTCCGTCTGCGTGTGGGTAACCACAGCGTGTACGCTCTCCTCGGCGCCGCTGAGAAGATCGTAAACCGTGCGGTCGAAGGCGTCCGGGTCATAGCCCAGACCGATGGTGGCGTGGGCCTGCGGGTCCAGATCGACCAGCAGGACGCGCTGCCCCTGGGTGGCAAAGGCCGCGGCGGTGTTGATCGCCGTGGTGGTCTTGCCGCACCCGCCCTTTTGATTGACCATCGCAATGGTCCGCATGAATCACCCACCTCTCGGAGCACGCCCCGGCCGAAACGTCGGACTGAGGCCGTGACAACTTTCGGCCCATACAGCGACAGCTTGTGCCCGGTCGTTGCAGGAATACTCTGGAGCCTCCGGCCGATGTACGCATCCACCCCCGTGTGGAATCCGGCAGAACGTGCGCACGCCTCTCCACGCGGTTGCTATGCGCAGACCGCATATTCAGACGTCCCGTTCGCCATAATACAGTATACCCCCGCGACATGAAAAAGTCAACCGGAAGAGGCTGTATTCGAGGCTCTCCGGGTAAGTCGAGACCGTCTGACAGGTTATGACGAGATGGCCTTCGCCCGATAACATGCCCGCCCGGAACGACTTCGCGGCATCCGGACATACGAACCGGGCCTGTGCTGGGGTGGCACAGGCCCGGTTGGTTGTGCAAAAAGACTGTGGAGGATGCGTGCCTACCGGTCGCCGGCCAGGTAACGCACCTCGGAGGCCGACAGCGCCCGGTTGTAGATCACGAAGTCATCCAGCGAACCGGCAAAATAGGCGTCGGCGGCGTACTGCGACCGCGCCAGCCAGTTCTGCGTCGTCGCGCCCAGGGCCGGCGGCAGCGTCGTCGTCGCCCCGCTGGCGGCCACCTCGCCGTCCACGTAGATCGCGACCGTCATCGTCGCGCTGTCGATCACGACCGCCACATGGTGCCAGTCGTCCGTCGGCAGCGAACCCGGCGTCTCGATGATCGACTCGCCCGAACCGCCCGCCGGCGTGATCGCAAACCGCATCGGGGCGTTCGTGCTCCCGCGAGGACACAGGAACATGTACCCCGTCGTGCTGCTGTTGCCGAAGTCGAAGATCCGCACCCACGAACCGCTGGTCGACGAGAAGTTCACCCACGTCGCCACCGTCGCGTTGCTCAGAGTGCTCATCACCGGACCCAGCGGAAGGCTCACGTAGTCGGCGAACCCATCGAAGTTGATCGCCTGGCCCTGCCCCGCACGCGAGGCCACGTACGCCGGCTCGTTGAACGCCGTGCCGTGGCGGCCGTTCCCCGAGCCGTCCTGAACGTTGTTCTCGAACGAGTACGAAGCCACCAAGCCGGTCGTGCCCGGATCGGCCGGAACGATCACCTCCGGAGCCACCCGATACAGACGGATGTCGTCCACAAACAGCAGGCCCGAGCCGCTGCCGTCCACGC